>CBFIFR010000126.1:0-1267 GCA_965661915.1 Polaribacter sp. | reverse complement strand
GGCTTAATAGTCAAAAATGGTTGGTAAAATCTTTTGTATCCCTTTCTATGATTGGTCTAATTAAAAGTTTATTGAAACTGGTTTCAATAAACTTTTTTTGTATGATGAAAACATCAAAAAAAAGCGTTGTTGGGCTTGTGGAAGTTTATCAACAATAAAATGGAGTAAACGAGATAATAAACAGCGTTATAAGTGCAAAGATTGTGGTATATTCTTTACTTCAAAAAACAAATCTGTTACTGATTCCAATCGATTTATTTGGTTTGAAAAATGGGTAATTGGTAGAAGAACAATTGAACAGCTTTCAAAAGAGAGCAACTATTCTTTGAGAACTATAAAACGTTATTTTAAAGCCTACTTATCTAAGCCTCCAATCTTATCGGTTTATCCATCAGAAAAAGTTAATTTATTAATTGATGGTACTTATTTTAGTAATGGAATTTGTTTAATTCTTTATAGAGATGCTACTATAAAATTCTCACAACTTTATCGGTTTTCTGATGGTGAACATTATACTGAAATCAAAGAAGATTTAGAGAACCTTTTAAAGTTAGGTGTTCAAATAGAAAGTGTAACTACTGATGGACATAAATCTATTTTAAAAGCCATCAAAGAAATTTTACCTGAAGCTAAATTACAACGATGTTTAGTGCATATACAAAGAGATTGTAGAATCTGGCTAACAAACAAGCCTAAAAGTTTAGCTGGCTTTGACTTAAAAAGAATCAGTTCTAAAATTCACTTAATAACCTCATATGATGAGTTAAGTTTTTGGCTCTTAAGCTTGGAGCAATGGCATCGAGAGTATAAAGATTATATCAATCAAAAAAGCTATAATTTAGAAACAGGTAGGTATTGGTATACTCACAAAATGGTTCGAAGATCTTTTATGACTATTAAAAGAGCATTACCAAATATGTTTCATTATTTAGACAACCCTAAAATACCAAAATCAACCAATTCTATCGAATCTTTTTTTGGGCATATGAAAGGACATTTAAACATCCATAGAGGCTTGTCATATACACATAGAAAACAATATATAATGTGGTATTTATACTTTAAAAACAGAGCCTAGGTTTTTTTAAGCCATACACTTACCAGTAATGAAAAAAGGACTTCCTAAAAAGTCCTTTCATTACTGTATAAGATTAATCTTATTGCTAATAAGTTGCTCCTCAGCAGAGCTTATATCCTCTTCAGATTAATGCCTATAATATAATTAATAATTTTATGAAAATTACCAACCATTTTTGGCACCATTACC
>CBFIFR010000125.1:0-1269 GCA_965661915.1 Polaribacter sp. | reverse complement strand
AAACGCTCTGCCATTAAAATGGATTGCGATTTACCTGAAACATGAAAAACAATATCACCATATTTTACCTTTACTCCATCATTTATAAAAGTTTCCACTTCTAAATCAGCATCCACATATTGAAATACTTGTTTCGCAAATTCAACTCCAGCAATAATTCCATCATCTTTTACCAATAATTTTGCTTTTCCTTTGGCGTTAGCAGGAATACAAGAAAGTGATGTATGATCTCCATCTCCAATATCCTCTCTAATGGCATTTTCTATTATTATATCTAACTCTTTTTCAAATTGTTCTTTTGATATCATAAATTCTATATTCTGATGTAAAAATAGCATTTTAATTGTTAATTACGAATGATGAATTACGTCAAATCATCAGTAATTATAAATTCATAATTCGTAATTTTGAGTCATGAAAATTAAACTCCTCGCTATTGGTAAAACTGATAATAAACATTTAATTCAGTTGATTGATGACTACCAAAAACGACTGAAACATTATATAAAGTTTGAGCTTGAAATTATTCCTGATATTAAAAATGTAAAGAATTTAAGCGAAGTTCAGCAGAAAGAAAAAGAAGGTAATTTAATACTTTCTAAGTTGCAAAATACAGATCAGTTGATTTTGTTAGATGATAAAGGCAAACATTTTACATCAATCGAGTTTTCTAAATACTTGCAAAAGAAAATGAATTCAGGTTTAAAACAATTGGTTTTGGTAATTGGAGGTCCTTATGGTTTTTCTGATGCTGTTTATAAAAAATCCGTAGGAAAAATATCGTTATCTAAAATGACGTTTTCTCATCAAATGATTCGTCTTTTTATTGTAGAACAATTGTATAGAGGTTTTACGATTTTGCGAAATGAACCTTATCATCATGAATAAAATTCTTTTTAAAAATTTAAATTTCAAGACTAGATATTGAAAATTCTTACTTTTAATTTTTTTGATTTGGTAAATCTCTAAAATTCATATCATAACTTTTGTAACTTTGAATTTTTAAATAAAATTATGAAACTCGTTTTTGCCACCAACAATGTAAACAAGTTAAAAGAGGTACAAGAAATGTTACCGAGTTCAATTGAATTATTGAGTTTAAAAGACATTAATTGTTTTGATGAAGTTGATGAAACCGAAACCACTTTAGAAGGCAATGCCCAACTAAAAGCAAATTATATTACGAATAAATTTGGTTATAATTGTTTTGCAGATGATACTGGTTTAGAAGTTGAAAGTTTAGATGGAAAACCGGGAGTTTATTCTGCA
>CBFIFR010000124.1:0-1480 GCA_965661915.1 Polaribacter sp. | reverse complement strand
TACTTTTTTTCCTCATCCAAGAATGGTGCTTCAAAAAGAGGCTAGTATAGAAATGATTACTACCATTGACGAACGTGCTTTTTTGTTAGAAAAAACAGGGTTAGATTATCTAATAATTCATCCTTTTAGCAAAGAGTTTTCTAGAACTTCTGCTTTAGAGTTTGTAAGAGATATTTTAGTAAATCAATTAAATATTTCTAAATTAATTATTGGTTACGATCATCATTTTGGTAAAAATAGAGAAGGTAATATTATACAACTTACAGAATACAGCCACGTGTACGATTTTAAAGTAGAAGAAATACCTGCACAAGATATTGATGATGTTTCTGTAAGTTCTACAAAAATTAGACGCGCTTTACATGCTGGTAACTTAAAAACTGCCAATAATTATTTAGGATATTACTTTATGCTAAATGGTAAAGTGATAAATGGCAAACAGTTAGGTGGTAAAATTGGTTATCCAACAGCAAATATAGACGTTAAAGAAACTTATAAATTAATACCTAAAACAGGTGTTTACGTGGTTAAATCTTTAATTGATCAAAAAACTGTTTTTGGCATGATGAATATTGGTAATAGACCTACTGTAGATGGCAATCATCAAACCATTGAGGTTCATTTTCTTGATTTTAATGAAGATTTGTATAACAAAAACCTAACCATAGAATTGATTTACTTTCTACGAAATGAACAAAAATTTGATTCTGTAGAGTTGCTCATTCATCAACTTAAAAAAGATGAAGAAACTACACGAAATTATATTAAAAACAATAAGCCCCTTTAATTCCCCAAAGGGGAAAAATCTCTCGTGTTAAAATTTCTCTTTTTCAGAAATTAAGATCGATTATTATTCGTGTATTCATGGCAATTATATTATATATTTGCTGTTTTAAATTTCTACAGAAAATGTTACAAGTACAATTTATTAGAGAAAACAAAGCCACTGTTTTAGAAGGTTTGGCAAAACGTAATTTTGCTGATGCTGAAACAATTATTGAACAAGTTTTAACTGCGGATGAAAACAGAAGAGCAACTCAGGTTGAGCTTGATAATACATTAGCTGAATCTAATAAAATATCCAAAGAAATTGGAAATTTGTACAAAAGTGGAAAAGCCCAAGAAGCCAATGTTTTAAAAGCTAGAACTGGTGAATTAAAAGAAAGCGCCAAAGAATTGTCTGAAAAATTGAATGTGTATGTAGATGAATTGCAAACGCTTTTGTATCAAATACCAAATATTCCACACGCTTCTGTAAAAGCGGGTACTTCTGAAGAAGATAATGAAAACATTTTTAGTGAAGGTATTATTCCTGATTTAGGTGATCATGCACTTCCTCATTGGGAATTAGCTAAAAAATACGATATTATTGATTTTGAATTGGGCACCAAAATTTCTGGTGCTGGTTTTCCTGTTTATAAAGGAAAAGGCGCAAGATTACAACGTGCTTTAATCAATTATTTTTTAGATAAAAATACAG
>CBFIFR010000123.1:0-1584 GCA_965661915.1 Polaribacter sp. | reverse complement strand
GATGAATTCGAGAATAATATAACAGCTTACAAATTACAATACTGGCAAAAAGGCATTTGGAAAGATATTGTAAAAGGAACAACTTGTGGAGCTAATAAAATCCACCAATTTGATGCTGTTAAATCCACAAAATGTAGGTTACTAATTTTACAAGCTAAAGCAGCTCCATCCATAAAAGAATTAAAAATTAAAAAACAATAATTTAATGAATACAAAATTTAGAAAAACACAATTGTTAAAATGTTTAGTTGTACTTTTTTTTACAACAATCAGTAGTACACTGTTTGCAAATAACCCAAACTGGGGAGATGCACAATGGATTTGGCAACAAGAAGATGGACCATCAAATACATGGATGAGTTTCAGAAAAACAGTGACATTAGAAGAAATTCCAGAAGAAGTTAACGCCCATATCTCAGTAGATAGTAAATTTTGGTTGTGGATAAATGGAGAAATGGTAATTTTTGAAGGCGGTTTGTCTCGAGGACCAAGTCAAGCTGGAGAATGGAACAGAAAAGAAAAAATAACACCAGCCAACTCTTGGTATGAAACCCTTAACATTCAGCCATATCTTAAAAAAGGAAAAAATACAATAGCAATACTTGTTTGGTATTGGGGACGTGAAACCCACAAAGGAACGCATATCGACAGTGGTAAAGGAGGTTTATTGTTCTCTTCAGAAATAGGAAATCAACACTTGATTTCTGATAGCAGTTGGAAAGCCATTCAGCACCCAGGTTATGACAATACAATAGAACCAGCTAGTAAATCATTAGTGCAATATTCCGTAAAATTTAATGCTCAAGAAGCTCTAAACGATTGGACAAACAAAGCTTGGTATACTCAAGGTTTTAATGATGTAAATTGGACAAACGCTTCAGAAAAAGGAAAATTAGGTGTTGCCCCTTGGTACAATGTCGAAAAAAATATAGTACCTCATTTAATCAATCATGGTTTACAGAATTATGCAAATCATGAGGAATTGAAATTCCCATTTGTAAGTGATGGTAAAACCATAAAAGCAAGACTACCTTTTAATAAACAGATAACACCTTATTTAGAGATTGAAGCCAAAGCAGGTGATAGTATTTTTATTACTACAGATAATAATAGAAATAAAATTAACGCTACTTATATTGCTAAAGACGGACTTCAAAAGTTTGAAAGTTACTCATGGTTTAATGGGCATGAAGTAGAATATACCATACCAGCAGGAGTAAAAGTAAACGCTTTAAAATATAGGTGGATGAGTGTAGGTGAAATGGCAGGTAGTTTTCAAATAGACGACCCATTTTATAACCGATTGTGGGATATGGGAAACAATACACTTTTTGTTTGTGCACGCGATAATTTTATGGATTGTCCAGACCGTGAACGTGCTTTATGGATTGGTGATGTAGCAGACCAAACAGGATATTTGTTTTATGCTATGGATGATGCTGGTCGAAAACTCTTAAAAAAGGCGATTTTACAAACTGTATATTTTAACGAAAATGATGTTCTTGGAGCTTTAGGTCCATTACGTGTTCGTGAATTAGTATGCCAAAGTTTACAGTTTATCGCTCAAGTTGTTTGGCCATATTA
>CBFIFR010000122.1:0-1604 GCA_965661915.1 Polaribacter sp. | reverse complement strand
AGAGATACAGGTTATCCTGCTAACTTTAATACACCATAGTATGCACAAGACCAGTCTAAAACATATAATGTTATTAATATTAATTACTTTTCTGAAAATAATGTAGCTGGTGTTGAAAAACAATATAAACAACTTACTATTGCAGTTGAAGTTGATGCTGGTGATATTTCAACAAATGCTGCTACAAATGCTGTGTTAGCTGATTTAAGAACTGTAATTACTTCAACATCTATTCCTGCGGATTTAGCTGTGGTGTAATAATGTATATACTAAAAACAATTAATCTAAAGGGGTTGAGTATTATAACTCTTCCCCTTTTTTATTTCCAAAAATATGATATCAATAAATATATTAAAAATACCTTCCGATAGAAAAACTATAAATGTATCAGTGGAAACTTCAGTAGGTAATACTATTGATTCAGTTAAATTATGGACAGATTCTACGTTTAAAGATTATACAAAAGCTATTGATCTTTCTAATAAATTAGAAGGTATTAATAATAAAGAAGTATTTTCTATAGAAATAGGAGATATTAATGAAACAGATTCTTTTGATGGAATTTATTTTATTGAATTTACAACAACTAATATAGTATCAGTAGGAAATTCTTGTACTAATAATAATGATTTTATAGCATTAGGAGTTGTTGCTAATTTAGGGTATTTTCAAGAATGTTTATTAGAAGATATTTTAAAAGTAAATTATAATACTGAAGATGTTTTAAATAGTAATGAAATTAATAAATTAGTTAATACTAAAGTATTGATAGATGGTTTAGCAACATCAATTAAATTTGGTTATTATTCTGAAGCTATAGATTTATTAAATGGATTAAGAATAATATGTAAAGATAATTCACAGTGTATAAGTTGTAATAGTTTAACTACTCCAATTTTTAGTTCTGGATTAAATTTTGGGATATTAGATGATAATATAATACTTACATAATGAATGAAATTAAACACGGAAAAATATTAGTAGCTAATTCTATAAATTTATTAAACTATGCTAAAATGTATGGAGAAATGAATTTAAAAAATATTTATTTATTAAATATTATTAATGAGTTAATAACTAATTCTGGAAATATTACATTTGAACAAAAACAATGTTTAGATGCTTTATACAACTATATACGATATAATAATGCACAGGGAAGATATAAAATCATATAATGAAGTTAAGAATTTTAAGAGTTCTTTTAATAACATATCTTTAAATGCAGGCAGTATAATACCTTATGTTGATGATAATAATGTAACAATTTTAGAAAATTATACATTTAAAAATCAAGATTTTACAAAAAATTTTACAACTTCTGATAATAGTGATCCTAATAAGGTTCGTATAGTTACATTACCAACACAAGGTATTATTCAATTTGATAATAAACCTGTAACAATTAATTTTGAATTTGATATAATTAATATAAATAAACTTGTTTATATATTAACTAATGAAACTAGTCCTATTATAGAAAGTTTTAAATTTCAAACAAGTAATAATAATATAAATAATTATTTTAGCAATATGGCTACTTTTACATTTAATATAGATGCTTATGTGAATCAACCTCCAACAGCAGTTGGTGATAATTCTGT
>CBFIFR010000121.1:0-1670 GCA_965661915.1 Polaribacter sp. | reverse complement strand
ATAATGAACCAGGTAATAATACTTGACCAGGTTTAACTATTTTATTACCAGCTTCATTTAAAATATATTCACCATTTTCATCTTTAGCAAAATGAGGTGGTCTTAATCCTGTTTTAGGGTCTATAAACCATTTAACACCTGTATTCTGAGTATCAGTAAGTGTATCTATACCAAAGTTAGAAACTTGTATAAAAGAGCCACCATTAGTCTTAATTTTAACTAATCTATCTTTAACGATAGACATAAACATATTCATTAACTTACTTTGAGATTGAGGTATACCATAAATAGTTAACTCTTTCTCTAAAGCTTTAATTAAATTTTCATTAATGTTACGTTTTTTAGCTTCATCAAGTAATAAATTATATAAAGCAGATTTATTACCAATAACTCCAGATTCATCAATACTTAATTCATTTGATAAATCTTGAACACCTCTTTGAGATAATTCACCAATAACAGCATTTATATCTTTATATAAATCAGAACCTTTAACATCTAATCCATTACGATTAAACATTTTCTCCATATTATAAGCAATACCAGCTAATACATTTTTTTGTATTTGAGAACCTGTATCAGTCTCTTTATATCCTTTAATAGGTAAATTTTGTTGTAATTTCCAACCTCTATTATCTAATTCTAAAGGTGTTAAGTTAAATTCATCAGCTAATGTACCATCTTCATTATGCACTAAATCAGTAACAGTAGCTCCAACTTTAATACCATCTAATGTAATAGTTTCGTCAATTTCATTTTCAATCATTTTGTCATATACTCGCTGTAAATCAGTACCTTTAATTAAATCAGGTAATAATACAGCTTGAGAATACTTTAAAAATGTTGGAACACCATTATTTCTTTTATAATAAACACCTTTTAAAGGTTGTGCCACAGCTTTAGCTTCTTTTTCTGTAAAAGGGGTTTTATCAGTACCTAACATTTTAGGTAAAGCAGTTTCATGATATTTAGTCCATAAACCAAGTCTTTTAACTAAGAACTCCCAACGTTTAGGTGTTATCCAAGCTTGAGCATCTGTAGTGTTAACTTTACCTTTAGAATACATACTAGCAATAGTTTTACCAGCTAATTCTTCAATATCTTTAACATTTTTTCCAGCAACCTCAACACCTGCTATAATAGCAACATTATATGTTAAACTATCTCCATGTTGTAATCTAAGTTGTAAACCATCAGTATAAGTAGATGGTATACGTTTAGCATAGTCAACCATATCTTTATAATACGCTGAATCTCCTGAAAACATTTTACCATATTCAATATTACTGATTAAGCCATTAATATGATAATCACTAACAGCATTTAAAACAGGATAATTATAAGCTTCATAAGCTTTCATAATTGAAGCATCAATACCTCTAGAATCATAACCACCTTTAGTTTTAGTATTAGGTGATATAATATCTTTACTTGTTAAGAAACTAACTTTTTCAGCAATACCATCTTTTAAAATATTATGAATATAATCTTTAATTTCAGTTTCATATGAATTAATAGAATCTAATGCTGGTGTACCATCATCTTGATAAATTCTATCAGCAATTTCAGGTAAAACATCTTTTATGTTTTCAAAACTTAATCCTTCAAATATTTGAGATTTAAAAGCGTTACCAATTACTTGACCTATTTTATCATTATTAAAGTTAAAT
>CBFIFR010000120.1:0-1733 GCA_965661915.1 Polaribacter sp. | reverse complement strand
GCATTTTTTTTATTCCTTTTTTTATTTTTTACGTTTTTTAAATTTCACTTTTCAGAGAAAATTCCTGCGCAATAATTCTGAAACGTTGATATATTCCATTTTGTTTTAGAAATTTCAGAGAACTTTCCAACAAGAGATTTAATATTTAAAAAACTCTAAAAAAATTCCCGCGTTTAGATTTTTCAAAATTCTAGCGAGAGAGTGTTCAGCATTTTTGCCCACGTTTTGATTTTCCTGAGCAATAAAACATAACGTTTATGTGTACTATTTGTTGCGTAAATTTAGCGAAAAAAAGCTTATTAAACTAAAACTTTGGGATTTCCGAGGTTTTTCGTAAGAAAAACCATAGAAGCAATAAATTTTACACGGTGTTATGTTTTGTTGCGAAACATTCGAGTAAGTACGTTTTGATTCCGTTTTTAGTTTTTCTCAACATTTTTTGTATTCCTTTTTTATTTTTTTACGTTTTTTAAATTCCGCTTTTCAGAGACAATTCCTGCGCAATAATTCTGAAACGTTAATATATTCCATTTTGTTTCAGAAATTTCAGAGAACTTTCCAACAAGAGATTTATTATTTAAAAACTCTAAAAAAATTCCCGCGTTTAGATTTTCAAAATTCTAGCGAGAGAGTGTTCAACATTTTTTCCCACGTTTGGATTCTCCTGAGTAATAAAACATAACGTTGTTGTGTAAGAAAAGTTGCGAGTTTAAACACTAAAGTTAGTTAATAAAACACAAACCAAGAAAATCCGGGAGGATTTTCACAAGTAAGCTAAAACAAGCAATTTTTTTTACACGTTGTTAGGCACTGGCTTTTTATTTTTCTTTCCTATTTCTTCATAATTTTAAAATTCTGAATTTTGTTGTTTTCGTAGGTTATATTCACAATATATATTCCTGTTGAATATTCAGGTAAGTCAATTTCAAATTCTCTTTCAACAAGTTCAGACGATTCTATTTTTAAACCGCTTATATTAAAAATTTCAAATTTAAACTCAACATTTTTATAAAATGAAACTTTAAACTTATTATTCGAAAATGTTAGAACTTTAAATGCTTTTTCTGATTCGTAATTTTTAGTTCCTAAAACTACTGATGAACAATTTTGATTTGCTTCCCAAGAATTTTTAAAGTTTTCGTAGTTTGCTTGTTCTTCAACATAAGGATAAAATTCGTAGCCAGTTCCAGATATAAGTCCAAAAACAATTCCATTTTCGACTTTTAAATTCGGAGTATATTGAAAAAAATTTGGTCTTCTATAATCTCCAACTATTTCCCAAGAGCTTTTCTTTTCAGCTATTTTAGGTAATATAATTATTAAATGGTCACCAATATTTCCCAATTCTGATGCTGCCATTGAAAAAGTTCCATTACAATCAAAGTCAACGCCATCCCAAATTCTTATAGTTGTTCTATTTTCTTGACCTCTTAAAATATCTACGATTTCAAAATCTATTCCGTCATTGTCTTTAAAAGTAATTTTTCCGTAAACGACTAAATCATTCATGAAAGTAGAACTTTGACTTGTAGAACAAAAAGAACTTGATGTCCAACTACAAGATAATAATTTATTTGGAATTATTATGATAAAAACGATTAGTAGTAATATTTTTTTCATTTTTCATTTTTTTTGGGTTTTCAATTTGCTTGTGCCTAACGTTTATGTGTACTATTTGTTGCGTAAATTTAGCGAAAAAAAGCTTATTAAACTAAAACTTTGGGATTTCCGAG
>CBFIFR010000119.1:0-1753 GCA_965661915.1 Polaribacter sp. | reverse complement strand
AATATTTGTCGTTAATATAATAACAATCACCAGAATCTTTTACATTAACATCACCTATAATATAATAATCACCTCCAATTCTACGACAGTCTTGTTTTTCTTTAATAACACCATTAATGGTGGTTACTTCAATAATTTCTTTTTTTATTTGTTCTTCCATTTTTATTATGTCGTTTGTAAAGTTGCTATAACTTCCATTTTATTTGTTACATTTTTTAATATTTTAGCTGCATCTGTAGCTATTTTATTATCACCATATTTTTTTAATTGATTTATAAAAGATGGTAATGACGTATAAAAGTTTAATAACATTTTATCTAAATCAGCTCTTACTAATTCATTAGTAAAATCTTCAGAAGGTGTTATTTCTTTTTTCTTATCTTCATTTACTATTTTCATTAATGCAGTACTTGTTTTAGATTCTTCCTGTTTTTTAGGAATAACTACAGTTGCCATGTTTGTAGCATTACAAACATTTATTAAATTACCATCTGATATTTTATAAATCCTATCAGAACCTAACATACAATATATTCCATTATATAAACAACCATCTTTCAATATATTTTGATTTTTATGGTTTAAATAAGATTTATTAAGATCTATAATAGGATGTCTTGATGCCCAAGATAATCTTGTAGTATCTAATATCATATCTCCATCTCTAACATATGTTTTTAATTGTGAAAAGTCTAATTCTGTTTTAAGACATATTCCATCAATAAAATAATATAATGGTGGATTAGTTATTTCTTTACCATCTACACCATGTACAAATGGTATATAAGACATATCTGTAGTATTAGCAGTATTGTGAATAAATTCTCCATTTAAAAACTCTCTATTTACATTTTTATAAAAAGCATCACTAGCAAGTTTTGGACTTTCTTCATCTAAAAAATAATAACCATATCCTGCAATAAAAGTATAAATACCATTTATTAAATGACCATTTCTATAAAATCTAAGTTTATTAAAATAAATTCTTCCATTATAGTCATTAATGTTTTTAACAGTTTTTTCATCATGAATATTTATTGGCAATTCAGTTTTAGAAGAATTCTTTCGTTTTTTTATTTTATCACGTTTTCGTTCTCTTTCTAAGTTTTTACTATAATCAACAATGAGATTATTATAAGAATTAGACTTAGGTGTAACAGATATGTGTTTAGACCGATATTTATAATTATAAGATTGAGAAGAATCACTTCTATCAACAACAAATGTTTCAGCGTTATCTATATCTCCATCAGTAATTTTATAAACTTTATTATGTGTAAATTCACCTATTGTAAATTCATCACCACCAATCATTTCTAAAGATTCATAAATAGATGATATATATAAACTATTCTCAGATTCTCTATAATAATATAAAGGTCTTTCTTCAACTTCATTTTTATCATACTGTCCTTTTTTACTTAAACCATGATAACAATACATTATATTAGGTTCATTAGTTTTATAATATACTAATGCTGCTGCTCCATTATAATCATTTAATACTTTAAAATCATTTTCTTTACGTACAATTTCTAATAATATTTCAGAATCAATCTTTTTTCTATAAGTGATTAATTCTTGTCCATTCTTTAATTCACTAACAATTCTTAAAGTGTCTTTAACACCATATTTTTTTGCTAAAACGTCTTCATTATGTAAAGATCCATTATGAACACCTATAAAATCAAAGTTATCTTCTTCACCAAATCCAAATGGGTGAGCATTTTGTTCATTATGAGCTCCACCTGTA
>CBFIFR010000118.1:0-1808 GCA_965661915.1 Polaribacter sp. | reverse complement strand
TAAATTTCTTTTACAGATAAATAATCTACAACTTTATCGTACAATTTATCAAACTTTTCTTCTTCAAAAGGCAAGTTGATTTTACTCCACCAAACTTTATCTTTTGTAATTTCATCTTTTACAATAAAACGATCCATAGGAGAACGCCCTGTAAACTCACCTGTATTTACAGCAATTGCTCCTAAAGAAGACGTTACCCCTTGTTTTTTTTGAAGTATTTCTTGATGTAATTCATTAGAGGTGAGTTGGTAACGAATTGTAGCATTTTTGATTCCTAGATGATTTAACGAAATCGATTTCGTATTTGTATCTACCATATCAATATTTTTTATTTTAGTATGATACAAAATTACACAATAATTTAAAATAGAAGTATTTTAACCAAAAAAATATCAAATTTTTATCGCTTTTTCAATTTCTTTACGAATATTACAATCATTGAAAGCCAACCGATTATAAAAAACAAACCGCCTAAAGGTGTAATAAACCAAATTGATTTTGCAGTAATTGAGGTGGTTTGAATAAGGTAAATTGAACCTGAAAAGCAAAACACTCCAGCAAATAAAAGAAAACTAATAGTGTTTTTTTGCTTTGATGAAAAACCTTCATAAATATTTACAAACAATAAAACAAGAGTATGATACATTTGATAACGAACAGCGGTTTCAAAACTCTGTAACTGATCTGCAGTTAAAGTTTCTTTTAACGCATGTGCACCAAAAGCCCCTAAAATAACTGCTGACAGGCCTAAAAAACACGTAATCACTAAATTTTTAAACATTTATTTATTTTTTTGTTTAATTTTAAACAATATTAATATCTTTATCTTACACAAAAATACAGTATTCTTTATGAAAAATATACTACTTGTTGGCGCTGGAAAATCTAGTTCATATATCATCAAATACTTACTAGAAAAATCTGATGAAGAAAATATTTTTCTAACTATTGGAGACATTGATATTGAAAATGCCAAGAAGTTAGTACAACAACCCAAAAAAGTAAATTTTGTACAATTTGATGTATTTGATAAAAACCAAAGAAAGGAATATATCGAAAAATGCGACATCGTTATTTCGATGTTGCCTGCAAAGTTGCATCTAAAAATTGCCAAAGATTGTTTAAAATTGGGCAAACATTTAGTTACAGCTTCTTACATCTCTAAAGAAATGAAAAATTTACACAAAGAGGTTAAAGAAAAAGGCTTGGTATTTATGAATGAAATTGGCTTAGACCCAGGTTTAGATCATATCAGTGCAATGAAAGTAATTGACAGAATAAGAAATAATAATGCTAAACTGTTATTATTTGAATCTTTTTGTGGTGGTTTGGTGGCACCTGAAAGTGATACCAATTTATGGAATTATAAGTTTACTTGGAACCCAAGAAATGTGGTTTTAGCTGGTCAAGGAGGTGCTGCTAAGTTTATTCAAGAAGGTACCTATAAATACATACCTTACCATAAATTATTTAGAAGAACTGAGTTTTTAAACATCAACAATAACAAGTTTGAAGCTTATGCCAATAGAGATTCTTTAAAATATAGAAGTATTTATGGTTTAGATGATATACCAACCATGTATAGGGGTACTATCAGAAAAGTGGGTTTTTCTAGAGCTTGGAATATTTTTGTGCAATTAGGCATGACTGATGATTCGTATACCATTGAGCATTCTGAAAACATGAGTTATCGCGATTTTGTGAATCTATTTTTAGCGTATTCTCCTTCAGATTCTGTAGAGTTAAAATTACGCTCTTACTTAAAAATTGATCAAGATGATGTGATGTGGGAGAAATTAGTTGAGCTA
>CBFIFR010000117.1:0-1828 GCA_965661915.1 Polaribacter sp. | reverse complement strand
AAATCTATTCTTATACCCAAAAAACTCGGCTACATCTTTTTGAGATAAGCCAAGTTCTTTTTGTATTTCGTTTATTTTTGACATATTATTCACAAATTAAAATAAATCCATAATCATATTCATAATCATTAGCTCCAAACTCTCCACTTATATTTCTTGGATAATCTTCATTTTCTAATTCAATTGTTAAATCACCTCTAAAAGAATGTTCATGTTTTTTTAGACCAGAAGCATCTACATCAATTACTAAATTGTTAAATAATTCTTCGTTTGTGATTTCAAATGTTACGTTTACAGTTTTCATAATTTTAAATTTTAATACCGAGGTTAATTCCTTTCGATATTCAAATATAGTAATTACATACTTACTAAACAAGTATAAAACTATAAAAATGTAATTATTTACTTACTTTTATTATATTACTAATAAAAAGCGTATTTTATTAAAGGATTCTTAACGCTTTGTTTGGGTTTTGACAAACCCACGGCTTTTTTATCAGTTGGTAACAAAGTATATAATTTATTGCTTTATTTTTATTCTTTACGAAATCCTTCGGATTTCTACGATAGCGAGTATTTGTTAGGTTTATTGCTTAATCAACGCAACAAACCATATACACGTCCATTAACCCTCAATTTTCAAAAAACGTTTATGAATAAATACCCTGTTATCATCTAAGAAGATTTTTAAATCTTTCATGTTGGTGTGATCTTGGAGAAAATAACAAGCTGGCTCTATTTTATCTGTTTTAAAAGATTTTAACCAATAAGGTAAATTTTGTCTTATTTTATAAACAGGAATAAAATCTTCATTGCCTACCATTTTATAAGAGGCTATTTCTTTTAAATCTGCTGGAGTAGCAACTACCAAATCTAATTTTATAGTTGCTGTTTCTCTTTGTAATGCTAATACACCCATAATTTTAAGAATAAATAAAACAACAGTTTTTATATTTTTTGCCAGACAAACAAGGGCAAAGCTCATTTCTACCTGGTTCTTTATAGCTTTTAACTTTTGGCTGGTTTGGCTTAAACTTTTTTAAGCGTTTCTTTTTTGGTTTTGGTGCTTTCATAACTTAATTTTAAAATGGTAAATCGTCTCCCTTTTCATCTTTAGAAACTTTTATCCATTGGTTATTTTTAAAAATATGTTCTACATTGTTTATTTGTTTTCTATCTCCTTCTAAAGCCGTTTCTGAATCATCACTTTTAATATTTGGTAATTTTTCTAAAGAGATAATATTTTTACGTTTCATTGCTTCATAATCAAACGCATAACAAGAAGAAGAACCTCCGTTTTTAAAATATTTTCCTTTTACTAAACCAATGAAGTAATCTCTACTTTTAAAATAGTTTCTTAAGGTGGTTTCGCCAATTGGTTGGCTGTCTTGCCTTTTGGTAATTTCTTTTAGGTAATCTTGATGAACAGAATTTAATCGTAAATAGAAAACTTCTTTTAACTCTCTATTGTGATATACTTCTGTTTTTTTACCTGATCCAACAAACTTTACTTCTGGTTTACTATCAATAATAAATTGATGTCCTTCTGATATAATTCTGTGTTCGTACATCCATTGTAGTATGTTCCAGAATTCTGTAAGACCGTTTGAATCTTGTATAGCCTCACTATTTTCTATTATACCTGCTATACATTGTTTAAAAATGGTATCGTAAGAAAAAGGAAAAGTAATTCTACTTTCTAGTATTTTATAAGTGATTAATAAAACTGCGTAATTACCCAAAATACGTTCTTCATAATCTTGCTCGTTTCCTGGTTTATCAAACACGTCTTTAATTTCTCTTACTACTTCATTATAGGTTTTGCCAA
>CBFIFR010000116.1:0-1892 GCA_965661915.1 Polaribacter sp. | reverse complement strand
GGATAATCTCTCATAATAAATGTTAGAGATAATGCAGAATTTAAAAACGCTTGTACAACTTTTGATTCCTTTTCATCATAACATTGATTGTTAACTGATAAAATTGCATCGTGTAAATGTTGTTGAACGTTTGGTAGTGCTTCTAAATGACCATCGAAACTATCTAGCCAACAAGCTATTTTGTATTCGAGTGGTGTTTCTTGAGTTTCTTCTAAGTGTTTTCGCATAATATTGACGATTAAAAAAGAGTAGGAGCTGCGCAGCACACGAATACAGAAGTATTTGAAGAAACTGTCTGAACATTACTGTTTCAGAACTCCTACCTATGTTAAAAAAATTGTTTTTGAATCTCATTGTATTCGTGTTATCGCGTTGTAAATATATGAAAAATAATTATTCAGGCTCCATTTAGAGCCTGAATAAATTTAAAATTGCATTTCAGTTTGTGATTTTTCTGCTTGATAATCTTCGAAAGTAAATTTTCTAATTTTTGTTAATTCGCTTTCAGCATCATTTAATACTTTACGAGCACCTTTAAAATTATCCTTAGCAGTTTTTAACACATCTAATTGTTCTTCTATTTGTTTTTGACGTACTTCTATAAATTCTGAACGAGCAGAGAAATAATTATACAAAGCATCATAACAAGCAGATTGGTATTTTATCAAATTTTCTCTAGCTTCATCTTTTACGTTTTTAGGACTAATCTTAAACAACCAACCAAAAACATATTTTAGTGGAATTGTTTGCATATTTCTTGATTTTTCGTCTGCTGCAACTATGGGCGTCAAGCCCACAGTTGAACCTATAATAAAATCAGATTTTAATTGCTTTAATTGTCTTGATGAATCTATTCCTAAAATTTCACAAATAGGTTTAATTGCTACTCTTTTTTCTTGATCTTGGTTTACTAAAATTTTTACATCGTTAATTTTAGCAATTACTTTAGTTTCTGTACTCATATAAATAGTTTTAAATTAATTTATGCAAACATACGTCCATAATTTTAAATAAACAAGAAAATATTAAATATCTGGACGATTATTTGTTTTTTGCAAAAAAAACCGAATATATTTGCATTATGAACAAGCATATAAATCAACTTATAACCGCAATTTTAGATAATAGAATTATCTATGCAGACACCAACCTAAAGAGTTTTCAAAGTAAATTTTCAGAATTAGAACCTAGTTTTTACAATTATTTCAAGTTATATCATAGATTAAAAAAAGAAAGTATTATTGTTTTTGAAGTAGATGATAAAAAGTATTTCATTCAATTGTTAAAATCCGAAGACAATGGAAAATTTTAAATGGTGGCATATACCTATATTAATTATAGTTTGGTTGGTAGGTTTATGGTTTAATGAATTTATTAGAAAACGTAAGAAATAAAAAAACCACTCATAATATGAGTGGTTTTTCTCTTTTTAAGATTTATCAGTCCATTTTGTTGGGTCTAATTTATAAACCTCCATGGTTTTTATAGTAAACTCGCATCTATAGCCAAAAAGATTTTCTGTAAAAACGGGGCCTACTTTAAAAAAATTAAAAGAGCCTTTTTCTAAATTACCATATAACCAAAGTAAATCTGCATTGTAAGATTCTCTTTGTATGCGTGCAGCAATTTCAAAAGCTATTTTTTGCGTGTGGTTTAATACTTCGTTTTGCGCATCGTAACTATCTATCCTAGCCGTAGAAACTCCTTCTTTACCCAAAATGGTAAATGCACATTGATTTAAATGCACATTGTTTTCTGCAGGTGAATTTGCGTTAATTTCTACAGCATCAATTAACATGATGCTTTTTTGTACTGCTTTACGCATTGCGCCTGAAAGTTCGGTTCTGTTCCATCTATACACCGAATTTACATCAACGTGTTTGTTGCCTAAA
>CBFIFR010000115.1:0-1908 GCA_965661915.1 Polaribacter sp. | reverse complement strand
ATTGGCATTACACCAAGGATTCCAGTTGTTTACTTTTGGTTTTTTATTAGCATAAGGAGGAAGTGCTGTCCACCAATAATTCATATTCATATAAGGTTCTAGAATACGTTTTTTTACTTCAAAACGAATACGCTCTGAAATAAGTGGATTGACCTTATCAAACTCGTTTTTAAAAAAGTAATGTGCCCAAGATAACATGGCTCCTGTTTGCGAAGAAAATAGACCAATTAGGTTTTCGTTTACATCTGGGAAATGATTTTTAACTTCTTTTGATGAGAGTCTAAAATGTGCAGACAGTACCCAAGAAGTCATTTCACAGTTCATGAAAACACCATCTATAATTTGGTCTAAAAAGCGTCCTTTACCTTCAGCTAACTCAGCTAAAATCAAAGTTCCAATGGCGTCTTGATTATCAAAATATGGATCTTGCATGGTTTCACGATTACCTGTTCTCGAGTAATCAAGGTAGTCTGTTGCTTTAACTACTTGCCATTCGTAATCTAAGTATTCTTCTCCTTTTTTAATCAAATTTACTTTATGACTTCCAAACAAATTGTTCCACGCTTCTCGATTGTTATAATCTGGATAATTGACCCATTTTTGATTCATAACCAGCATTTCTTTAAGCTCTTCAGGAGCAAAAGATGTTGTTAAAAAATTACGTTGTGCTGATGCTGGGAAATGAATTGAAAACACGCATAGTATTACAATCAGTAATTTGTTTATTGATTTTGTTTTAGCGTTTTCATCTAAAAAATTGTTTTTGCTTGATATAAAAAGATTATTCCACATACTAAAGTTCTCTAATTTTTAAGTTTCTCCAATGGATAATGCCTTGTTTTCCTCCGTGAACTTGTAGGCCAATAAATCCGGTTGGGAATTTGTTTTCTTCATCAATCCAATGTGCAGCAGGAATTCCATTTACCCACGTTTTAAAAACATTCCCTACAACTTTAATGGTAAGTCTGTTCCAGCCACTTCTATCAATAGCATTCTTTAACTCCTTATGTTCAAGTGCTTTTAAAGGATACAACCAACCACCACAATTTTGACCATAAATACCTCCAGACCAACCACGTCCTTTTTTAGCCAAATCTTCCATTTCAGCTTGTGGACCAATTACAGTATTTCTATTAGGGTCTTTTCGGATTCGAGAACGAATTTGAACTCCAGAATTTCCATCAACTTCCCATTTCATTTCACAAGTAAAAATAAAATCCGTGTATTCTTTATCGGTACATAAAAAAGTACTTGGACCTTCGCTACACGTTCCTACAATTTCTTCATTGATGACCTCAAATTTCATAGTACCTTGTTTGGTTGACCAACCATTTAAGGTTTTTCCATCAAACAATGATTTGAATTTTTTACTTTTCAGTTTTGGCTCTTTTTCTGTATTTAGGAGCTGTTTTTTATTATTTTGAATGTTCTGTGCTAAACTGCTCAATCCAATTAAAATGGCACTACATAGAATGAAAAATTGTTGTTTTGTTCTCATTAAAAAATTTTTATCAATTATATTTATATGTAGTTATAAAATTCCAGCTTCCTTCTTTAACTTTAAAGCAAATAAAATTGTCATCTTCATTTACTAGTTCAATACCTTTTAATTTCTTTCTAAATTTTCCTTTTTCCCAGATTTCTTTAGCATTTACGAAAATTTTTGCAATTGCTTTCCCTTCTTTAGGAATATAAACTTTAGCTGTGGTTTTGTTTGGAGAAATTAAATCTAGTTGATAGTTGCTTGCTGTTTTATGAACCTCTACAGTAATATCTCCTTTTACAGAAGGTACAATCTGTTTTACAGATGTCATGTGAGCTAAATTTGGTTTCACCTCGTACGAAGACCAAGCTACATCTGTTGCTTTTATACCTGCAATGTATCTCGAGAGCACATAATTTGGTGCA
>CBFIFR010000114.1:0-1926 GCA_965661915.1 Polaribacter sp. | reverse complement strand
ATAAAAATCCCCATCATGAAAAGAAGGACCTGCATGTTTATCTTTCATTAATCCTGCAGCTATTTCGAAATTTTTATAGGCATGTGAAATGGTATCATTATGATATAAATCCCACATGTAAGGCAATGTGTTTTGTGTTTCTACATCAAACTGTGTTTTCCAAAAACCATCTGTCCAAACGACATCTTGCAAGTCAACACTTTTTAATTTTGTATGTGGACTATTTGAATTGTCTACCAAACCTTTATTCTGTGAGAATGCAAAAGCATTTACAAAGAATAGACCTAATAGTATTATATTTTTTTTCATATGATTGTTTTTATTTTACAAATACGTTTATGGTTCTTACCATTGAATCACCTTCTGCATCTACCACTTTTATCTCAAAAGAACCCATTCCTTTTGAAATTGCTTTAAATTGAAGTTCGTCTTTGTTTATAGAAACTTCTCCATTTTTAACGCTAGAAAAACTGTATTTTGGTTGTTTTTCAAAACCTTTAAAATAGTTTGCTAAATTTAAATCTATCGTATCATTTTTATTTATAAAAAAATGAGGTTGTGCCATCCAATGTAAATATTCTTCCAATTGCGTATAACCATTTTTATCTTCATCTAAATTTGAATCTGAAAAATCATTTTCTTTAGAATTTGGATTTAAAGCATGTGTTGTTTCCCACCAATTTGGTAATCCATCATGATCGGTATCCCAATTTTCAGCACGAGTTTCACTAGCATAATTTGGAAATCCTCCAGTATCTTTTTCTGTATCAATCATGCCTGGTAAATTACTTTTTTTTCCTTTAAAAGTATACGTTCCTTTTAAGGTCTCTTTAATTATTCGATGATCATGTTTATCAAAAAATGGTTGCCTAGCCCCTACATCAGACAATACATTTTTGTAAGCTTCTTTAGCGGATTGAGTATTGACATGCGATGGAAAAAATGGTTCATCTACAAAAGTTTCATATTCCACAATTGCGGTTTTTCTAATCTTTAATCTTCTTCCTTTTTCTTGATTATTTTCATCAAAATAACCAGGCATTACATTTCCTTCAAAGAAATAGCGCTGACTTCCTTTTCCTACACCTTCATGATCTGCTGTCAAAGCAAAAAAGATATCTGAGGCTCCTCCTGGCTTGTAATAATTATTTACAAAATTAACTTCATTGGCACCACCATCTGTAGTTCTATGCCCCCAATTGTATACCACATTATTTCTAATATCTAAACGACCCGAGTAATAACCATCACCATTTAAGCCACCACCCATACTCCAGTTTCTACCATAATTATGCGCTAATAAATTATGATGAAAACTACCTATATCTCCTCCAATAGTTGCAGCATAACCGTGCATTTTTCCTTTTTCATATTTACCATGACCTGCTACGTTTAAAGCTTCAGAAATTAAAGTTCTTTGCAATGTTATATTATGAGCTCCTCTAGAACTGAATGATTCATCAATCGTCCAGCTAATTGAACAATGGTCAATAATGCTATAGTTTGCACCTGTAAGTCCCATGCCATCATAGGTTTTACCAGCTCCAATTCTTACTCTTATAAAACGAGCAATTCCATCATCACCAGTTAAACCAACAGGTGCCCTTGTAATCGTAATTCCTTCACCTGGAGCAGTTTGTCCTGCAACTGTAACATAAGGTTGGTTGATGACCAATCTTGATTTTAACTCAATATTCCCGGAGATGTTAAAAACTATGGTTTTAGGTCCTATTTCTTGATTTACAGCATCTCTAAAACTTCCTGATCCATCATCATTTAAATTGGTAACAGTAACTACTTTTCCTCCACGACCTCCAATAGCAAAACGTCCATAACCTTCAGCGTTTGGAAATGCCA
Source organism: Polaribacter sp. (assembly GCA_965661915.1). GTDB lineage: Bacteria > Bacteroidota > Bacteroidia > Flavobacteriales > Flavobacteriaceae > Polaribacter. The sequence goes on along the minus strand of CBFIFR010000114.1, from coordinate 69 downwards.
ATTGAGCTGGTTTAAAATACCAAACATTTCCTTTTGTAATTTTTCCATCTGCATCAACAGCATCCACTC
>CBFIFR010000113.1:0-1956 GCA_965661915.1 Polaribacter sp. | reverse complement strand
CCCTCCATTTATTTCTATCTTTTCTCCAACTAACACCAGTATATTTTGATGAACTTTCTTTTTGGTCTTTAGAACAATTTTCTCTATGTGTTATAACTTGTAAATTATTTAAGTTATTATTTATAGGGTTATTATCTATGTGGTCTACAACAATTCCTTTTCTTTTATTAATATTATATTCTAAAAAAGCATAAGCTACAAGTCTATGTATTCCAAATCTTTTTTTTACACCATTTTTATTTAAACCTACACTAAAATACGGTGTACTATCTTTTAATTTAGATAATTTTTTACCTTTTAATTTATTTAATCTACCGTTTTTATGTTTTGAAAATCTATCTAAACTTCTAACATTTCCTAAATTACTAACTTGATACAAACCCTCGTAATCGGGTATATCTTTCCAAATTTCTTTTTCTTTCATATTTAAAATATTACGTTTGCGTCGTGTCTGTTATTTTCTGGTCTGTTTTTATTATACCAATTAAACCAATGAAATTTGTATTTATCAAAATTAATATAATTATCATTTGAAAAACCTAAATGAAATTTATTCAACATTTCTTTAACCTGAATTATTTTAATTCTTTTATTGATTGCTAATTGCTCTAAATAATAATTATCATTTTCAATTTTCTTTTTATATTGTTCTTTGTTTATTTGTTTATTGTATATTGGTTTATCTATACTATCATTGCTTTGTTCTGTGCTTTCTCCTTGCTTTGTTCCGTGCTTTATAAATGCTTTATCTAGTGCTTTGTCTAGTGCTTTGTCTTTTAAAGTTAATTCAATTATGTTTGATGAATATTGATTTTTTGAATATTCGTGTACTTTAAAAAAACCAAACTCAACTAAATCATCAAAATATCTCTTATATGAGTTATAAGATTTCATACCAATAGCTTCTAAAACCATAGAAGTAGGAAATCCAAATACTTTTTTCCACCCTAGTCTGTTGCAATGCTCAATAGCAAAAAAATAAATTGCTGAATGATATGGTTTTATCTTTTGTGGATTTTCAAACGAAAAATCAAACCAATTTCTGCTAAGTTCGTAACTATTCATAATATCTTACATTATAACCATAAGGTATAAATGACTTATGGTTTTTTATTAAATTATTTTCTACTTTACCTTCTATTTTTCTGTTAAAAAAATTAACATTATAAGAATCATAAACATCAATTAAGTAAAAGGAAAAATATTTTAATCCTTTTTCAAGTATAACTTTATCAATTAATGTTTTTGGATTTTTAAGGTTAATGTGTTGTTTTAATCTATGTTTGTAGTCTATAGATTTACCTATGTATTTCTTGCCATTTATATTACAAATTATCATATACCAACCTCCATAAGTGTAATCTGAATGGCTTTTTCTTTTTGGTTTATAATTTTTAATCTCTTCTAAAGATATTTCTTGCATAAAATAAAAAACCTATTCTATCAGAGGTCGCAGTCTCTTCAAGAATAGGAATTTAATAAATATTTTTACGTGTAGCTGCGACCCTACTATTTACAAATATACAAAATTTATTTTAAATCATAGCTTTTCAATGCTAAAATCTATAAATTCTTTACCTCTTTTTACGATTACTTTTTCAATTTCAGCCCTGTAAATTCGACTATCGTTAAAATCGTATTTTTTTTGTAAAATATCTTGAAAAGGTTTTATTGGATTGTCCCAATCAGAAGCCTTAGAACTAAAACCAAAAGTAATTATTAGTTTTAAATTACCCTCAGGAATTTTTAATTTTGGCAAAATAGCTAAAACAGTTTTTTCATAATCTTTATATTTTTTAGTTTTAAATCTACGACCTTGCCAAACTTGGTTTACTGATAATGGTATTACATCAATCCTTTTCACAATAACAGTATTTAATATTTAACCAGCAATTACATTTTCTTTTTTCCATGATTAATTCATTTTAATTTCTAAAGTCATTGAAATACTTACAC
>CBFIFR010000112.1:0-1988 GCA_965661915.1 Polaribacter sp. | reverse complement strand
AAAAGCGTTTGTTTTAAATCCGCAAAAGAAACATCAGTATCTATATATAAACCTTCTACTTGATGAAAAATACAGTGTGCACGAGCAGAAATATCTTCGTTTCTAAAAACTCTTCCAGGAGAAATAGTTCTAATAGGTGGCTCGTTATTTTCCATGTAGCGTACTTGCACAGAAGAAGTATGTGTACGCAATAAAATATCTGGATCTTGTTCTATAAAGAACGTGTCTTGCATATCTCTTGCAGGATGATATTCTGGTAAATTTAAAGCAGTAAAGTTATGCCAATCGTCTTCAATTTCTGGTCCTTCAGAAACTGTAAAACCAATTCTATTAAAAACTTCAATAATTTGGTTTTTTACTAAAGATATTGGATGACGAGATCCTAATTCAATAGGTTCAGAAGGTCTTGTTAAATCACCATAAACTCCTTTTTCTTCTATGGCACTTTCTAAAGATTCGTTTAAAGCTGCAACTTTACCTTCAGCAGCATTTCGTAATCTATTTAAAGCTTGTCCTAAATCTTTTTTTAGTGATGCATCAACATTTCTAAATTCAGCAAATAAACCTTTAAGTAAACCTTTGCTACCCAAATATTTAATTCTGAATGCTTCTACTTCCTCTTTTGTGCTTGCTTTAAAAGCATCAACATCGCCAATCAATTCTTTTACTTTATCTAACATTTTAAAATAAAATTTAGACCACAAATTTAAACTTTTTTAGAGAGTTTAAGATTGTATTTTAAAAGAAAAGATTTGAGTAAGCGAAATCGATTGAAATAAGGGTTTTAAAAAAAATTAAGAAAACTTTTTTATTTTGCCATATTTAAAATTAACTATCTTTGCAGGGTTAAATTTTTATTAATATCACAAAAAAATATGGAGGAAAGTATTAAATCCAAAATTGATGGTTTTATGGACTTGGTAAAACAACGTAATGGACATGAACCAGAATTTTTACAGGCTGTACAAGAAGTAGCAGAAACTGTAATTCCTTATATCATTGATAATGATATTTATTTCGGGAAAAACGTTCTTTTAAGAATGGTAGAGCCTGAACGGTTAATTTCTTTTCGAGTTTGCTGGGTAGATGATGATGGAGAAATTCAAGTAAACAGAGGTTATAGAGTACAAATGAATTCTGCAATTGGTCCATATAAAGGTGGTTTGCGTTTTCATCCTACAGTAAATGCTAGTATTTTAAAGTTTTTAGCTTTTGAACAAGTATTTAAAAACTCTTTAACAACATTACCTATGGGTGGTGGTAAAGGAGGTTCTGATTTTGATCCTAAAGGAAAATCAGACAACGAAATTATGCGTTTTTGCCATGCTTTTATGACAGAATTATTTAGACACATTGGCCCAAGTACAGATGTGCCTGCTGGAGATATTGGCGTAGGTGCTAGAGAAATTGGTTTTATGTTTGGTATGTATAAAAAACTAAATAACGAGTTTACAGGTGTTTTAACAGGTAAAGGTCAATCTTGGGGAGGTTCTTTAATTAGACCAGAAGCTACAGGTTATGGAGCTGTATATTTTGCAGACAATATGCTAAAAGTTAAAAACGATTCTTTTAAAAATAAAACAGTTGTAATTTCTGGTTCTGGAAACGTAGCACAATATGCTGCAGAAAAAGCCATAGAATTAGGTGCAAAAGTAGTTACATTATCAGATTCTAGTGGTTATATTTATGATGAAGAAGGTATAGATGGCGAAAAGTTAAAGCACGTTATGTATTTAAAAAATGAAAAACGTGCTAGAATTAGTGAGTATTTAGAAAAATACCCGAATGCTAAATATGTAGCAGGAGATAGACCATGGTCTGTTAAATGCGATATTGCTTTGCCTTGTGCAACTCAAAACGAGTTAAATGGAGAAGAAGCAAAAACATTAATAAAAAATGGGTGCATGTGTGTTTCTGAAGGTGCAAATATGCCTTCTACACCAGATGCTATGCATGCATTTCAAAATGCAAAAATTTTATTTGCACCA
>CBFIFR010000111.1:0-2278 GCA_965661915.1 Polaribacter sp. | reverse complement strand
TAGGATCTTCATTTTCTCCAAAATAAATCGTAATACGCTGTCCTTTTTTAGCATTTTTGATGCGTAAACGCACCCAGCCAGACATATTTGTACCTACATCAAACCATTGGCCTCTGCTTGAATTTTTTGTAGCTATGGGATGAAATGTTTTGGTAACACGAATAGGTTCGTTCATTTGAGAAACCAATTCTCCTCCAGGATGTGGAGCTGGATTCACAGTATTCCAACTTGAATCATCTAAACCAACTTTGCTCCAACCTTCAATTTCTTTCGTAGCGTCATAAATTTCGCCCATATGTGGACCATCATACACTACAGGACCGCCTGTAACTTTCCAGCTTAAATCGCTAACAATATCTTTTGTGGTTCCATCTTCATATTCAACTTTTATTCTACATATTAATTTTGGCTGACCAATCCAACCACTTTTGTTATGAAATCCCCAATGATCGTAAGCCATCATTCCATAAAAACCACGACCTAACATAACCCCTGCTATGTTTGCACCGTCTTTAACTTGCTCAGTAATATCATGTGTGGCATATAAAATTGTTTTTCGATAATCTGTCCAACCCGGATCTAAAACAGAATTCCCAATTTTTTTACCATTAATATATAATTCATAATACCCAATTCCGCTAATATATGCTTTGGCACTTTTAACCTTCTTTTGTACGTTAAATCCTTTACGTAAAAGTGGTGCTGCATCGTGTTTTTTATCATCAAAGAAATGATATCGTTCAAACATATTTAAATGGGCTCCAAAATAACTTGGCAATTGAAACTCGATGGCTTTGGATTCAACTTCCTTTTTTCGCCACCATTCAGTTGCCCATTCTTCTTGATTTTTCCAGGCAATCCATTGTGCGCCTTTCCAGTCTTTTTTTTCTAATAAGCCTGTTGAAAAATATGCTACTTTGCTCCAAGACGATACCTTATTGTTTTTGTCCCAAACTCTTACTTTCCAATAATATTCTGATGCCGATTTTAAAGATTGTCCTTTGTAAACTATTTGAATATTATCTGAACTTCTTACTTTTTTTGAGTTAAAAAAATCTCCAATATTATTTTTTATGTTTTCTTTAGATGAAGCAACTATAATCTGATAGGCTTTTTGAAATTGCCCCACCTCTTCTGATTTTAACTTCCAGAAAAAACGTGGTTTTGTAATATCTACACCTTCTGGATTTTCTCGATATTCTAATTTTAAATCGTAAGGTTGTATTTGTGCAGATAGACTAACTCCCCAAAAGCACATGATACCGAATAAAGCTATTTCCCTAATAATACTCCATTTAAACATAATAATCGTTATTTACTTATTTTAGAAATGCTTTTTTTTGAAAAGATCGACGTTATTATACAACTTAAATTATAATACATTCTTTTACCTGATTAATTATGAACTTGTTTTTTCTATTTAATAGTTATCACATATTTGCCCGAATTTAATTCGAACGTATTGCTTTTAACTTCTTTGTTATTTAATTCGATTTGACTTCTTTTATACATTGGTAATTGCACTAAAGCAATTGAATTTTCTGGGATTGTAATCGACCAAACAATCGTATTTCCATTTCTTTTCCAATGGCTTTCTATTTTTCCTTGTGGCGATTTATAGGATAATTCGCACCATTCTATACCTTCTAAAAAAGTTGGCTTTAAGTAAAACTTTTTAAATCCTGGATGATTTTCATTGGGTCTAATGCCTCCTAAACTTTCGTGAAAACTGGCAGCAAATCCGCTATTCATAGGATGATTGAAGGAACTTCTATAATACCGTTTTGTTTTATCCCAATAGGCTATATGTTCTGGCCAAGTAGTTAAATTATGTTCTTCGGTTACAAACCCTAAACTAGGATAGTCTGTAATATGCCACAAGTGTTTTGTAACTTCACTATGTCCATAGTCGTTTAGCACAGTATATAAAGGGCGGTGCCCAAAGATACCTGTAGTAAAGTGACCTTGATTATCTTTCATTATACGTTTGACTAAATCATCAGCAACGAATTGTTTTTTACTTTCATCAACTAAATCAAGATGTAGTGCAAAAGCATTTCCTGTTTGAGAACCATAAGAGTTGGTTTCTTCATCAAAAAATTCAGTATTAAAAGCGTTTTTAACAACTGTTGCTTTTTCTTTGTATTGTTTGACAAAACTATCTTTATTCAATAAATATGCCATCTTTTGCATCGCTAGTAAAGATTGATAATACAATGCTGTTGAAGTTAATGCTGGTTTTGTATCCATATTTGGATTGCCACCTGGAGGACACCAA
>CBFIFR010000110.1:0-2428 GCA_965661915.1 Polaribacter sp. | reverse complement strand
TGTGTAGGATTGTGTGGAAACCTTTGAAGTAATAAATTGTAAAAATCTGCAGTTTTTTTTACCATAAAAATTAATAATGAACAAAGATACATTTCTTTACAAAGAAAAATTTTTATCATTAAAAAAAAATTGTAGATTTGCGATAACACTATTAAAAAACAAATTAAAATGAGTTTAATACTAATGATTGTAGGGGCTATATTGGTAGCAGCTCTTATAGCTTATCTTATAGTAAAATATTTACCATTAAAATTAAGATGGATACCATCTATTTTGTTATTGGCTTTAGCCATTTACCTTGGAGTTCAGATTTATAACGGAATAATGCAACCAATTCTTTTTGCTAAAGAAAAGGTAGAAAGATATAAGCCTGTTATAAAAAGCTTAAAAATCATTAGAGACGCTCAAGTAAAATATTATGAGGTTACAGGAACATATACTGATAACAAAGAAGGTTTGATACAATTTATAGATACTGCACAGTTAGCCATTACTGAAACAAACACAGTTGTTAAAAGAGTAAACAAAGGTTCTTCTTGGGCACCACTTATGGTTGATGAAGAAGTGAGGGTAACAGATACTATTGGTTATGAACCTGTTTTAAAATACTTTAAAGACAGAGAGTATAAATCGATGTTTAAAGTACCGAATTTAGATAGTACCGAATTTGAAATTGAAGTTGGTGAATTAGAAAAAGTACAAGGTTTAATAGTACCTACTTTTAGAGCTAGAACTCCAAAAACAGCAATTTTAGACGGATTAAACAAATCTTTAGTAAAACAAGAGTTAGAAGCTGTTGAAACCGACCAAATTAAAGGTGAATATGTTTCTGTTGGATCTTTAGAGGAAGTTAGTACAGGTGGTAACTGGCCTCCTTTTTATGATAGAAAAGGTGGTGTTGAAAAATAATTCGACTACTTTACAAAAAACAAAAAATATTATGTTATCCATCCAATTTAGTTTGGATGGATTTTCTTTTTGTATTTCAGATATAGCATCTAACAAAAACGTACATTTTAAAAATTATGTTTTTGAAGCTACATTAAAATCACCAGAAGAACTCTTAAAAAATATAGAACGCATTTTTAAAGAAGATTCCGATTTACAATTAGGTTTTAATAGTGTAAATGTAATTCATCAAAATAAGCTATCTACAATTGTACCAGATGCTTATTTTGACGAAAACTTGTTAAGTTCATATTTAAAATACACCATAAAAACCCTGCAAACAGATTTTATCACCTTTGATGATGTCCCAAAAATAGCAGCAAAAAATATCTACATTCCTTACGTAAACGTTAATAACTTTGTATTTCAAAACTTTGGTGAATTCAATTATCAACATCATAGTTCTGTTTTAATTGAAAAATTGCTGTCTCAAAATAAAACCAATGAGAAAACCATGTATGTAAACGTTCAAAAAAATACGTTTGACATTGTTATTTTACATGGTAAAAAATTAATCTTATCAAACTCGTTTTCCTATTCATCTAAAGAAGATTTTATATATTACATTTTATTTACTGCAGAACAAAATCAATTACAGACAGAAAATTTTAAACTTTATTTTTTAGGTGATATCTCTAAAGAATCAGCATTATATACAATTGCATATACATATATAAAAAACATACAGTTTTTAGAAAGTAAAAACACAATTTATACCCATTTAAAAGTACCAAAACATTCTAATTTTATATTGTTAGGCTAATGAGAATTATATCTGGAAAATTTAAAGGAAGACGTTTAAAAGCTCCCAAAAACCTTCCTGTTCGTCCAACAACAGACATGGCTAAAGAAGGGCTATTTAATATTTTAAATAATCTTTATTATTTTGATAGTATCTCTGTAATTGATTTGTTTTCTGGTACTGGAAACATTAGCTACGAATTTGCTTCTAGAGGTACAAAAAGTATTTATGCTATAGATGCAAACTACAACTGTATTAGATATATTTACAATACTGCAAAAGATCTTGAATTAAAGATCAACACTTACAAAAGTGATGTATATAAGTTTTTAGACAAAACTTCTTTACAGGCAGATGTTATTTTTGCAGATCCTCCTTACGATTTTGAAGTTGAAAAATTTTTAACCATTGCTGATACCGTCTTTGAAAAAAATCTTCTGGAAGAAGATGGCGTGTTAATTATAGAGCACTCAAAACACACAGACTTATCCACACATAAAAATCATAGTTATGATAAACGTTATGGTGGAAATGTTTTTAGTTTTTTTGAAAGAGTTTCTGAAGATGAGAACTAAATGAAAACCCCGATTTCGATTTAGTTGTGAATTGATTTCAAAATTGTATTGTTCATGAGGAATCACAAAACATTTTATGTAAAAGTAGGCTTAATAGTCAAAAATGGTTGGTAAAATCTTTTGTATCCCTTTCTATGATTGGTCTAATTAAAAGTTTATTGAA
>CBFIFR010000109.1:0-2435 GCA_965661915.1 Polaribacter sp. | reverse complement strand
CAATGTCTTTAGGAAACGTATCTACTTTTTTAGATATTTTTATTGAAAAAGATATTGAAAACGGAATTATTTCTGAAGATGAAGCTCAAGAATATATTGATCAATTTGTGATGAAATTGAGAATGGTACGTCACTTACGTATGGCTGCTTATGATGAAATTTTTGCTGGAGACCCAACTTGGATTACAGAAGCAATTGGTGGTATGTTAAACGATGGTAGAACTAAAGTTACCAAAACTGCATATCGTTTCTTAAATACATTGTATAATTTAGGCCCATCACCAGAACCAAATATTACGGTTTTATGGTCGCCAACATTACCACAAAATTTTAAAAACTTCTGTGCAAAAGTTTCTATTGATACTTCATCTATTCAGTTTGAAAATGATGATTTAATGAGAAACTTAAGAGGTTCTGATGATTACGGAGTTGCTTGTTGTGTTTCTTACCAAGAAATTGGAAAACAGATTCAGTTTTTCGGAGCAAGAACCAATTTAGCAAAAACACTATTATTAGCTGTTAATGGAGGTAAATGTGAAATCACTGGTAAACAAATGGTAAAAGGAATTGAGCCTTGTAATTGCGAAGTTTTAGACTTTGATAAGGTGATGAAAAACTTTAAAGTTGCAATGACAGAAGTTGCAAGAGTGTATAATGATGCTATGAACATCATTCACTACATGCACGATAAATATTACTACGAAAAAGCGCAAATGGCTTTAATTGATACCAATCCTGACATTAATATTGCTTACGGTATTGCTGGTTTATCAATTGTAGCAGATTCTTTAGCTGCCATAAAATATGCTAAAGTAAAACCGATTAGAAATGAAGAAGGTTTAACAGTAGATTTTAGTATTGAAGGTGAATTCCCTAAATATGGAAATGATGATGACAGAGCCGATATTTTTGCACACAATGCTGTAGAAGACTTTAACAACGAATTAAAAAAGTTAAAAGTGTACAAAAATGCAGAACCAACCATGTCTGTATTAACCATTACTTCTAACGTTGTTTACGGTAAAAAAACAGGAGCTACACCAGATGGTAGAGCAAAAGGTATACCTTTTGCACCTGGTGCCAACCCAATGCATGGACGTGACACCAATGGTGCAATTGCTTCACTAAACTCTGTAGCAAAAATTGATTATAAAGATTCTCAAGACGGAATCTCTAACACCTTCTCAATTGTTCCTAAATCTTTAGGAGCTAGTAAAGAAGACAGAATAGATAATTTAGTAACAGCTTTAAACGGTTATTTTGACCATGGAGCACAACACTTAAATGTAAATGTGTTAGACAAAGAAACTTTATTAGATGCAATGGATCATCCAGAAAATCACCCACAATTAACAATTAGGGTTTCTGGATATGCAGTTAATTTTATTAGATTAACTAAAGAACAACAAATGGAAGTCATTTCGCGTTCGTTCCACGAGTCTATGTAGTCCTTTTTATGTATTTTCTTTAGGGATTCAAAAAATAAAATTTACTCATTGTAGCGTTCGTTTATCAATAAGTATAAATAAATTTAGTATTTTTTGAGTCCCTTTTTTTTTCATTTAAAATCTAACGTTATCAAAATTAAAGAACATATATTAAATGTACATTCCATCGAGTCTTTTGGTACTCATGATGGCCCAGGAATAAGAATGGTAGTATTTTTACAAGGCTGTAAATTAAAATGTCAATATTGCCACAATCCAGATACTATAGATACGCATGGAGGTCAAGAATATCATATTGAAGATTTAGTTAAAAAAGCAGTAAACATGAAGTCTTATTTTGGTGATAAAGGCGGAGTTACTGTTTCTGGTGGTGAACCTGTTTTACAAGCCACCAATTTAATTCCTTTTTTTAAACGATTAAAAGAAGAAGGCATTCATACCAATTTAGATACCAATGGTCGGGTATTAAATCACCCTGTAATTGAATTACTAGATCAATATACAGATTTAGTAATGCTAGACATCAAACACATGACTGAAGAAGGTTTTCGTAAAATAACAGGCAAACAAAATAAAGAAACTACCTTCAACTTTGCAAAACATAGAGAAGCTTCTGGTAAAAAAATGTGGTTGCGCTATGTATTGATTCCTGAAATAACAAACACGCCAGAATTACTGCATCAACTAGGAGATTATTTTAAAGATTATACAACAATAGAACAAATAGAATTACAGCCCTATCATAAATTAGGTATCCATAAATGGGATGCTTTAGGGTGGGAATATGAACTGCACGATGCTAGAGAAAACACCCAAGAAGAATTGGATGAAGCTGCTAGCATATTAAGTAACTATTTTAAAAAAGTAAAAATTAATTAAAACAAAACCTTATTTTAATCTAATTTAAATACCTATACCCTCATTTTTTTTGAGCACTATATTTCCATGAAAACTTATAAAGAAGAACACAAACCTGCCTCAGCATTT
>CBFIFR010000108.1:0-2822 GCA_965661915.1 Polaribacter sp. | reverse complement strand
TTAAGAAAACCCATTACTTATTTTATACTTAAAAAATGAAAGTTGAGTTTGATTTTTAGATTTTTATTTTTAAAATCTTCTTTTGAATTTCAAAAACCATAATGTTTTTGCTTAAGTAAATGAGTTTTGTAACTAAACTTTGATTTCTTCTTCCTTTTTAGCAATTATTCTCACAAGAAGTTAACTGATTTGCTTTTAATCGACTTTTGTATGACTTTTCTAATATGGGTTTAATCTGTTTTAGTGATGGTGTTCTAAAAATCTCATTTGGTGTATAAATTTTATGTTCATAATGTGGTCTTACATTGTTGTAATCATTCACAAAGAAATCTACTTCTTGATGTATTGAAGTAGATAATATAGCTCTGTCTTGAAAATATTTACTTTTTAAAATTCTATAAGTGCCTTCTATTATTGAATTTGAGAATTTTACATCTTTCAATGCTATCTTTTTAGTTATTTGAACTTGCTGGTTTTTGATGAACTCGTGAATGGTTTGATTATTATTTTCCTTACCTCAATCAACTATTAAATCTACATTCGACTTCCCTATTGAAATATCAAATTCATTTTGTATTGCTCATTTCAAACTTTCTAATCTAATATTTGCTGATAATTTTTTTGAAACGTCATAAGCGATAATCTTTCTTGAGAAATTATCTATAATGGTATAAATATAATATTGGATATTGTCTATGGTTTTATAATATGTAACATCCATATGCCAAATTTCATTGGGAATATTTGCTCTAGTTGAAATACGTTTTCGCTTCTTCTTGTATTGATTTCTTTTTTTGCTTAATCCTAAAATTTTTGAATAGCGATACCAAGTACCTCTTGCCATAGAGGTCTTTCCTTGTTTAAATGCTAATCCCCAAACTGAAGCTATTGACCAATGATAAAATCGTTTATTATTCATAAATGATTTTAAAATTTGAATTTCATTTCTTGAAATTTGTTGTGGAACTTTCTTAAAACATAAATTGATGAGTGAAAATTCACAATAATAATTTTGATAGCGTTTCCACGTTTGAAAAGAATGAGGTGTGATTTTTAGAAATTTACAGATTAAATTCTTCTCTTTATTGTCTGTGGTAATATTTTCGATAAGATTAACTATTGTATTTCTGTTCTTTTTAATGATTGCTTTAAACTCCTTTTCTCCAATAAAATTTAGAATAGTGATATAAACTTTACAAAAAGTAACAAACATCTTTTTGAGTTGTTCTACTTTTTGATCATAGATAATTTGCAAGTCATCAATATTATTATTGATACTTGATGAGAATTCACTTCCCAAATATTTATGTGGATTATCATTTTTCCAATAATGAGCTGTTGATGGTTTTATTGTTGATGTAAAATTATCAGGCAACAAATGATTTTGAATCCCTAAAGCATAGCAAATTTTTACTGAAGAATGATATGAATTGTACTTTTTCATCTCACAAATAAAAGTGATTTTTAACCAAAACAAGAATTATTTTCATTTTTTAGCCTTTTCGAAAATTCGAAAAATATTCTCAAAAATAGGGTGGTTCGATGTTTAAAAGGGGCTCTAAACTACACTAACCCACTGATAGTCAAATACAACTGGTTCGATAGTAACGCATGAGGGGGAGCACAGTAAAAGCCTTATCATTTTTGATAAGGCTTTTTTTATTTTATATGGCAAAGTTCAGATATTTATTATTACTCCACAACTTTTGTGATTAATCCTATTTTATTGTGTATTTGATCTTAAAATTATGAAAATTATTTGTTTTCTAGTTTTTTAATTTAGTTAAATGAAAGCAGTATAGTACAGGATGTTTCTTTTCATAAAAAATGTTAATTTTATCCCTTAAAAAGAATCAATTAATCAGAGCTTAATTTATAATGAGTAAAACAATCGTATTAACAGGAGCAGGAGGAGTATTGTGCAGCACAATGGCAAAAGCATTGGCAAAGCAATCTAACAAAATTGCGGTATTAGATTTAAGAGAAGAAGCAGCTAATAAAGTTGCACAAGAAATTAAAGATGCAGGTGGACAAGCATTAGGAGTTGAAGCCAATGTTCTAGAAAAAGATTCTTTAGAAAAAGCAAAACAAGTTATAAATGATGCTTTTGGTAAAGTCGATATTTTAGTAAATGGAGCAGGTGGTAACCACCCATTAGGAACTACTTCTAACCCGTTTTTCGCAATGGAAGATTTAAAAAATACTGCAGAGGGTTTTAAAACTTTTTTCGATTTAGATCCAAAAGGGGTTGAGTTTACCTTCAATTTAAACTTCTTAGGAACGTTAATTCCTACGCAAGTTTTTGCTGCAGATATGGTTGGTCGTGAAGGATGTTCAATCTTGAATATTTCTTCAATGAATGCCTTTACGCCGTTAACAAAAATACCAGCGTATAGTGGTGCAAAAGCTGCCATATCTAATTTTACACAATGGTTAGCAGTACATTTTTCTAAAGTGGGTATTCGTGTTAATGCATTGGCTCCAGGTTTTTTCTTAACAGATCAAAATAGAGCTCTATTAACCAATGAAGATGGAAGTTTAACACAGAGGGGACAGCAAATTATAGATCAAACACCTATGGGACGCTATGGAACTCCAGAAGATTTAATCAGTTCTACACTATTTTTATGTGATAATGCGTCTGCATTTGTTACAGGAATTGTAATTCCTATTGATGGTGGTTTCGCTGCTTATAGTGGTGTATAACGTGGTGTATAACAAGGGAGCATGCTCCCTTGCAAAAAAAACAAATAAAATGAAACAAAACTTAGAACAAACTTGGCGTTGGTATGGTCCAAATGACCCAGTTTCGTTATCAGATA
>CBFIFR010000107.1:0-2837 GCA_965661915.1 Polaribacter sp. | reverse complement strand
GGACAAGGAGTAAACAATAAAAGAACATATAAAAATATCCCTTTCTATTTGTCTAGTGAAATGTATGGAATGTTTTTACATACATCATCTTATTGTAAATTTTCTATGGCAGATTTTTCTACAAGATCTGTACAAATCTTGGTAGAAGAGCCAGTGTTAGATATTTTTTTGATAGGAGAAGATACTCCAGAAAAAATAATTTATCAATATAAAAAACTTACAGGTTTTCCTGTTGTACCCCCTATTTGGAGTTTTGGAGTTTGGATGAGTAAAATGACTTATTTCTCTGAAGATGAAGTAAATGAAATTTGTAACCGATTAAGAAAAGAAGATTTTCCTTGTGATGTAATTCATTTAGATACGGGTTGGTTTAAGACAGATTGGTTGTGTGAGTGGAAGTTTAATTCAGAAAGATTTCCAGATCCAGAAAGGTTTGTATCAAACTTAAAAAAGAATGGGTATAGAGTAAGTCTTTGGCAAATGCCATACATTTCTGAAAAAGCAGAACAATATGAAGAAGCTAAAAAAGAAAGTTATATAGGAACTTTAAATGGTCAAAGTATACAAGGTGGTTCAAACTTTAGTACATTAGATTATGCAGGCACTATAGATTTTACAAATCCAAAAGCTGTAGAGTGGTATAAAAATTTATTACGAAAATTGCTAAAAATGGGCGTTACTTGTATAAAAACTGATTTTGGCGAAGAAATTCATTTAGATGCAAATTACCAAAATATGGCTCCAGAATTCTTGAATAATTTATATGCTTTATTATATCAAAAAGCAGCATTTGAAGTTACAGAAGAAGTTACAGGAGAGGGTGTTATTTGGGCTAGAGCAGGTTGGGCAGGTTGCCAACGTTATCCTATTCATTGGGGTGGTGATGCAGCTGCATCTTGGGATGGAATGTCAGGTTCATTAAAAGGCGGACTTCACTTAGGACTGTCTGGTTTTGGTTTTTGGAGTCATGATGTACCTGGTTTTCATGGTGTACCTAATTTTATGAATTCTATAATTCCTGATGATTTATATGTAAGATGGACACAGTTTGGTGTTTTTTCTTCTCATATTCGTTATCATGGAACTTCCAAAAGAGAACCCTATTATTATCCAAAAATAGAATCTATCATTAGAAAATGGTGGAAATTACGTTATGCATTATTACCATATATTATTGCTCAAGGAGAAAAAACAACATCCACAGGTTTCCCTGTTTTAAGAGCTTTATTAATGCATCATCAAGATGATAAAATGTGTTGGCATTTAGATGACCAATATTATTTTGGTGATGATTTTTTAGTGGCTCCAATGATGAATTCAGAAAATAAAAGAGACCTTTATTTACCTGAAGGGAACTGGATTAATTTCTTTACAGGAGAATATTTTAAAGGGCAACAATGGTTAAAGTCTTTTGAAGTACCAATGCAAGATATGCCAGTGTGGATTAAACAAAATACAATACTTCCTTTGTATCCAGAAGCCGTAAATTGTACAGATGAAATGGATATGAAAAAAACAATGCATATAAAAATTGATAAAAGCTTTCAAGGAATTTGGAAGCATTTAGATTTTATAGAATAATTAATAAAATAAGCAAGCAACATAAAAAAATTATAAATATGAGTACAGTTATATCCAATGAGCAATTAAATCAGTTTAAAGAAGACGGTTTTTGCATCTTAAAAAATGTAATTCCACAAGAACTTATAGAACGATTAAGAGGAGAATGCCAACGTTTTATTAAAGAAAAAGATGATGAAATGGATAGAAAAGGTGTAGAAGTAGATGAAATCAATCATAAAGGAAAACGTTACTTTATAGCTTTACGTTATAAAGACAGTGAAACCATGCAAGACCTAATTTTTGGAAAAGAAATGGAGCAAATTACTAGAAAAATATTAGGTGAAGAGGTTTTTTTATTTTTAGAACAATATGTGGTAAAAGCAGCAGACAAAGGAATGACTTTTTCATGGCATCAAGATTCTGGATATTTAGATTTTGACCACAAACCGTATTTGTCAATTTGGTGTCCATTAGACGATGTAACAGAAGAAAATGGTACTGTTTATTTACTACCTTACAAAGATGCTGGTGTAAAAGATAGAATAGATCATGTTTTACAAGAAGGTACAAATGATAAAATTGGATATTTTGGAGATAACCCAGGAGTTCCTGCCATATTAAATGCAGGTGATGTTGCTTTATTTTCAAGCACATGCTTTCATAGGAGTGGTTCTAACAAAACAGATAAATCAAGACGTGTTTTATTACTTCAATATTCAGCAGAGCCTATTCTAAAAAGTACTGGAGAACCATTATATTGGGCAGAACCATTTATAAAAGAAGGAAAAAATATTAGCACACACACTGTTTAAGAATAGCTTTAAAAAACGATTGACTAAATAATGAATATATACGATCAATTAGATGTCCTAGATTTTGCAGTTGTAGGGATTTATCTATTAGTATTAATTGCAATAGGTGCTTGGATAAGTATTAGAAATAAAAGACCTGCTGATGAAAACTACTTTTTAGCGGGTAATTCCCTAAACTGGACAAGTATTGGTTTTAATATGTGGGGTACAAATGTAGGCCCATCTATGTTAATTGCTTCTGCTAGTATAGGGTATACAACAGGTATTGTTGCAGGTAATTTTTCTTGGTATGCATTTATATTTATTTTTCTTTTAGCGGTTGTTTTTGCACCAAGATATTTAGGAGCCAGAGTGCAAACATTACCCGAATTTATGGGGAAACGCTTTGGTAATTCCACTCAAAATATTTTAGCTTGGTACACTATTGTTACAGTTTTATTAAGCTGGTTATCTTTAACTTTA
>CBFIFR010000106.1:0-2925 GCA_965661915.1 Polaribacter sp. | reverse complement strand
ATTAGCAGAAGCCATTCTTTCCATGAAACCGTGTTTGTTTCTTCTCTTTCTCTTTGATGGTTGGTACGTTCTTTTTGGCATTATATGTATTTTTAAAAATCTTCTTAATTATTTTTTTGCTTTTTGTATTACCTTGTTAAAAGCGTGGGCAAATATACAACTGTTTTTATTTATCACAAAAACTAAAGGTAAAAAAAATAAAATTATTTTATCTTTCGTAAAATTCTTTTAAAACATTTTTTTATCAATTGATTTTCACTTTTATAAGTCGCAATTTTAGAATTGTCATCATATTGATTTGTATCAAAATTAAAGTCTGGATCATCATAAACCGAACTTTTACAATTCAGTTCTAAGGCAATTGTATTATTTTTTACATCAAAAACTTTAAAAAACACAACAGAACCTGCCAAAACATTGCTTCTATATTGTAAAGATTTATATTGTGGGTAATTTTCATTATTGATTTGGTTAGCCGTTAAAATTTTAGTTAGAACAATGTAGTCTAAATCTGTAGTTATCCGTAAATTTTCTTTGTATTCTTTTGATAAATCATAGTCTAATATAAAAGGAATAATAATTTTGCCATCTGCATTCTTATAATTTTCCTTAAGATAGCTATTACCTTTTAATTCCTCTGTAAAAAATGTTACTAATTGTGCATTGTAATCATCTGTACTTTTTGCTACATAGTTTAATTGTGTTGGATTGATTAAATATTTTACCTCTTTATGATTGTCTAATTTTGAGGTAAACCAAAGATTCTGAATTGTAAAATTAGCGGGTATACGTTCAAAATGCTTAGGAAACAAAAAAGAACAATTACTAAATAATAAGACAGTAATAAGTAAAAAAAATATTTTTTTCATAGCAACAATTTATCAAAAAGTATTCCAAGAAATTTCTTTTTAATTATTTAGTTAGAATTCTTCATCTTTTTATTTGCATTAAAACCCAGAGTTAGTACTTTTGCCCAAACCTAAAAGAACCATGCACAATACTAAATACGTTTTTGTAACAGGAGGCGTAACATCATCACTTGGAAAAGGAATTATAGCAGCTTCATTAGCTAAATTATTACAAGAGAGAGGCTTTTCTGTAACCATTCAAAAACTAGACCCTTATATTAATATAGACCCAGGAACTTTAAATCCTTATGAACATGGCGAATGCTATGTTACTGATGATGGTGCTGAGACCGATTTAGATTTGGGGCACTATGAGCGTTATTTAAACATACCAACAAGTCAGGCTAATAATGTAACAACAGGTAGAATTTATCAATCTGTGATTGATAAAGAGCGTAAAGGTGAATTTTTAGGAAAAACGGTACAGGTAATTCCGCATATTACTGATGAAATTAAACACAGAATTCAAATTTTGGGTGAAACTGGCGATTATGATATTGTAATTACCGAAATTGGAGGAACTGTTGGTGATATTGAATCTTTACCTTATGTAGAATCTGTTAGGCAAATGCTTTGGGAAAAAGGTGAAGACAACGCCATTGTTATTCACTTAACCTTAGTCCCTTTTTTAGCAGCAGCTGGCGAGTTAAAAACCAAACCAACACAACATTCTGTAAAAAGTTTAATGCAAAGTGGTGTAAGTCCGGATATTTTAGTGTGCAGAACCGAACATGAAATTTCTGATGATATAAAACGTAAATTGGCATTATTTTGCAATGTTAAAAAAGAAGATGTAATACAATCTATTGATGCAGAAACCATTTACGATGTGCCAAATTTAATGCTAGAAGAAGGTTTGGATGAAGTAGTATTAAAGAAACTAAAATTAACTTCTGATAAAAAGCCTGAATTAAAAGTTTGGAATAACTTTTTAAGAAAGCATAAAAATCCAACTTCTGAAGTAGAAATTGCATTGATTGGTAAATATATTGAGTTACCCGATTCTTACAAATCAATTACTGAAGCGTTTATTCATGCTGGCTCATCCAACGAAACAAAAGTAAATGTTCGTTGGGTACATTCTGAAAGTTTATCACCTAAAAACTATGAAAAAAGATTAAAAGGTGTTGACGGTATTTTAGTAGCTCCTGGTTTTGGAGATCGTGGAATTGATGGAAAAATAAAAGCAGTTCAATATGCACGAGAAAATAACATTCCTTTTTTCGGAATTTGTTTAGGTATGCAAATGGCTGTTATAGAATTTGGTAAAAATGTTCTTGGTTTGGTAGATGCTTTTTCTACGGAAATGAAAAAGAACTGTAAAAATCCTGTTATTAACTTAATGGAAAGCCAAGAAGATGTTACAGATAAAGGAGGTACCATGCGTTTGGGTGCGTGGAATTGTAAATTAGCTAAAGATTCTAAAATATATGATGCTTACCAAGAAGAATTAATTAGTGAGCGCCACAGACATCGTTATGAGTTTAATAGTGATTATAGAGATCAAATTGAGTTAAAAGGGATGAAGGCAACTGGTCTTAACCCTAGAACTGGTTTGGTCGAAGTTGTAGAAATCCCTACTCATCCTTGGTTTGTTGGGGTGCAATATCATCCTGAATATAAAAGTACAGTTTTAAAACCTCATCCTTTATTTGTGAGTTTTATTAAAGCGGCTTTAAAATATTCAAAACAATAAAAATCAGTAATATAAAATGTCATTCACAAAGACAGTAAAGAATAGAATAATTTCTTAATCTGTAATGTAAATGACATTTTACTATTCTTAAAAATACTTTTAAAGTTACCATTAATGCTGCAATAAGTACTTTATAAAAACGGAATACTAATTGAACTATACAAAAGGATAAAATTTAAGACTCAAAACACATATTAAAAAAGGGTTTTTAACTACATTTGTCGCGTTTTTATCAAGAGATTTTCTTGAGCTAATGACAAATTGACATTTAATTTACACATGGAACAAAAAAAATTCGATTACAATTCTTTTATTGGAATG
>CBFIFR010000105.1:0-2939 GCA_965661915.1 Polaribacter sp. | reverse complement strand
TTCTTCTTTAGAGTATAAATAACCTGTTGGGTTACCTGGGTTACAGATTAGTATTGCCTTGGTGTTTTTGGTGATTAATTTCTCAAAATCTTCAATTTTTGGCAAAGCAAAATTATCTTCAATTTTAGAAATTACAGGTACAACTGTTACTCCAGAAGCTCTAGAAAAACCATTATAATTGGCATAAAAAGGCTCAGGAATTATAATTTCATCACCAGGATCTGTAATACTTCCCATTGTAAATAATAAGGCTTCAGAACCACCAGTAGTTACTACAATGTTATTTTCAGTTACATTTATGTTATGATTAGCATAGTAATTTGCAAGTTTACTTCTATACACTTCAGAACCTTCAGAACGTGCATAAGATAACGTTTCAATATCATTATTTTTTACAGCATCTAAGGCAATTTGTGGTGTTTTAATATCTGGTTGCCCAATATTTAAATGAAAAACTTTTATCCCCCTTTTTTTTGCATTTTCAGCGTAAGGAACTAGTTTTCTAATTGGAGATTCTGGCATTTGAATCCCTTTTTGTGAAATTGATGGCATAATTTTTTGCTTAAATTTGACTGCAAATTTGCGAAATATATTTTATATCTCCTCTTTAATTTACAAATCTTTAAAAGGTTAAAAATATACTAAAACCTTAAGAAAGCAAAACTTAATTAGTATCTTGAATACTTTGTAAAAATATAATTTTTGAAAAAAACAGTTTTATTTTTTGTAATATGCTACTTATTTTCATTAATGGTGTATTCTCAAGGTGGGTATCATTTTAAGAATCCGTCAAAGGATAAGCAGCGTATTAGTTTTCAGTTAATTAATAATTTGGTTGTAATTCCTTTAAAAATCAATGGAAAAAAATTGTCTTTTATTTTAGATTCTGGGGCTAGTAAAACCATATTATTTAACATCACTAAAAACGATAGTTTGGGTTTAAATGATGTAGAAAAAGTTTCTTTGCAGGGTTTGGGTAAAGGTAAGCCTGTAGAAGCTTTACTATCAAAAAATAATACGATTTCGCTAAAAAATATTACCAGTTCAAACGAAACTATTTATGTTGTTTTAAAAGATAATTTTGATTTATCTGCCAAAATGGGAATAACAATACATGGTATTTTAGGATATAGCTTGTTAAGAAATTTTATCGTTAAAATTAATTATAAAAATAAAAAAATAGATTTTTTTAATCCAAAAACATATCAACCTAAAAAATGCAAAAGGTGCGAAACTTTTCCTATTCAGTTTTATCGAAAAAAACCTTTTATTGATGCTCAAGTGCAATTAGATACCATTGATAACGAACTGACTAAAGTTAAACTTCTTATAGATTCTGGGGGGAGTGATGCGCTTTGGTTTTTTGAAGGTACTAAAAAGCAAATTAAAACTCCTAAGCGTTTTTTTAGAGATGTATTAGGAGAGGGATTAAGTGGTACTATTTATGGAAATAGAAGTAGAATACCTAAAATTAAATTAAAATCTTTTGAAATTGAATCTCCCACAGCTTCTTTTTTAGATTCAAGCGCTACAATTAATGCTAGGGCTTTTAAAGATCGAAATGGTAGTATTGGTGCTGGTATTTTAAAACGTTTTGTTGTTTGGTTTAATTATTCAAATCAACAGCTTACTTTAAAGAAAAAAGGATCGTTTAAACGAGGATTTAATTACAATATGAGTGGACTAGATATTGTATACAATGGTAAACAATTGGTAAAAGAAAAAGACGTTAAAAAAATTACAAATGCATATAATCAACAGGTAAATACAAAAAATTCTATTAGTTTCATTAGTAGTTACTCTTATAAATTTAAA
Source organism: Polaribacter sp. (assembly GCA_965661915.1). GTDB lineage: Bacteria > Bacteroidota > Bacteroidia > Flavobacteriales > Flavobacteriaceae > Polaribacter. Next base: position 1,124 of record CBFIFR010000105.1, on the reverse strand, counting down.
TCATCCTATAAAATAAAAGGTGTTTTAGAAAATTCTCCAGCAGATAGCGCTGGTTTGCAAAAAGATGATGTTATTTTAAGAATAAATAATAAATCTGTTCACGAGTTTACATTAACGGATATTTTAATGAAAATGCGCGAAAAAGATGGAAAAAAAATAAAAATGCTTATAGAAAGAGCAGGAGTTAAAATGAAGTTCGAATTCCGTTTAGCCAAAAAAGTTTAACTATCAGAAAGTAAACTTTTCTCTTTTTCTAAAGAAATTTCTTTGTTTACATAACCTTTAATTTTAATTACTTTCCTAGGGTTTTTAGCATTAGAGTAAATGGTTATGCTTTTAGAAAAACCACCAATTCTTTTTGTGTCGTAAGAAACTTTAATCTTTCCTTTCTTACCAGGTAAAATAGGTTTTTCTGGTTTTTTAGGAATTGTACAACCACAAGAAGACCTTACATTTTTAATTACTAAAGGCTGATCACCAATATTGGTAAACACAAAAGTTCTTTCGCCGTTAGCACCTTTATAAATTTTACCATAATCAATCACTTCTTCTTCAAATTTAAACTCTTGAGCATTGATAGATAAACTAAGGAATACTATACATAATAATGTGAAAAATGTTCTCATAATTTTTTATTTACTGATGTAACCTTTTATTTTAATTTTTTTAACTGATTTTTTAGCATTCGAAAAAATAATAATTTCTTTAGAAAAACCACCTGTTTTAGAGGTGTCATATGCTACAGTTATCGTTGCTTTTTCATTTGGCATTATTGGTTTTTCTGGTTTTTTAGGTACAGCACAATCGCAAGAAGTTTTAATATCTTTAATAATCAATGGTGCATCACCAATATTGGTAAATTCAAAAATACGTTTACCATTATCACCTTTTTTAATTTTTCCATAGTTGATGATCTCTTTTTTAAACTCAAATTCTTGAGCAGAAACACCAATAGAAATAAATAAACCAAAAACTAATAATAAACCCTTAACCATATTACAAATTTACAATTTTTAAAATGATAAAATAATCAATCACTAATTTTCTCTACAAAAAAGAGAATTGTATTTTTGCCAACTATATATCAAAAAGGATACCAAAGTATGACAATTCCATCTAAATAT
>CBFIFR010000104.1:0-3138 GCA_965661915.1 Polaribacter sp. | reverse complement strand
GATACCAAATACCAACTATGATTCAGAAAAAATTACACAATTTGAGGTTGGTGCTAAATTAGGTACAGAAAAATTATCGGGTTCTTTAGCAGCTTATTATGTTAGTTTAAAAGACAGAATTAAAATTACACAAGGTTTTGTAAGTGGAGCATTAGTAGATTTAACAAGATCAGAACAAAGTACAGCTACTTTAGGTTTAGAGGCAAATTGGTCTTATAAATTATCGAATAATTTAGATTTTAGAGGTACAGCAACGTATCAAGATCATGAAATTACCAAAAATACAGATGAAGATTTGGTAAATGGAGGATCATCTGAAGTAAATGTAGGAAACGAATTGGCAAGACAACCGAACTTTTTAACAAGCTTAGGTTTGCATTATGACAATAGTAATTTCGATGGTCAGTTTACCTTAAATCATACAGGAAGTAAATTTACAGCAGATAACAATAATGTAGAGTTAGAGGCTATAAATATCTTTAGAATAGGAGCAGGTTATACATTTCAATTAAATAAAACAGAAGAACGTAATGAAAACTTAAGAATTGGTTTTTCTGTATTTAATTTATTCGACGATTCTGGAGTTACAGAAGGAGATCCAAGAAATGTAAATCAAGCAGGAGATGCAGAGTTTTTCTTTGGTAGACCAATTTTACCAAGAAGAATGTTTTTAACGGCAACTTTCAATTTTTAGTTCCCCAGTTTCTTTAATAATTATCAGATTTCTCACTACTTGATGTAGGTATTAAGTAGTGAGTTTTTAATCTTAATATATATTAAAAAAATTGCAAATTTTATAAAAAGAAGTTCATTACAATCCCAATCAATTTTTAATTAATAGTAGTTTATTATTTATAGTTTTCTCACTACTTAATGTAGTATTAAGTAGTGAGTTTTAATTCAAAAAATTCAAATCAATACAATTTAGAGAATGAAAGATTTACAAGAAAAAGCAGTAGAAATTTTAAATAACAACTGGAAAGGGAATTTTAGTATTCCTTGTGCCAATTTATATCCTTTTCAGTGGAAATGGGATTCTGGTTTTATTGCCATTGGTTTTGCACATTTTAACATGCAAAATGCAGAAAAAGAAATAGAAACGTTGTTAGATGCTCAATGGGAAAACGGATTTATTCCACACATTGTGTTTCATACAGAAAACGATAGTTATTTTCCAGGAGCCAGTTTTCATAGATCAGATTTGCATCCTTTGGCATCAAAAAAATACAAATCTACAGGTATGACACAGCCACCTGTAACTGGTTTTGTGTTAGAAGAAATGTATAAAATTAGTAAAGATAAATCGCAAACGCTAAAGTATTTAGAAACTGTAATTGATAAAGTGTATTTTAATCACGAATATTTTTACAATCACAGAGATCCAAAAAATGAAGGTTTAGTTTATATTTATCATAACTGGGAATCTGGTACAGACAATTCTCCTATTTGGGATGATATTTGGGCAACAATGAATCCGCCAAATTATACTTTTGAAAGAAGAGATACAACTCACGTAGATGCATCAGAAAGACCAACAAAAAGAGAATACGATCATTATTTACACATTATAGAAATTGCAAAAGAGCATCATTATAGTGATGAAAAAATAGCAGAATTATCGCCGTTTTTAGTGCAAGATCCGTTGTTTAATGCAATGTTGATAAAATCGAACGAAAGTTTAATTCAATTGTATCAAGAAATTGGAGGTAATGCTGATAAAATTGATCAACTAAAAAATTGGCAAGCACAAAGTATAAAATCATTTAACGAAAAATTATATGATGACGAATTAGGAGCTTACATTCATTACGATTTAAGAAACGAAAAGCCTTTAAGATATTTATCATCATCGTCTTTTGCGCCATTATTTGCAAATATTCCATCGCAAGAAAGAGCAGACAAAATGGTAAAAGTGATGTTAGAAAAATTTGGAGGAGAACATCAATATTTATGTGCTTCTTTCGATCCTGATAGCGATCGTTTTAATCCTAAAAAATATTGGAGAGGTCCTGTTTGGATCAACCTAAATTGGATGCTTTTCTACGGATTAAAAAATTACGATTACAATGCTATTTCAGAACGAGTAAAACAAGATTCAATAGATTTAATTGCTAAAAATGGATTTTACGAATATTTCGATTCTAGAAAAGAAATGCATACTGATGGTAAAGCTGGTTATGGTGGAGGAGATTTTTCGTGGAGTGCAGCTTTACTGTTAGATATGTTAAATAATTAAATTATACTTTTAACAATGCACAAAATATAGAATAATGAATTATATAGATTACATAATTATTGTAGTTTACCTATTAGGTTTTTTAGGAATAGGTTACTTTTTTAAAGAGAACAAAAATTCTAAAGATTACTTTTTAGGAGGGCAATCTATGGGTTGGTTTCCATTGAGTTTATCAACCATGGCAACTCAACTTTCTGCCATTAGTTTTATTTCTGCACCTGCTTTTGTAGGATTAAAAGAAGGTGGAGGTTTGCAATGGTTAACCTACGAATTTGGTGTGCCTTTGGCAATGGCATTTCTATTAATTGCAATAATTCCTACTTTATATAATTCTGGTATTGTAAGTGTTTACGAGTATTTAGAAAAGCGTTTTGATGCTTCATCTAGATTGTTAATTAGTTTTGTTTTTCAAATTAGTAGATCTGTTGCAACAGGAGTTATGGTCTACACAATGGCTTTAATTTTACAAGCAACAGTGGGTATCGACTTTTGGATTTCAGTATTAATCATCGGAATTATTACCATGATTTATTCTTTTCAAGGAGGAATGAAAGCTGTTATTTGGGGAGATGTTATACAAATGTGTATTCTCTTTTTTGGTATTGTAGTTTGTTTAATTTATGGTATAAGCGAACTTGGTGGTTTCGAAAACTTTTTAACTAATGTAGATAAAGAAAGGTTAACTGCTGTAGATTTTTCTAAATGGGGTTTTAATAATGCTGATAAAAATGATGAGTTTGGTTTTTGGCCAATGGTAATTGGAGGTTTCTTTTTATACGCTTCTTATTATGGTACAGACCAAACACAATCGCAAAGATTGTTATCTGCCAAAGGCATGCCAACCATTAAAAAATTATTGTTAGCCAATGGTTTATTGCGTTTTCCAATAACACTAACTTATT
>CBFIFR010000103.1:0-3284 GCA_965661915.1 Polaribacter sp. | reverse complement strand
TAGCCTTATTTGAAAAAAATGGTTTTACAACCAAAAAAATTCAAATGACCTTACATAAAAATAATTCATAAATCATAAATATTAACATTAATAAATACTAAATACAATAAAATGAAAATTTTAGTAATCGGTGCTGGAAACATGGGTTTAACCTATGCTGAAGGAATGTCTAAATCAAAATTATTGAAGAAAAAAAACATCATGGTTTTAGACAATTCTGAAGAAAAATTAGAAGAACTCAATGAGATCTCTCATTTTGATGCTTTTAAAGAACTAGGAGAATGCGTGCCAAAAGCAGATATTATTTTTATAGCGGTAAAACCCTATCATGCAGAGAAACTTTTTAAAGCACTGCAACCTTTCACAAAACAAGGGCAGTTGCTTGTATCAATTATGGCAGGCATAAATATTGATAATATTAAGAAATATTCTGGTTTAGTAAAAATAGTGAGAGCCATGCCTAATTTACCAGCTCAAATCGGTAAAGGCTTAACTTCTTATGTGAGTTCTGATGAAGTATCTCGTTTAGAAAAACTAACTATTGAAAGTCTTTTAGATACCACAGGAAAATCGATGGAAGTAAGTAACGAAAAACTCATTGATGCTTCAACCGGAATTTCTGGTAGTGGCCCTGCTTATGTGTTTTATTTTATGCAAAGCATGATGGAAGCCGCACTTAAAATGGGCTTTTCTAAACAAGATTCAACAGTTTTGGTAAGCCAAACTTTTACAGGTGCTGTAGAGCTTTTTAATCAATCTAACTTATCTCCAAATTCTTGGATGGAAAAAGTTGCCTCTAAAGGGGGTACAACACGTGCAGCTTTAGATTCTATGGAAGATAATAATGTAAATGAATTAATAAAAGACGCCGCTTTTGCTGCTTTTAATAGAGCTGTAGAACTAGGTAAAGAACACTAAAATGGAAAAACAAAGAATTGTAATTAAAGTAGGTACAAACGTTATGACAAACAGAGATAACAGAATTGTTAGACCTGTTTTAAGTAGATTGGTAAAACAAGTTGCAGAATTATATGAACGTGGGGTATCAACCGTTTTAGTTTCTTCTGGTTCTGTAATTGCTGGTAAAGAAATTTTGGGAGATTCAAAAATTGAAAATAATACGCAAAGAAGACAGGTATATTCTGCTATTGGACAACCAAGAATGATGCGTCACTATTATAATCTATTTAATGACTATGGCTTAAAATGCGCACAAGTATTGCCTACCAAAAGAGATTTTAGCCCAGGTGTTCATAGACAAAATATGATTAACTGCTGTGAAGGTTTACTTGCTGAGGGTGTTGTACCTATTGCAAATGAAGATGATGCAGTTTCAGTAACCATGTCTATGTTTTCAGACAATGATGAATTGGCAAGTTTAATTGCACAACTTATTAATGCTGATAAACTAATTATTCTAACAGATATTGATGGGTTATATACAGGACATCCAGAATCTGAAGATAGCGATCTCATAGCTAATGTAGACCCAAATGAAAATGTAGATAAGTATATACAAGAAAACACAAAAAAACCAGGAGAAGGTAGAGGTGGTATGGGCTCTAAGCTAGATTATGCACAAGAAGCAGCAGCCAACAACATTCCTACTTTTATTGCAAATGGTAAAAGGGACAATACCATTATTGATATTATTGACGGAAAGTCAGTAGGGACAAAAGTGGCACTTTAAAAATTAAACAATGAAATTATTAGATATTACTACAAAAAATAAGGTTTTACAAAGCATGACTACCCTTCTTGATGAAAATCGAGAAGCGATATTAGCTGCTAACAAAAAAGATTTAGACGCATTTATAAAAGAAGATCAAGCCATGTTTGATCGTTTGATTTTAAATGATAAAAAAATTGATGGAATGATACAAGCCATCAATGAAGTAAAAGCACAAGAAGACCCAGTAAATCAAATTATAAGTGATAAAAATTTAGACAATGGTTTAAAAGTAACGAATAAAACTGCACCTTTTGGTACCATTATGATTATTTATGAATCTAGACCAGATGTTACTATAGAAGCTGCTGTTTTAGCCTTTAAAGCCAATAACAAAATTCTTTTAAAAGGAGGTAAAGAAGCCATAAACAGTAATATTATTTTGGTTGATTTATGGCATAAAGCCTTGTCTGAAAATAATTTAAGTCCAGATTATATTAAGTTACTACAACTAAACAGAGAAGAAACGCAAGCTTTTTTACGAAACCCAACAGAACCCTTAGATTTAATTGTACCAAGAGGTGGTGAACGGTTAATTGCGTTTGTAAAAGAACATGCTAAATGTGCGGTTTTAATAAGTGGTAGAGGAAATAACTTTTTATATGTTGATGAAAATGCAGATTGGCAAAAAACACTAAACGTTATTATTAATGCAAAGACTGATAAAATTTCTGCTTGTAATGCTTTGGATAAAATCCTAATCAATAAAAATATTGCAGATTATGAAGCCAAATTAAAAGAATTACAAACTGTTTTAAAAGAAAAAAACGTAACCATTTTGGTGGATGATGCCATTCAAAAAGTATTAGCCGAAGAAACTCTAATTTCTAATCCTAGCATTTGGAAAGAAGAATTTTTAGAATTAAAATGTTGTATGGGTGCTGTAAGTAATGTTGAGCAAGCTATAGATATGATTAATGAAAATTCAGGTGGACATTCTGCCTCTATTATGACAACCAATAACGCTAATGCCGCTAATTTTATGGAGCAAGTAGATTGTGCTGCTGTTTACAAAAATGCCTCTACGCGTTTTACAGATGGTGGTCAATTAGGTGTTGGTGCAGAATTAGCCATAAGTACAGACAAATTACATCATAGAGGGCCTTTGGGTTTAAAAGAATTGGTAACCAATAAATATTATATTGTTGGTGATGGACATGTGCGTAATTAACACAAACATTCTGTATTATAAAAGTGAAAAACACCATTGTGAATTTGATTTGCAATGGTGTTTCTGTTAACGTGAGTTCGATATAACTTCTCTGGTGTAAAGAGGTTTATTTGTTTGAAAATTAACTTGTTGTCATTTCGAACGAAACATAGTGTAGTTGAGAAATCTCAAATTTAGACTAAGATTTCTCCATTTCAGTCGAAATGATCTGTGTTAAAAAACTATTTTTTATTGTTAAATTTTCATTTAGTTTAAACAGAAATTACTTTGATAATTTTCATTGTAATTTTGTTTATTTTTTGCGATTGAAAAAATTTGTTTTATTAATTTATTGGCTATCGCAATTTTAATAACTCTCTCTGGTTTTCCTTTTTCTTTTAGTCT
>CBFIFR010000102.1:0-3411 GCA_965661915.1 Polaribacter sp. | reverse complement strand
TGGGGTATTCGAGGCAATTATAAGGGTATGCCTATTGATTGTCCACAAAGAAATGAACGTCAACCTTGGTTAGGAGATAGAACAACAGGTGCATATGGAGAAAGTTTTTTATTTGATAATCAAACATTGTATGCAAAATGGTTAGATGATATTAAATTTTCACAAACTTTAGATGGAGGAATTCCAGACGTAGCTCCTGCATTTTGGCGTTATTATGGTGATGGGGTAACTTGGCAAGGTGCATACATAAAAGTAGCGGATATGCTTTATCATCAGTTTGGTGATGAAAAAGTAGTAAAAGATCATTATCCATTTATGAAAAAATGGATGGATTATATGGAACAAAATTATTTGAAAAACAATTTAATGACCAAGGATAAATATGGAGATTGGTGTGTGCCACCAGAATCTTTAGAAATTATCCGTTCTAAAGATCCCACAAGGTTAACAGATGGTAAACTTCTGGCGAGTGCATTTTATTATCATTTGCTCCAAATAATGAAGAAGTTTGCTAAAATTACAAACCAAAATAAAGCAGATATAGTGCATTATGCTGAACTATCATCACGTATTAAAAAGGCTTTTAATGATCAGTATTTTAATAAAGAATCATTTAGTTATTCTAATAATACAGTTACAGCTAATGTATTGCCTTTGGCTTTTGGTATGGTGCCAGATAATTTGAAAAATAAAGTTTTTCAAAATATGGTCTATCAAGTGGAAGTAGTTAAGGATAGTCATGTAAGTACAGGTGTTGTTGGAATTCAATTTTTAATGAGAACGCTTACTGATTTTGGTAGAGGTGATTTAGCATACAAATTAGCATCTAATAAAACCTATCCAAGTTGGGGATATATGGCCGAAAATGGTGCAACTACTATTTGGGAATTATGGAATGGAAATACTGCAAATCCTGAAATGAATTCTCAAAATCATGTAATGCTGTTAGGCGATTTAATGATTTGGTATTTTGAAAATATGGCAGGAATAAAAAGTAGTAAAAAAGATATCGGGTTTAAACAAATTGTAATGAAACCTGATTTTGATGCAGGCTTGTCGTTTGTCAAAGCATCTTACGAATCTGTATATGGTACCATAAAAAGTCATTGGGTAAAAAAGAAAAATAAATTAATTTGGAACATTACTGTACCTCCCAATTCAAGCGCAATAGCATACCTGCCAAAAACGAAATCGTCAAAAGTTAAAGTAAATAATAAGAAACTTAATAAGCTCTCTATTAAAAATGAAGTAAAGCATGATATGCTTATTCTAAAACTAATACCAGGAACCTATTCTGTTAATGTAAGCCAGATAAATTAATCCGTGAGTTATACATATAAAACGATTGGTTAAATTTTGATTAAATATAAAATAATGAGAAAAAATAAAATAGTTTATATTCTTTTAAGCATAGTGCTTTTAGCAAGTTGTAAACAACTAGAAGAAAAAAAACTTCCATTAGCAGATAAAACCTGGAAAGAAGGTATTCTTGTGGATGAATTTATTAATAATGATGCTCCATATTTATCATGTCATGCTTCAACAATTGTAGAAACAACTAATGGAGAGCTTGTTGCATCTTGGTTTGGTGGTACACACGAACGTAATCCTGATGTAGGAATTTGGGTATCAAAACTAGAGAATGGTAAGTGGACGGAAGGCATTGAGGTTGCCAATGGAATTCAGAATGATACGTTGCGTTACCCAACATGGAATCCTGTGTTATATCAAATTCCAGATGGCGATTTACTATTATTTTACAAAGTAGGTCCTCATCCATCAACTTGGTGGGGTATGCTAAAGCGTTCTAAAGATGGTGGTGATACTTGGTCTGAATCCGAAAAATTACCAGAAGGCTATTTGGGTCCGATAAAAAATAAACCTGTTTTATTAGATAATGAAAACCTATTATTACCCTCTAGTGTAGAAGGTAATGGTTGGAATTTACGTATGGAATCAACACCTGATTTCGGAAAAACATTTAAAATGGGAGATACCATCCCTAAAGGACCAAATAAGATCCATGCAATTCAGCCAAGTGTTTTGTTTCATAAAAATGGAAAATTGCAACAAATTGGTAGAACACGTAATAGAAAGCTATTTACCACATGGTCTGATGATAATGGTAAATCGTGGTCTGATTTAGAGTTATTAAATATGCCAAATAACAGTTCAGGAACTGACGCAGTTACCATGGAAAATGGAGAGCATGTTTTAATTTATAATCATGTTTGGCCAGATGTAAGAACAACCAAAAGTTATAGAAGTCCTTTAAATATTGCAACTTCTAAAGATGGTATAAACTGGAATGCTGCTTTGGTTTTAGAAGATTCTAAAATAAGTCAGTATTCATATCCTAGTATTATTCAAGGTTCTGATGGAATGTTGCATTGTGTTTACACTTGGCGTCGTCAAAAGATAAAATACGTAAAAATAGATCCATCAAAATTAGTGACTTTTCCAATTGAAGATGGGGTTTGGCCAGGGCCAACTAAAGAGCGTTACAAAGTAGCTGTTTGCGACTGGATGATTTTAAAGCGTCAAAAATTAGGTGCTTTTGGACGTGCTAAAGAAATTGGAGCTGATGCTATTGAAATGGATATGGGAGGTTTAGGAAGTAGAGAAACGTTTGATAGTAAATTTTTAAGAGGAGATACTGCAAGTGTAAGAGTCTTTAAACAAAAATCTTTAGAAACAGGTGTTGGAATAAGTTCTGTTGCCATGTCTGGATTTTATGCGCAGTCATTTGCAAAAAGACCAACGTATAAAAAAATGGTTTCAGATTGTATTGATGTGATGGAAATATTTGATGTGCAAGTTGCTTATTTGCCATTGGGAACACAAGGAGATTTAGTAAAAAATCCAGAGTTAAGACCTGCAATTGTAGAGCGCTTACGTTGGGCAGGAAAAGAAGTTGAGAAAATAAACGGAATTATTGCTGTTGAAACATCGTTACCTGCATCCGAAGAAAAAAAATTACTAGCAGAAATAGGAAATAGAAATATTAAAATCGCATTCAATTTTTCTAATGCCATAGAACATGGACGTGATATTTCTAAAGAATTAAAAACATTGGGTCGTGATAATATTGGAGAAATTCATGCTTCTAATACAGATGCACATTGGATTGAAAATGATCCTGATATCGATTTACCAAAAATTAAACAAACTTTAGATAAAATGCATTGGAAAGGTTGGTTGGTTGTAGAGCGTTCTAGAGACACCTCTATGGTTCGTGAAGTGGTGAAAAACTACGGAGCTAATGTGCGTTATTTAAAGAAAATTTTTAAGAATGAATAAAGTAGTAGTATACCAATTCATAGTATGAAATATTTAATTATCCTTTTTATCTTTTTAATTTTGTCTTGCGAAACTAGTAGTGATGTTAAGACTGTTCGCCAAGAAATTTCG
>CBFIFR010000101.1:0-3482 GCA_965661915.1 Polaribacter sp. | reverse complement strand
CTTATTTGAAACCAGAAATTGGTGCAAGTAAAATTATGCGAGATCCATCAATTGCTAGAGGTAAAGATGGTATTTATCACATGGTTTGGACAACTGATTGGAGAGGTGGAAATGGTTTTGGGTATGCCAGTTCAAAAGATTTAATAGACTGGAGTGAACAAAAATTTATTCCTGTAATGAGTCATGAACCAGATGTGGTAAACGTTTGGGCTCCCGAAATTTTTTATGATGATGAACAAGATCGTTACATTATTATTTGGGCTTCAACAATTCCCTTTCGATATGAAAAAGGAGAAGAAGATGAAAATAATAATCACCGAATGTATTATACCACAACAAAAGATTTTAAAACGTTTTCTAATACAAAATTATTTTTAAATCCGGGGTTTAGTGTAATCGATTGCGTTATTGTGAGGCGAGCAAAAAATGATTATGCTTTAATTATAAAAGATAACACAAGACCTAACAGAAATTTAAAAGTAGCTTTTGGTAAATCTCCTTTGGGTCCTTTTAATAATATCTCGAAACCATATTCAGATTTCCTTTCTGAAGGACCAACCTTGTTAGAACAGAATGGAAAGTTTATAATTTATTACGATAATTATGGAGAAAAAAATTACAAAGCTCTACGCACCTCAGATTTCAAAACATTTGAAAACATAACCAGCGAAATTCAACTTCCTGAAGGTCATAAACATGGCACGATTACAACAATTTCAGAAGATGTTTTGAAAAAATTAATTCAAAAAAGTAAAGAAAAATAATGACTAATTTCCTAAAGATAAAATATTACATAGTCTTACTATTTTTATTACATGTATCAACTGTAGTAAAAGCACAACAAGACACGATACATTATGTGGGTAAAACCATTTCCAATATCGATTATCATCATGGGCAGCTAAGTCCAGCAGTTGGAGTTCATGCTACTCAAATTATGCGAGCAAGCAGAGAGCATCCAGAAAAAGCAGATGGTTTTGGTTGGACTTACAACCATGCAACCAACATGGCCTATTGGAATGATACTTTTTATTTAAATTATTTAAGTGATCCTGTGGGTGAACATATTCCACCAAGTCAAACTTTTTTAATGACTTCTAAAGATGGTGAAAATTGGGACATGCCAGAAGTGATTTTCCCTATTTATCGCATTCCAGATGGTTATCAAAAAGAAGGTGTAAAAGGTGTCGCAAAAAATTTAGATGCTACCATGCACCAACGTATGGGTTTTTTTACATCATCAGGTAATCGATTTTTCACCTTAGCTTTTTATGGTATTTCTATGAATGAAAAAGACAGTCCTAATGATGGAAAAGGAATTGGAAGAGTCATAAGAGAAATTTATAAAGATGGAAGTTTTGGGCCTATTTATTTTATCAGATATAACAAAGGTTGGAATGCTAAAAACACAAATTTCCCATTTTATAAAAAAAGTAAAGACACAGGATTTAAAAAAGCGTGCGAAGAATTATTATCAAAACCTTTGCAAATGCAACAATGGGTCGAAGAAGCAGATAGAGATGATCCGTTAATCCCATTAAAAAAACAATACAAAGCTTTCAGTTATTATCATTTGCCAAATGGAAATGTAATCGGTTTATGGAAACATGCCTTAACATCTTTAAGTAAAGACGATGGTAAAACATGGGAATACAAACCACTTAGAGCACCAGGTTTTATAAATAGTAACGCTAAAATTTGGGGACAAAAAACAACAGATGGGCGTTATGCAACGGTTTATAATCCATCAGAATATCGTTGGCCATTGGCTATTTCAACAAGTGATGATGGTTTAAATTATACAGATTTATTATTAGTTCATGGAGAGATTACACCTATGCGTTATGGTGGTAATTATAAATCTTATGGCCCACAATATGTACGTGGAATTTTAGAAAATAATGGTACACCACCAGATCATAAAATTTGGGTAAGTTACAGTGTAAATAAAGAAGATATTTGGGTAGCTTCAGTTCCTGTGCCTGTAAAAAGCAAAGTTGAAAATGATGTAAATGATGTTTTTAATAATTTAATTGATGGAAAAGAATTAGATTTTTGGAACACTTACCATTTATCATGGGCGCCAGTTGGTATTGAAAAATTAGAAAGTGAAAAGGTTTTAACATTGCGTGATGCAGATCCTTTTGATTATGCTAGAGCAGAAAGAGTAATTCCAATTGCTCAACAAATGGAGGCAACTTTTACGGTTATTCCAAAACAGAATCATCATGGTCTTTTACAAATTGAGTTTCAAAATCAGCAAGGTCTTCCTTCAATTCGTTTAATTTTCGATAAGGATGGTAAATTAAAAACCAAAGCAGGCTCTCGTTTTAGAACTTTAGCTTCTTATGAAGCCGAAAAAGAATATACAATTAAGGTTACCTTAGATACAACCTCTAGATCTTATAAAGTAAGAGTAAATAATCAAAAAGAATCGAATCAAATATTTTATGCACCTGCACACAGTATTGCCAGAATTATGTTTAGAACAGGTGAGCAACGTCATTTTCCTACTCCAGATACTCCAGCAGATAGAGAAGATTATGATGATTTACCGAATACAGGTATGACAATTCCAGAAGCTGTTTTTCACATCAAATCATTAGTAACAAAAAAACGATAAATGAAGTTTTTTAAAGCGATATATATTTTAATCATCTTATTTTTAGGTTGTACACCTGTAAATGATTTTTTAGTTTCCAATGTAACTTGTGAGATGACTAAAAATCCTTTGGTAATAGTTACTGAAACACCAAGGTTTAGTTGGCAAATAGTTTCTAATAAAAAGAATGTTTCTCAAAAATCGTATCAAATTATAGTTTCATCAACGGAAGAAAAATTAAAAAATAGTGTTGGTGATGTTTGGGATAGTGGAATTGTTAATTCTAACAAAAGTCAATTGGTAAGTTATCCAAATAACAATTTAAAAAACGAAACAAAGTATTTCTGGAAAGTAAAAATATGGAATCAAGATGATGAAGCATCTAGTTGGAGCAAAAAGGCTTTTTTTAGATTAGCTCCAAAAACTTCTAGTTTAAATCCAACTTGGATTGGTGCAATTACAAAAGAAAATAGTCACTTACCAGAAGGTAGAAAATATCATACAGCTACTTTTAACAGAGCAAAAAAGGATTCTATTATCAATGCTTCAGATCCGTTATCAAGACAAAGTATTTTACTTCGAAAATCATTTTCGGTATCAAAAAAAATAAAAGAAGCTGTGGTTTATGTTTCTGGTTTGGGACATTATGAGTTATCATTAAACGGAAAAAAAATTGGCAATAGCGAGTTTGCACCACTTTGGACAGATTATGATAAATCTGTAAATTATAATATTTACGAATTAAAAAAAGATCAGTTTAATGAGGATAAAAATGTTGTTGGCGTTGTTTTAGGAAACGGAATGTATAATGTTTTAGAAAAAAGATACTCGAAGTTTTTTGTGAGTTTTGGTCCACCAACTTTGTTCTTAAAATTAAAAG
>CBFIFR010000100.1:0-3569 GCA_965661915.1 Polaribacter sp. | reverse complement strand
AGAGCAAACCACTACAGAACAAGTAGTTGAGACGAATACAACCAAAGCAGACACAGCTACAGAAGCAAAACCAACTTTTAAAAACGATTCTTTAAAACAAGTTGCTTTAACCAATAAACTAGGAGCTTTTGCGCAAAGTGCAATTAATGGTAATGAAGGAACAACAAGTATAGAAAATGAGCTTGTAAAATTAACCATTGATAATAAAGGTGGGCAAATTGTTAAAGCCCTAGTTAAAAATTACAAAACCTACGACTCTCTTCCTTTATACTTAATAAAGGATAATAACGCATCTTTTAACATCAATTTTGGAACAACTGATAATAGAATTTTAAATACAAAAGATTTATTTTTTGAGCCAACGTTTAGTAAAAATGGTGATAATCAAGTATTGTCTATGAAACTGAAAGTTTCTGATAGTCAATTTTTAGAATACAGGTACGAAATAAAACCAGACAATTATTTGGTTGATTTTTCTGTTCGTTCACAAGGTTTAAGTGGAGTAATTAACTCTTCTAATCCTATTAATTTAGATTGGTCTTTAAAAGGATATAGAAACGAAAAGAGCATCAAAACAGAAAACACGATGTACTCTTATTATTACTACAAAACAGAGGATGAAGTTGATTATTTAAATGCTGGTAATACTGAGGTAGCAAATAATGTAGATTGGGTTGCTTACAAACAACATTTCTTTACATCAAATTTATTAACAGATACGCCATTTAACAATGCAACAATCACCTCTACTGATTTAGTAGAAGATGAAAAAATTGATACTGTTTTTACAAAAAAATACGAATTACAAACACCACTTGCATTAACAAATGGTGAGTTGAATTATAACATGAAATGGTTTTACGGACCAAGTGATTATAATTTATTAAGTAGTGATAAATATGCAGCAACAGATTTAGATGAAATTGCAGATTTAGGTTGGGGAATATTTGGTTTCTTGAACCGAACTGTATTTTATCCTGTATTTAATTTGTTAAAAGGTTTTTTATCTAACTACGGATTAATTATTATTTTGATGACCATTGTTGTTCGTATTATCATGTCTCCTTTGGTTTATAAATCTTATGTATCTAGTGCAAAAATGAAGGTGATAAGACCAGAATTGACTGCCTTAAATGAAAAATATCCTGGAAAAGAAAACGCTATGAAGCGTCAGCAAGAAACCATGGCAATTCAGCGAAAAGCTGGAGTAAGTATGTTATCGGGTTGTATCCCTGCAGTATTACAAATGCCAGTTTTCTTTGCCTTATTTAAGTTTTTTCCTACAAACTTAGCATTAAGACAAGAAAGCTTTTTATGGGCACCAGATTTATCATCTTATGATATTATTTTTAACCTTCCTTTTAACATTCCTTTTTATGGAGATCATGTTAGTTTATTCCCAATTTTAGCTTCTGTAGCCATTTTCTTTTACATGAAAATGAACCAAAGTCAGCAAGCCAATATGCAAGCCCCAACTCAAGAAGGTATGCCAGATATGAGCAAAATGATGAAATACATGATTTATTTTTCTCCTATTATGATGTTATTTTTCTTTAACAATTATGCAAGTTCATTGAGTTTGTATTACTTTATTTCTAACTTATTAACCATAACCATTATGTTAGTCATTAAGAATTATGTAATTGATGAAGATAAAATTCATGCGCAAATAGAGGAGAATAAAAAACGTCCTGAAAAAGCAAAAAGTAAATTCAGACAACGAATTGATGCAGCCATGAAACAAGCACAAGAACAACAAGCAAAACAAAAAAAATAAAAGGCAATGCCTTTAGATAACTTAAAAACCCAAAGCAATTCTGTTTTGGGTTTTTTGATTCGTTTTATCTCCTAAAGTCTGCATTGCAAATTGTATTTTTGCAGTATAAAATTTACGAATATATGCAATCAAATCCCACACTTACACTTTCTGAAGAAGAAATGAGAGCTTATGGTTATAAAGTAGTTGATACCATTGTAAATCACTTTAAAAATCAACATAAAAAAGATCCTGTTTTTAATGCAAGCAGACAAGAAATGGATTCTTTATTCTTAGAGCAAGCACCAGAAGAAGGCAAAGACAGTAAAGAAGTGTTAGATTTTGTAATTGAAAATGTTTTAGAAGCCACAGATATTTTATCTCACCCAAAATCTTACTCTTTTGTTCCTGGCCCAAGCAACTATATTAGTGCAATGTCAGACACTTTAGCTACAGGTTTTAATATTTTTTCTGGTGGATGGGTAAATGCGCCAGCAGCTGCAGAATTAGAAATTGTTACTATAAATTGGCTTTTAAAATTGTTTAAATTCCCAACAAAAAAAGGAGGAGGAATTTTTACAAGTGGTGGCTCTATGGCAAATTTAACAGCTTTAGTAACTGCTCGAAGACAAAAATGTGGAGATGATTTCTCTAAAGCTATCATTTATTTAACAGATCAAACCCATTCTTCAAACATTAAAGCCATTAGAACAATTGGTTTTAAAAAAGAGCAAATCCGAATTATTCCGACAGATATTGAGTTTAAAGTTTCTATAAACAAACTTAAAAACGCCATAGCCAAAGACAAATTAGAAGGCTTACACCCTTTTTGTTTAATTGGTACAGCTGGTGCTACAAATACAGGTACTGTAGACCCATTAGTAGAAATGAGTAAAATTTGTAAGCAAGAAGATATATGGTTTCATATTGATGCTGCGTATGGAGGTGCTGCTATTTTGGCAAAAAACGGACATCAATTATTAAAAGGAATACAAAAAGCAGATTCAATTACGGTAGATCCACATAAATGGTTTTTTCAACCTTATGAAATGGGTTGTTTGTTGGTGAGAAATCATAAATGGTTAAGTAAAACATTTACGGAAAAACCAGAATATTTAAGAGACATTGAAGGCAATACTTCTGAAATAAATTTTTACGATCATGGTATTCAATTAACCAGACGTTTTAGAGCGTTAAAATTCTACATGTCTATTAAAACCTTTGGCTTGCAATCTTTTAGAGAAGCTATTGATTATTCAATCGAACTTGCAGAAAAAACAGAAAGTTTTTTAAGAAAAAGTGCCAACTGGGAAATTGTTTCTCCAGCTACTCTAGGTATTATTAATTTTAGATACAACCCGATTGTAAAAAACTTATCAGAAAATGCTTTAGACGATTTAAATCAGAAAATTTCTCAAGAAATTATCAATTCAAAAGAAGCCATGTTGGTTACTACAGTTTTACAAAAACAAATTGTTTTGCGAATGTGTTTGATTAACCCAAGAACTACTTTTGATGATGTAAAACAAACTTTAGAAAAATGTGAAACTTTTGGTAGTAAATTAACTGAGTAATTTATTACGCCATAAAATAATTTTTATTCATTTTCATTTCTTTAGTTACATCATTCTTTGTTATAAAAATCTGATGGAATATTTTTATTCTCTTTGTTTTTATACAAATTATAACTAAAATTTTGGTGAATTGAAAAAGCGCCTGTTTCTCCTTTTTTATTAACAGCAATATAGCCAACCTGAAACTTTGTAAAATCTTTACCAGGTTTGGTTACAATTCTACCAATCGCTTCTTCGCA
>CBFIFR010000099.1:0-3609 GCA_965661915.1 Polaribacter sp. | reverse complement strand
TTGATAAATTTTTAGAGGAGATTTTTTCAAATAGTTCTTTAAATTTTAACAGTTGTTCTAATGTGAAATCTGATGAATTAAGGATATTAATTGTGTTTCCTATAATATTAAAATTTCCTTCTAATGACTTATTTGATTTACCGCATTTAGGGCATTGAGAGAAATTGTTTTCTAATTTAGCGTTAATTACATTTTCTAGAACTATTCCTGATGAATAATATGTTTTACAATTCGTACAATAATTTGGAATTACAGGCATAAGTTTTTAATTTTTAATTAATATTTTAAATAGCAAAAAGGTATTCCTAAGTTGTTGCCAACGGTTATAGTATAACTGTAGTTGCGTGGAATTATTAACAAAATTAAATAAAAAAAGAAATGAGTTTTAAGAAACAATTTAAAGAAGAACTAATTGATAAGAATGTATGGCATTGTTTAAATGATGTACAAATAGAAAGCATTGCAAGTATGGGTGAACAGCAATTACAGTTATACCTTGTTAGCTACCGAAGGGAACTGTTAATTGCTTACTCTAAATATTTAGAAGAACAAGAGCTTAGAGGATTTGATTGCTACATTGATGACTTCTTAAAAGTTAATAGCAATTAATTGTTGCTAACTAAGGTATAAAAACAATTAACAAATATAACCTATGAAAAATACAAGTACAGTACTACAAAGATTTAAAAAAGCTATCGACAACAACACTTTTAATTCACATGAAGAGTTAGAAATGATTAACCTTTTAGTTAATAAGTATAACTTTTTATCAGTTTCAGAATACGCAAGAAAGGAATCTATTTCTCAACCAGCTGCACTTAAAAGATTAAAAACAGGTAAAGTAATGTTTGTAGAAATGATCAACAGAAAATTCATTATATATTAATAATACAAAATAAACACTTTAGAAAAATACATAAAAAAAATAGAAAAGTTAATATTTCATCATAAAAAAAAGACAACATTATTAATTCAAGAAACTTAATAAAAATAGGTTTTCAAGAATTTTCAAGAAGATGATACATCATTTGCACATTATTATATTGGTTATGACACTATAAAAATAAATATTTCTATAGATTATATTAATGATGAGGAAGAATATATAACAATAAGTTTAACTGATGATTTGGATGATAATAATATTATATATTTAGATAATATAGAAACTATTAAAGATCTAAAATCATTATACTTTTTAATAGCAAAAACGAAACTATAAACCTAATAATACACCAAATCAAATTCATCTTGAAATAACCTTACTTCTTTTGGAAGTAGGGTTTTTTGTTTTTTAGCTTCTTCTATTGGTACACCTCTTACACTACTTATAATTCTATTAATAGTAGATCGAATTATATTTCGCTTTAAACATCTATATTTTAAATACAATTCTCCTTTAGATACAATTTTAGTTTCAGCACTAGAGTTTTTCATTTTTTGTCAAAGTTTTTTATAGGCACTTCAAAAATACTAAAAAAAATAGCCGACACAATCCACCATAAGACATAAAAATCCGACACAATCCGACACAAGCCGACACAAGCCGACCAACTATATTTTTTTTATATAAATCTTTGTACCACAAGTTTTAAACTACTCTTATGTGTAGTGTTAATTCAAGCAGAAAAAAGTATGAAATAATTTAGAATGAGCAGCATTGTATCTCTCAATAATTCATTACACAGGCAGCTAAAAAATGGCACACAATACAACAAATATTTTAGCAATGTTAGTTGTAAAAGTCAATTTTTAGGAAAAGGTAAAACAAGTTTTGGTTTACAACAGATGAAAAAAATGGTATTAAAATACCAACATCAAACCAAAAAAATAGCCAAAGTTTTAGAGAAAAAAACAATTCCTGCAACCGTTTTAAACATCAAAAAATTTCTGTACGATCATTTACAATATAGTGCAGATGGTTGGGATCAAAATTTAAGAAGCCCTAATTGTAGTTGGCAAACCAGAAAAGAGGGCATTGATTGCAAATCCTATTCTCTTTTTGCAATGAGTATTCTTTTTAATCTGAAAATACCAAATATCAGTTTTAGAAAAATTACCCAGCCAAGTTCTCCAGATAAATGGAGCCATGTGTATGTAGTTGTAAAGCACAACAACCAAGAGTTAATTATAGATGCAACAGTACCTTATAATTATGAAGTTACAAAAGTAAAACACGAAGATTTAACTATGGAAAAAGATTTGCCTTATTACGGATTAAATGCACCACAAACAGGTGTAGTAGTAAATCGTAAAACGTTTGAAGTTACAACAGCATTAAATAATTTTCAAAATTATTTAGATTCTTTAGAGCAAAGAGGGGTATCAAAAACTACTACAGATGCAATTTGGTACGAGGTAAAAAGCTATTTAGAAAAAGGTGTAGAACCAAATTTAGAAATAAATACAAAATACATTAAAATCGAAAATAAAAAATTCGATTTTGGTTTAAATCCTCAAAATGGTCTAGGAGCTGTAATAACAGGTGCAGCCATAGCTATAGGAGCAAAAAAAGTACTTAGTAATTTAGATTTTGGTAAAATATTTGGCTCTTTAACAAATCTTTTTAAAACTTCTGATGATGCAGGTATTTCAAGAATTATAATTCCCTTTCAAAAACATATAGAAGAACGGTTAGCAAGTGCTACTGATTCTAATTTGCATACCATAGCTAGTGAAATTGATGAGCATTTAAACGCTTTTCTTTCACACGCAAACTATGTAAACTCTAGGTTTGGTAAAGTTTATATACCAAAACTTAAAGAAATGCTTACAGCAGTAAGATCTTCTTTTTCTGATATGCCTTATACCGAAAAAAAAGGTACAAAAGGCACAACCTTTAAAGAGTTTTGGAGTGGGCCTAATGCTACTTTAGTTCATGCAGGTAAAATACCATACACATATAGAGAGTATAGTCCAGCAAGCAAAAATTTAACTTTTACAGGGCCAGCATTTATACCAATAGCAACTCAAAGCAAAATTAACAACATACTTAGTCAATTAGTGCCTTTAGCAAACGGTTTGTTTCAAGACAATTCAACAGGTGAAATTCTTACAGAGCAAAAAGTAACTGCTTTGCAAAATGGTCAGATACCAGAAAATTACAAAACTCAAATTGATCAAAAAGATGAAGGTAATGATAAAGGTATGAGTACAAACACAAAAATAGCAATTGGTGTTGGTGCAGCAGCAGTATTAGCCATAGGCATATACGTTGCTAAAACAAAGAATATTATTTAAACTAAATATATTAAAAATGAAAACAAAGTTAGATCAGAAAAAAGCCATTTCAACTGCCACACTAGGTGTTAGCGCAGGTGTTGGCGCATTGGTTAGCAAAGGTGCTATGAGTATTGCTCCAGCATCTTTTAAACAACCAATAGTAAGAGGTGTAGTTGGTGTAATGGCATTAGTTGCTGCATCTACTATTCAAGGAACAGGAACACTAGAAACAACCACAAAAGGCGGTTTATTAGGTGTAGGTATTCAACAAACTTTAGAGAGTGCTTTATCGTTTGTAAACAAGCCAGTTTATGGGGAAAACCCAACTATTGTGCAAAAATTTATTTCAGGCGCAATGGCAGGTGTAGATGAAGCATCAGAAACATT
>CBFIFR010000098.1:0-3958 GCA_965661915.1 Polaribacter sp. | reverse complement strand
AAAGAATGGCTAGAGAAATGCAGAAAAGATGGTGATAATGATAATGCAGTTAAATTACTTAAAATGCTTGGTGATTCTTGGGAAGTTTCTTCTGAAGAAAACCAATTGATAAACCCAGAAAAACTACTAAACCCACAAATAAAACTAAAAGTTTCTAAAAAAACAGAACAATTAATTGCAGCTTCTTTAAGTAAAAACCCTGTTGCAGATTTTAACAAATTAGATATAGAAGAAGCAGAAATTGTAGAATAATGAGCAGTAAAACCTTAAAAGATTTAGTGTTAAATATTGCTCAATTAACAGCAGTTATTGCAGCAACAAAGCTAAAAAAAACAAAGATATTTTTAGAGTGGGCACGTGGTACAGGTAAAAGTTTCATTTTATCTTGGTTTATGCGCGAAATGGTAATACAAATGCCAAGAGCTTCTTTTGCTTTGGTGGGTTCTACCTATCAACAAATACTATCTAGAACCTTACCATCAACCAAAGAAGGTTTAGAACTCCTTGGCCTTTATGAAGGCGTAGATTATGTAGTTGGTAAAGATGGGCTTAAATTAGGTTTTAAAGAACCTTTTCAATCTCCCAACAATTGGAAAAACACTATTCATTTTAGCAATGGTGCTATTTTTCAAATGGTTTCTTTAGATAACTCAGATAGTGGGCGTGGTTTAAACGCCTATGCTATTTTAGGAGATGAAGCTGCTTTATTTGATTATGAGAAGCTGTACAACAATATAAAGACCACCAACAGATCTGTAAAGGCTATTTTTAAAAACGCTTCTTTACTGGGTGCAGAAATATATGCTTCTTCTACTCCAGTAACTAAAAGAGGTAAATGGTTTATAGATGCAGAAAAATTAGCTATTAAAAACCCTAAAGAATACGCTTATATAAAAGCATCATCATTAGTAAATAAAGAAAACCTTAGAAAAGGTTGGTTTAAAGAAATGCAAGATGAAGCACCAAATGATGTAATTTACAAAGCAGAAATACTAAACATTAGGCCTGCAGAAATATTAGACGGTTTTTATCCGCAGTTTAACCAGGCAACTCATTGTTACACCAAATACAACAACGATTACTTAATAGGTTTAACAGAACAGCCTTATCAAAAGGAGGCGTTCAATTGCCTACAAGATGCAGACATAGAGCCAACATTACCTTTGCGTTTGTCTATAGATTGGGGTGTTTTCTTAGGTTCAGTTACCGCACAAAAACACACAAAAGAGTTTAGAACACTAAACAATCATTGGGTAAAAGGCAAAAAGGATGAAGAAGATTTAATAAATGATTGGTGCGATTACTATGCACCACATCAAAACAAAGTTGTCTATTTGTACTATGGCCATGATGGTAATGCTTCTTATACTAGAAACTCTAGGGAAACCTATGGAGATAAGATTGCCAATCACTTACGCAAACGTGGGTGGGTTGTAATTGATAAGAGTAAACATAAACCACCTGCAAGGCACAACACAAAATACATTGTAATCAACACCCTATTAAAAGGAAACGTTTCTAGACTACCAAAGATTACATTTAATGAGCCAAACAACCATGACCTTATTTTATCTATAGAAAGAAGTGAAGCCAGAGAAGGAAAAAACGGAATAGAAAAGGTAAAGAAAGATGAGAAGAACGCATCTATGAAACAGGAACATACCACCCACTTATCAGATGCTTGGGACATCATGGTGTATGAAGAATACAAAGACATTACGATCACTAAACATTCTTCTTTAGACTTGCCATTAACTACTTAGTTTCACAACAAAAATTCATATTTCCTTAAATATTCACTTGGCAATTGTCAAGATTCATAGGGTGAGGCGTGGCACAACCTTTAAAAAAGATATTTTTCTTTTAATTTTTAGGCGTTAAAATTTTGACCTTCAAAAATATAACTCAAAAAAAAAGGTACTTTTTAACAGTTTTATACCTTTAAAAAAGGGTTTATTTTAAACAAACACTTCTTAAATCTTAAAAACACAACGAAAACCTAGTACAAAGGATACTGTTTTTTTTGTGTCCTATATTTTAGCCTTCTTTCTTTTCATTTTTGATGTATGAATAACGCGATAAGTTTAAAGGAAGCATTACAAATTATAGAAGCCAAAGACACAAATGGCTTTGCAATTCCTTTTGATATTTCCTTTAGAACTTTAAACAGAAATTCTAAAACTGGTGGTGCTTTACGTTCTTACAATTCAGTTACAATTTTAACTAGAAACAAAAAAGAACTTACAGAAAAAGACATTGTAAAAAATTTACAATTAGCCTCAAAACCTAGAAAAGCACCGAACCATTTTGAAAACAGAACACGAAATCTGCAAAAACAAAATGGAGAAATTTTTAAAGTAAACATTCGATTGATTACAAGTATTAACAATCAAAAAGTAGTGTACTAATGAGTGTATTAATGCGAGGAGATATTGCTTTTGCATCTAATGGTGCTGTTGTTACTTTCAAAAATAATTTTGATAAAAAAACAACACCAACAAAAGTAATTTACAATCCAGAAAATAAAGTAAATACCAAAGTAGCTGCTTGGGGTTCTAGTAACGATTATCCACAGAAATTATTAAAAAACTTACGTTTAAACGGTGCAGGACTTTCTGGATTGAAAGTTTTAATAAAAACACATTATGGTTCTGGTTTTGTTTTGGCAGAAGAAACCTATCCAGAAGGCAAACGATTAGTTACTCCAAAATCAATAAATCAATATCCAGAAATAAAAAAGTTTTGGCAAACCAATCAAATGAAACGTTTCTTTAAAGAAACAATTAACGATTTAGAATATTGGAGCCTCGCTTTTCCAGAATATATTTTATCTGCAGATTACAAAAAAATAAACCGAGTTAAAAGACAGCAGACTGCTAATGGTAGGTTTTCTGTAATGAACCAAGAAACAGGTTTTATAGAAGAAGTTCATTTTTCTAAAAAGTGGGATTTAGGCGTAAACCTAGATTCTAAATTTGTATCAACAGTACCTTTAATAGATTCGTATTGGAGTGCAAAAGAAGTGAAAGAATATTGCAAGGCTAATAAAATTAGAAAATTTGTAAGGCCAATCTTTTATCCATTAATAAACGAATCATATTATCCGCAGACACCTTGGCACGCTGTAAATGATAACGGTTGGTTTGATATTGCAAACTCAATTCCAGAGTTTAAAAAAGCAATCTTTGAAAAGCAGGTAAACATCAAATATTTAATCCATGTTTCTGAAGAATATTTTCAAAGAAAATATAAGGATGAGTGGGAGTTATACAAGCCAGAAAGAAAACTTCAAATTAGAAAAGATTTTGTTCAAGAAGTAAATGATGCAATGAGTGGAAACTCAAACGCAGGTTCTTCTTTAATGAGTGTAATGTATAAAGATGGTACAGGTAAACTAGAAAAAGGTATCGAAATAGAAGCCATAGATGACAAATACAAAGAAGGCTCTTATTTGCCAGAAGCATCTGCAGCAAATTCAGAAATACTGTTCGCTTTAGGAGTAGATCCTTCTTTAATTGGTGCAGGTATTCCTGGTGGAAAATTAGGGGCAGGTTCTGGATCAGACAAAAGAGAAAGTTTCTTAATACTATCTGCCTTATTAAAATCAAATAGAGAATCAACCTTAGAAGTTTTTGAATTTATACAACAATACAATGGATGGGATGATAATTTAATAGGTGGTTTTCAAGATACCATTTTAACCACTTTAGATGCCAACCCAACAGGAACCCAAAAAGCCGTAAACTTATGATTGTTAGAAATACAGAAACCATAGAAAAATACATAAGTATAAATACTTCTGTAGTTTACGAAACCTTAAAGCCATACATAGTGCAAGCAGAACGCAAACACATTAAGGCTTTAATTGGTGCTGCACAATACGCGGTTTTTGATGAAGAAGATACGATTGAAAACGGAATTGTAAACAACGAAATATTAGATTCAGGACCCGAAAATG
>CBFIFR010000097.1:0-4059 GCA_965661915.1 Polaribacter sp. | reverse complement strand
GCAGGACATGATGTAAAAGCAAATGGAGGAGCAAGAGCGGTTCCTATTTATCAAACATCATCTTATGTTTTTAACGATTCAGATCATGCAGCAAATTTATTTTCGTTAGCAGAATTAGGATTTATTTACACTAGATTAAACAATCCAACAAATCAAATATTGCAAGAACGTTTGGCAGCTGTAGAAGGCGGAATTGGAGCAGTTGTTTTTGCTTCAGGAACATCAGCAATATCAACAGGATTGTTAACGCTTTTAAAAGCTGGAGATCATATTGTAGCATCAAGCAGTTTGTATGGAGGTACCTACAATTTATTAAACGTAACTTTACCTAGATTAGGGATAACAACTACGTTTGTTGATGCTTCTAATCCTGATAATTTTAAAGATGCTGTTCAAGAAAATACAAGAGCATTTTTTGTAGAATCTTTAGGAAATCCGAAGTTAGATGTTTTAGATTTAGAAGCAATTGCAGAGCATTCTAAGGCTGCAGAAGTTCCTTTTATTGTTGATAATACTGTGGCTACACCAGCGTTGTTGAATCCAATTAAACACGGAGCAAATATTGTAATTCACTCTTTAACAAAATATATTGGAGGTCAAGGAACATCATTAGGTGGTGCAATAATTGATGCAGGAACTTTTAATTGGGCCAATGGAAAATTCCCAGAATTTACAGAACCATCTGCAGGTTACCATGGGTTAAAATATCACGAAGTTTTAGGGGCAGCATCTTATACTTTTAAATTAATTTTAGAAGGATTACGTGATTTTGGTGGCGCATTAAGTCCTACAAATGCGTTTAATATTATTCAAGGTTTAGAAACGTTATCCGTTAGAATTAAACAACACTCAGAAAATGCATTGGCTTTAGCAAAATGGCTAGAAGCGCAAGAAGAAGTAGCTTGGGTAAATTATCCTGGTTTAGAAAGCAGTAAATACAAAGCGTTGGCTGATAAATATTTGCCAAAAGGACAAAGTGGAATTGTAACTTTTGGGCATAAAGGAGGTTTTGAAGCTGCAAAAACAATTGCAGATAACACAAAAGTTTTCTCTTTATTAGCAAATATTGGTGATACAAAATCATTAATCATTCATCCTGCAAGTACTACACATCAACAATTAGATGAAGCACAACAAGAAAGTGCTGGTGTTTCTCAAGATTTAATTCGTTTGTCTGTTGGTATTGAAGATTTAGAAGATTTAAAAGCAGATTTAAAAGCTGCGTTTGCTAAAATTTAATTTTTAATCCTGCAAGGTCTCAAAGACCTTGTAGGTATTTTAATAAACAAATTATATATAAACCTATTAAGGTTTTTAAAACCTTGTAATTTAAAATAATAAGAACCTAAAATCCTTAAGTATTTCATTTTGAGTGAAATGAAGTGAAGTTGAAAAATCTATTTAGATTTCTCCACAAGAGCGAAATGACATACTAATTTGATTATTTTATTAAAAAAGATTTGAAACATCCATTGCAACATATCAAAATTAAAAATTTCAGCACAGAATTGGGAGCTAAAATTCCTGAGTTAAATTTAAGTTATCAAGTTTTTGGTAAAGAATTGGGTACAGCTCCTGTGGTTTTAATCAACCATGCATTAACAGGAAATAGCGAAGTTGGTGGTAAAAATGGTTGGTGGAAAGACATTGTAGGTAAAGAAAAAGCCATTGATACAACTGTTTATACAGTATTATCTTTTAATATTCCTGGTAATGGTTTTGATGAATTTTTGATAGATAATTACAAAGATTTTATTGCTAGAGATATTGCAAAACTTTTTTTAAAAGGATTATCACTATTAAAAATTAAGCAATTATTTGCTTTAATTGGTGGTTCTTTAGGAGGAGGAATTGCTTGGGAAATGATGGTGTTAAATAACAAATTAACGCAACATTTTTTACCCATTGCTACAGATTGGAAATCTACAGATTGGTTAATAGCAAATTGCCAAATACAAGAACAATTTTTAGTAAATTCTAGTAATCCTGTTCATGATGCAAGAATGCATGCAATGCTGTGTTACAGAACTCCAGAGAGTTTTAAAGAGCGTTTTCATCGATCTAAAAAGGATAATTCAGATATTTTTGATGTAGAAAGTTGGTTGTTGCATCATGGAAAAAAACTGCAAGAACGTTATCAATTATCGTCTTATAAATTAATGAATCAGTTGTTAAAAACGATTGATGTAACTGTGGGTGGTAAAAAAGATATTTCCATATTAGATCAAATTGAAGCGAATATTCACATTATTGGTGTAGATTCTGATTTGTTTTTTACAGCAGAAGAAAATAGAGAAACCCATAAAAAATTAGCATTAACAAAGGCAAATGTTACTTATAACGAAATTAATTCTGTTCATGGTCATGATGCTTTTTTAATAGAATACAATCAGTTAGAAAAAATAATTGAACCAATTTTTAATAAAGATTACAGAGAAAAGAAGATGAAAGTTTTAAAGTTTGGAGGTAAATCTTTAGGGAATGGAAAAGGTTTACAAAATGCTATAGAAATTATAGTGAGTAAATATAAAAGCGGAGATAAAATTACGATTGTTGCTTCTGCTAGAGGAAATTCAACAAACGATTTAGAAGCTATTTTACAAAATGCAGCTGCAAAAAAGGAATATAAATCTAAATTTTTAGCATTTAAAGAATATCAACAAGAACCTAATAAGGCCGTTGATTTTTCTGAAGAATTTTCTAAGTTAGAAACCATTTTTGAAGGTGTTTCTTTGTTAGGTGATTATAGCCAGAAAATTAAAGATGAAGTTTTAGCACAAGGTGAATTATTATCAGTAAAATTAGTGGCTAGTTTATTAGAAAAAGAATCTATTTCTGTAAATCCTGTTGATGCAAGATCGTTAATAATTACTGATGAAAACTTTGGAAATGCACAGCCAATTCAAGCAGTTTCAAAAGAAAATGTAATTCAATATTTTAAAGAAAATAAATCTACAATTAACATTGTAACAGGGTTTATTTCATCAAACAAAAAAGGAGAAACCACTACTTTGGGTAGAAATGGAAGCAATTATACTGCAGCTTTATTAGCAAATTATTTAGATGCAGATGAACTTCAAAATTATACACATGTAAGTGGTATTTACACTGCTGATCCAAAATTGGTTGCAGATGCTAAAAAAATAGATCAATTGTCTTTTAACGAAGCTAATGAGCTAGCTACTTTTGGTACAAATTTGTTACATGCTAAAACAATTATTCCGTTAATAGAAAAAAACATAAACCTTAGAATTTTAAATACTTTTAACCTTAAAGACAAAGGAACTTTAATTTCATCTACTTCTGCATCACAAGGAATTAAAACCATTTCTACCATAGAAAATATGGCGATGATTAATTTTGAAGGTAGAGGTTTATTAGGTAAAGTGGGTGTAGATGCTCGTATTTTTAATGCATTGAGTAAAGAAGATATTAGCGTTAATATTATTGCACAAGGTTCTTCTGAAAGAGGTGTTGGTTTGGTGATAAATGCCGAAAATACTGTACGAGCTGTAAATGCATTAAAAGATGAGTTTGAAAGTGATTTTCAGGCTCAAGATGTAAATCAAATAACAGTTTTTGATCAAGTTTCTGTAATTTCTATTATTGGGCAAGATTTAAGTCAATTTCATCATCCATACAATGCTTTAATTAAAAATCAAATTGTACCGCTTTTATTTAACAACACAGTAACAGGTAAAAATGTGAGTTTGGTGGTTAAAAAAGAGCAATTGTATAAAGCTGTAAATGTAATTCATGGTCAGGTTTTTGGTGTAACCAAAAAGATAAACATTGCCATTTTTGGTAAAGGTTTGGTTGGTGGAACATTAATCGATCAAATTATAGAAAATACGCAATCTGTTTTAGAAAGACGCAAATTACAATTGAATGTTTTTGCAGTTGCAAACTCTAAAAAAGTGTTGTTAAATAAAAATGGAGTTTCTAAAAACTGGAAAGAAAATCTTTTAGAAAATGGTGAGGAAAATGTAAAAGTTAACGATATTATTGCTTTTGCAAAAGCCAATCATTTCGAAAATTTAATTGCGGTTGATAATACAG
>CBFIFR010000096.1:0-4265 GCA_965661915.1 Polaribacter sp. | reverse complement strand
GATTTCGAAAAAATTAAAACTGCTTTAGAAGAAAATGGTTTTGAAATTTTGTTAGGTCAAGAAGAAAAATTAGTAGAACAAACTAAAATAACAATTATTAAATTATTGAAGAAATTACCATTGCAATTAGATAAAACACTTTCTAAATATTTAGAATCAAAATTAAATTTAGAGTACTCAAAAATTAGTAAAATTTTTTCTACAAAAGAACATATTACTATTGAAAAGTATTTTATAAAGTTAAAAATAGAAAAGGCAAAAGAGTTGATACAATTGCAAGAAAATAATTTTACAGAGATAAGTCAGCAATTAGATTATAGCAATGTAAACCATTTTAGTAGTCAATTTAAAAATGAAACTGGTATGAGCTTATCATCTTACAAAAATGAGCAGAGAAATTTCAGGAATCCTTTAGACCAAATTGTGTAGATAACAACCATAATTATAACACAAAGAGTTGATAAACAGTTATAATTTTGAAAATAAATAAAAAAAATAATATGAAATTTAAAGTACTTATAATCATAACCTTGTTTTTTACATTCTGTGCAATTGCACAAGAGCAACGTTATGTTGCAAATACCGTTGAAGAAAACATAGACAATTGGCCAGAAAGAACTTATAATCTAACCATAGATTATGAAACCGTAAACTTTACAGGTAAAAAAGTAAAAGCGATGACTTTTAATGGTGGTATTCCAGGACCAAATTTAGTTTTTGAAGAAGGAGAATTTGCAATTATAAACGTTACTAATAAAATGGATGTAGAAACATCTGTACATTGGCATGGTTTAATTTTGCCAAATTTTTATGATGGTGTTCCTTACTTAACAACACCTCCAATAAAACCAGGCGAAACCCAACAATATAAGTTTGCCTTAAAACAATCTGGAACCTATTGGTATCATTCGCACACAGGTTTGCAAGAACAACGAGGTGTTTATGGTTCTATTCAAATTAATCCAAAGAAAAAAAACTTTGAATATGATCATGATTTGAGCTTGGTTTTATCTGATTGGATGGATGAAAACCCAAAATCTCAACTTAAAAATCTAAAGAGAGGTAACGAATGGTATTTGATAAAAAAAGGACAAGTACAAAGTTGGGATAAAATAATTAAAAAAGATGCTGTTGGTGCTAAATTAAAAATGATGTGGCAACGTATGCCAGATATGGCAATTTCTGATAATTATTTTGATATTTTTTTTATCAATGGAAAAACGGAAGCGAATTATCCACAATTTAAACCTGGTGAAAAAGTAAGAGTTCGTTTTGTAAATGCCGCAGCTGCAAGTTATTTCTGGTTAACTTTTGGTGGTGAAAAGCCAACGCTTATTTCTTCTGATGGAATAGATGTAGTGCCAATTAAAAAAGACAAAACATTGATTGGTGTTGCAGAAACATATGATTTTATTGTAACTGTTCCACAAAATGGAAAATTAGAAATAAGAGCCATGGCACAGGATGGTTCTGGTTTTGCAACTAGTTATTTGGGAGAAGGTGAGATTTTACCAGCTACAATTGTTCCTGAACCAGATTTAATTGAAAGCATGAAAAAGATGATGGCAATGAACATGAAAATGGGTGCGCCTGCTTTAAAATTTAATCCTGCTAAAGATGATTCTATTGCCTTGATGAAAAAATATAGCATGGAAATGAGTGGAATGAAAATGAATGGAATGAAAAAGAAAAAAATGTCTAAAAAAAAGGATTCAATGATGAAAAATCATGATAAAAAGAATCATAAAAAAATCGATATGAATTCCGATAAAATGAACATGCAAGATAAAAGTATGAAGGATATGAAAATGGGCTATATAATTCCACAAGACAAGGTAATAGGGGATAATATGAAAACGGGTGGTAATCCAGAATTCAATTATAGTTATTTGAAATCGCCTGTAAAAACCGAGTTTAAAACAGATAAACCAATCAAAGAAATGTTATTTAATTTAACGGGTAACATGAATAGATATGTTTGGAGTATCAACGGAATTCCGATATCAGAAACAGATAAAATTAAAATAAAGCAAGGAGAGGTCGTTCGTATTACGTTAAACAATTTAACAATGATGCACCACCCAATGCATTTACATGGTCATTTCTTTAGAGTTTTAAATGAAAACGGAGAATATTCCCCCTTAAAACACACAGTAAATGTTGCACCAATGCAAAAAGTGGTGATTGAGTTTGATGCGGTTGAATATGGCGATTGGTTTTTTCATTGTCATATTTTATATCATGTAAATAGTGGAATGGCAAGAGTCTTTAGTTATGATACACCAAGAGATAAAAGGTTAAAAAATTATCCACTAAAAAACTTAACGAATGAAGCAAATCATTTATTTACTTGGGGTGAAGTTACAGGTGCTTCTCACATGGCAGACTTTTTTGCAACGGCTTCTAATTTAAGAAATCAATTTACAGTTACAGGAGAATATGGTTGGAATAAAAATATGGAATCAGAAATTACTTACGAACGCTATTTAACGAGTTATTTCCGAGTTTTTGGTGGTGTAAATATAGAAAATGAAGGTAAAAATAGTTTGGAAGAAATCAACACAACTGCTGTAGTTGGTGTTCGGTATTTATTACCAATGCTTATAAATTCGGACTTAAGGATTGATAATAAATTAAGACCACTAATTCGTCTTTCTACGGCAACTATGATTTTTCCAAAGGTTGGTTTATTTGGCATGTATGAATATCAAATGGATTTTGGTTGGGTAAATAATTTCCCACAAGGAGAAAATTTTAAATCAGAAACGGTTTGGTCTGTTGGTTTAGAATATGTGTTAAGTAGAAACTTCTCTTTAATGGGAAGTTATGACAATCGTTTTGGAGCTGGTGGCGGATTATCAATGAGATTTTAAAAAATTAAACAATAATAACTAAATATAATAAAAATGAAAAAAGTAAGAACTACATCAATTTTAGCATTAATGGTAATAGCATTAATGGTAACCTCTTGTAAAAACGACAAGAAAGTAGAAAGTAATAACGTAGAACATCATTCAGAAATGAGCCATGATAATAGTGATGGGCATCATGATGGAGAAAAAAAAGAAATGGTTATCAATAATAATCAAAAAGAAAATTCAGAAAAAGTTTTAAGTGATTACTTCAATCTAAAAAATGCTTTAGTTTCTGATGATGAGTCAAAAGCAAAAGAAATTGGAGCAATTTTAAAGGAAAGTTTAAACAATCTTGATATTTCTAAATATACTGATGCTCAAAAATTAGAATTAAAAGATATTATTGTTGATGCCAATGAACACGCAGAGCATATTTCAAAAAGCCCAATAGCACACCAAAGAGAACACTTTAAGGTTTTAAGTAAAGACATTATAGATATGGTTGCTATAACTGGTACTTCTAATAAATTATATGAGCAATATTGCCCAATGTATGAAAAAGGTAGTGCTTGGTTAAGTATGAATGAAGAAGTGCGTAATCCTTATTATGGTGGTAAAATGCTAAAATGTGGAAAAGTGCAAAGAGAAATTAACTAAATGAAAACTGTTAAAATCATATTGTTGATTTTATTGGTCGCTTTTGTGGGAATACAATTTATTCCCACAGAACCCAACCAAAATGGATACGTTGCTAAAACAGATTTTATGCTAGTATACAACGTACCAAAAAATATAGAAAAAAGCATTAAAACATCTTGTTATGATTGCCATAGTAACAACACTAAATACCCTTGGTATAATAAAATACAACCAGTTGCTTGGTTTTTAGAAGAACATATTAAAGATGGCAAAAAAGAATTAAATTTTAGTGAATGGGAATCATTATCAAATCGAAGAAAAGCCAGCAAATTACGATCTATTATTAAACAATTAGAAAGCGGAGAAATGCCTTTAGATTCTTACACGTTAATTCATAAAGATGCAAAGCTCTCAAGCGAAGAAACGAATGAAATAATCAATTTTATCGTCCAATTAAAAAATAGTTTATAAAAATAAAAAATTAGTAAAAGATACTTGAACTTGAGAGAAAGTCTTATTTTTTTTGGTTGATTGGATAAAGTCTAACTCTCATTTTTGGGTATTATTTTAATAAGATATTGAAATGAAAGAATGTTGTAAAAACAGTTTTCAAGACACAGAAAATAAGTCTAATATAAAAAAATGGTTCAATTATATAGTATATATAATATTATTTTTAATAGTTGGTGGTGCATTTGTACTTCAATTATTTAGTTAATAAATAAGTTAAAATGCCTAAAGAAAACACTGTAGAAAAATCTCAAAGTACAG
>CBFIFR010000095.1:0-4460 GCA_965661915.1 Polaribacter sp. | reverse complement strand
AAATACTTTTTCTAATTCAATCCATTTTTCGCCATCTTTTGCCCAAGGTAATTCTTGCTGATAGTTCCACATTAAATTTTCCCATTCTTGCACTTTAGGATTATTGGCATCCATTTCTGCTTTTTTATTAGGATCAAAGGTTTCATCAACCTCCATAATCATAAACATTCTGTTACCTGTTAAATAGATTTGCATATCTACTATACCAGCGTCTTTAATACTTTTTGTAATTTCTGGCCAAGCATTACCTGCAGCATGATATTCTTTGTATTCTGCAATTAATTTAGCATCGTCTTTTAAATCGCACGAATAACAGTATCTTTTTGTTGTGTTCATTTTTTTACTTTTAGATGTTATCAATCAGCTTTTAAAAAAGTTTTCGATACAATTTTCTCATCAACTCGAAAATCACTCGAACTGATAATAAAGATGTATTAAACTTTTGATTTTTTATATGTTGAATATCCGTAGAGAGCAACCACAGCCAAACAGATTAAAGGTAAAATGAATGAGAAGTTAACTTCTGGAATGAATCCTAAAATTTGCACATCAGCAAAACCAGAACCTCCCCAATCTAAAATTCCACCTTGTAAAACTGGCATTAAAGCACCACCTACAATTGCCATTACCAAACCAGCTGAACCAATTTTAGCTTCATCACCCATATCTTTAAGCGCAATTCCATAAATGGTTGGAAACATAATAGACATAAAAACAGAAACTGCAACCAAAGAAATTAAACCAGGCATACCAGATAATAAAATTGCACCTGCACAACAAATTACGCCTCCTAAACCAAATAACATTAACATTTTAGATGGATTAATGGTTCTCATTAAAGCAGTACCAATCCATCTACCAATTAAAAACGAAATCATTGCAGCCACATTAAAATAGGTAGCTGTTAATTCCATTCCAAAAGTTTCGTTGATATTATCTACATATTGAAAAATATAGGTCCAACACATAATTTGAGCACCTACATAAAAAGCTTGCGCCACAACTCCAAATTTATAATTGCTGTTAGCAAATAATTTTTTAAAAGATTCTGAAAGCGACATCTTATCTTCTTCTGCTGTTTTTGGCATTTTGGTAAAAATTATGATGGTCATAATTACCAAAACTAAAATACCTAAACCAATATAAGGCACACTAATAATACCTAAATCATTTTCTCTAACTGCTGCTAATTCTGTTGCAGAAAGTGCATTATAAGCTTCTGTTGTATAATCATCTGAACGTAAAGCGCTAATTACAAAAACCTGAGCAATTATCATTCCTGTTAAAGAACCAATGGGATTAAAGGCTTGTGCTAAATTTAAACGTTGTGTTGCTGTTTCTTTATCACCTAAAGCTAAAATTAACGGATTTGATGTGGTTTCTAAAAAAGCCAATCCGCAAGTAATTACCCATAAAGAGATTAAAAAGAAAGTAAATGTTTCGTTTGCTGCTGCAGGATAAAATAAAAATGCACCAATGGCATACAAACACAATCCTAAAATAATACCCGATTTATAACTGTATTTTCTGATGAACAAAGCTGCTGGCAAAGCCATAAAGAAATATCCAAAATAAAATGCAAACTGCACTAAAGAAGCTTGCATATTAGACAACTCTGGCATTACTTTTTTAAATGCAGAAACCATCGGATTTGTTAAATCGTTGGCAATTCCCCATAAAGCAAATAGCGATGTTATCATGATAAACGGAAATAACAATTCCTTTTTTACTACGGGTATTTTTTTAAGTTGATTCATAATTATTTTATCTTAGAGTTGTTATTGTTTTGGTAATTTCATTAAAAATATCTTCTGATAACTTCCCTTCTTCCCAAGCATTTAAAACATCTGTGAGTTGCTCCATTTTTGTTGGCCCCACAACTACTCTATCTGCTTCTAATATTGAAAACACATATCTTAAAGCTAATCTTGATAAAGGAATATTGTGTTTTTGAGCAATTTTGTTTACTTCTAGAGCTACATCTACATCAGCATTAGAAATCCATTCATTATTTGGTCTTTCAGTATTGTACTGCTCTAATCTACTGCCCAACAAACCCATATGCAATGCAGAAGCTGCATAATATGCCATATTCTCTTTTTCGATTTGAGGAAGATCTTTGTTGAAACCCGTTAAATTACAAGCATCTAATTTTAAAAATCCTGAAACAACATCAAAATTTTCTTTGATCATATGAGGATAAAAACGATCAATTGGATTACCTCCAACTCCT
This sequence comes from Polaribacter sp., assembly GCA_965661915.1. Lineage (GTDB taxonomy): Bacteria > Bacteroidota > Bacteroidia > Flavobacteriales > Flavobacteriaceae > Polaribacter. Next base: position 2,227 of record CBFIFR010000095.1, on the reverse strand, counting down.
AAAGATTTTACAATTCCTTCTTTTTTAAAAGATTGCAAACAGTCCATAATTTCATCCATTTTTTCTACAGGAACCAAATGTGGCTCATGCAAAAACAACAAATCTATACTATCTACCCCAATTACTTCTAAACTTTCATACACGCTTTTACGCATTGTTTCTGGCGAATAATCTACAATAGTATCTTCTGCTTTGTCTGCTTTTAAACGACCTACTTTTGTGCTTATAAAAGGCTTTTTTCCTGTCCAAAGCTTTAAGGCTTTACCAACAAATTCTTGAGATTTATTATAAGAAGGTGCAGTGTCTAAAACGCTAACACCATTTTCTAAAGCGTGCAATAATATGCCAATTGCTGTTTTTTCTTCAATTGGTCTCCAAACTCCTCCTAAACCAGAACAGCCTAAAACTAATCTGCTATCATTGTTAAAAAACGCACTCTTTTTATAGTTTCCTGAAATGTAAGTTGGTTTTGTTTTCATTTTTATAAATTGTAAAATTTAATTGCATTTAAACCCATAATATTTGCTTTTTCATCCGCAGAAAAATTAGCAATATAATTGGTTACTATATTTTTTACTTGTTGATAATTACCAGCTACCAAACACACAGGCCAATCAGAACCAAATAAAATTCTGTTTGTACCAAAAGCATTAAAAACTAAATCTAAATAAGGATGTAATTGTGCTTGTGTCCAAGTTTTATAATCGGCTTCTGTAATCATTCCTGATACTTTACAGTACACGTTTTTATGCTTGGCAATTGCTTTCATTTGATTTGCCCAACCATCAAAAAAACCGTCTTTTATATACGGTTTTGCAATATGATCGATTACAAATTTGATATTTGGAAACTTTTTAACAAACTCTAAAGTCGCCCCCAATTGATGTGGAAAAATCAAAATATCGTAGGTGAAATTGTGTTTTTCTAGAGCCGAAATTCCGTTTAAAAAATTAGGTCGTAATAAAAAATTATGATCTGCTTCTCCTTGCACAACGTGTCTAAAACCTTTTACTTTTTGGTGATGACTATACTTTTCTAAATCAGCTTCAACAGCATCACTTCGTAAATCTACCCAACCCACAATTCCTTTTATAAAATCGTTTTTTGAAGCTAAATCAATTAAAAAATCGGTTTCTGCTAAAGTTTGATCTGCTTGTACAGCCACACAGCCGTCAACACCATTTTCTTGATAAACTTTTTGTAAATCTGATGGTAAAAAATCACGGCGAATTACAGCCATTTCATCATCAATCCAACTGTGTTTTACAGGTTCGTATTGCCAAAAATGTTGATGTGAATCTATAATCATAATTTCTTATAATTCTTTTAAAGCTGTTTGCATTCCTTTTTCTGTAATTGCAGTCAAGTGTTTTTCTACAACTGCTTGTAATCCTTCGTAAGAAGTTAAATCTACACCCCAAAAATCTGTATTTGATAAGGTAGCTTTTACAATGGCTGATATATCATTTGTTGCCCATTGATTTGCGAAGAAATCTAATGCAGACTGATCATCTTTTAACGGAATTGCTGTACCATTTCTATCACCTTTATAAAACGCAATTAACGATGCCAAAGAGAATAACAAACGATTTGGTAATGCATCTTTTCTTTTGATATATTCTAATACTGATGGCAAAACTCTAGTTTTATATTTTGATGTTGAGTTTAAAGAAATGCTAATTAAAGCATGCTCTAAATATGGATTTCTAAAACGATCTAACACATCATTTGCAAACTGATTGAGTTCTGATTCTGGTAAATCTAAAGTTGGACAAATTTCTTCGAAAATAGCATCTTTTAAGAAACCACCTACAACTTCGTCTTCTAAAGATTCACGAACTTTATCTATACCATATAAATATCCAACAGGCACTAAACTTGTGTGAGCTCCGTTTAAAATTCTTACTTTACGAGTTCTGTAAGGTTCTTGATTATCAGTAAAAACGATATTCAATCCACATACCTCTGCAGGAATTTCTTCTTTTACTGTTGATGGTCCTTCAATTACCCATAAATGGAATTGCTCTCCTTCTACAACCAAATTGTCTTTATAGCCTAATTCTTTGGTAATTGCATCCATTTTATCTCTAGGATATCCAGGTACAATTCTATCTACCAAAGTATTACAGAAAATATTATCTTCGTTTATCCATTCAACAAAATCATCACCTAAATTCCAATCTGAAGCATATTGTAAGATAATTTTCTTTAGATTTTCACCATTTTT
>CBFIFR010000094.1:0-4472 GCA_965661915.1 Polaribacter sp. | reverse complement strand
ATGGAAGGAAATCTTGTGCTCCTTCGAATATTTTTTCTAATCCGTAATTAACTGATTCTATTTTTTTTGCCATCTTTTTGATGATTTTTTAGCAGACCTTTCAGGTTTTAAAACCTGAAAGGTCTTTTGTTTTTGGATAAGCTATTTATTAAAAATTAAACTATTGCTTTCAAACAAGTTTAGCCGTGATTGAACGGTTTGTTTGAAATCTTTTTTGTCCTGAAAGGCAAAAAAATTGAGTAGTGAAAGCACGAAATAGCTTCTAATAATTTTTATTCTATAATAATTTATAATGAATCCCCGTTTTCACAGGAATGAAAATCTACTCCAACCAAGATTTATAATACGCTTCATCTGCAATTTTCATGGCTTCTTCTGTAACTTGCAAAGGCTTAAAAGTATCTACCATAACTGCTAATTCTTCGGTTTCGGTTTTACCAATACTGCGTTCTGTGGCTCCTGGATGTGGCCCATGAGGAATACCTGCTGGATGTAAAGAAATATGACCTTGTTCGATATCATTTCTGCTCATAAAATCGCCATCTACATAATACAACACTTCATCTGAATCGATATTGCTATGGTTGTAAGGAGCAGGAATTGATTGTGGGTGATAATCGTACAAACGAGGTACAAAACTGCAAATTACAAAAGCATTGGTTTCAAAAGTTTGATGAACTGGTGGTGGTTGATGAATACGACCTGTAATGGGTTCAAAATCATGAATAGAGAATGCGTAGGGGAAATTATAACCATCATAACCTACAACATCAAAAGGATGTGAGGCATAGACCATTTCTATAATTTCGCCTTGTTTTTTTACTTTGATTGTAAAATCGCCCAACTCATTATGGGTTTCTAATTCTTGTGGTCTGCGCAGATCACGCTCACAAAAAGGCGCATGTTCTAGTAATTGACCAAACCAGTTTCTGTAACGTTTTGGCGTGTAAACAGGTGAATAGGATTCTACAATAAATAGTCGGTTATTCTCATCATCAAAATCTAGTTTGTAAATTATTCCTCTTGGAATGACTAAATAATCTCCATATTTAAAATCTAGATTTCCAAGATGTGTTCTTAGTTTTCCACTTCCTTTATGGATAAAAATAACCTCATCTGCATCTGTATTTTTATAAAAATATGCTGTTGTTGATTGTTTGGGAGCTGCTAAAATAATGTTGCAATCAGCATTGGTTAAGACTACTTTTCTGCTTTCTAAATAATCGTTTTCTGGTTTTACTTGAAATCCGCGAAAGCGATACGATTGAATATTATTTGCTTTGGCAATTTTTGGTTTAACAGCATATTGTTTTCTGATTTCTTTGACCATTGTTGGTCTATGTTCATGATAAGAATTAGTTGACATACCATCAAAACCAATAGTACCAAACAATTGTTCATAATATAAACTACCGTCTTTTTTACGGAACTGTGTGTGTCTTTTGGGTGGTATTTCTCCTAATTTATGATAAAAAGGCATGTTTTTTCTTATTTGTCATTCTCATAAACATGAGAATCTTGTTCATAATTAATCTTTACTTTAATGAGATTTCTGTCTTTGCAGAAATGACAGCAAGAAGCCTTATTCTGGATTGCGTTTTATTAAGAATTTTAAAAAAGATAATAAATCTAAAAACATTTCAATCGATTTCGTAATAAAACAAAGATACAAAAAGCGATTCATATTCTTTTTTTTAGAATAACATTCAAAAATAAAAAAGCCAAAACAAGTATTTGTTTTGGCTTTTTTATTGTGGTTAAGAATTCTGTTATTCTGTAGGTAATCTTTCGTCTATCATTTTTAATGGCATACCTTCCATTAAATCGAATACATCTATAATACTTCTAACAGTATCTTCTTCTTCTACTTGTTCATTTACAAACCATTGTAAAAATACTTCTGATGCAAAATCATCAGCATTTCTAGCTGTTTTAAAACACTTATAAATAGATTGTGTTACTGCTATTTCTTGGTCTAAAGAGGTTTCGTAAATAGCTCTTAAGCTTTCAAAATCGTTATTTACTTCTGGAATTGCAGGAGAAATTGCAGCACCACCTGCATCATTTATAAAGTTGAAAATTTTCATTCCATGTTCTCTCTCTTCCTCAGCTTGTTTGTAAAAAAAAGCTTTACTGTTTAGTAATTCTCTTTGATCACACCAAGAAGCCATTGCTAAATATGAGGCAGATGCATGCATTTCTAATGCAATTTGACCATTTAAAGCATCCATTACTTCTGGCTTAATAGTCATTTGTCTTCTTATTGCTGTTTTCATAATTTTCGGTTTATATATCAAAGATACAATAAAAACAGCGTTAGCTTAAATACGTTAGTAAATTTAAAAGTAATCTAAATAAAGAACTGCTACAGATTAATAGCTATCGAAACAAAGTGTTAGTTCTTGTTGCAGGTCTAATAATTTAGGAATTTCTAAAAAAACCAAATGCTTTCGATCTGCAATAAATAGCAAAACATAGTTTTCGTTTTGTATGATATTCTCTAAATTTTCTGGTAAAGTAATCTCATTGATTTTATTACGCAATTGCAATAACTGAGGAAAAGTAAGTTGCATTCTTTTATCATCAATTACCAATTGATAATTACAAAAGGTTATTTGATGTAATTTGATATTGAATTGTATGTCTGTAAAAATGCTCACGCCACAAAAATAATCATTTATTTAGAATAAATAAAAATAAATTGACATGATGTTTTATGCGCTAACCAAAAAGGGCAAAAAACTGTTGGGATAAATGAAAGAAAAAGATTACATGTTTCTTTTTATAGGGCCAGTAACATCATCAATATTGTCTTTTACGTCTTTAATTTCGTTATTAATGTCTTTTACAATATTGGTATCTAAATTGTGCTCTTTAGAAGTGTCGTTAATTTCTCTTTTAATATCATTTGTAGCGTCTTTTACCTGACGCATGCCTTTGCCTAATCCTCTAGCAATATCAGGAATTTTATCTGCACCAAAAACCATAACTACAATTAACATAATTACAAAAACTTCTGGTGCTCCAATAAATAAAAAAATTGTATCCATAGATGTAACAAAGATAATAGTTATTCTAGAACTATTTTAAATATTAATATTAAATGTTAGTATTGTTGGCTTTCATTTTCGTTTCCTTATTCCAAGTATAATAAAACCAAAAACGCAACAAAATAGTAATATTCCGAATTATACAAAATTTTAAAGTAAAGCTAAAGAAATCAAAAAAAATTGCGCAATTTATAAAAAAATGTATATTTGTTTACACCATCAACCCCCTAATTATGAAACCCCTACTTAAAATCATAACATCAACTTTGATTGTTGTTACTATCTCTTTTTTCAATACAAGAAATATAGAATCTCCTGAAAATCTACTGAATTTAGATCATATTGATGTTGAAAATATCCTGAAAAATCAAAAATTTGAATGTAGACCCTCATCCGATTTTGTTTTTGATGTACAAACCAATATTTTAAAAAAAATTAGAGGAGGTACTAACATTAATGCTAAAATATTTATTGTTGATAGAATTACGGAAAGAAAAATCTTAGTAGCACAAGAACACATTCTAGTTAAAAATTTTAAAGATGCTATTGGTATTACAGATTACAGAAATGTAGAATCTAATTTAAAAATTACTGAATTATCTAATGGTGATAAAATAGTTAGAAAGTATAATAATACTCTACACAGTTTTAAAGAATTACTAAAGTATGATTTTATTTACAACACCTACATACTGTCTACCAACAAGCTTTTACAATTAAAAAGATCTATTTAGTAAACACTATTGCTTTAAAATAAAACGCACAAAGGTGCTTTTAAATATCATTATTTTTTTGGTTTGTTTTTTATTTGATTGTTTATATTGCATCAAAAAGCTAAAATGCCTAAAAATCCTGAGTTAGAACTTGCCTTTAATTTTATCAATAAAACAGATAGAAATCTGTTTATTACAGGTAAAGCAGGTACAGGGAAAACTACATTTTTACATAAAATTAAAAACGAATCTTTAAAAAGAATGGTAATTGTTGCACCAACAGGTGTTGCAGCAATTAATGCAAAAGGGGTTACTGTACATTCGTTTTTTCAAATGCCTTTTGGTCCAATTTTACCAAATCAACCACAAAATAGTCAACAACAAAGAAGGTTTTCTAAAACCAAAATCGATATTATAAAATCGTTAGATTTAGTAATTATAGACGAAATTTCTATGGTTCGTGCAGATCTTTTAGATGGTATAGACCAAGTAATGAGGCGTTATAAAAACCGAAATAAAGTATTTGGTGGCGCACAAGTTTTAATGATTGGAGATTTGCAACAATTAGCTCCTGTTGTTAGACCAAACGAATGGAGTTTACTAAGAAATCATTACGAAACTGTCTATTTTTTTAGCTCAAAAGCTTTTCAAGAAGCCAATGTAGTTTCTATTGAATTAAAGCATATTTATCGTCAGAAAAACGAAGATT
>CBFIFR010000093.1:0-4791 GCA_965661915.1 Polaribacter sp. | reverse complement strand
GTGGTAAGAAATCAGTAGCCTTTAAAGTATTTTATGATGCAATGGATATCGTAGAAGAAAGAAAAGGAGAAGGTGAAGAGAAATCTGCCTTAGAAATTTGGAAAGAAGGGTTGTCAAATGTAATGCCACATGTAGAAGTTCGTTCAAGACGTGTAGGTGGGGCAACATTTCAAATTCCAATGCAAATCAGACCAGACCGTAAAGTATCTATGGCTATAAAATGGATGATTTTGTATACACGTAAAAGAAACGAGAAAACTATGGCTCAGCGTTTAGCTGCTGAAATTTTAGCCGCGGCTAAAGAAGAAGGAGCTGCAGTGAAAAAACGTACAGATACTCACAAAATGGCAGAAGCAAATAAAGCATTCTCTCACTTTAGATTTTAGGAAATGGCAAGAAATTTAAAATATACAAGAAATATTGGTATTGCAGCACATATTGATGCTGGTAAAACCACAACTACAGAACGTGTGTTGTTTTACACAGGTGTTTCTCACAAAATTGGAGAAGTACATGATGGTGCAGCAACAATGGATTGGATGGAGCAAGAGCAAGAAAGAGGTATTACAATTACTTCTGCAGCAACAACTTGTTCTTGGCAATTCCCAAAAGAAAACGCACAAATTCTTCCAGAAACTAAAGATTATCATTTTAATATTATTGATACTCCTGGTCACGTAGATTTTACTGTTGAAGTAAATAGATCTTTACGTGTGTTGGATGGGTTAGTTTTCTTATTTTCTGCTGTTGATGGGGTTGAGCCTCAATCTGAAACAAACTGGAGGTTAGCAGACAATTATAAAGTACCTAGAATCGGGTTTGTTAATAAAATGGATCGTCAAGGTTCTGATTTTCTTGCTGTTTGTCAGCAGGTAAAAGATATGCTAAAGTCAAACGCAGTGCCAATTGTTTTAAATATTGGTGATGAGGATGAATTTAAAGGAATCATAGATTTAGTAAAAAATCGTGCTATTGTATGGCATGATGAAACTCAGGGAGCAACGTTCGATGTAATCGAAATTCCTGAAGATATGAAAGAAGAAGCTCGCAAATATCGTGCACTTTTAATAGAAGAAGTAGCAAGTTATGATGAGAATCTTTTAGAAAAGTTCATGGAAGATGAAGACTCTATTACAGAAGATGAGGTGCATGCTGCATTGAGAGCTGCTGTAATGGATATGGCTATCATTCCTATGATTTGTGGTTCAGCATTTAAAAATAAAGGTGTTCAATTTTTATTAGATGCAGTTTGTCGCTACTTACCTTCTCCTATGGATAAAGAAGGTATTGTTGGGGTAAATCCAGATACAGAACAAAAAGAATTGCGTAAACCAGACGTTAAAGAACCGTTTGCTGCATTAGCATTTAAAATTGCAACAGATCCTTTTGTGGGGCGTTTAGCTTTTTTTAGAGCTTATTCAGGTCGTTTAGATGCAGGTTCTTATGTTTTGAATAACAGATCTAATAAAAAAGAGCGTATTTCAAGAATTTATCAAATGCATGCCAATAAGCAAAACGCAATTGATTTTATTGAAGCAGGAGACATTGGTGCAGCAGTTGGATTTAAATCAATTAAAACTGGTGATACTTTATCTGATGAAAAACATCCTATTGTTTTAGAATCGATGGATTTTCCAGATCCTGTAATTGGTATTGCAGTTGAGCCTAAAACTAAAGCAGATGTTGATAGGTTAGGTATAGGTCTTGGTAAATTAGCAGAAGAAGATCCTACTTTTACAGTAAGAACAGATGAAGCTTCTGGACAAACTATTATTTCTGGAATGGGTGAATTACACTTAGATGTAATTGTAGACCGTTTAAAACGTGAATTCAAAGTAGAAGTAAGTCAAGGTCAACCACAGGTTGAATATAAAGAAGCGATTACTGCACCTGCAAATCACAGAGAGGTTTATAAGAAACAATCTGGTGGACGTGGTAAATTTGCTGATATTGTATTTACTATGGAGCCAGCAGATGAAGGTGTTCAAGGTTTACAATTCGAGTCTATTATTAAAGGTGGTAATGTTCCTAAAGAATTTGTACCATCAGTAGAAAAAGGATTTAAGGAAGCAATGAAAAATGGTCCTTTAGCCGGTTACGAAATGGATTCTATGAAAGTTACTTTAAAAGATGGTTCTTTCCACGCTGTGGATTCTGATCAATTATCTTTTGAATTAGCAGCAAAATTAGGTTATAAAGCTGCAGCAAAAGCAGCAAAAGCTAAGATTATGGAGCCATTAATGAAGTTAGAAGTACTAACTCCAGAAGAGAATATGGGTGATATAGTTGGTGATTTAAACAGAAGAAGAGGGCAAGTTAACGATATGAGTGATCGTAATGGAGCTAAAGTGGTTAAAGCATTAGTACCTTTATCAGAAATGTTTGGTTATGTTACAGCTTTAAGAACAATGTCTTCTGGTAGAGCAACTTCTACAATGGAATTTTCACATTATGCTGAAACTCCTTCTAATGTATCTGAAGAAGTAATCGCAAAAGCAAAAGGATAACCTGCTAAATATTATAATATGAGTCAAAAAATTAGAATAAAATTAAAGTCTTACGATTACAATTTAGTAGATAAATCTGCTGAAAAAATAGTAAAGACGGTAAAAAGTACTGGTGCAGTTGTAAACGGACCAATACCATTACCAACACATAAAAAGATTTTTACAGTATTGCGTTCACCGCACGTAAACAAAAAATCTAGAGAGCAATTTCAATTAGCTGCTTACAAAAGATTGTTAGACATATATAGTTCTTCTTCGAAAACTATTGATGCTTTAATGAAGCTTGAGTTACCAAGTGGTGTTGAAGTTGAGATTAAAGTGTAATGAAACTTAACTTTTCATTAGAAAAGTTTTAGTTGAATACATTCCGAACTTGTTTCGGAATTTCAACTAATTAAAAATTAAATTTAACTTTCGGTTTAATTTTGTTAAACCGAAATTTTTTTATACTTTTGCAACCCGAAATAGAGTAGGGTAATGCTATTTACGATTATAAATTAATAATAGCAACATGTCTGGAGCGTTTCGCGAAAGAAAAACGGTAAAAACAAATTCAGTATAGAAAGTGTTTTTATGCTGTTTTTTTTTGAATGAAATTCAAAGGATTAAATGAAACAATAGTTTCAAAAACATAATTATTAATAATAGACGCGCTGGATAAGTATATTCTATCGTCTAAAATTTTAACTAAATGTCTGGGTTAATAGGAAGAAAAATTGGAATGACCAGCTTATTTGATGAAAACGGGAAAAATATTCCTTGTACAGTAATCGAAGCAGGTCCTTGCGTTGTTACCCAAGTCAGAACCGAAGAGGTTGATGGATACAATGCGTTGCAACTTGGTTTCGATGACAAAAAGGCGAAGAGTTCTAACAAATCGTTAGACGGTCACTTCAAGAAAGCTGGCACCACTGCTAAGAAAAAAGTCGTTGAATTTCAAGGGTTTGAAGAACAGTACAAATTAGGAGATGCTATCACAGTAGAGCATTTTGCTGAGGGCGAATTTGTTGATATTTCAGGTGTTTCTAAAGGTAAAGGTTTTCAAGGTGTAGTTAAACGTCACGGTTTTGGTGGTGTTGGTCAAGCTACTCATGGACAACATAACCGTTTAAGAGCTCCTGGTTCAATTGGTGCTGCATCTTACCCTGCAAGAGTGTTCAAAGGAATGCGTATGGCAGGAAGAATGGGTGGAGAAAAAGTGAAAGTACAAAATTTAAGAGTGTTAAAAGTGGTTGCTGATAAGAACTTACTTGTTGTAAAAGGAGCAATTCCTGGTCACAAAAACGCTTTTGTAACTATTCAGAAATAATGGAATTAGCAGTTTTAGATATTACAGGGAAACATACAGGTAGAAAAATTGAACTTTCTGCAGATGTATTTGGTATAGAGCCTAACGATCATGCAATATATTTAGATGTAAAGCAGTATTTGGCAAATCAACGTCAAGGAACTCACAAGTCTAAAGAAAGAGCTGAAATAGTTGGTTCTACAAGAAAAATTAAAAAACAAAAAGGAACTGGTACTGCTAGAGCAGGATCTATAAAGTCTGGTGTTTTTAGAGGTGGTGGTCGTATGTTCGGACCAAGACCAAGAAATTATTCATTTAAATTGAATAAAAACTTAAAGCGTTTGGCACGTAAGTCAGCTTTAAGTATTCAAGCAAACAATAAGAACTTAGTTGTAGTTGAAGATTTTAATTTTGATGCACCAAAAACAAAAAACTTTGTGAGTGTTTTAAAAGCTTTAGAATTAGATACTAAGAAATCTTTGTTTGTATTAGGTAATGAAAACACAAATGTGTATTTATCATCACGTAATTTAAAAGACTCTAAGGTAGTAAAAGCTTCAGAAATTAATACTTATGGCGTTTTAAATGCTAATAAAGTTGTAATTACTGAAAGTTCTTTAGAGGGAATTAACTCAAATTTAAGCAAATAGGGATATGAGTATTTTAGTAAAACCTATTATTACAGAAAAAGCAACAAACGATAGTGAATTATTTAATCGCTATGCCTTTGTTGTAGATAAAAATGCTAACAAACTAGATATCAAAGAAGCTGTTGAGGCAGCTTACGGAGTTTCTATCTCAAGTGTAAAAACGTTAAATTATCCAATTCAAAGAAATACAAAGTATACTAAGAAAGGTTTAGTAACTGGTATTAAAAGTGGATTTAAAAAAGCGATTGTACAGTTAGCTGAAGGAGAAAGTATTGATTTTTATAACAATCTTTAAGAAAAGACAGAATGTCAGTTAGAAAATTAAAACCAATAACACCAGGTCAGC
>CBFIFR010000092.1:0-5370 GCA_965661915.1 Polaribacter sp. | reverse complement strand
AGCAAGATTAGGGGTTTTTGAAGGTTTTTCACAAGGTGGTGCTTACTCTTTTGGTCAGCCAGTTTGGGGTAACTGTTGCCAAAGAAAATACAATACAGTGCATAATGTAAATTCTCCTTATGTAGGGGTAGATGCAGAAATAACTGAAAAATTAAACTTTGATGGTAGTGTCCGTTTCGAAAACGTAAACGTAAACGGAACAATCAATTCAGGGCAATTAAGCAATTTGGATGCTAATGGAGATTTAATTGGTTTCGATTACAATAGCGATGGTGTAATTAGTCCTTTTGAACAAACAATACCAACAATAGCAGGTAATCCTGGGCAAGCCATAAGCGACGATTATAATTTTGTTTCTTATTCAGCTGGTTTAAATTATAAAATTAATGATGGTGCAGCTGTTTTTGGAAGATATAGTAAAGGTGCTTCTGGAAGAGCTGCAGATAGAAATACTTATGGTGCAGATGGTCTAGGTGATGTACAATTTGATGAAATTTCTCAATTTGAAGTTGGTTTAAAAAAGAGATTAGATAATGGAGTTTTAAATGTTACTGGTTTTTTAAGTAATACAGATGAAGGTATTAGTAATGAATTAAATAGAACTGTAGGAAACCCGTTTAAAGCTTTAGGTTTAGAAGTAGAGTCTGCATATCGATTTGGTGATTTTAGTGTAAATGGTTCTGTAACCTATACAAAAGCAGAAATTGATGGAGGTGCTAATCAAGGTAATAAGCCTAGAAGACAAGCAGATTTTGTTTATAATTTAGCACCAACTTATGCTTTTGGTGCAAGTAAACAACACCTTTTAGGGATTACAGTATTAGGTACATCTAAATCTTTTGCACAAGATGATAATGATTTAGTAATGCCAGGTTATGCTTATGTTAATGCTGTAGCTAGAGTTAGCTTAACTAAAGGTTTATCATTAAGCGTAAATGCAAACAATTTATTTGATACAATTGGTGTAACTGAAGTAGAAGGAAATGGAAATATAGCATCAGGTTTAGCAGCAGCAAGAACAATTTCAGGTCGTTCTACTACAATGACATTGCAATATAGTTTTTAAATGAAAGTTTGTTATTTTTTATTGATTTGAATTAAAAGTAGAGCCAATGAGAAGTTTATTGGCTCTACTTTTTAAAAAGAAGCAAAACAATCAACATCAAATTCTAAAATTATTTTAAAATGAAATATTTAATAATTGTAATCATTTTACTAACCTCACTTTACAGCAATGCTCAAGAAGTGATTTATGATAATAATGAATCAACAACAAAAAATATGATTGTTTATGGCAGTGATAGTTGCCATAGTTGTTTAGATACAAAGGCTTTTTTAAAAGAAAAAAATATTAAATTCACGTATTACGATATTGATGTTAATAAAGCAAAAGAACGAGAAATGTTGGTAAAATTACAAAAAGCTAATATCTCTATTCAAACTTTAAACTTACCAGTTATAGATAATAAAGGAGAAGTTTTTTTAAATAAAGGCAATCTCAAAGAATTTCTAAAAATAGTTGACAGAAAATTAAAAAAAGATGAAAATTAGAAAACCTACTTTAAGTTTTTGGCAAATCTTTAATATGAATGTTGGCTTTTTAGGAATCCAATTTAGTTTTGGTTTACAGCAAACAGCTGTAAACCCAATATTTTCGTTTTTAGGGGCAAATCATGAAGACTTACCTTTATTAAATCTTGCTGGCCCAGTAACAGGTTTAATTATTCAACCTATAATTGGTGCTATTTCAGATAAAACCTGGTCTCCAAAATGGGGAAGAAGAAAACCGTTTTTCTTAATAGGTGCATTAATTGGTAGTTTATGTTTGTTTGCTTTTCCTTTTAGTCCTGCTCTATGGTTTGCAGTTGGATTATTGTGGATTTTAGATGTGGGCAATAATATGGCTATGGAACCTTATCGTGCTTTTGTTGGAGATAAATTACCAAACAAACAATTGAGTTTTGGATATCAAATGCAAAGCTTATTTGTTGGTGCAGGTATTGTTTTAGCGAATGCCTCCATTTTCCTTTTCCAAGATTGGTTTGGAGGTGCTGAAACAGTAAATCAAGCTTCTGAAGGCATTCCAAAATGGCTTTACTATTCTTTTTTTATTGGTGCAATACTTTCTATAGCTACCATATTATGGTCTGTACTAAAAACTCCAGAAATACCTCCATCTGATGAAGAATTAAAAGATATTGAAAAACACAATGCCTTACCTTTAAAAGATAGGATAAAAACACCTTTTATAGAAATAGTACAAGCTATAAAAGAGATGCCCAAATTTATGTGGAAATTAGCAGCAGTATATCTATTTCAATGGTATGCTTTGTTTATTTATTGGCAATTTATCTCGCCAATGTTTGAAGAAAGTATGAGTTTTAATAAATCACAAGCATTAAGTCAGGCAGCAAAAATGAATACCACTTACAATTTATCAACAATCATTTTTGCACTAGCACTTGTGCCTTTAGCCTTAAAATGGGGAGGTAAAAAAGTGTATGTTTTTAGTTTGTTTTTAACAGGAGTTGCCATGTTAAGTATTCCCTTTATCAAAGATCCTTTAGTTGTTATTTTACCAATGATTTTATTTGGTATTGGTTGGGCAGCAATGATGGGTATTCCATATTCAATGGTTTCTAAAATCGTACCACAAGAAAGACGAGGTGTTTATATGGGGATTTTAAATATGATGATTGTGATTCCTATGGGAATCCAAACCATAACATTTGGGCCAATCGTAAAAAACATTTTAAATAATAGTGCTATTAATGCAATTATTTTAGGAGGTGTTTTCTTTATTATTGCTGGTCTTATAGCATTGCGTTTAAAAGAGCCTAAACAAAAAAGTTAATGAGCTTATAAAATTAAAAATCAAAAATTGAAAAACAAAAATAAAAATATAGATGTTTTATGTGTTGGTGAGGTTTTAATTGATTTCATTGGACATCAACCTGGTGTTCTCATAAACAACACAAGAGACTACCATAGGTATTTAGGAGGTTCTCCAACAAATGTAGCAATGAATGCTGCTAGATTAGGTTTAAATTCTATGATGGTAGCAACAGTAGGTAATGATGGTTTTGGCGAATATATTTTCGAAAGATTAAATGGTGTAAATGTAATTACCAAAAATATTAAAAAGTTAGCTGATAAACCTACAAGTGTAATTTTTGTTTCAAGGTCTCAAGGAACTCCCGATTTTATACCTTTTAGAGTGGCAGATTCTTTTATTTCTGAAGATCAAATTTCAACAGAGATTTTAGAAAAAACTAAAATATTTCATACTACTTGTTTTGCTTTAAGCAAAATACCAGCTCAAACAACAATTTTAAAAAAGGCAGCAGAAGCTTATAAATTAGGTTGCAAATTAAGTATCGATATTAACTATGCTAAAAAACTGTGGGAAAGTCAAGAGGAAGCTCTACAAGTAATAAAAACCTACTGTAGTTTTAATCCTTTAATTAAGATTAGTGAGGATGATATGTTAAGACTTTTTGAAAAAGAAGTACCTCATCAAGAAATTTTTGAGTTTTTTCATAATCTAGGCGCAGAAACTGTTTGTTTAACTTTAGGAGAGAATGGTGTAAAACTGTCAGAAAAAAATAAAAATATTATTCAATTACCGGCTATAAAATTAGAAAAGGTAATAGACACAACAGGAGCAGGAGATGCTTTTTGGTCAGGATTTTTATTCGCTTACATCAAAGAAAAACCAGTAGATGAATGTTTAGAAATAGCATTAAAATTAGCTGCATTAAAACTTCAAAATGTAGGTAGATTGCCAGATAATATCAATATTATTTCAAAACTTTTATAAACTATTCTAATAGATATTATGAAACAGAAAAAAACACAAGCTATAGCTAATGGTGTAATGCTCAATGCGTATCCAGATAGTATTGGCCATACATTAAGTGATACTATTAAAATGTTGCAATTACCAGAGTTTAAAGACGTTTTTTCTTTATTTTATGTCTTACCTACTTTTTTTAATAGCGATTTAGACAGAGGTTTTTCTATTGTTGATTACAATTTGAATGAAGAATTAGTTTCTAAAAAAGATTTAAAAGCATTAGAAGATTTAAATATAATGTTAAAGTTTGATATTGTTCTAAATCACTTATCTGTAGCTTCTCCTCAATTTAAAGATTTGTTAGAAAATGGAGAAAACTCTAAGTACAAAGATTTCTTTATCAATTGGAATACTTTTTGGCAAGACAATGGAACTAAAGATGAGAATAACATTATCATTCCAAAGAAAGAATTTTTGGATAAATTATTTATGCGTAAATCAGGACTTCCTATTTTAAAAGTCCCTTTTCCTGATGGCTCTGAAAAACCTTATTGGAATACATTTTATCAAAGCATAACGTATAACAAAATTAATAGTAATGATATTAGCGAAGTTCTCCCCCAAGTTTTACCGAAAGCAGAATTTATTTGTAATAAAATTAATTCTGCTATAATTGAAAATTTAGATTTAGCCTCATTAGATTTCGAAGATTTTAACGATTATAAACAAGAAATTTTATCAATAGTAAATAGAAAAGCAACTTATTTAGGTCAAATGGATGTGAACGCAAAATCTGAACTAGTTTGGGAGTTTTACGAAGAAACTTTAGCTAAAGTTAAAAACTTTGGATGCAAAATTTTACGTTTAGATGCCTTTGCTTATTTACATAAAGAAATAGGACAAACCAATTTTTTTAATAATCCAGGTACTTGGAATTATTTAGAAAGGATCAACCAAATTGCAAGAAAAAACGATTTAATCCTTCTACCAGAAATTCATGCAGAATATGGCTTAAACCTCCATACTGAAGTTGCAAACAAAAACTATCAAATTTATGATTTTTTTCTTCCAGGATTAATGATTCACACACTTGAAACTGGTAATAATAAGGCATTATTAACTTGGCTTAACGAAATCATAGAAAAAGGTTACAAGACTGTTAATATGTTGGGTTGTCATGATGGAATACCTGTTTTAGATTTAAAAGGTAAAGAAGTTAATGGAACTTATAACAAAGGTTTATTAGAGGATGAAGAGATAGAAACTATAATGAACACCATTATAAAACGTGGTGGAAGAGTAAAAAACTTATACGATCCTTCAGGTAAAAAAATCTCTTATTATCAGGTTAACGCTACGTTTTTTAGCGCTTTAGGAGAAAATGAACAAAAATTATTATTAGCAAGAGCCATACAAATGTTTATGCCTGGTATACCACAAGTTTGGTATTTAGATATTTTTGCAGGAAAAAATAACTATACAGCAGCAGATAATGGTGGTTCTGGAGGTCATAAAGAAATCAATAGAACTACATTAACTAATAAAGATATTGAGCTTGGTTTACAAAGAGATAT
>CBFIFR010000091.1:5159-5390 GCA_965661915.1 Polaribacter sp. | reverse complement strand
GATTTGGTAGATGCCACAATTGCAATACCTATGTTTGGTAGTAATTCTTCTATGAATGTTATACATAGTTTGGCAATTACATTGTATGAGCTTACAAATCAGTTAAAATAAACTGTTATTCCTGTGAAAGTAGGAATCTCAAAATAATTAAAATAAATCATAAAAAATTCCTTCCTTTTAGGAAGGTTAGGATGGGAAAATGAAAGGAGTTTTATTAGTAAATTTAGGATC
>CBFIFR010000091.1:0-5149 GCA_965661915.1 Polaribacter sp. | reverse complement strand
ATGTTAGAAAATATTTGGATGAATTTTTAATGGACGAACGCGTTATAGATGTACCATATTGGCTAAGAGTTTTGCTGGTTAGAGGTATTATTTTAAATACAAGACCTAAGAAATCTGCAAAAGCATACAAGAAAATTTGGTGGGATGAAGGCTCTCCGCTAATCGTTTTGTCTGAAAGATTGTTAAAAAAAGTTAGAGCAAAAACAGAATTGCCTGTTGCTTTAGCAATGCGTTATGGAAAACCCTCTATAAAAACAGGATTACAAGAATTGCAAGACCAAGGTATAACCGATGTTTTAATAGTACCTTTGTATCCGCAGCATGCCATGGCTACCACTGATACAATTATGGTTCTGGCAGAAAAATTAAGAAAAGAATTTTTCTCAGAAATGAAATTCACCCACATTCCTGCATTTTATCATAAGAAAGATTATATTAAAGTACTAGGGGACAGTATTCAAAATTATTTAAAAGGTAAAGAATGGGATAAAATTTTATTTTCTTACCATGGAATTCCTGAAAGACACGTCAGAAAATCGGACATTACAAAAAGCCATTGTAACCCTTCTGATAGTAAAAACTTTGCATGTTGTAAAACAAAATCTCCAGCACATGAGTTTTGTTACAAACACCAATGCTATGAAACTACCAAACAAGTTGTGGAATATTTAGGCTTAGAGCCACATCAATACTTTGTTTCTTTTCAATCTAGATTAGCAGGTGACCCATGGTTACAGCCTTATACAGATAAGATGATTGAAAAATACCCAGAAGAAGGCGTAAAAAAATTAGCAGTGGTAACTCCTGCCTTTGTTTCTGACTGTTTAGAAACACTAGAAGAAATTGCCATGGAAGGTAAAGAAGAGTTTTTAGAAGCTGGTGGTGAAGAATTCCATGCCATACCTTGTATTAATGATAATGACGATTGGGTAGATGTACTGGTAAGTTGGATAGAAGATTAAAAATTAGCTATAACAACTAAAATGAAACCCTACAAAGATGAATCTCCTGAAAAAACGATCATAAAAGCTCGCAATATTTTAAGTGATTTAGGTATTTTTATTATTGAAAAACATAAATTTAAAAGCAAACATATTCATACTGCGAGTGTTGAGGTTTCAAGTAGTAATTTAAATAATTTAAAGGGCTACAAATTAAAAACCTATGGAAAAGGTAATACTTTTGAATATGCTCTTGCTAGTGCATATGGTGAGTTTTTTGAGAGGTTACAAAATGGGATTCTATTTAAAAATACACATTATGCCACTCGAAATCAAGTAAATAAAAATATTAATAAATTATTTACACAAAACTTAAACAAGAAAAATGCTGTCTTAGAATACAACTATGATCCTAGAGAGAAAATTGTTCCTGCAGATAAATACATCGAAAAAAATCCTATTTTTTTAGAAAAAATATTTTACACTAAAAACCGCGAACAATTAAGAGATTTAATCTTAAATAAATTAAAATTTAAAGATTTAATTTGTGTACCATTTTATGACTCAAAAGAAAAAAAGGAAATTTTCTTACCAATTGAATTACTTTTAATTACGTCAGGCTCAAATGGAATGTCTGCGGGTAACACATCTGAAGAAGCTATAATTCAAGGAATTTGTGAAATTTTTGAACGTTTTGCTTTAAAAAAAGTATATTTCAATAAATTAATACCACCTACAATACCATTAGAATACTTTAAAGATAACAAAAAAACAATAAAAATGTTAAAGCAGCTTGAAAATCAAGGCTTAGACATTATTATTAAAGACTTTTCTTTAGGAAAGAATATACCTGTAATAGGAATTTTAATTTTAGATAAAATCAATAATAAGTATAACGTTAAAGTCGGTTCTGATGTAGTTCCTAATAGAGCTTTGCAAAGATGTTTAACAGAGTTTTATCAAAGCTCTACAATACCTAATTTGTCCTTAATTGAAAATATTGATGAATATAAAAAACACAAATTAGAAAACAGGTATTACGATTTTATTAACTACAAATATATCAGTAACTTTTCATCTGGGAATTGGCATAGAAGTTTTTTTAGCAATGAATTTAGTTATAAGTTTGAAGGCTTTGACAAAAATTTAGGGCAATCTCACAAACAAGATATTATATATTTAAAAAAACTAATTAAAAATTTTGACACAAATATATATATTCGAAATGTTTCATTTTTAGGTTTTAAATCGTTTTATGTTTATATTCCAAAACTAAGTGATTATCAAACTAATAAAATTGATGACTACAACAATTTTATTGAGTTTAAAAATCAAAAAGAAAAACTTCTTTCTATAAAAAAATTAAATAATCTAGAACTTTTAGAGTTAACAAACTGCATAAGTAAATGGTTAGAAATTAACCCAAATTTTTGGAGAGATTTTATTAAGCCGTCATTTGGATATCATAGTAAAGAGGATTTATTAAATTTAGATGTTAATCTTTTTCTAAGTATGGCACATTACAAGTTAAATAATTTAGACTTGTCAATCCAATATTTAGATATTTTTTTAAACGAATTTTGTGCAGAAGATCGTTCTTCATACTTATACTTTTACGCTTGTTTAGACTATTTTAAAATGAAAAAAGATAATCTTTCCATTGAAAAAATTCATTTTTTTATGCAGATTGTATACCCTATGCAATTGGTAGAGGAAGTTGTTTTGGATTTATATGACTCAAATAAAATTTTTAAATTTCAAAAATTACCTACTTGCTATGAATGTGAAAGCTGTGAAATTTCAAAATACTGTAATTACTTCGATGTAATGAAAATGGTAAAAGTTATACAAAACACACAAACTAACAATAGCATAGAACAAATAAATTTGAACAAAATCATATAAAAAATGTATATTTGTCTAATAATAAAATTAACAAAAAAACATGAAAAACAAAAAGCAAATAGAAAACAAAATTACTAGGAAAGAAGCTTTAAAAAGAATTGGTGATTTTGGTAAATATACTGCTCTAACATCATTATCTACTTATATGATTTTAAACCCTAAAAAAGCCCAGGCACAAAGTGAAATACTATGTGAAGCCCCACCATCTGGGTTTTAATTTGTGCTTAAAAAAGATATTAATAAATAACCGTCTGTTAAAATCTGTAATTTTCACTAAACACATTAGTTGTAGTGTTTTGAATTTCTTAAGCAGTAATTATTATTATACATAATTAAACAAACCACAAATTAAAAACAATATGGATTTTTTATATATAAAAGCGTTACACATTATTTTTGTGGTTACTTGGTTTGCTGGGTTATTTTATATTGTTCGTTTATTTATTTATCAAACAGAAGCTGAAAACAAGTTAGAGCCAGCCAAGTCTATTTTACAAACACAGTACAAGTTGATGAGCAAACGTTTATGGTACATTATTACATGGCCTTCTGCAATTTTAGCCAGTATTTTTGCCTTTTGGATGCTGTATGAAAGTCCTTATTACTTATCTGAGCCTTGGATGCACATCAAATTAAGTTTTGTATTGGCACTTTATTTTTATCATGGTTTTTGCCAAAGAATATATTCTAAACTTCAAAAGAACATTATATCTTACTCAGCTTTTAAGCTACGTATGATTAATGAAATCTCAACCATTTTGTTATTCGCTATAGTATTTTTAGTTACCGTTAAAAGTGCTATTAGTTGGGTTTGGGGTGTTGTTGGTATAGTTCTTTTTGGAGTGTTATTGATGTTATCTATCAAACTTTACAAAAAAATACGCGAAAAAAACTCTTGGGATCAAGCTGAAAAGGACGTTTTAGAAAATAATGATGAAAAATAACAACCAGTCCATCCTACTACATAATGTAATTTGAATTTAAAGCAGATGGCTTACTAGTCAATTGTTTTTTAATGATTTCAAACACACATTATTTTTACTGAAATGAGATTCGTTTCAAAGAATAATAATTATAATACACTATTAATCAGTGGTTTTTTAAATCGAAATCACGTTAGGTTAGAAACATTATTTAAAACTCAGTTATATTAGAATCTGTAATACTTTTTTACCTGAAACTCAACACAAAAAAGTTTAATAATTTTTACGATACTGAGTAGTTTCTTCAAAAACATGTTGTAAAATACGTTGTTCAACTTCATCAAAAACGATATTTCTACGTTGCATTACTACATTTGCAACTTCAAATACCTTGTTGGTTTTATATTCGGTAAAACCAGATGCACCACCCCAACTAAAAGAAGGTATAAAATTTCGTGGAAATCCACTACCAAAAATATTTGCAGAAACCCCAACTACAGTACCTGTATTAAACATGGTATTGATACCACATTTTGAATGATCGCCCATCATTAAACCACAAAATTGCAAACCAGTTTTTGCAAAACGACCCGTTTCATAATTCCATAATTTAACTTCGGCATAATTATTCTTTAAGTTCGAGTTATTGGTATCTGCACCTAAATTACACCATTCTCCTAATACAGAGTTGCCTAAAAAGCCATCATGTCCTTTATTAGAATAGCCCATTAAAACAGCATTATTTACCTCACCTCCTACTTTACAAAAAGGGCCTAAAGTAGTTGCTCCGTAAATTTTAGCACCAAGTTTTAATACTGAATTAGTACACATTGCTAAAGCACCTCTTACTACACAACCTTCCATAATTTCTGCATCTTTACCAATGTAAATTGGTCCATTTGAAGCATTTAAAACAGCATAGGTTAATTTTGCACCTTCTTCAATAAATATATTTTCTTTGTTAATGCATTGCACTGTATCTGGAATGGGTTGCGAAGTTCTATCTTCTGTAATCAAATCAAAATCTTGTTGGATGGCTTTATCGTTTAATGAAAAAATATCCCAAGTATTTTGAATTTGAATTACTTCTTCTTCAAACTCAATTTGAGTGTAATCCTCAAAATTCACTTCTTCTTGAGAGTCGGTTGTAAAAAAAGCAATAACATCTTCCCCTTTAAAAATAGCCTCGTTTTTTGATAAATTTTTCACTTTATCTACCAAACCTTTAGTTGGGCAAAAGGAAGCATTAATTAAAATATTTTCTTCTAACTCAACCATTGGATATTTTTCTTCTAAATAATCCTCTGTAACTGTTGTTGTAGTTAAGCCTAAATATTTTTCCCATTTTTCTCTAATGGTTAAAATTCCTACTCTTAAATC
>CBFIFR010000090.1:0-5409 GCA_965661915.1 Polaribacter sp. | reverse complement strand
CAATAGTGGTGTTTTGTTTTACGATACACTTTCTGGCATCCCAATTTTAGATTCAAACCAATCTACCAATTTTAAATACAAAGAAAATGTATTAGCTGCTTATTTTTCTGGAAACACAAAACTAAATGATAAACTTACCCTACAATTTGGGCTGCGTTTTGAAGACACAAAAACAACAGGAATAAGTGATGATTTAAATCAAGAAAACAAAAATAACTACAGTAAGTTTTTCCCAACTTTATACCTTTCGTATGCTAAAAATGACAACAATAATTTTAATTTTTCTTACGGGAAAAGAATCAACAGACCCAATTTTAGAGATTTAAATCCGTTTCGTTTTTACATTAATGACAATAGTTACAGTGTTGGTAATCCGTTTTTACAACCTTCTTTTTCAGATAATTTTGAAATTTCTCACTTATACAAAAACAAATGGAATACAGGTTTTTCTGTAAACATTACTACAGATGGTTTTGGCGTTTTTTTTAACACAGACGTCACTAATCAAGATCAAATTGTAACTAGAGAAAATTATTTTAAAAAGTACACCTATCAAATCCAAGAAAGTTTTTCTTTTAGTCCTATTTCTTGGTGGAAAACCCAAAATGATGTTAGACTTTTGGCACACATTACAAAATTGACTAAAAATATTGATGCAGACGTAAATGATGGAATTCAGTTTTATGCTGCGTCTAACCATACTTTTGTGTTACGTAAAAACACAAAACTACAAGCCAATGCTTGGTATAGTTCTTTTCATAATGATGGTTTATTTAGTTTAGGTCAAATGTTTCATTTGTCTTTTGGTTTGCAACATCGTTTTAAAAACAACATAAAATTATCTATGCTATTTAATGATGTTTTAAATACAGGAAGTTTACGAGATTACAACTCTACTGTAAATGGTATTAACCAAAGTTATCGTCAAAATGCAAGTTCTAGAAATTTTAGAGTTTCACTTTCTTATGATTTTGGAAACAAAAAAGTAAACGTAAAAAACAGAAACTTTAGTAATGATGATGAACAGAGACGCAGTAATTAAATGGTAATTTAACATCAGTAAAAGAGAAGCAAATTTGTTTCTCTTTTATTGCTTGTTCATCGAATTCCAACCCTGAGCTTTCAATTCAATTTCTTGGTTGGCTCTGGTAATTAATTGTAAACCTTGTTTTTCTTCTGTAATATGGCCAATAATAGAAAAATTAGGATTTCCTTTTATGTTATCGAAATCAGCAATTGGCACAGTAAATAGCAATTCATAATCCTCACCACCACTTAAGGCAACCATGGTAGAATCTAATTCAAATTCCTCGCAAGCAGAAATTACTTGTGGATCTAAAGGCAGTTTATCTTCATAAATTTTACAACCTACTTTACTTTGTGTACAGATATGAAACAGTTCAGATGATAATCCATCAGAAATATCAATCATAGCAGTTGGCTTCACCTTTAATTCACGTAAAATTCCGCTAATATCTTTTCGGGCTTCAGGTTTTAACTGGCGCTCAATCAAATAGGTATAATTATCTAAATCTGGTTGATTGTTTGGGTCTACCTTAAAAACTTGTTTTTCTCTTTCCAAAACTTGTAAACCCAAATATGCAGCGCCTAAATCGCCAGTAACCACAATTAAATCGGTTTCTTTAGCTCCATTTCTATACACAATATCTTCTTTATTGGCTTTACCAATAGCAGTGATTGAAATCAACATTCCTTTTGTTGATGAAGTTGTGTCTCCTCCAATCAAATCTATCTTATACGTATTACAAGCCAATTGAATTCCTGCATACAATTCTTCTATTGCTTCTAAAGGAAATCTGTTAGAAACTGCAATAGAAACCGTAATCTGTTCAGCATCTGCATTCATGGCATACACATCAGATAAATTTACCATAACAGCTTTATAACCCAAGTGTTTTAAGGGCATATAACTCAAATCAAAATGCACACCCTCAATCAATAAATCAGTAGTTACCAAAGTCTGTTTTTCTGATGCATCAAGCACAGCAGCATCATCTCCAACCGCTTTAACTGTTGATGAATGATCAACTTTAAAATATTTTGTAATATGATTGACTAAACCAAACTCTCCAAGTTCAGCTAATGATGTTTTTTGTGGATTTTTATTTGCTAGCATGCTGCAAAGATAGGTACATTCTTAAAAATGAAAGAAGTACTTTAACAGAGATTTTTTTATAGAATTTGATTATTAAGTTCTATTTTTGGGTAAAAAGCAGATTCATATACTTTACAATACCAAAACAGCGTTTATAAAGTATAGCGTTTTAAAAAAATAATAATGAAAAAAATCTTTTTAATAGTGCTGTTAATTATTGCAGGTTGTACCAAAAGTAATATAGATACACCAACTTTAGAAATAGATGACCCAACAGCAATAACACCTTTAGCAAAATGTGAAAACGGTTTTGCTGGAGAGTATCCGTGTAAGGATTATGATTTAGTAGCTACACTTTCGTTAGCAGACTTAGATCCAACAGCAATATCAACAACCGCTCTCAATGGAAACGATTCTTGGGGTTGGACAGACCCTTCTACAGAAAAAGAGTATGCTTTGGTGGGTTTAAACTCAGGAGTTTCTTTTGTTGATATCAGTAATCCTGTAGAGCCAATTGTTGTCGGTTTTTTACCTACTGCTACTGTTCGTAGCGATTGGCGAGATGTAAAAGTATATCAAAATTATGCCTTTGTTGTAAGCGAAGCTGCAAATCATGGTATGCAAATATTCGATTTAACAAAACTCAGTAACGTTACAAATCCGCCTCAAATATTTTCTGCAGATGCCACCTATACAGGTTTTGGTAACGCACACAATATTGTACTCAACGAAACTGAAGGCTATGTATATCCTGTAGGCACAAGTAGAAATGGTATCTATAAAGGAGGTCCATTATTTATTAATATTCAAAATCCTTTAAACCCTGTTGATGAAGGAGGTTTTTTAAATTATTCTCATGATGCTCAAGTAGTAACCTATGATGGACCAGATGCAGAACATGTTGGTAAAGAAATTTTAATTGGCAGTAACGAAACAGAAGTAGTTATTGTTGATATTTCTGATAAAGCCAACCCAATTGAATTATCATCAATAGCTTATCAAGATGTTAGGTATACTCACCAAGGTTGGTTTACAGAAGATTTTAAATATTTTTTATTGGGTGATGAGCTAGACGAACTAAGAGCTGGTTATAAAACCAGAACTATTGTTTTCGATTTTACAGACTTAGATAACCCTGTTCATTATTTTGATTATGTAACAGACAACTCGGCTATAGATCATAATGGCTATGTAAAAGGCAATTTATTTTACCAAGCAAGCTACACAGCAGGTCTTAGAATTATAGATATTGCTAATATCGAAAATAAAAACCTTACAGAAGTTGGCTTTTTTGATACTTATCCAGAAAGTGATGTAACCGCTTTTAGTGGCGCTTGGAATGTTTATCCTTATTTCAAAAGTGGAATTATCGTTGTTAGTGATATTCAAAAAGGATTATTTCTTCTTAAAAAATCTTAATAAAAGTGTTTTCTTTGATCAAGAAATTAAGACTCATACTATTTTTTTTATTGTTTTTACAATGCACGAAAGATGATGTTGTAGAGCCTGCAAAAACAGCGGTAGTAAAAACGTTTGGAGGCTCTAAAAACGATGTTTTGCAATCAGTCGTAAAAACATCAGATGGGGGGTATGCAGTGTTAGGATACACACAAAGCAACGATTTTGATATCAGTAATAAATCTAACGAAAGTTATGATTTTTGGGTGATGAAATTTTCATCTGATAATACCTTACTTTGGCAACACACTTATGGAGGCTCAGATAATGACAGAGGTACAGATATTATTGCCACTAATGATGGTGGTTTTGCCTTATTAGGTTTTAGTAAAAGTGATGATGTTAACGTGTCCGAAAATGCTGGCGCACAAGATGTTTGGTTGATAAAATTAACCCAAAATGGCCTTGTTTCTTGGCAAAAATCATTTGGTTATTCTGGCGCAGATATTGGTACTGCTTTACTGCAAACTTCAGACAATGGATTTTTAATAACAGGAGTTTTAGACGTTTCTGCGTCCAATGGCCAAGGAAACGCAAAAACTACTCAAAAACATGCAGGTGGTGATGTTTGGGTAATAAAATTAGACCATTCTGGAAATTTAGTTTGGAGCAGGTTTTTTGGTGGCTCATTTACAGACACTCCTTTTGGGGTGGTAGAAACTGCAAACAATTCTTACCTCATTGCAGCCTCATCAGATAGTAACGATTTTAATATTTCTAACAACAAAGGATCTTACGATTTTTGGATTTTAAATATTGCCAATACAGGTGATTTGCTTTGGGAAAAAAACTTTGGAGGTTCAGAAATTGATGAACCAAGAGGAATAACCCTAGCTAATGATAATAATATTGTAATTGTTGGAGATACACGAAGTACAGATCAAGACATTACCAACAATTATGGAGGTGCAGATTTATGGCTGCTAAAAATAGATGTTTCAGGAAACAAAATTTGGGAAAAAAACTTTGGAGGAAGTAGTTTTGACGTTGCCAGATCTATTTCTAAAACTAAAGATAATGGTTTTATAATTTCAGGAAATTCCAGAAGCATAGATTTTGGTTTTATCAATCAAGGTAAAAATGATGCCTGGATGTTAAAGGTTGATGATTCAGGAAATAAAATTTGGCAAAAATTTGTAGGAGGTTCGCAAAACGAATTTCTTTTTGATGCTATTCAATTAAACAATCAATCTATTATTGCTGTAGGAGAAAGTAGTAGCGCTGATAAAGAAATACCAGAAAATAAAGGCTTTTCGGATGCGTTAATCATAAACTTAAAATAAAAATGAAAAAGGTAATTAGCTTGTTTTTTGTTATGATTTCAATAAATGCCTGTAAAGACGATATAGATTGTTGTATAAATATGCCTCCTGTAAAAGTTACACTAAAATTCACCCACAATTGGGATGGAGTTCCAGTGAACTCGTCAGACTTTAATCAGTTTAAATTCATCAATAAAAATGGCGAAACAATACGTATCGAAAAACTAAGATACGTGCTTTCTGATATCAATATAGGTATCAATAAAATAAACCATCATTTAATTAATATTGGTGAAGATTCTGGTTTAGAGTTGGTTGTAAATGAAGTTTCACAAGGTTCAAACTTTATAAAATTTACCTTTGGATTTTCTGACGAAGACAATCAAGATGGTATTTATCAAGATTTAAATTCGGTAAATTTTGGAGTTCCACTGATGTTAGGTGGTGGGTATCATTACATGCAGTTTGATGGTAAATATAAAGATGTTAATAATGCAGATGCCAACTTTAATTACCATGTAATTCGTGCAGCAAACAGTGCAAATTCGAATCCTTGGGAAAATTTACCTGATA
>CBFIFR010000089.1:0-5790 GCA_965661915.1 Polaribacter sp. | reverse complement strand
AATGGAACGTCTGTAAAAAAATATGTTTTAGACCCTTTAAACATAAAAGCAGGAGAAGAAGCAATTTTAAATATTGAAAAATATTTACCAAAGTTTAAGTCAAACACTGAATATTTTTTAAACATCCATTTCCAGTTGTCTAAAGATAAAGAATGGGCAAAAAAAGGATTTGTGGTAGCTACGGATCAGTTTTTATTAAAAGAAAAAGAATCGATGGTTGTAAAAACCAAACCATCAACATCTTTTTCAATGATTGAAACTAATAAAGATTATGAAGTTTCGGGAACAGATTTTAATATCAAAATAAACAAAGAAAACGGGGCTTTAAGTTCGTATGTCTTTAACGGTAACGAACAAGTTTTTGCTCCATTGTTACCTAATTTTACACGTCCGTTAACCGATAACGACAGCAAAGGATGGAAGCCTCATAAAGTTTTAAAACAATGGTATGATCATCAACCTATTTTAACTTCCATGAAAACGAAAAAATCAGGAAATGATGTGGTTGTTATTTCAAATTATGAAATGATGAAAGACAGTGCCCATGTACATATAACTTACAATATTAAGCCAGACGGTATTATAAAAGTTGATTATAAACTGAACGCTTCAAAAGATTTACCAAACATTCCGAAAGTAGGGATGCAAATGGGAATTAAAAATGAGTTCGAACAAATCTCTTGGTACGGAAAAGGAGAGTTTGAAAATTATGTAGATAGAAATCATGGTTTTCCAGTTGCAAATTACAGTTTGCCTATAAATGACTTTATGGAGCCTTATGTACGTCCTCAAGAAAATGGAAATAGAACTGAAGTGAGATGGATGGCTGCATCAACAACAAATAAAAATGATGGAGTTTTAGTGATGGGAGATCAACCGTTGAGTATGAGTATTTGGCCATATACTGAGAATAATATTAAGGAAGCTAAACACACTTATGACTTAAAAACCTCAGGTTTTTTAACACTAAATATTGATTTAAAACAAATGGGAATTGGAGGAAATGATAGTTGGTCTCCAGTAAGTGCTCCTATAGAAAAATATCAAATTCCATCTAAAAATTATGAATATAGTTTTTATATCATTCCGTTTGAAAAAGGGATTTCTAAAACACTTGAAAAATTTAATTATTAAATGAAACAAAGTATTAAATATTTGTTTTTTGTAATGGTGTTGATTGTTTCTTGTCAGTCATCAGATAAAAAAGAGATGTCTTATTTTGAGCCTACACAAGAAACGGCTATGCCTTGGGTTTATTGGTATTGGTTAAAAAGCGCTTATTCTAAAAAAGGGATTACAGCCGATTTAGAAGCCATGAAACAAGCAGGAATACGTGGTGCTTATTTAATGACAATTAAAGGTCCTGGGGAAGAGCCTTTAATGAATCCGCCTGTACTACAATTGAGTGATGAGTTTTGGGACATGGTAAAATGGGCCTTGACCGAAGCAGATAGATTAGGGGTAAAAATAGCTTTTCATCCTGCAGATGGTTTTGCAGTGGCTGGTGGTCCTTGGATTACTCCAGAAATGTCAATGCAAAAAGTGGTTTGGGCTGATACAATTGTTCAAGGAACAAATCTAAAAGAGATAAAATTACCTACGCCAAAACATTATAAAAATTTTTACAAAGATATTGCTACGTTTGCTTTTCCTACAAAAAATGAATATCAAACATCTATTGATGTTCAGCCTAAAATAACCACTTCTATTAATGAGGAAGCAAGTTTTTTAAGCGATGCTTCTACCGAGCAAATACAGTTACGTTTGTATGAGCCAGGTTATATTCAGTATGAATTTAAAGAACCTTTTTCTTGTAAATCTATTCATGTTGAAACTAAAGGGAACAATTATCAAGCGCATAGAATGTTAATTGAGGTGAGCGATGATGGAAAGACTTTTAAAAGTTTAGGTAGATTAGAAACACCACGTTCAGGTTGGCAAGATACAGACGAGAATTATACACATAGTTTAACTGCCAAAGCAAAATATTTCCGACTTGTGTACGATCCTAAAGGTTCAGAACCTGGGGCTGAAGATATTGATATGGCCAAGTGGAATCAAGGTTTAAAAGTCACAAAGATTATTCTTTCTGAAGAACCATTAATTGAGAATTTCGAAGGAAAATCTGGAGCGGTTTGGAGAATCAGTTCAAAAGGAAATGCTAAACAAATTCCAAAAGAAGATTGTGTAGATCCTTCTAAAATGATCAATATTTCTGAGTTTGTAAATGATAATGGTGTTTTAAATTGGCAAGCTCCGTCAGAACAAATATGGAAAATTATGCGATTTGGACATACCTCTACAGGACATGAAAATGCAACAGCAGGAGGTGGTAGAGGTTTAGAAGTTGATAAATTTAATGCAGATGCTGTTCGTTTTCAACTAGATCATTGGTTTGGAAAAATGTTAAGAGTAGCAGGCCCAGAGTTATCAGAAAAGGTGGTAGAAATACTGCACATGGATAGTTGGGAGTGTGGAAGCCAAAACTGGTCGCCTGTTTTTAGAAAAGAATTTAAAAATCGTAGAGGTTACGATGTGGTGGAATATTTACCTGTCATGGCTGGAATTCCGTTGAGTGATATGGAAACTTCTGAAAACGTTTTGTATGATATTAGAAAAACGATATCAGAATTAATTATCGATAATTTCTTTGCTGTCTTGGCAGAGGAAGCTAAAAAAGCAGGCGTTAAATTTAGTTCAGAAAATGTTGCCCCAACAATGACGAGTGATGGTTTGTTACACTTTAAACACATCGATTACCCGAGTGGAGAATTTTGGTTAAGAAGTCCTACACATGACAAACCAAATGATATTTTAGATGCTATTTCTGGTGGACATATTTATGGAAAAGATATCATTCAAGCAGAAGCATTTACGCAATTAAGAATGGATTGGAATGAGCATCCTGGAAACTTAAAAACCTTGGCCGATAGAAACTATGCTTTAGGTGTTAACCGCTTCTTTTATCATGTTTTTGTTCATAATCCTTGGTTAGATAGAAAACCAGGAATGACTTTAGATCCCATAGGAACATTTTTTCAACGTGATCAAACTTGGTGGAAACCTGGAAAAGCTTTTTTTGAGTATTGTAAAAATGTTCAATTTCAGTTGCAAAAAGGAAATCCAGTCATAGATTTTGCAGTGTTTACAGGAGAAGAAATTCCATCAAGATCAGTGTTGCCAGATAGATTGGTTTCATCTATTCCAAATATTTTTGGAGCAGAACGTGTAGCATCAGAAAAAAAACGAATAGAAAATTTGGGACAGCCATCAGCTCGTATGCCGAAGGAAGTAAAGTACAGCAAAAATAGTACAGATTTATCAGAGTGGATAAACGCTTTAAATGGATATAAATACGATTCTTTTAACAAGGATGTATTGTTAAGCGCATATGTAAGAGATGGAAGTGTGATTTTTTCAGATAAAGTAGCATATCAATTTTTAATGTTTCCAGGAACAACCAAAATGTCTCCAAATAAAATAATGTCTTTACAAGTTGCTGAAAAAATATTGGACTTAGTAAAAGATGGAGCTACTGTATTTGTAAATGAAAAACCTACCAGTATTCCAGGGAAACATACTGCTCAAGAAACTAAAAAGTGGCAACAAATTATAGAGGAAATTTGGATTAATAACGGAACCAAACAATGGTCTTTAGGAAAAGGAAAAGTTGTGAAATTACCATATTTAGATTCTGATTTTTCAGCATTTGGAGTTACAGCAGATGTAACTATCAATAAAAAAGATGCGAGTACAATTGCTTGGACACACAGAGCATACAAAAATGAAGATATTTACTTTTTAGCCAATCAAAAAGAAGAAAAAAGACAAGTAGAAGTTTCTTTTAGGGTGATAAATAAAACACCTGTTTTATACAATCCTGTGACTGATGAAACTAGAAAAATAAAAGACTGGAAAGTTGAAAATGGAAGAACTTTGGTTTCATTAGAGTTTGATAAAAATGAATCTTTATTCGTGATTTTTAAAGAAGATAATCATCAAAATTTAAAAGTTTCTGACAATTGGTCAACATTTAAAACGATAAAAACTTTGAATGAAAATTGGACTATTCAGTTTGATAAAGCATATCATGGGCCTTCAAAACCAATTCAGATTAATAAGTTGTTTGATTGGACTACTTCTACCAACGACAGCATTAAGTATTATTCAGGGACGGCTATATACACTAAAACATTTGATTGGAATCAAAATATTGATGAGGATTTATATTTACAGTTTGATGAAATTAACAACATTGCTGAGATCAGTATCAATGGAAAACACTTTGGCGTTTTATGGACATATCCCTATCAAAAAAACATTTCAAAAACATTACAAAAAGGCGAGAATACTTTAACAGTAAAAGTGACCAATACTTGGGCAAATAGATTAATTGGTGACGAAAAATTACCAAAAGAACAACGATTAACATGGACCACAGCACCTTATAGATTAGATGAAACTATGATGGTAAAATCAGGTTTATTAGGAGAAATTAAAATACAAAAGCCATTAAAAAAATGAGAAAATTAGTAACTATTGCATTATTGTATTTGTGTAGTATTGTTAGCATGCAAGCAGAAATTAAATTACCTGCTTTGTTTACAGATCACATGATATTACAGCAAGAAAGTAATACACCTATTTGGGGTTGGGCAAATAAAAAGGAAAAAATTAAGGTTCAAACGTCTTGGGACGCTAAAATTTATGAAACAAAAACAGATAGGGATGGCAAATGGAAGTTAAATCTAAAGACTCCAAAAGCTAGCTATACAACTTACACAATTACGGTTTCTCAAGGAACGGATTCAAAAGTGATTAAAAACGTATTAATTGGTGAAGTTTGGTTGTGTGCTGGACAATCTAATATGGAAATGCCTTTAAAAGGTTTTCCTGGACAGCCAGTTATTGGTGGTAATGAAGCCATTGTGCGTTCAACGAATCAAAATATCCGTTTGATAACTGTCCCAAGAGCTACTGTTTTAGAGCCTAAAGAAGATTTTGAAGGACATTGGGAAATAGCATCACCAAAAACTACAGGAAACTTTAGTGCAACGGCTTGGTATTTTGGTTCCTTGTTACAAGAAGTATTGCAAGTTCCAGTTGGTTTGATTCACGTATCCTATGGAGGTTCTAACGTAGAAGCTTGGATGAATGAAGAAATGTTAGAAGATTTTGACAACACATTACCATTACCAAAAACTGAAAATGACTTAAAAAAGAGTTCGAATAGAGTTCCTACAACACTATTTAACGGAATGTTATCACCAGTAATTGGTTACGGAATTAAAGGAGCTATTTGGTATCAAGGAGAGTCTAATTATGAAAGACCATTTGAATATAAAGATTTGTTTGGGAAAATGGTGAAATCATGGCGAGAGTTGTGGAAACAGGGAGAGTTTCCGTTTTATTTCGCACAAATTGCACCATTTAATTATGCACAATTTCATCAAATAGCAGATCAGAAAAAAGAATATAATTCAGCGTATTTAAGAGAAGCCCAGTTAAAGGCTTCTAAAGAGATTACAAATGCTGGTATGGCAGTATTGATGGATGTTGGGGAAGAAAATAACATTCACCCAAACAATAAAAAAGTAGGTGGCGATAGATTAGCCTATATCGCTTTGGCAAAAACGTATGGATTGGATGGATTTGAATATGCTAGTCCTGAATTTAATGCGATGGAAATTAAAGGAAGTAACGTAACAATTTCCTTTAATAATGTACCCAATGGAATTACCTCTTATGACAAAGAAGTTGTTGGATTTGAAATTGCAGGAGAAAATAAAG
>CBFIFR010000088.1:0-5985 GCA_965661915.1 Polaribacter sp. | reverse complement strand
TCAGTTTTAGCTCTGTATAATCTTGTTTGACTGTAACGTCTAATAATTAAAGGGTTTAAAACACATACTTTATGATTTGAACTATTTAAAAAAGTTGCCAATTGTACGTAATAAGGACCACTAGCTTCCATTACAATCCAATCTGTGGCATTTATTAATTTTTTAAATTTCTCAAAACCTCTAATTTGGTTTTTAAAGACTCTATGTTCCCATTTATCGTTTTCTAAATAAGAAACATCAAATGTACTTTTACTAATATCAATCCCTATAACTCTACTCATATTAAATGTTTTTATAGAAAAATTACTACATTTACTTATCAATCCTAAATACAGACTTGAAAGTCTAATGATCTGTTCAAGTTTAATGTAGTAAAGGGTAAAGTGATTAACATTTCGAACGGTCTTTTATGACAAATGACAGACTATAATCTTGTCCTTTACCCTATTACTTTTCTGGTTTAAAAATTACTCTAATTTAATAGTTTTCAAACATAGGATGACATTCGTATGAAATAATAAAAAAATAACTAGCTACTAAACAGTGGTTTTTTAGTTGAACCCACGTTATTAGTATTACCTAAGTTTTATGCGTTAGAAGCTTAAATTTAATCAATTTCAATTGCACAATTGAGGCAAATCAGAAAGTAAATTGAGGTATTATTTTTAACCCTGTAGCGAAAACTCAACAATGTAAGTATCGATATAAAGATTTAGCTCTTAAACTACCTCTTTTAAGGAATAATAAAACACTTGTCATTTCGAACTTGTAGAGAAATCTCAACCTAACATTATTTACTGCTACTCCCCTCTTTATAAGTTTTAATCCCAGCTTTTAACTTACGCTTTAATTTTAAAGAAGGTTGGTAATTGATATGGTATTTTTTTATACTACGTTTTGGCGATAACAAACTTGCATCAGTTTCTGCTTTGCATTGAAATCCCATTTTAAATTTACCAATATCTACCAAATCTACAATTTTACCATCAGTTAAATATTCTTCTAATTTTATACCCAAAGCCATAAGCACCGCCTTTACATCTACAGTGTGTAAACTACAAGAATCACTAATAGCTTTGCTTAATATATCTATATCAATAGTACCTGTATTTACAGCCTGCATAATAAACTGATCTTGCTTTTGTTGTATACTATTGGTTCTTTTGGTAATTCTATAACGCAATGCCATTGTGTATGTAATTTTAATTTTGTATATTTATATTTCTTTTTTAATGTAGGTTTTTGATGCAACTATACATCATTTTATAAATATACTACTATTTCCATCAATATATACTACATTATTTACCTACAATTTCTACTATTTTTATAAATATATACTAGTACTTTTATAAAACACAAACGTATCCGTTACAAAAAAGTAACGTATGCATGACAAAAAAGTATGGGATGGAGTACAAAAGCGGTTCCATACAATTTGTTTTGGTACTACAGTTAAAACTTGACAAAAATTTACTGATTTAAATGCTGCACTAACTCATTTCTAAAGTAACTTTATTTAAACAGCATACCTATTAGTAACATCAGTAGTAACATCGGTTTTACAAATTAGCCAAATACCACTTATTTAAACGGTTTCTTTTTTTACATTTAGAAAAAGATTATTTTTATACATTATTGCTATAAATACCAAAATTGTTAAATTCAAAATAAACCTGAATAGATAAAAAAATAAGTGTATCGTTATAAACACTTTTTTTAAAAAATTGTAAAATGTTTATTTGAATGCAATATTTTAAAGGTATCATAACATAAAATCACAGATGAAATCAACCGAAATAAAAACTAACGTTCAAAACTTAATAGATGACTTCTCAAAAGAGGAATTTATCTATGATTTGTTAATTGCATACGGAATTTCAAAAACTTCTGTAACTCGACTAAAAAAAGGCGATTATAATTTTGCCTAAGCAGATGGAGAAATTTTATACAAAAAGAAAGTATTCTTTAAAGTAGAAGCATCTGACAAATTGTTGAGTAGCATTGAGGAAATTGCAAAACAAGAACAAATTGCAAAACACAAACCAAGGTTTGCCATTGTTACAGATTACAAACAGATAGTTGCTAAAGACCTTAAACTCGGCAATAATTTAGATATTGAATTAAAAGAATTACCGAATTATTTCGATTTCTTTTTACCATTAGCAGGTAGCGAAGTTTATAACGCTACAAACGACAACGAAGCGGACAGAAACGCTTCCTACAAAATGGCTTCGTTATACGATTTGCTAATTGAGGAAAATCCACAGATTTACAACTCAAAAGCAAGTATTCACAATCTTAATATTTTCTTATCTCGTTTATTGTTTTGCTTCTTTGCAGAAGACACCCAAATATTTGCAGCAGATAGTATTTTCACAAATACTTTAGCACAACATACTGATGAAAACGGAAAAGACACACATACGTTTTTAGATGAATTATTTGAGCGTTTAAATACAGAAAACGCAGAAAAATTTCCTGAATATTTAAGAAAATTTGAATATGTAAATGGAGGTTTATTTAAAGACACAATAAAATCCCAAACGTTTACAGCAAAGGCAAGAAAAACATTAATTGACCTTGGCGAATTACAATGGAAAGATATCAATCCAGATATTTTTGGTTCAATGATTCAAGCTGTGGTAATTCCTGATTATCGTAGTGATTTAGGAATGCATTATACTTCAGTAGAAAACATTCTTAAGTTAATAAAACCTTTGTTTTTAGATGAACTTTATGCAGAATTTGAAAAAGCTAAAACAGTAAGCCAATTAAGAACGCTCATAAAAAGATTATCAAAAATTAAGTTTTTTGACCCAGCTTGTGGAAGCGGAAATTTTTTGATTATTACTTACAAAGAAATTCGTTTGTTGGAAATTAAAATTTTAGAAAAAATTATTGATTTAAGTCCAAATCCAACATTAGAATTTACACAAATACAACTCTCACAATTTTACGGCATTGAAATAGACGATTTTGCTCACGAAATGGCAATCCTTTCCCTTTGGTTAGCAGAACACCAAATGAACCGAGTTTTTGAAGATACATTATTTGACTTTGGTAAGTCTAACCCTATTCTTCCATTAAAAGAAGCAGGACAAATAACACACGGAAACGCAACAAGAGAAGATTGGAAAAAAGCTTGTCCAATTACAAAAAGTGATGAAGTTTATATTATTGGAAATCCACCTTACTATGGTAGCAGAAAACAAAATAAAGAACAAAAAGATGATTTAAAATTAATTTTCAATACAAACTATAAAAGTTTAGATTATGTTGCGTCTTGGTTCTACAAAGGAGCAAAATATATTGAAGGATATAACGCAAAATGTGCATTTGTATCCACTAATTCAATTTGTCAAGGCTTATTGGTTGGACTTTTATGGAATAGAACTTTAACTGATAAAATTGAAATTAATTTTGCACACCCATCTTTTAAATGGACTAACAATGCCAAAGGAAATGCAGGTGTAACAGTAATTATAGTTGGATTAAGAAACATATCAAAAGACAAGAAATTTTTATTTCAAGGAAATATTAAAAGAGAAGTACGAAATATTAATTCTTATTTACTCGATGCATCAAATATTACTATTTCCAGTAAAACAAAATCCATTTCTAAACTTCCAAAAATTAATCACGGAAATATGCCTGCTGATGGAGGTAAATTACTTTTTGACACTTCAGAAAAAGAAAAATTTATTCAGTTAGAACCAAAATCAAAAAAATGGTTTAAAAAACTAATTTCTGCTAAAGAACATCTTAATGGTAGAGATAGATGGTGTTTATGGCTAGAAGATATTTCAGATGAAGAAATGAATACATTGCCTAGAGTTAAGGAAATAGTAGATGAAGTTGAAGTTATTCGTCTCAATTCGTCAAGACCACATTTAGCTAAAACATCTCATTTGTTTGCACAAATCACACAACCTAGTGATAAAGACTTAATAATTATACCAAGAGTGTCTTCTGAAAACAGAGATTATTTACCAATAGATTTACTTGATGGAAGTACCTATAAAATTACAGATTCATTTTTTATGGTTGCAACAAATCAACCATATGTTTTTGGTATTGTAAGCTCTAGAATGCATTTAGTTTGGACTTCTAACGTTGGTGGAAAATTCGAAACTCGGATTCAATATTCTAAAACTTTATGTTACAACACATTCCCATTTCCTGAAATCAGCCACAAACAAAAAGAAAACCTAAACTTATATGTATTTGCCATTTTAGATGAACGAGCTAAACACCCAAGTAAAACAATGGCACAACTATACAATCCAGATACTATGCCAAAAGGTTTATTAAAAGCGCATCAAGAATTAGATACTGCAATAGAACAATGTTATCGTTTACAACCTTTTAAAAACGATACAGAACGTTTAGAATATTTGTTTAAGCAGTATGAAGAAATGACTAAAAAAGACACGCTTTTTGCAAAGCAAAAGAAAACTAGAAAAAAGAAAGCCAAAAAATAAAATATGCCAAATTTAGTACACGTAAATTACGACCAAACAGGAAACAGCAAAAGCACCAATGCTTTAGGAATGCGAGAAATGCAAGAAAAAGCATATGCAGGAAGAACTGCACAATATTTATTGTTAAAAGCACCACCAGCTTCAGGTAAATCGAGAGCATTAATGTTTATTGCTTTAGACAAGTTGAAAAACCAAGGTCTGAAAAAAGTAATTGTAGCAGTTCCAGAAAAATCAATTGGTGCATCTTTTGGCTCAACAGAATTAAAGAAATACGGCTTTTTTGCAGATTGGAAACCAAACCCAAAATATAACCTTTGCACACCAGGAAAAGAAAAAAGTAAAGTTACGGCATTCTTAAATTTTTTAGATTCTGACGAACAAATTTTGGTTTGTACTCACGCAACTTTACGTTTTGCTTTTGATGGTTTAGACGTTAAAAAACTAGATAATACTTTGGTTGCTATTGATGAATTTCATCACGTTTCAGCAGAAGGCGATAATATTTTAGGTCAAGTTCTAAAAAGTATAATGGCAAATTCAGATGCTCACATTGTAGCAATGACAGGTTCGTACTTTAGAGGCGATAGTGTTCCTGTTTTAATGCCAGAAGACGAAGCAAAATTCACCAAAGTAACTTATACATATTACCAACAATTAAATGGCTACGAGTTTTTAAAATCGTTAGGTATAGGTTATCATTTTTACACAGGAAAATATTTTAAAAAGCATCCTGACAAAGAACAGTCAGCATTGGCGGAGATTTTAGATGAAGACAAAAAAACTATCATTCATATTCCGAGTGTAAATTCGGCAGAATCTTCCAAAGAGAAATACGAAGAAGTAAATCACATTATTGACGTTTTAGGAAACTTAGAATTTCAAGATGAAGAAACAGGAGTTTTACACATAAAAAGTAATAAAACAGGCAAAATTTTAAAAGTTGCTGATTTGGTAAATGACAATCCAAAATCGCGAGATAAAATAAGTGCGTATTTGCGTGAAGTAAAATCAGCAGATGATATTGATATCATTATAGCTTTAGGAATGGCAAAAGAAGGTTTTGACTGGCCTTATTGTCAACACGCATTAACCATTGGTTACAGAGGTTCGTTAACCGAAATTATTCAAATTATTGGTAGAGCTACAAGAGATAGTAATAATAAAACACACGCTCAATTCACCAATTTAATTGCGCAACCAGATGCGCAAGATGAAGAAGTAAAATTATCTGTAAATAATATGTTGAAAGCAATTACAGCATCATTATTAATGGAACAAGTTTTAGCACCAAACTTTAAATTCAAACTCAAAAAAGATGAAGATTATGATGAAGAAGATGATGATAAAACGTTTAAAATAAGAGGTTTTAAATTACCAACTTCTAAAAGAGCGGAAGACATTATTGATACGGATTTAAATGATTTAAAGGCAAAAATATTACAAGACCCACAAATGCTAAAAGCAATGCCAGGGAATATTGAGCCAGAGGTTATAAATACCG
>CBFIFR010000087.1:0-6010 GCA_965661915.1 Polaribacter sp. | reverse complement strand
TTACTAATTGTAGGTTTAGTCGTTTTAATTGTATCGTTTTGTGTTACAAGTTATGGCAGTTCTTAAATAATTAAAAGTATGTAATTTAACACAATTTAATTTGAGCAGTAATCTTTTTTAAATACATTTGTGCAATCGATTACATGATTTTTGTTCTCGATAAATAAAATTGAATAATAAATAATATAATGATAAAAATAAATACTATTCTTAATCAAAATAGACTTAAAAACAAGATGTTCAAAGTTATCTTTTTTGTAGGTTTTTTCTCTAGTTTTTTAGGGTTTTCACAAAACCCCGTTGTTAAAATTGATTTTGATCAAGCTGGTAGAAGGGCTTCAGAAGTAAATCAAGTTGGTTACACTCCTTGGGTAATTTCGGAGGCAGCATCATCCAGTAAAACAGAAAATGGGATAACTTTTACAGTTGCAAAATTTGGAAGTTTTGGGGGGCAAATAAGCTCTTCTTGGTTTAAAACAGGCATACAAGCTTCTTCAGAAGGTAAATTGGTAAATGATGGAATTACAGTAAAAGATGGTAATGCAAATCAAGGAGGACAAATAGAGTTTAAAATTAGTGGTTTAGAAGCAGGTGAACATTCTTTACTAGTTTTTTTAAATCAAACCTCTAGTGATACTTTTACTTACAGTCCAATAGATATTTCTGTAGATGGAAATTTAGTTGAAGATGATGTAATACCAACTGTAAGAGCAGCAAATTCTGCTGAAGCAAAGTCAGTTTATTTAACATTTACAGCCCAAGAAAATAAAGATGTTGTACTTCTTTTTTCTGCTGAAACTTCAGGATCAGAAGATGTGAAAAATGTATTAATTAACGGATTTGAATTAAATACACCAAATATTTTTGACCAAGCTACAGAACCAATTCCTACTCTTAATGATGAGCATGTAGTGTTATCATCTGGAGGAACTTTATTAGAATGGACTCCTGCAAATAGTGCTGTTACTCAAAATATTTATTTTGGTACTGACGAAACTGCCGTAAAAAATGCTGATACATCATCACCAGAATATAAAGGAAATCAAGACAATACAACAAATAGTTATCAAATTAATAACTTGTATACAGGAGCAACTTATTTTTGGAGAGTTGACCAAATAGCCTCAAATGGTAAAATTACAAAAGGAAATTTATGGAGATTTCGTCCTGCACAATTAGCGTTCCCAGAGGCAGAAGGTTATGGTAGATTTGCACGTGGTGGACGTGGAGGAGAAGTAGTTGTAGTAACTAATTTGAATGATAGTGGTCCTGGAAGTTTACGAGAAGCAGCTACTAATGATATTGGTCCAAGAACAATTGTTTTTGCTGTGTCTGGTATCATTACATTACAATCTCGTTTGGTTTTAAACAATCCATACATTACGATTGCAGGACAAACTGCACCCGGAAAAGGAATTACGATTAAAGGAAGTTCTTTAGGTTCTGGGAGCCATGATAATGTTATTCAAAATATGAGAGTAAGATTAGGGTATTTTTATAATGGAGATTCTGGAGGTATGGGGTTATTAGGAGACCATATTATTTTTGATCATTGTTCAATTAGTTGGACAACAGATGAAGCTTTAAGTTCTAGAAATTCATCTAATATTACTTTTCAACGTTCTTTAATCTCAGAAGCTTTAAATAAAGCAAATCACCCAAATTACCCTAATGGAATTGTAGAACACGGTTATGCTGCGTCAATTGGGGGTAATATTGGTAGTTTTCATCATAATTTATTAGCTCATAATTATGGTAGAAATTGGAGTTTAGCAGGTGGTTTAGATGGTAGTGGTGTTTTTGCAGGTAGATTAGATATTAGAAATAATGTAGTGTATAATTGGGGCTCTAGAACTACTGATGGTGGTGCTAAAGAAGTTAATTTTGTCGGTAATTATTATAAACCAGGTCCAGGTATTCAATTAAAAAGATATGCATTAACTATTGATCATGAAGATAATTTTGGTGGAATGCAAAGAGCCTTTTTTGAGGGCAATGTGATGCCTGGCTATTTTGATGAAACCAATCAAGAATATGGAAGAAGAGCTCGTGTTGGAAGTGGAATTACTAAAGATTATGAAACCTTTGTAGATCAACCATTTTTTCCATCACATGTAACAACTCAATCAGCAAAAGAAGCTTATAAAATTGTACTTTCAGATGTTGGTTGTAATTATCCAGTTTTTGATGATCACGATACTAGAATGGTAAATGAAACTTTAAATGGTACCTATACAGTTACAGGAAGTAGAACAAATAAAAAAGGTTTTCCTGATACTGAAGATGATTATGCTTATGAAAATTACCCTGAGATAACTAGAGCTTCAGACTGGGATTCAGATAATGATGGTTTGCCAAATTGGTGGGAAACAATTATTGGTACAAGTTTAAATTCTGCTACTGGAGATTTTTCTGACGCAAATGCTGATGATAATATGGATGGTTATACAAATTTAGACTACTATTTACAATGGATGAATCAACCACATTATAATTCAGTTTCTGGAGAAACAATAAATATTGATTTGCAAAAGCTTTCAAGAGGTTATACTA
The DNA here is from genome assembly GCA_965661915.1 of Polaribacter sp. GTDB lineage: Bacteria > Bacteroidota > Bacteroidia > Flavobacteriales > Flavobacteriaceae > Polaribacter. The sequence continues at coordinate 3,457 of CBFIFR010000087.1, read as the reverse complement.
CTGGTGTATCTTATACAATTTCTGATGCAGTAAATGGAACTGCAAACTTATCTGGAAATATAGTAACATTTACTCCAGATGCAACAGGTTTTGGTTCTTTTAACTTTACGGTTTCAGATTCAGAAGGACACAGCATGACCAGAAAAGTAAATACTGTAAATGGATATAATATTTCGTTATCTGTTAAGAAGAATGAGATAGGTGATATAAAAGTTGGACCAATTCCAAATTCAGGTTTATTTTCTATAAAAATACCAAATAGCAGTTCAAAATCTGAATATGTGATTTACAATATTTTAGGACGACAAATTTCAAAAGGAATTATCAATTCAGATAGTACAAAAGAGGTTAAAATTGATTCTAAAGGTATTTTTATTTTAAAAATTACAGATACCAATACGAAACAAGTATTGCGTACACAAAAAATTATAGTGCATTAAATTTTAATAAAATAACTAACATAAAAATAGAATCAGATATCATTTACAAAATCAGATATCATTTACAAAGTAAAATTAATCCAAAATGAAAAAGCGATATCTAATTCTATTTTTATGTTGTTTCCAAAATAACTTCTCTCAAAATATAATCAATCAAGATTCTACTGTAAAAATTATAGAAAGTAGGATTAGTCTACCCAACATCCCTAATTATAAAATAGATATTACCAATTTTGACGCAAATGCAAACGGATTAAAAGACTGTAAGAAAGCTTTTGATAAGGCAATGAAAGCTTGTTTAAACAAAAAAGGAGGCACAATTATTGTTCCTAAGGGAAATTATAAAATTAATGGACCAATTCATTTTGTGAGTAATGTTCGCTTACATTTAGAAGAAGGAGCAAAGTTAATTTTTGGTTCAAACCCTAAAGATTATCCTGTTGTTTTAACAAGTTGGGAAGGTACATCAATCTATAATTATAGCCCAATGATTTATGGTAACAAAGTGAGTAATGTAGCGATTACAGGTGCAGGAATTATTGATGGAGAAGGACATGATTTATGGGCTACCTGGAAACCTTTAGAAAAAAAGGGAAAACTTTTAAGTAGAGAAATGAATCATAATGAAAAACCTATAAAAGACCGCGTTTTTGGAGAAGGATTCTACTTAAGACCTCAATTAATTCAATTTATCAATTCTAAAAATATTCTTATTAAAGATGTAAAAATTGAAGATTCTCCTTTTTGGTGCGTTCATATTTTAAAAAGTAAAAGCATTACCTTAAAAGGGTTAAGATATGATGCTCACAATAAAAATAATGACGGAATAGATATTGAACAATCTAGTGATGTTTTAATTGAAAATATTTCTTTTGATAATGCAGATGATAATATTGCTATAAAAGCAGGTAGAGATAATGATGGTAGAAACTCTAAAATGCCATCAGAAAATATTATTATTAGAAATTGTAATTTTAAAGGTTTGCATGCTATTGTAATTGGTAGCGAAATGTCATCTGGAGTTAAAAATGTATTTGCATCCAATAGTAAAGCAATTGGTTATATAAAAAGAGGGATTTATTTAAAAACCAATTCAGATAGAGGGGGTTACATTAAAAACATCCATGTAAATGACATTAAGTTTTTAAATGTGGAAGACGCAATTTATATAACTTCTAATTACCATGGTGAAGGTAGTGGCCTTTATCCTTCTAAAATTTCAGATATTTTTTTGTCAAACTTAAGTTTCAACAACGTTTCTAATACAGCAATTATTATAGAAGGGTATCCAAATTTTAAAGTTGAAAATGTTTCTTTAGATCATGTTTTTATTAAATCTGCAAAAAATGGAATGACATTAACCAACTCTAAAAATGTAATTTTTAATGAAGTAATAATTGGTAAAAAACAAACTGTACCAAGTTCTGTAAAGTAAATTTTAAAAATTATGCTATTTTATTTTTTAAAATAGCTAACCAGTTTACATAAGCATTATCAATATTTTCTGAGCTTAAATTAGGTTCATATTTTTGTATTTTATCTGCTGGTAACTTAGGAATCTCATTAGTAGTATTCCATAATTTTATCCCTAAACCAGAAATTAAAGCAGCGCCCCAAGCAGAAACATCTGTAATACCCATATTGGTAATTGGTGTTTTTAATAAGTCTGCTATAAACTGCATCAAAAATGTATTGGCAGTAATGCCTCCATTTACTTTTAATTCTTTTAATGATGTTTTTGTTTCTTTTTCGATAGAACTAATTACGTCTTTTAACTGAAAAGCAATAGACTCTAAAGCAGCTCTAACAAAATGTTCTTTGGTGGTACCAAAAGTTAAACCATGTATAGAAGCTTTCCAATCTTTTTGCCAATAAGGTGCACCCATGCCGCTAAAAGCTGGTATTAAATAAACACCTTCATTTGTTTCTAATGAAGTTGCCATTTCTTCAATTTCATCATAAGAAGTAAACGTTTCTAATTCGTTTTTTAACCATTCTATAGTAGATCCACAACTTACAATAACACCTTCTAAAGCATAATTTACTTGTCCTTCTATACTCCAACCAATTGTGGTAAGCATACCATTATTGGTTTTTGTATTGCTATTTTCAGCATTCCATAATATCGAAGAACCTGTGCCTAAAGTTGCTTTAGCCATTCCATTTGTAAAACATTCTTCTCCAAAAAATGCTGCTTGAGAATCACCAATAATTCCTGTTATAGGTAGTGCTTTACTGAATGTGTTTTCAAAAGTGGAATCACCAAAATGATCTGAAGAAAAGGTTACTTCTGGTAAGTTAAGTTTATCAATATGAAATGCTTTTAAAAGTGATGCATCCCATTCTAAATTGTAAATGTTATAAAATAAGGTTCTAGATGCATTTGTATATTCTGTTTTAAACACATTACCATTGGTTAGTCTGTAAAGTAACCAAGTATCTACAGTGCCAAAATAGGCTTCACCTTTATCAATCGCTTTTTTAACAGTATCGTTATTTTCATATAACCAGGTTACTTTTGTTGCAGAAAAATAAGGATCTATAGTTAAGCCAGTACTCGCATTTATGGTACTTTCTAAATTATTTTCTTTTAAACGCTCACAAACATCAACAGATCTTTTGCATTGCCAAACTACGGCATTGTGGAGTGGTTTTCCGTTTTTATCCCAAAGTACAAAGGTTTCTCTTTGATTTGAAATTCCGCATGAAACAATTTTATGTTCTTCTTCAGAAAAAGACGCTCTAAATTTTTGAATACAACTTTTAACGGCTTTTATAACCGACTCATAAATTTCCTGCGGATCTTGTTCTACAAAACTTGGAGTAGGGTAGTATGATTTTAAAGGTGCTGTAGTTTTAATAATAACCTCACCGAATTCATCAAAAATAATTGCTTTGGTACCACTAGTTCCTTGATCTATAGATAAAATATATGATTTTGACATGAATCCAAAAATTTGTTTTTTTTTGATTGTAAACCTATAAGTTGATTAGATCTAAACACGTTTTATAAATAC
>CBFIFR010000086.1:0-6020 GCA_965661915.1 Polaribacter sp. | reverse complement strand
GAGGCTATTGGAGGTAAAGATAAAGTTATGGAAATTAAATCTGTAATGATGACCTCTACTGCCAAAGTGCAGGGTATAGATGTAACTTCTGTTGATAAAATGGCTGCACCTAATAAAATGTCTAAAGTGATTACAGGAATGGGCCAAGTTTTTCAAAAAATTATTTTTGATGGAGAAAAAGGATACCAAGAAGTACAAGGTAGAAGAATGGATATGACTCCTGAGCAACTTAAAGAGTTTAAAACACTGTCTTTACCAATTTTAGATGTGAGTTATAAAACGGGTACTTTAGACAGAATTGAACCTATTGATGGCATTAACTATTATGTTGTAAAAAATGGCACAACAGAAGTTTTTTATGATATGAAAACTGGCTTAAAAGCCAAAGAAGTTAAAACTGTAAAAACTCCACAAGGAGAAGTACAAGTACCTCAAACTTTTGGCGATTATAAAGCTGTAAATGGTGTTTTATTTCCGTTTGCATTAGGTACTAAAATGGGACCTATGGATTTGAATTTTACAATAACAGACATAAAAGTTAACGAAGGCGTTTCCGATGAAGATTTTAAATAATCTTTACTAATCAACACGAATAAAATAAAGAGTCAAAATGAAAATTTTGGCTCTTTTTTATTACCTAAAAATTACCTTTTCTTGTTTACCAAATGCACGCCCAACAAAATAATAGTTCCGCCTAAAAGTTGAATGATACCAAATTCTTCACCATCAATTAAACCCCAAAAAACAGCTACCAAAGGAATTAAATAGGTTACAGATGATGAGAAAATTGGTGTAGAAATCTGAACCAATTTATTATACATTATTTTAGCCAATCCTGTGCCAAAAACCGCTAAAACAGCTACATAACCCAAAGCCATTAATCCTTCTGTATTGTAAACATAATCACTAAAAAAACCAGTAGCGTATAAAACAATAATTGCCGGAATAAAAATCAATAACAAATTACCAGTAACAATAGCTCTTGGTGGTACATCTTGCAAATATTTTTTTACCATATTTACATTTAAAGCGTAGCCTACAGAAGCTATCAACACAAAAATAGCATACCAATAATTCTGATTTTCATTTATAGAAGCATCAGTCAAAATTAAAATAGCACAGCCAACCAAACCAATTAATATGCCATAAAACTGCACTTTTCTGAAAGAAAACCCAAACAGTAACGCACCAAAAATAAGCGTATTAAAAGGGGTAAAACAATTTAAGATAGACACAACAGCACTATCTATTTGATGTACAGAAAAAGCAAACAAAAAAACAGGAAAAAAACTGGCTGCAAAAGCGGTAAACGCAATGTATTTCCAATGTTTTCTTTTAATTTTTTTTACAGAGGATGCTGATGTTGAAAACAAAAAAAGTGCTGTAAAAATAATACGTAAAGCACCCAATTGAATTGGCGTTAAACCAGTTAACGCTTTTTTCATTAAAATAAAAGAACTCCCCCAAACTAGCGCAAGTAAAATTAAATACAACCATTTTTGCTGTTGATTATTCATTTTTGCTGTATGTATTTCAGTATCAGTTAAATTTTGTGCAAAAATCTTACAATTATTTAGATTCGCATCTAATTATTGATAAATTTGTAAGATAATTTAATAATCGATTCTAATGAAAACTAAAAAAATAGTATTTGCCATAGCCATAGCTTGTTTTATTGTAACAGGATGTAAAAAAGAAACACCAAAAGAAGTTAAAAAAGAAAGTGTAGCATTAGCTATTTCTGGAATGACTTGCGAAATTGGTTGTGCAAAAACCATTCAATCTAAATTGTCTAAAAAAGAAGGTGTTTTAGACGCTAAAGTTATTTTTACAGACAGTATTGCAAATATTGAGTTTGATGCCAATACAACATCTAAAAAAGACTTAATTGCTTTTGTTGATGGAATTGCTGGTGGCGAAATGTATAAGGCTTCTGAAAGCACTCAAAAAACACACTCTTGTACTGATGAATGCAAAGAAAAATGTGAGATGAAGGCAAATAAAACGGCTTGTAAAGAAGATTGTACTATGGCTTGTTGTAAAGACAAAAAGGCGTAAAAATTTACACGTAAAAAATCTTATTATAGATTTTGTTAACTTTAAGATCTATACATTAAAACCTTTTACACCTTTAATGTTTCATAAAGATATTTTTTTTACTAATTAGTACTTTATAATCTTTACGAAAATAGAACAGGTATTATATTTATTTTGGTCTAATTTCTTAAAATAAATTAAAGAGACAAAAGTTTGAAAATAAAAAAAATCGTCTAAAAATTATTTTTAGACGATTTCGATTTCATTTTATCTGATTAAAATTTTCTTATTTAAAAATTTAAACTAACCCCTAAAGAAATTAATAATCCTGGTGCTATACTTCTAAATAATCCTGCTTTTTCATCATTAAAAACATAATAACTTTCTCTTTTTTCGTTAAGTAAATTTTTAACTTTTAAGGTTACTCTTTTTTTAACTTTAGTATTTTCTGTATTAAAACTCTTTGCTAAAGAAAAATCTAAGTTATTAAAAGGTTCTGAATAAATGTCTGGTATATCATTAACACCTACAAATTCTAAAGCAGGACCCTGAACATTATAAAACAATCCACCCTCTAATGCAATATCATCAAAACTAAAAGATAAACCAGTATTTATCGTGTATGGTGATTGACCTTGAAGCTCTCTTTCTTCTGTACCTAATTCTGGTTCATCTCTATTAATAAAAGCGTTGGCACTTGCATCTATGTAAGAGGCATTTGCGTTAATATTAAGTTTAAAATTATCATTAACCGTTAGTAGATTTTTTCTTACTTCCATTTCTGCTCCTAAAATAGTAGCATCTATATTATTTCTTGCAATAAATTCATTTGGTGTATCTTCTCTAAAGTTAACGATTTCAATAGGGTCTTGAAACTGTTTTGCAAATAAACTAAGAGAAAACATTTCATTCTTTTCTCCAAAATATTCATAACGTAAGTCATAATTATCAATAATAGCCGATTTTATGTCTCGATTACCAATAAAGAAAGTTTCATTAATTGGGTCTGCAATTACAGCTGTAGATGCTTCTTTAAAAGATGGCCTTGCTGTTGTTCTGTAATATGAGGCCCTTACATTACTTTTATCATTAGGTGAATAAATTAGATTTAAATTTGTAAAAATTTCTTTTTCATCAATAAATTGCTCATTATCTATACCCTCACTCGTGTAATTTAACGTAAACTCTTCATATCGTACACCTAAAACTGCTTTAATATAGTCTGAGAATTTTAATTCACTAGACAGATAAAAGGCTGTATTACTTGTTTCTGCATTAAACGTGTTACCTGGTTCTGAACCAGCAGTTATGTAAGAGCCTTGTGTTCGTTGAAACAATTGCTCTGATTGCACCCATATATTTTCATCAGCTAAAAGTGCATTTGGATCTCCTAGCAATACTCTACTATCACCTTCATAATTAACGTCAACTCTTTTAGAACTAAAGTCTCTTTCTTTATCAATTGAAGAAAAACCTGCATTTAGTTTACCTGTAATCTTATTTACATTAAATTTAGTTTCCACATCTAATTTAGCAACTAAACTCTTTTCATCTAAATCACGCCATAAACGTGTTGGTGCTTCAGTAACACTAGGGCTAATTAAATAAAAAGTAGTATCTAATGCAGCTACTCTTTCTAACTCAAATATTGCCTTTCTAAAATCTTTGTCTCTTAATTTAGAGTTGGACTGAGCAACTTTCCAGTTAACTTTTAAATCACCATTAAAAAAAGTATGCTTTCCATATATTGGTATACTTTTTAAATGTCTTTCTGTATAGGTAATTACACTTCCTTCACCTTGGTATACATTTTCATCAAATGAATCTATGGTTACATTTGATGCATTTGACTCTCCGTTCAATAAATCAATATAATTGATTCCGAATTTATGATTTTTTGTTTTGAAGCCTACACCCAATAGTACACTTACAAAGTTATTAATTCTCCCTAATTCGCTAATACGAAATTCTTGTTCAACAACACCAATATCTCTGTTCAAAAACCTACCATTTTGGAAATTATCATAGTAATTCGTATTTGATTTATATCCTAAAGCAGCAATATACCCTATTGATGATTCGCCATCTTCTTTAAACTTATAGCCATTAGAAGCTGAGGCTCCAAAACTATAATTCATATCACTTGTATCTTGATTTGGGGCCATCGTTTTATTTAACTTTCTAGTATTCGTTGTTAAAAGATTGGCTTCTGCTTGCTGTTCTTCTATGGTTCCTCTTGTTGCTGAAGCAGGGAAAAGTCTACTTGGTGAAGGAAAATCTATATCTGGATCAATTGGTAAATCTCTTAAACCATCATCTTTAGCACGCCAATCAGTGCTACTTCTATCATCTATTAAAAAGTTATTATTGAAGTGCATATCAGGATTATACCCTGCACTAAAGCTAACGTTATATGTTGGTGAATATGAAAAATCTTTTAAAATTATATCAACAGTACCACCAGTAAAATCTGCACCAATATCAGAAGAAGCAGACTTTTTAACAATCAAATTATCTATTAAATTTGTTGGGAAAATATCTAAAGGTAATGTATTTCTATCTGGGTCTAGACCAGGAAGTTCCATTCCGTTTACAGTAGTTTTAGAGTATCTATCACCTAAACCACGCACATAAACATATTTACCTCCTTGCACTGATATACCAGGAACTCTCTTTATAGCACCTGCAATATCACTATCTCCTGCTTTTCTAATTGCTTGACTAGATAAACCATCTAAAAGGGCTATTGACTTTTTTTGAATACTTAAAACCGAAGCTTCTGTATTCTTTTTTGATGTGGTTTTTATAACTACTGCTTCTAATTGATTTGCTGCAGGTTTTAGTGTTACTTCTAAATATTTATTATTGGCTCCTGTAACAACAACCTCACTAATTTCTACGCTTGCATATCCAACAAAAGAAAACACTAAAGTGTATGTTCCTGGTTTTATTTTTATTTGATATTTACCATCTATATCTGTTGTGGTTCCGTTTGTAGTGCCCTTAACTAAAACATTTGCAAATGGTAATGGCTCATTAAATTCGCCATCAATAACTACCCCTGAAATGGATTGAGAAAAACTGCTAAGACTTAAGAGAAAAAAAACACTAAAAATATATTTCATTACTTATAATTTTGTTAACTTATTTTTTGCGCAAATGTAAAGTTATAGAATTACTTGGATGTTAAATTAACGTAAATAAAAAAGAGCCTTAGTTATTAGCTAAGACTCTTTAATTTAAAATGTTATGTTATTTTAAATGGGTTATTGTTTAATAACTTTTTTGATGTTTCTATCAGTTCCAGAAATTACTTCTAAGAAATAGATTCCTTTAGCTAATTCTTGAACATTAATAGAGTTAGAGTTTACATTTCTCTTTACTAATTGACCTGAGATATTAAACAATTTTAAGCTTTCTACTTTCAAATTATTAGATACATTTAACACATTGTTAAATGGATTTGGATAAACAGTAAAAGTTTCTTCAAGGATTGTATTATCTTCAACGCTAAGTACACCTTCGCCACTATAAAAATAAGCAGTCCATGCATAAAAAACCTCTTCATTAGCACCTGAACCAATAACTTGACTAGAAATTATTTCTGCTTCAGAAGAAGATAAACTTGCACTACCTTTTCCGTCAAAATCATCTGTAGCAACGTTAATTGCAGCTAAGTTAGAAGTAGTAACAAAGTCTATGTTTGAAAATGTTAATGAACTTCCGTAAGTGTCTGTATCAATACCTTCTATTGTTGTAATTGTAGCAAAATCTTTAAATACAATATTATTGTTTGCTCCTGTAGCATTTGATTTCCAGTGACCATATTGATCAAATTTAGTTTGACCACTTGCTCCGATAGCTGTAACATTATTAATGATATATGAACCTGTAACTACTGGATCTGCTGATGATTCTGTACCATCAATTTCAAAAACATTGTCAGAATCAGTACCCATTGCTACTAATGCATTTGTGATAGT
>CBFIFR010000085.1:0-6265 GCA_965661915.1 Polaribacter sp. | reverse complement strand
CGGGGTGGCAGGATTCGAACCTGCGACCTCCTCGTCCCAAACGAGGCGCGATAACCGGGCTACGCTACACCCCGAAAATATTTTTTAAGTATCGGGTTGCAAATATACCTTTTTTATTGATTTAATAAATATAATTTTAAGAAAAATTTGTAATTTCAAAACAGTAATTTTGCAATTTAAATTGAAAACTACTTTTTGATAGTGTTACAAAAAAACCTTCTAATTTTAACTTTTTTTATCCAAGCATCTTTAGGTTTCAGTCAGGTTGAAATTAGAGGAAAAATTATTGATGAGTATGGAAAAACCTTAGCAGGGATAAAAATAATTAATAGCCAAAATCAAATCGTTGAAACTTCAAATCTTGATGGTTTTTTTAAGATAAAAAACGAAGGTATATATACATTTCAAAAAAAAGGATATCTAATAAAAACCATCACACTAAAAAATAATAAGTTTTATACAATTCAATTGAATATCAATTATTCAGTTTTAGATGAGATTATTGTAACATCAAACCATATCCCACAAAAATTAAAAAGAGCAACAAACAACGTTGATATTATATCACCAAAGGATATGCAAAGAGCTAACAATACCGATTTTGCACCAATTTTAAATAGAACTCCTGGGGTTTTTATGCAAAGTGGAGCGTTAAACACCAATAGAATAACGATTAGAGGAGTTGGATCGAGAAATCTTTTTGGAACATCCAAAATAAGAGCTTATTTTAAAGACATTCCTTTAACAAATGGAAGTGGAGAAACTACAATAGAGGATTTTGAATTAGCCTCTATTGCCAATTTTGAAATTATTAAAGGTGCAGCATCAAGTGCTTATGGAGCAGGTCTTGGAGGTGTTATTCGATTAAATCCAAAAAATGCTAATTTCAATGAATTTAGTTTGCAACCAGAATTTTCTACAGGTTCTTTTGGTTTGATGAAAAGTATTTTAACTGCAAATTATGGAACTGAAAAACATAGCTTCAAAGCAGTGTTTAGTGATACAAAAAGCGATGGTTTTAGAGAGAATAACCAGTATAAAAGAAAAACATTTACACTCAACACCAATCACTTTTTAGGGCCAAAAAACGAGTTTAATTTCCTGGTGAGTTATGTTGATTTAAAAGCATTTATACCAAGTTCTATCAACGAAGAAACTTTTATTAACAATCCTCAATCTGCTGCTTTTACATGGCAACAGGCTCAAGGTTTTGAAGATTCTAAAAGAGCAATTTTTGGGTTAACTTGGAGCCATATTTTTACATCTAATGTAAAACAGATAACCAGTGTTTTTTCTTCTTTTAGAGAAAATTATGAACCAAGACCATTTAATATTTTAGATGAAATCACCTTAGCTTTAGGTATTAGAAGTCGTTTGTTAGGGAATCATAAATTAGGGAATCAAAAATTGAAATGGACAATGGGTATTGAGCTTTTTAAAGATTTGTATACTTCCAAAACTTTTGAGAATTTGTATCAAAATTTTCCTGCAGGTACAGGAAGTGTTCAAGGTGATATTTTATCAGACTTTAAAGAAAATAGAGGTTACTTTAATATTTTTGCAGAGGTAAATTATGAATTTTCAGAAAAAACTACCTTATCAGTAGGTGTAAATTTAAATGATACGAATTATAAATTAAGTGATCGTTTTGAGATTTCACAGAACAATCCAGATCAATCAGGAAGTTTTTCGTTCAATAGTATGATATCTCCCAAAATTGGACTTTCACATTTGCTTATACAAAATATAAGTTTTTTTACAAATATAAGCCATGGATTTTCTCCATTGACACTTCAAGAAACTTTATTGCCAAATGGACAAATAAACACCAATTTACAACCAGAAACTGGCTGGAATTTTGAAATAGGTTTAAGGGGAAATCTTTTTAATGAGAAACTGTTGTTTAATTCCGCTATTTATCGCTTAAATATTGAAAATTTATTAGTTTCAAGAAGAACAGCCTCAGATGAATTTATAGGTGTAAATGCAGGAAAAACGCAACATGATGGCTTAGAGTTAAAACTTTTGTATAAATTTATAGAAAATAAAAAATTAGCGATTAATACCTTCGTAAACTATACATTTAATAATTTTGTGTTTAAAGAATTTATAGATGATGAAAATGATTTTTCTGGAAATGATTTAACAGGTGTGCCATCAGCTGTTTTTAATACAGGTGTAGATTTTAACTTCACAGCTGGTTTTTATGGAAACATCAATTATCAATATGTAGGTAGTATGCCAATTACAGATGCTAACACCTTATATACTGAGGCTTATCGTTTAACAAACTTTAAAGCTGGGTATGTATTCAATTTTTTAAAAGAAATTGAGGTAAATGTATTTTTTGGAGTTAATAATTTATTTGATGAGACTTATGCTTCTCAAATTTTAATAAACGCTTCCAGTTTTGGTAATAATGCTCCAAGATATTTTTATCCAGGAAATCCTGTGAATTTCTTTACTGGGATAAACTTTAATTATATTTTTTAACGTATTTTTAAAAATAAAAAAATGAAACACACTTACATCTTATTATCATTTCTTTTTATGGTTTGTTTTTCTTGCGCTCAAGAAACAACATCTGTAAAAACATCAACATTTAGTTATACCACAGAAGTTGTGGTACCTGAATTAACAATTCCTTGGGGTTTTACATTTTTACCTGATAACTCTATTTTAATTACAGAAAAAGCAGGAGAATTAATTCATTTTAAAGATGGTAAAAAAAACATAGTCTCAGGAATGCCAGAAGTAACTGTAAGAGGACAGGGAGGTTTAATGGATATTGAATTACATCCTAATTACAAAGAGAATAATTTTATCTACTTTACCTATGCATCTTCTGAGGGAACTGAAAGAGGTGCAAATACTACTTTAATGAGGGCTGTTTTTAAAGAGGGTGTTTTATCAAATCAAAAAGTATTGTACAAAGCATATCCTAATAGCAGAAAAGGGCAGCATTTTGGTTCTAGAATTGCTTTTGACTCAGAAAATAGAATTTACTTTTCTATTGGAGATAGAGGAAATAGAGATGTAAATCCGCAAGATATTACCAGAGATTGTGGTAAAATTTATCGATTAAATGATGATGGAAGCATACCCGAAGATAATCCTTTTGTAGGCGAAGAAAACGCAAAAGAAGCTATTTTTGCTTACGGAAATCGAAATCCACAAGGTATGGAAACGAATCCTTTTACAGGAGAGATTTGGGCACATGAACATGGCCCAAAAGGAGGAGATGAAATTAACATCATCCAAAAAGGAAAAAATTATGGTTGGCCTGTTATCAGTTTCGGAATCAACTATTCTGGAACAAAATTCACAGATATTACCGAAAAAGAAGGTATGGAACAACCCTTACATTATTGGGATCCATCAATTGCACCTAGTGGAATGGCTTTTGTAAATTCTGATAAATACCCACAATGGAAAGGAAATGTATTGATTGGTTCCTTAAAATTTAAATACGTTGCCAATTGCTATTTAGAAAATGGCAAAGTAGTCAAAGAAGAAAAAATTGTGGAAGACTTAGGAAGAGTTCGTTCTATTGAACAAGGAAATGATGGTTATCTGTATGTTGGTATTGAAGGGAAAGGAATCGTAAAAATTATACCTAATTAAGATGAAATTTTATAGTTTATTAATCGTAGTTAGCTTCTTTTTGCTCTCAGTAAATGATAAAAAAGAAACTTATAGCAAAGTAGAACAGGATTCTGCATTACAACAGAGCATTAAAAGAGGTAAGGAAATATACGCAGATATGTGTGCTACATGTCATTTGCCTAATGGAAAAGGAGTTCCAAAAGTATACCCACCTTTAGCAGAGTCTGATTATTTGATGAAAAAAAGAGAAGCAAGTATTAGAGCTATCAAATATGGACTTCGAGGTAAAATAGTAGTAAATGGAGTGAATTATAGAGGAATTATGTCTAGTTTAGGTTTGTATGAAGACGAAGTTGCAGATGTTATGAACTATATTACCAATTCTTGGGGAAATAAAAATCCTAAAATGATAACTGAAGAAGAGGTAAAAAAAGTAAAGAAGCAATAGTCTTATCTTCCTTTCGAAATTTTCATCAATTTTTGTTATTCATAAATTAAGATTATTCATTCTTATTTGTATGGTAAATCAATCAAAAAAAATACATTTGTATTCTAAATTTTAAGAAAGAATATGTCAGATACTATTGAAAAAATAAAATGTTTAATTATTGGTTCTGGTCCTGCAGGCTATACAGCAGCAATTTATGCAGCAAGAGCAGATATGAAACCGATAATGTATACAGGTATGCAAATGGGAGGGCAATTAACCACAACAACAGAGGTTGATAATTTTCCTGGATATAAAGATGGAACTGATGGAACTGCAATGATGATGGATTTAAAACATCAAGCAGAACGTTTTGGATCGGATGTTCGTTTTGGAATCGTAACTTCTGTTGATTTAAGCGATGAAGTTGGTGGAATTCATAAGGTTGTAGTTGATGAATCTAAACATATAGAAGCAGAAACTATTATTATTAGTACAGGAGCAACTGCAAAATATTTAGGGTTAGAAAGTGAACAACGTTTAATTGGTGGTGGAGTTTCTGCATGTGCAACTTGCGATGGTTTCTTTTATAAAGGACAAGATGTTGTGGTTGTTGGTGGTGGAGATACTGCAGCTGAAGAAGCAACCTATTTGGCAAATATTTGTAAAAAAGTATATCTTTTAGTACGTAAAGATTATATGAAAGCTTCAAAAGCCATGCAACATAGGGTAGATAAAACTGAAAATATTGAGTTGTTATATAACACAGAAGTAGATGAGGTTTTGGGAGGTAATGTTGTTGAAGGTGTTCGAGCTATTAATAATCAAACAAAAGAAAAGTTCGAAATTCCAGTAACAGGTATTTTTATTGCTATTGGGCATACACCAAATTCAGATTTATTTAAAGGTGTTTTAGATATGGATGAAACAGGGTATTTAATCACAAAAGGAAAAACAACAAAGACAAATATGCCAGGTGTTTTTGCAGCAGGAGATATACAAGATAAAGAATACAGACAAGCTGTAACTGCTGCAGGTACAGGATGTATGGCTGCTTTAGATGCAGAACGTTATTTAGGTGCTTTAGAGTAAGCAACATTGTTGCATTTTTTATAATAAAAGAGATCTCAGAAATGGAATCTCTTTTTTTTTGTAACACTTTTGTAGATTTGAAGTATATCAGTTTTAAAACGAACCAATTATGAATATCTCCTTCAATCATTTTTTAGGCGATTTTTTTTATTCATTCTAAAAATTATTACTACTACAGCACTGAAAAAAAACGAGCTACTTTAATAAAGTAACTCGTTTTAAATAAACAGTATAATGTAAGTTTAAAATCCTTCTCCTGGATCTGAAGGTACAGATGCAGCTTGAGATTTTTGAGGATTTAATATCATATAAGTACCTAATGCAGTTAAAGCTGCATACTTACCATAGTTTCCTATTTTTTTAATGGCTTCTTTACGAGTAATTTCTTGAGTTTCTTTAGTGTTTTTCATGATCTATTTCTTTAAGCTATTAATTATTCTAGTATAATTTTCTTACTAATTTTTCCATTTACATTTTCTAATTGAGCAATATAAACTCCAGAATTTAATGCTGGTAGTGTAACATCATAAGCACCATTAGAACTGAAGCTTTTGTTTAAAACTTGCTTACCTAAAATAGTAAATAACTTTATATTCGCTTTCCCTTGAGATAGCCCCACTATTCTTAAGTTATTAGTATTTGTTGGGTACATACTAATAGTATCCATATGAAAAGATTCCGCACTTAAAGCTGAAGATTTTGTATGTAAGTAAAAACGTCCAACACCATCAGTTTTTTCAGTTAAAGTTACCTTGTAATTAGCATTAGCTTCATCTAGTCTAGTAAACGTACCATTTTCTCTATCTTCTAAAAATACTTTTAAACCACTAGGTAAATTCGTTGCTTCTGCAGAAAATGTAATTTTTCCAGCATCTGCTGTAATTCCTACAGGAATAACCATGGATTCCATTTCATTTTTAGGTAATGATTGTACTTGGTAAGATTCACCAATATTATTTTCTAAAATATGTGTAAAAACCTCCATTTTAGATTTAACACCAGTAAAAGTTTTACCTTCATAACCCCAGTCAAAACCTTTGGTAACATTCTCATCAAAATACATTAATCTTGCAGCTCTTTTTAATTTGCCATTTGCAATTGACAAAGAAATTTCAGTTTTATCATTTTTCTGAAAGTTAT
>CBFIFR010000084.1:0-6289 GCA_965661915.1 Polaribacter sp. | reverse complement strand
CATAATACAGCAATCAAGTATATAACTAATTTCAAGAAGATAATAAGAATTGCTTATGCAAATGATTGGATAAGTAAAGACCCTTTTTATAATTGGAAGGCAAGGCTTAAAACAGTTGATAGAGAGTTTTTAACTAAAGAGGAGATACAGAAATTGATGGAAAAAGAAATTTCTATAAAGCGTTTAGATCAAGTTAAGGATATATTTATATTTAGTTGTTTCACTGGTTTGGCATATGCTGATGTTAAAAAAATATCAAAAAACGATATTGTTATTGGTTTGGATGGAGATAGGTGGATAAAACCAACAGAACAAAAACTAATGCTAGAAGTAATATTCCATTACTAAACACTGCAGAAGTTATTTTAGAAAAATAAAAAGAACATCCAATTGTAGTAAAAGGTCAGCTTTTATTATCTGTTTTAATCAATCAAAAAATGAATGCATATTTAAAAGAAATTGCTGTTTTGTGTAGTATTAATAAAAATCTAGCTTTTCACTTAGCATGTTATACTTTTGCTACAACATTGATTCTTACAAATGGTGCTCCTATAAAATAAGTTAGTAAAATGTTAGGGTATAAATCATTTAAAACTAATCACTATTATGACAAGATTTTGGATAGAAAAGTTAGTGACAATATTACAAAACTTAAAAATAAATTAAAAATTGCAAATTCTTAAAAAAAAAATATTCACTAATACTGTGAGTTATTTTAAATATTTTTTTTCTTTGAAAATTATCATAAAACCAAATAGATTGAATTCACATCAAATTATAAAAATTAAAATAATAACTTTTTTAAGTCTACTTTTCTTTATTTCGTGTTCTATTGAAAATGAGGAAACAAAATACAAAATTGGTTTTTCTCAGTGTATAAGTATTGATGATTGGCGGAAATCTATGGATTACGAGATGAAAGTTGAAGCTTCATTATACTCTGAGATCGATTTAACAATTTTTCAAGCAGATGGTGATGTTGATACTCAAAAGTTACAGATTGAATCAATGATAAAAAATGATTTTGATCTTATTATAATTTCTCCGCTAAGACCAGAGCCATTAGTTCCAACAATTGAAAAAGCTTACGATAGAGGAATTCCTGTTATTATTGTAGATCGCAAGATTAATTCTCAAAAATTCACAGCATATGTTGGTGCAAATAATATTGAAGTTGGTCAAAATGCTGCAAATTATATAGCTTCACAAAATGAAAAAGAGTTTAATGTTTTAGAAATAAAAGGAGATGATAATTCTTCACCAGTTTTAGAAAGACATTCTGGATTTTATCAAATAGCTAACAATGAGCCAAAGATAACTATTCCTTATAGTATTAAAGATAAAGATATTAACCGAAGAATACCTCAAATACTAGATTCTTTAAATTTAAAACCAATTAATTATGTTTTCGCATTTAATGATGAAATTGCCTATAATGCTTGGAAAATTGCAAAATCTAAGGGGGTTGAAAGAAGTATCAAATTTATTGGTGTAGATGGTTTAAATGGTGTTAATAATGGTATTCAATTAGTGCAAAAAGGCATATTATCTGCATCTATATTATATCCTACAGGTGGAGACGAAGCAATCAACTTAGCATTAAAAATTTTGAATGGTGAAAGTGTAGCTAAAATAAATTTTTTAACTACTACTGTAATTGACTCTAGAAATGCTGATATAATGAAAAATCAGTTCGATAAAATTAATCAGCATCAAAATGATATAGAAAATCAACAAATAAAAATTAAACAACAAGAAGAAACTTATACCACTCAAAGTAATGCTTTAAAATTACTTTTAGTTCTTTTAATACTTATTATACTATTAGCAGCTTATAGTATTTATTCTGGTTATAATTTAAAGAAAAACAAAAGAGAATTAGAAATTCAAAACAATAAAATTACAATTCAACGAAATCAAATAAAAAAAATTAATGAAGCCAAAACCAATTTTTTTACAGGTCTTTCTCATGAGTTTAAAACACCAATTACACTAATTCTATCTTCAATAGATTCTCTTTCTGAAAATAAAAAGATTAGAGATCATAAACTTTTAAAGGAAGTTGGTTTAATTTTTAATAATTCAAAACGTTTATTGCGTTTAATTAATCAGTTAATAGATTTTAGAAAAGTTGAAGATAAAAAATTTATTTTAAGAGCATCAAAAACAAATTTATTTCAGTTTTCTAATACAATTTTTAAAGATTTTGAAAGAGAAGCACAAAAAAGAAATATTAACTTTTTATTAAATACAAATAATGAATATTTAGATATCTATTTAGATAGAAACCTAATGGATAAGGTCTATTTTAATTTACTTTCAAATTCTTTTAAGTTTACACCGAATAACGGTACCATAAAAATTGAAATTTAAGATATAAAAGAAAGTAATTTTGTTAAAATTTATTTTAAAGATTCTGGTATTGGAATTCCGAATGATGAAATAAATAATGTTTTTAAAGCTTTTTATAAAGGATCAAATAATAATAAATCTAGTTCTGGTATAGGTTTGCATTTGTCAAAAGAGTTTATAGAGTTACATAAAGGAGAAATTGAAGTAAGTTCAAGTAACGGAACAGAATTTATCATTACTTTATATAAAGACAATGTACACTTGAGTACAGATGAAATAGTTTACGAACCAGCTATCATAGATAATCCATTATTAAATTTTAATTTAGATTACGAAGATGATGCTTTTACTGTACAAAATGATTTAATTGAAGAAAATAGAGATTCAATATTACTTATTGAAGATAATGAAGATTTGGTTAAATATTTAAGTAGTAAGCTAAAATTAGAATATAACTTAAGTATCAGCAATGGTTATAATGTTTTAGAAAAAGCATTTGAAGTAATGCCAGATATTATAATCTGCGATGTTAACTTACCAGAGAAAAATGGGTTTGAAATTTGCGATATATTAAAAAAAGATATTAGAACATCTCACATCCCAGTTATTATTTTAACTGCTTATGATAGTAAAGAATCTTATATTCAAGGTTTAGAATCTGGAGCAGACTTATTTTTAACAAAACCGTTTAGTTTTGCTATTCTATACAGATCAATTAAAAACCTTTTATATAACCGAGAGAAACTTCGTAAACATTATATTAAAAATATTTATAAATCTGAACCAACTAAGAAAATAGGTTTATTTGAACAAGATTTTATAGAAGTAATGAATAAACATATTTATGAAAATATAGATGATTCTAGTTTTACAGTTGAGCAATTAGCCGCTAAATTAAATATTTCAAGAGTTCAGTTATATAGAAAAATTAAATCTATATTAAACATAAGTATAAGTGATTATATTTTAAATATTAGATTAGAAAAAGCAAAAATATTACTTAATGAATCTAAATTGTCAATTTCTGATGTAGCCTATTCTGTTGGCTTTTCTTCTCCAAGTTATTTCTCTTCTTCATTTAAAAGTAAGTTTGGTAAAACTCCAAAACTTTTTAGAAAAAAATAATAATAACCAAGCAGTATTAACTCAATTTAGCAATATAAGTACAATTATATTAATATTAAATGTAACTATATTGATATATTAATTATTATTAATATGCCTTTTTTTAAAAAGTAGTCAAATTAAATAATTGATTTTTAGCTTATTACACTTTATTCGTAATTATTTTTTAATGTAACAATTCTTATAATTAAAAATAGGATGGTTTTATAGTTTTACAAAAACTTAAGTACCTAAATTATAAATAACAACAATAATTTGGTCAATAACTACTGCTTTAGCTGTTTCCTTTTTGGATTTGATACCGTTGTTATTTCTGGTGCCGATAAAAAACTATAACTATTCTGGAATACTTCAGATGCATTCCACAGAAGCGTAGTTATGGCGATGGCACTTTGGGTAACATTGGTGGGTGCGTTATTTGTAAGTATCCCAACTAATGGATTAGGGAGGAAAATTAAATTAGTAATAACTAAAAATAATGTTAAATAATAGATTATGAAAAACTTTACAAAAAAATATATTGGCTTAGTATTTATTGCCTTTTTCTTGAGTTTAGGAGCTCAAAATAAAAAAATAGCATTTATAGGGCAAGCTGCAACTTATAATGATAATATACCTGCGGCCCAAGATGGATTAACTTATGATGACGATCGTGCAGCTGCAGTTTGGTTTATGGATGAATTTATTCCCTCACAAAACAATATTGATGGTTCTTATTTCTCTTTCCAAGACGTTGCAGAGGGTGCAGACTTATCTAGTTTTGATGTTCTTTGGATACAAAGTGATGGAGCTACATTTCCAGGTCGTTTAAATGAGTGGCCAAGAGGTACCACAGAAGGAGGTGGAGAAAGACATTGTGTAATTACAGAAGCAGGTTTTGAATGGAATGGTGGAAATGCCGCATGCATAACGCTTGAAGATAATTTTATAAATAGTATTCGTACTTTTTATGAAGCAGGAGGGAACATTTTTTTAGGAAACTTTGCAGGAAAAGGACTCGAAGTTTTTGGAGTATTTGATGGATTAACTAATCCATGGGAATACAAACCCAATCAAACATTTGGTGAAGTTAATTCGATAACAGATGATTGGGCAGTTAATAATCCTTGGGGTAATTTTTACCAAGATAGTGTTTCCAACCCATTAAGAACCGGTTTTGTTTTAGGTTCTCCAGATAATGCTTGTAACGATGGAAGATATATTGAGTTTTTAACAGCTGGATCAGGTAAAAAAAATAGAGTTTGCCAATACAATTTAGATTTTGGAAGAATTAATGATGATGCAAATGCAAATAATGGAGGATCTGCAACTCTGGCTCAAAAATATACGGAGTTTGAAACAACATTAAATGCACAAATATTATTGACCAATTGTGGCGGAAATGAAATACAATCTGTTCAATTTAATCCAAGAACAGTTGGTAAAGGTACAGTTATAATTAATGGAGGTGGTTCTTATGATTGGTATGCAGATGGCAGCCCTACAAACTACAACAACAATATAAAAATTTTTACAGCCAATGCTTTACTTTCTTTAGCAGATATGGCTTCTTATAATATTTATGCAAATTCTATTACAAATGGAAATTGGTCTGAAACAGGTACTTGGATTAATGGAGTTGTACCAAGTACTTCAACAAAAGTTATTGTAGAAAATGATGTTATATTAAATCAAAATTCTACTATTGAATCCTTGAATATAACATCAGCTAGCTCACTTGTTTTAAATGCTGCTAACGGATTAACCATAAATGATAACCTATCAAACAATGGAACTTTAACAGCACAATCAGGAAGTTCATTAATTGTAAAGGGAGATGCGTCAGGTAATGTTATTTATAATAGGTCAATCAATGCTGTTGCTGGTAATTTAAAGGGATGGTATTTAATGGCTTCTCCAGTTATAGGGCAAGATTATGATGATACTTTTGTCTCAGCAAACAATATCGCAGAAAATGGATCTAATAATGGTATTGCTAGTTATATAGTTGCTTCTGATTCTTGGGATTATCATGAAGATTTAGAAAATAATACTTTTTCTTCAGGAACTGGTTATTCTGTTAAAAGAGAAAGTACAGGTACAGTTGCATTTACAGGAACTATAAACACTAATGATTTAGGAGTTGATGTTGTTCTTACAACTGGGGGTAATAATTTTAACTTATTAGGTAACCCTTATACTTCTTATTTAAATAGTGCTACCTTTTTAAATGATGAAAGTGCTATTTCTGAAACCAAAACCATGTGGGTTTATAACCAAACTTTAGGTTCAAATGGTTCTTATGAAGTTAAAACTATGGCGGATGCATTTGTTATAGCACCAGGCCAAGGTTTTTTTATAAAAGCAAATGCTGCTGGAGGTACATTTAATTTTGCAGAAGTGAATCAAAGTCATAACGCAGATACTTTTCAAAAAGCATCGAAAACAGAATTAAAATTATCCATAACAGATGGCACAGTAAATCAATATGCAAAAGTATATTATTTAGACAATGCAACAACTGGTTTTGATGTTGGTTATGAAGGGGAAGTGTTTGACGGCAATAAAGAAGATTTTTATTTGTATTCTACTTTATTATCAGAGAATCAAAATAAAATGTATCAAGTTCAATCTTTACCAAATACTGGATTTGAATCAATGATTATTCCTTTCGGATTAAAAGCAGATGCAGGGAAACAAATTACATTTATGATTGAGGCTGCTAATTTACCAAGTGATATAAATGTCTATTTAGAAGACAGATTATTACAAACATTTACACGTTTAGATGAAGCTAATAGCAGCTATAAAGTTACTTTGTCTGAATCTTTAA
>CBFIFR010000083.1:0-6415 GCA_965661915.1 Polaribacter sp. | reverse complement strand
ATAATAACCACGTTATCTCCACAATCTACGTGAGGAGTATAATTTGGTTTGTATTTACCTCTAATTAGCTTAGCTACCTTAGAAGCTAGACGACCCAACGTTTGCCCGTCCGCATCAACTAAAACCCACTCCTTATTTACGGTAGATGCGTTTGCTGATACTGTTTTGTAACTTAATGTGTTCATAATTACACTATTAGTTTTTGTTTAATGAATAAATATGTGTTTTCCTTAAAAAAGGAGTGCAAATGTAGCTCTTTTTATTGGTTTGACAAATAGTGAGTTAGATTAATTTATGAGTATTTATGGTAATTTAAGGATAATTAAAGCGTTTATTGTTACTATTTATAAAAATGAAAGAAAATACCTTATAATATGTGAATTATAAAACCAAGAGTATGTAATGATAATTATATGTTATTTGTAAATTAAGGCCTGTTTTAGTTATTTATATTTTGGAATCCATAAAAATATTTAAAAATTATTAACAAAAAGTTAAGAAAATAGAAAGTTACTTTTGTACTCTAATTGACGCAAATACATTTCTGGAGATAATTTTAAAAGACGGGCCAATTTAATGCAACATAAAATCATCTTAAAATTTTTAGCTTTTTTTGTTTTTTTATCCTTAAAAACATTAGCACAAGTAATCACTCAAACTAAAATTCCAAAGAGAATATATACTACAAAACCTTTAAAAAAAGTACCAATTATAGATGGTGATGTTTCTGATACTGCATGGGATGTTATAGAATGGTCATCAGATTTTACCGAAAAAAACCCAGATGAAGGCACAGCACCTGCCTACCAAACTTTATTTAAGGTGATGTATGATAAGAAATACTTATATATAGCAATTAGAGCTTTAGATAGTGAGCCACACTTAATTCAAAGAAGATTAAGTAGGCGAGATGGTTTTCAGGGAGATAGAGTAAACGTAATTATAGACAGTTATCACGATAAAAGAACAGCTTTTGTTTTTACAACTACTGCTGCTGGTGTAAAAGGAGAAGAGTTTGTATCACAAAATGGTAACAATTGGGATGATAGCTGGAATCCTATTTGGTATACCAATGCTAAGGTTGATGATAAAGGCTGGACTGCAGAAATGAAAATTCCTTTTAGTCAGTTGCGATTTGGAAAAGCAGAAGAGCAGGTTTGGGGCTTTAATATCAACAGAACTATTTTTAGATTACAAGAGCGTTCGCTTTGGCAAAGAATTCCTAATAATCAAGCTGGTTTTATTAGTGAAGCAGGTGAATTACATGGGTTAAAAAACCTAGTTTCTCAAAAGCAATTGGAAGTTCAGCCATTTACAGTTTTACAATATGATAATTACCCTGCAGAAGCTGGAAACCCTTTTAGAACAGGAAAAGATTTTAACGTAAATGCAGGTTTAGATGCAAAAATCGGAATTACAAATGACCTCACATTAGACCTAACTGTTAATCCCGATTTTGGACAAGTTGAGGCAGATCCAGGAGCAATTGCCTTAGATGGTTTTCAAATCTTTTTTAGAGAACAGCGTCCGTTTTTTGTAGAGAATAGTAATATTTTCGATTACGAATTTGCAAATGGTAGTGATAATTTATTTTATAGCAGACGAATTGGTAGAAATCCACATAGGTCAGCTAGCCTTGCAGATGGCGAGTATGCAAATGAACCACAAAACTCAAGAATTTTAGGAGCTGCAAAATTCTCTGGAAAAACTAGAGATGGTTGGTCTATTGGTGTTTTAGAAAGTGTAACAGGTAATGAATTTGCAGAAATACGACAAGCTGATGGAGAAACTCGAGAAGAAATTGTAGAACCATTAACCAACTATTTTGTAGCCAGAGTTCAAAAAGATTTTAACGAAAGAAACTCTTTTATTGGCGGAATTTTTACAGCTACAAATAGGCATTTAAATGGCAATTTTAATGAATTGCACAAAGCTGCTTATTCTGGAGGAGTAGACTTTCAGCATAACTGGAAAAATAGAGAATATTTCTTGGAAGGTAACATGATTTTTAGTCGTGTTTTAGGAAGTAATGAAGCCATAACAGCAACGCAACAAACGTTAAGACATAATTTTCAAAGAGTAGATGCAACTCATGTTGCTGTAGATCCATCTAAAACCTCATTAACAGGCACAGGAGGTAGAATAGAAGTAGGTAAAAACGGTGGAGGAAATTGGAGATATAATGGAGGTATAATTTGGCGTTCTCCAGAATTAGAATTGAATGATGTTGGTTTTTTAAGACAAACCGATGAAATTATTCAGTTTGGTAGTTTAAACTATTTATGGCAAATTCCCACTGAAACTTACAGAAATATAAGTGCACGGTTTCAACAAAATTCTTTTTACGATTTTGGTGGAAATTTAAACAGAGTTGGTTTTGAGTTAAATGCAGAAATTAGCTGGATTAACAATTGGTGGACTGAAGGAGGTTATGGAACTGATACTAATTTTTTCGATAATTTTTATTTAAGAGGAGGTCCAAGATTTAGAAGACCTAACGCCTCTTTTGCTTACCTTTTCTTCGGTTCAGATCGAAGCAAGTTGTTCAGCTTTACTTTAGGGTATTCCAACAGACATACACAAGAAAATGTTGTGGCTAGAGATCGTTTTGTAGTAAGAACAAACTACCAACCAACAGATGCGCTAAGTATGTCTTTAAACGTAGAATATGCTAATTTATTCGATAAAACCCAATATATTACAGAAGCCGATTTTAATAATACTGTAAGGTATATTTTAGGGCGAATTCAAAACCAAACATTAACCACAACCTTGCGTTTAAATTACAGTTTTACACCAGATATTTCTTTACAGTTTTATGGACAGCCTTTTATTTCTAAAGGAACATTTTCAGAATTAAATCGAGTAATAAACCCTATTGGTAAACGTATAAATGATAGAATTTCAGTTTTTGATTCTGATCAAATAAACTTTCAAAATAACACTTATTTGATAGATGAAAATAGGGATGGAACAACGGATTACTCATTTAATAATCCAGATTTTTCATTTGTACAATTACAAACCAATTTAGTAGCAAGATGGGAGTATATTCCAGGTTCAGAATTGTTTGTAGTATGGTCTAGGGGCTCAGTTGGTAGCGCTGCAATTTCTGATGATTTAGCAGATGCTGTTTCAAATCAAGTGTTTAATGCACCTGCAAATGATACTTTTTTGGTGAAATTTACGTACAGATTTAGACGATAAATTTCTTAAATGTGGCTTGTAAACTTGTTTTGAAGAGTGTATTTTGAATTTCTTTAATAATAAAAACAAAAGTATTTTCACAAAATATCTCAAAGCAAATAATTAATATAAAACATTTTTCTTTAACAACTTATTTATCTTATTTCGATTAATATGTTTTTGTAAGTCAAATAATTATATTTTTCTTATCTAAAGGATAAAAGCGATAGCCAAATAAAGGGAGTTCTTTATTTTAACGGCAATAATCTTGATTTCTTCATAAGGTAGCAATGACAAACTTTAATTTTCAATAAGATAAAAAATAACAACTGAACTCAGGTTTTTTATAAATAAGATTAAAAATCAGTTTTTAATAAAGCGATTTTTTAAATTAAATTAATATAATACTCTGGGAAACACCTTTGTTTTTTAGGTAAATATATCCTTGATATTCAAGGTGAAGCGTTCTATTTACGCTTTTTGTAATTACATTTTTTTCTAAATAAAAGTAATTGCAAATACTTTTATTTGCTTTTTTACGTTTTTTTTGTGTTAAAACTTTAATACAAAAAGTATTAATTCTTATAAAATGAATATCTTTGAAAACCTTTACTTAATAAAGCCTTAATGAAGTTACCATTTCTAAATTTCACCCTGTTTTTTTTGTTACTTTTTACATTAAAAGGTACCTCACAAGAAACGCTACCTATATATCAAGATTATCTTTCAGATAACGTTTATTTGGTACACCCATCTGCAGCAGGAGTTGGTAATTCAAGTAAAATACGTTTTACAGCTAGGCAACAATGGGCAGGCATCCCAAATGCACCAGCATTACAAACGTTAAGCTTCCATACAAGATTTAATGAATACTCTAATGCAGGTTATGGTTTTGTGCTGTTTAATGATAAAAATGGATTTCATTCTCAGAAAGGTTTACAAGGTACTTATGCGTATCATTTACCAATGAGTGATGGCAGACTCTTTAATCAGCTTTCTTTTGGATTAGCATTTACTTTTCTTCAAAATCAATCCGATCAACGAACTTTTGGTGAAGATACAGCTCAAAGTATTGTGAGTACTACATATTATAATGCAGACTTTAGTGTTGCGTATCATTATGGAGGATTTTCATCCTATTTTACAGCGAAGAATTTATTACCAACAAATGAAAATAATTTAAATGTACAGCAAACATTAGATTTAAGAAACTATATATTATACACTGGGTACTACTTTGGTGAAGATTTGTTTTTTCAGCTAGAGCCTTCATTAATGTTTCAGCTTAGACAAGGAACAGGTGCACGTATTGCAGACTTTAATTTAAAAGCATATAAGACTATTTCTAAAACTCAGTTTTGGGCGGCACTGTCTTATAGAAGAACTTTCGATGCCAATGCTATTCAAAATGCAGCATTTATATCTCCTATAATTGGCGTAAATTATAAGAACTTGCTCTTTTCTTACACATATACAAATCAAATAAATGAAACGGTTTTAACAAATTCTGGATTTCATCAAGTATCTGTAGGGGTAAATTTATGGACTACAAAAACTAGAGCAGCAGCCTGCCCTAATATTAATAGTGCATTTGGAGGTTTTTAAAAATCGCGTTCGCAAATCTTTATATTTAAATCTGTAGACAATAAAGAAGTTAAAACTTTTTTATTTTTGTTGATAAAGAATTGATGATTGCCTGTATTACCTGTATGATTTAAAAGCTGATGTGTAGTTAAAATATGTTTTGTTTGTTTAGCAACTGCTAAGCCAGAATCAATAATTTCTATTTTATCACCAATAATTTCTTTAATTTTAGGTATTAAATAAGGGTAATGTGTGCACCCTAAAACTAAACAATCTATACCCTCATTTATCATAGGTTTAAGAAAAGAACTGAGTAAATTGTGCATTTCTACTGATGCAATTTTACCAGCTTCTATAAGTTCAACTAAGCCTTCTCCAATTGTTTCTTTAATGATGATTCCTTTGTGTATTGTGTTGGATGTTTTTGCAAATAAATCACTTGTTAAAGTACCTTTAGTGGCTAAAATACCAATAGTATTGGTTTTTGTATGTAAAGCTGCAGGTTTAATAGCAGGCTCAATGCCTATAAACGGTATTTGGTATTTTGTTCTTAAATGTTGAATTGCATTTGTAGTGGCTGTATTGCATGCAACAACAATTAGTTTACAGTTTTGGTTGATTAAAAAGTTGGTGTTTTTTATGGATAAATCTATAATTTCTTGTTTGCTTTTTACACCATAAGGTGCGTTTTTACTATCAGAAAGATAAATAGTGTTTTCACTAGGTAAAAGCGTTGTAATCTCTTTCCAGATAGATGTACCACCAATACCTGAATCAAAAATACCTATTGGAAAATTACTTGATTTCATAAAAGCTTAAAAATAAAAAAAACCTACTGTAAAAGTAGGTTTTTTAAAAATATTTAAAGTGGTTATTTAAAATCCTAATTTGGTTTTTACAGCAGCATATAAATCCTCACCTTTTTTAACCAATAAACCTTTTCCAACAGATGCATCAAAAACATATAAAATACCTTTTGCAGCAGCAACTTCTTCTATTGCTTTTTGTGCTTTTGCTATAATTGGTTTTAAACCATCAGCTTGTTTTTTCTGCATATCTTGATAAGCAGTTTGTCTTAATTGCTCGTATCTAGCATTTTCTTGCTGAACTTCTTTTGCTCTAATTTCGTTAATTTCTTTTGTTTGAGTATTTTGTTCTGCAGTATATTTTTTCATTTTTGCATCTAACTTTTTCCCCATACTTTCCACCTCGTCTTGGTAAGTTTTTCCTAACTTTTCCATATCAGTTTTTAGTTGTGTAGTTTGTGGCATCTCAGCTACTAATTTTTCAAAGTCAATATGACCCATCTTTTGTGCATTTGCAACACCACCAAGTCCTAAAGTAAATACAGCAATTAATAGTAACGTTTTAAAATTCTTCATTTTTGTTTTAATTTAATTATTATTCTTGTCTTTTTTGTTAACTGTCTTCTTTTTCTTTTTTCTCTTGTTCTTTCTTTTTTCTAGCGGCTTCTTTTTTTTCTCTTAGTAATTTTCTTTTTTCTGCTCTTTGCTTTAATAATGCTTTTCTTTTTTCAGCAATAGCTTTCTTTTTAGCTTTTTTTTCTGCGATTTTTTTAGCAAGAGCTTCTTCTTTCTCAGTTTTAGCTTTTTCTTTCTTTGCAAAAATTTCTTTTTGTCTATCA
>CBFIFR010000082.1:0-6580 GCA_965661915.1 Polaribacter sp. | reverse complement strand
CCTTTTTCATGGCTTCTAAATCTTTGGTAATGCCGTCTTTGGAAATGTCGTCGTTTATCCAATACCAGTAACACCAAATGGTATTATCATCTGTTGGTTTTACAAAGCCAGACTTAACAATTTCAAAATTTTTACTTTGATTACAAGACCATAAGGCAAACATCAACATTAATGATGCTAAGCAAATTTTTATAATTCTTTTTAAAACCATACTATTTTAATTTATCTATTTGTTTTATTCTAACTATCTGTTTTAATCGTGTTTTTCTTAGTTTAAAGTACTGTAAATAAACTCGTAATTTCCACTCTGTAAATCATTTATTTTTAAACTTTGGTTTTTAATAGTGACGTCTATTTTTTTCCCATTCATGGTAATATAAGGTGTTTTATTAAACATCGGAAGCACGACGCTTGCTGTGGTGTTTGGTGGTACTACTATGTTATATATAAAATCATTATCTCTAAACTTCCATTTAGATGTAATCATTCCATAACGAGAATGGTAACTACCAGAGGCTTTTGTTAAATCTTTATGTGGTATTGGTGCAAAACGTATCTTTTTATAACCTGCTTCCAATGGGGCAATGCCTGCAGTACGTTCGTACAACCATTGGCCAATAGCTCCGTAAGCATAATGATTAAAAGACAAGGCTCTATTTGCAAATCCTTTATCGTGAGTGTAGCCATCCCATCTTTCCCACATGGTAGTTGCACCTTGATTGATGCTGTAAAACCACGATGGATAGGTCTCCTTGAATAAAATTTCAAATAATTTATCGGTATGACCCGTTTTATCTAAAACTGGAGCTAATAAAGGTGTACCTATAAAGCCTGTTCTAAGATGATTGTCTGTATTTTCTATTTCTTTTATCAAATGATGAATAGCCTTATCTGCTGTTTCTTGGGATAGAATATCAAATCCTAAAGCCAATAGATAGCCTGTTTGTGTTGGGGTGTAAGGTGATTTAATTTGTCCTTCATTGTTGAAATATTCGTTTTCAAAAGCGACAGAAATCTTATTTAATAATTCTTTGTAATACTTTACATCTTCTGTCTTACCTAAAACTTCAGCAGCTTTCATTGTTAATTTAACTGACTGTGCATAAAATGCTGAAGAAATTAATGTATTTGGAGTATCACCTCTTCTATCGTCTTTT
The DNA here is from genome assembly GCA_965661915.1 of Polaribacter sp. Taxonomy (GTDB): domain Bacteria; phylum Bacteroidota; class Bacteroidia; order Flavobacteriales; family Flavobacteriaceae; genus Polaribacter. Next base: position 5,423 of record CBFIFR010000082.1, on the reverse strand, counting down.
TGTTGGGAATACGGTTGTAACCAATCGCCCACGGTTGACATATGACTAATTTGATTGGTTGACTCTGAAGTATGATAGTCGCACCAACGTTTCATCATTTGGTAGTTGTCTTGTAATATTTCTACATTACCTGTTCTGTAATACAATTCCCAAGGTACTATGGTACAAGCATCCGACCATCCTGCTTGAGCAAAGTTTCCTGTAAAATTTGGTACAACTACAGGAATGCCTCCATTACCAAATTGCTCTTCACGCATGCTGGTTAACCAAGCCGCCCAAAACGCATGCGTATCTGATAAAAATAAAGAGGTTGGTATAAAAACCTGTGCATCTCCTGTCCAACCCAAACGTTCACTTCGCTGTGGACAATCTAAAGGTACATCAAAAAAGTTTCCTCTTAATCCCCATTGAATGTTCCTATGCAGTTGATTGAGTTTAGGATGAGAAGACTGAAATTTACCTTCCATTTCAAAATCAGAGTATTGCACTATTCCTTTTACCCAAGAGGTTTCTGGTTTGAAGGCTGAATTAAATCCACTTAGCTCCACATAACGAAAGCCGTGAAATGTGAATTGTGGTTGCCATGATATAATAGTGTCTTTATTGGCAATATAATAGTCTATAGCTTTGGCTGACCCAAGATTGCTTGTAAACAATTTGCCTTTGGCATCCAGCATTTCTCCATGTCTTAACATGATTGTGTCTCCTTTTTTTACTGGAAGTTGCAAACGCACAACCCCCACCATATTTTGTCCAAGGTCAAACAGCACTTTACCCTTATCTTGTTTGGTTATTTTAACGGGGTGGAGTTGCATTTTGTTTTTAATAACCGCGTGCTTTTTTGGGAATAACACGGTTTTAGGATTGATATCTTCGGCAACCACAGGTTCCCATTTGGTATCATCGAAGCTAGAGGTGCTCCAATCTGAGATTTCAAAGTTTGCATCGTAGACTTCTCCATCGTACAAGCCGGATGTTCTTAAAGGTCCATTTCGAGTAGCCTTCCAATTTTTATCGGTTAAAATGGTTTTTAGATGGCCTATTTCATCTTCAATTTCTAATTGACAAATGGCTCGTGGTGGGGCAATTACAGTGTCCCATCTTCTGCGTGGGCCAAAACGTCCTGAATGCCATCCTTCAGCCAACGTAATTCCTATGGTATTTTCTCCTTTTTTTAATGCCTCTGTAACATCATAGGTTAGGGTTTCAATACGTTTGTGATAGGGCGTCCAACCTGGAGTTAACACATCATTCCCAATTTTTTGTCCATTAATTTGTGCTTGGAATACGCCTTTTGAGGTAATATACAGTCGAGCTTTTTTTACTGCAGCATCTAGTTCGAAATCGTTTCTTAAATATTGTGGTCTGAATAATCGTGTACCATATTGGGTGGTGTCCCATTTTTTTGGATCGGGAATTTTTATCCATTTGCCTTTCCAATCAGAATTAGAAAGTAAACCCATTTCAATATTAGCCACTTTACTCCAATTGGATTCTTGGTTTTCTTCATTCCAATATCTTACTTGCCAATACACCTTTTGTCTGGATTTTAATGGAGCACCCTCATATTTTACAAAAACAGACTGATTTGAAATTACTTTTCCAGAAGACCATACATCTGGATTATTGGGCAATGCATCTGGTTTTGAAGCTACTACAATAGCATACGCTATTTGCTTCTTGGTATCTTTACTCTGTGGTAATTTCCAAGAAAATGTTGGAATACTATCATAAAAACCAATGGGGTTTTGAAACCCTTCTGAAACGGTAAGTTCAATCGGTGCTTGCAAGCTGTTGTTGGTTCCTATCTCACAATTTGAAAATAGGCATTGAATAATTAAAAAATATAATAGTTTCTTTTTCATTTCTTTATACTAGCTTTAATATCGTCTTTTCCAAAACTTTAATTTATCTTTTTATTTAACTCATAAACATGTTTTCTAATATCATTTACATCACCTATAATTAAATAGTAATCGTATTCATAAACTGTGTTTTTGTTTAATGTTGCTTTGTGTAATGGTGCCATATATGATGTTGCTCTGTCATGTGCTTCATAACCAGGATCTCTTGACATTCCAGCTAAAAAGTTAGTACTTATTGGTGAATACACGCCCATACCCCAATTATCATCATTTACAAAAGCCATCCAGCTTTCGGTAACCATATCATTTTTATACTTCCCCCAAAAACCACTTGTTAGGTTTACCACTTTTGGTTTATTTAAAGGTTCTCCTGTAAAAGGCTTATCTCCAAAATAAGAATATAAGTTGTTTAAGGCTGATATGGGATAAACGGCTGGCAACTCTTGATTATGTGTTTTTCCTTCGCCATAAATAGTATCTGTTCTTTTACAGGTTAATTTATTTCGAACTTTAATTACATTATTTTCTAAGGTTGTCCATTGCTCCATAATGGCTTCTGCAGATTTGTTTTTCATATCCCAAAGCATTGGAATACATTTTACGTATAGTGTATTTCCATCTTGTTTGTATTCTAGAATTTCAGAACGATTTTTGTAGCAATCGCCAACCTGAATTGGGTTCCAAGACCAAGGCGACCACGCTTTTTTTTGTCCTTCTTGTTGCCTATTAATTATTTTACCTCCATAATAGGATTGCTGAATGTATCGTCCCTCATCATGCACGTTTACAATATTTCTATCGACATCTGATTTAGAAATATAAGCAATAGCACCGCCTCTAGTTAAATCTAGTTTTAAACGAAGCTCATCATTACTTAATTCCATAAATGTTGGAATGGTAGGATTTATCAATCCATAAGCTTTCCTTACATTTTTAAAAAACAACTGTTCCTCTCTCAAATCATTTCGAGTTTTGCAATACCTTTGTAAAATTTGAACTGTATTATTGTAGGTTCCTCGTAAATCTGACAAAGGCCAATTGCTGCCAAACAACACTCGATTTGAACCAAAAGCCTCAAGATTAGCATCCAATAAAGGTTTGTAATATTTTAGTTTTTTAGGAGCGTTATTTTTTCCAGAAAGGGTATGAAGCGCAGAAATCTTCATAAATACATTTGGAAAAGACGCAACTTCTTGAAGTGCTTTTTTATAATTTTCTTCATTTTGCAATACGCCATTTTTTAATTTCCCACCTCCAAAATGATTGATTACAATATGCATGTTTGGGTATTTTTTAGCGATAGTTGCCACATGTTTTAATCCATTAATTTCGAGTACTAAATTGCGTTTATCTAATTCTTCTAATTGTTTTAAAACTTCAGGATTTGAAAAATCTAACCCTTTATATCTTGGACGAACACCCCTAAACTTGGTATTCTTTTTTAAAGAATCTAAATCACCTTTAAAATGAGCATCCAAAGGATTTAAATTTACTGTGAACCCGAGTATACGCTTAGATTCACTAGCTATTTTAGATAACCAAAAATTATCTTCTCTTCTAGCGCTTGCTTCAACGAGGTAGGCATAGTTAATACCTGATGAATTGGCTACCTCTAAAAATTCTTTTTGTAAATGCGGATGAAATAAATCTGGTTTACCCTTTTTTTTCTTGTTATTTAGGAATGTATAACTGCCCTCACGATTTGTATCATACAAATGAATATGTGCATCTATTCGAGCGGTTTTTTGTTGCCCATAATTAGGAACATAACATAAGAAAATCCAAAGAAAACAAAATAATAAACGCATTTTCTATTTTTTAGTTCTATTAATTCTTTTTGCTACTCGTAAACCACCCTTTTGAATACCTACAGTTTCAGGATGATATTTTTCTGGGTCGAATGCAGGATTTACAATTGGTAAAACAGCCTTAGCATCTTTTAAATGCGCTTCAATTATGGCGTCTAATTGTTTTACTTTTTCTGGATACTTTCCTGCAAGATTATGTACTTCTCCAATATCTTGTTTTAAGTTGTATAAGAAGTATTGGTGTGCAAAATCTTTTCCGTTGTGAAACACTCGAATGAGTTTCCAATCGTCTTCATGAACAGAAACCGAAGGTGGCAACCAATTTGGTATTTTAGGCTGATGTGGAAAATAGGTTATTATTGGTCCTCTATCTTGATTTTCTCCTTGCAATGCTTTTGTAATATCTACACCATCAATTTTGTGCTTTTTAGGTAATTCTATTCCTAATTGATTCAATATTGTTGGGTAAAAATCCGTTGATTGAATCATCACATCTGATGTTGTTCTTGCTTGTGTAACTTTTGGCCATGCTACAATGCAAGGTACTCTTGTTCCTCCTTCGTAAATAGTGGCTTTACCTCCTCTTAAAGGACGATTGCTTGTAGGTTCTGTGATGAATTCTTCTCCTGATTGCGTTGTTTCACGAATACCATTATACATGTTGCCTCCATTATCACTAAAGAAAATAATTGCTGTGTTTTCACTAATACCTAGTCTATCTATCTCATCTAATAAACGACCAACTGCTTGGTCTAAAGAATGCACCATAGCTGCATAGGTTGGCGAATGTTGTAAGTCTGTAAAATCGATTTTAGATTGGTAATATTTTATCAAACTTTCTTTAGCATCAAAAGGTGCGTGCACTGAAAATTGCCAGTAGTTCATAAAAAATGGTTGATTCAAATCAATGGAGCGCAACCAATTGATAGCTTCATCCGCCATTCGATCTTCAATGTGCTCATTTTCATAATTCGCCTTAAACTTTGGATATTTCCAAGGTGCTACAAAACTACCTGCTGGTCCAGGTCCTGGCCAATGTGGAATATCTACATCAAAACCATGCTGAATTGGTGTGTAAGGCTCTCTTCCCAAATGCCACTTCCCAAAATGCGCTGTATTGTAACCATCCGCTTTTAATAATCTTCCTAAGGTTGGAATAATGGTATCTAATCTTGTTACTGGTTTGCAGGCAACTGATTTAGAATCTGGAGCCGCTTTTGGAGACACTGAAGCTTTTAATTGTACTTTAGGTTGATGTGCAGCAGGCGAAGTAATTCCTGTTCTTGCTGGTGTTTGACCAGTTAAAATACTTGCTCTTGTTGGTGAACATAAAGGACTTGCAGTATATGCTCGATTAAAAGTTATACCGCGTGCTGCTAAACGTTCTAAATTGGGTGTTTCGTATAACTTTGTTTTCCCATACAGTGTTACATCTGCCCAACCCAAATCATCGGCTAGAATAAATACAATATTCATTTTTTTGTTGTCTGTATTTTGAGCTTTTGCAACAACAAATCCCAAACTGAATATTAAAATGGTGACTATTTTTTTCATTTTATCTTTTTAATTTGAAAAGTGTACGCTCCTTCTTTTTGTAATGAATTTGCAATTAGCGAAATTCTGTATACTTTGTTACCCCAAACATTCGTTAATTTTTTTTCTTTCAATTCAATCGATTCTAAAGATGGTGTAAATTGTTTTTTATCGTACACTAATTCTGCATAAGCTCCATTAACTTTTACTTTTATTT
>CBFIFR010000081.1:0-6635 GCA_965661915.1 Polaribacter sp. | reverse complement strand
TTATAGACGTTGTATCCATTTTCTTGTAATATTTTTGCTGATTTCCCACTTCTATTTCCACTTCTACAATAGAGGTATACAACTTTACTTTTATCTATTTTTTTTGAGGCTTGTTCTAAAAAATCACTGTCAAAATAATTGGCAAACTTTGCTGTTTTTATAAAACCTTGTTCAATTTCTTTTGGACTTCTAACGTCTAACAATTGAATTTCTTGTTTTTCTAAAAGTGATTTCAACTCAGTTGTTGTTATCGATTTTACAGCTTCTTGAGAGGCACACCTTATAAAACTTAACGCCATAAAACATATCAAAAAAATAGACCTCATTATTATTATTTTAAAGTTGATGGACAAACTGCTTCTGTTCTTTCAATATTGGTATTTCTAATTGCTGCATAGCCCCCAGCAACATCAATTACATTATGAAAACCCCTTGATTTTAAAATGGATGCTGCAATTACAGACCTATAGCCTCCTGCACAATGCACATAAAAATCTTCTTTTTTAGGAAATTCTGCAATATGATTATTCAAATAATCTAAAGGTGTACTTTCTGCAATTTTTATATGCTCGCTTGTATATTCTCCTGGTTTTCTAACATCAAAAACATGGGCATTTTCTTTAGTTTTAGTTTCTAAAGTAGCTGCTGAAACAGAAACTAAAGCATCGATTTCTTTACCTGCATTTTGCCAAGAAGAAAAACTCCCTTCTAAATATCCTAACACATTATCGAAACCAACTCTAGACAAGCGTGTAATTACTTCTTCTTCTCTACCTGTAGGAGAAACCAATAAAATAGGTTGTTGAATATCTTTAATTAAAGCACCAACCCAAGGAGCAAAACCACCATCAACCCCAATAAAAATTGATTGTGGTATAAAACCTTTTACAAAGTCTGTTTGATGACGAACATCTAAAACAACAGCATCTGTGGTATTTGCAACCAACTCAAATTCTTTTACAGATAAAGGTTTTGCTGATGTTTTAATAATATCATCTATATCTTTATACCCTTCTTTATTTAGCTTAACATTTAAAGGAAAATATGCTGGTGGAGGCAACAAACCGTCTGTAACTTCATCAATAAATTCTTCTTTTGTCATATCTGCTCTTAACGCATAATTGGTTTCTTTTTGATTGCCAATGGTGCCCACAGTTTCTTTGCTTAAATTTTTACCACAAGCAGAACCTGCTCCATGTGCAGGATAAACAATAACATCATCTGGAAGCGTCATTATTTTTGTTCTTAAACTGTCATATAAAAAACCTGCTAAATCTCTTTCTGTAATATCGCCTTTTTGCGCTAAATCTGGACGACCAACATCACCCAAAAACAAGGTATCTCCACTAAACAAAGCATGCTCCTTACCGTTTTTATCTTTCAAAAGAAAACAAGCACTTTCCATGGTATGCCCAGGTGTATGTAAAACTGTAATGGTAATTTCACCTAGTTGAAAAACCTGATTATTCTGTGCAATAATAGCATCAAAATTTGTTTTTGCAGAGGGTCCAAAAACAATTTTAGCACCCGTTTTTTCGGCTAAAGTTACATGACCACTCACAAAATCTGCATGAAAATGAGTTTCAAAAATATATTTAATTTTTGCGTTGTTATTTTTTGCTTTGTCTATGTAATCTTGTACTTCTCTTAAAGGGTCTATAATAGCAACTTCTCCTTTGCTTTCTATGTAATAAGCTCCTTGTGCTAAGCAACCTGTGTATATTTGTTCTATAATCATAATAAAAATTTAAATAACTTTAAAAATATGTTTTAATTAGTTCTATTAAAATGACTTATGTCATTTTGTATTGCTTATTTATATGCTTGATGAATATATTTTGCATACTTTTCTTGGTGTTTTCTATCGCCAGTTTTATAGTATTTAACAGCTTGGTTTACCCTCATAAAAAAATGATTGATATCAATAATTTGTAATACACCGCTTCTAAATAAATCATCTCTTACTGGCCCTTTCACCCCAGCAAAGTAAAAAACAACATCTTTCTTCTTGTAAAACTTAATGCGTTCTTTAAGCATTTCTAAACCAGTGCTATCTACTCTATTAATACTTTCTGCATCTAATACAATTAATTTTAATGCCTTTCCTTTTTTAGATGCCATTTCGTCTAAATTATCTCTAAAATAATTTGCATTTGCATAAAATAATTGAGCATCAAACCTAAAAACTAAAATATCATCTTCTAAAATTACTTCTTCAAACCGATTTTTATTTCTATAAAAATTTGAATCTGGCACTTTACCCAATTCTGCAATATATGGTCTTGATGTTCTAAATATTAAAACAATGAGCGATAAACCTACACCTACAACTATTCCGAATTCTATTCCTAACAGTAGCGTTGCTAGAAAGGTAGAAATCATCAACCAAAAATCTAACTTATTTGCCTTCCATAAAAAATGTCCTTCTTTGATATTTATCAAATTAAAAACAGCTACAATAATAATTGCTGCTAATACTGTTTTTGGTAAGTGATAAAATAATGGAGTTAAAAAAAGTAAGGTAACCATAACCATTACCACAGAAATTAATGCTGCCATTCCTGTTTTTGCACCACTTTCTTGATTGATTGCAGAACGCGAAAAACTTGAGGTTGATGGGTAAGCTTTAAATAAGGAACCTACCATATTACTTAACCCCAATGCAATTAGTTCTTGATTTGGTCTTATTCTGTATTCATCTTGTTTGGCTTCTAATGATTTACCAATTGAAATGGTTTCTAAATAACCAACCATAACTAAAGTTAAAGCTATTGGAAATAATTCTTTGATTTGATCTACATCAAAATCTGGTATTCCAAAAAGAGGCAAGCCAGATGGAATATCTTTTACAATTGATACATCACTTAAAGAATTACCAAAATATTTCATTATTAAAATTCCAATTACAACTACGATAAGTGCATTTGGTATCTTTTTATTAATTTTTCTAAAAATGATAATAATTAGAACCGAAAATAAGCCTATAATTGTTGTATGGTGATTAAAACTTGCAATTTGCAGCCAGATATCTTCTATAACATATTGAATTTGATCACTTTGTATAAAATCTACTCCCAATAGATTTCTAAATTGATTTAACCCTATGATCAGTGCAACAGCTGATGTAAACCCTGTAATGACTGGTTTCGATAAAAAGTTTACAATAAAACCTAAACTAAAAACACCTAATATAAACTGTATAGCACCTACCATTAACGCTAACAAAATTGCAATACTAATATAACTTTCTGAACCTGCTAAGGCTAACGTGGATACACCTGTTGCAACTATTAACGAATCCATAGCTACTGGACCTATTGCTACTTGTCTTGATGAACCAAATATGGTATACATTACTTGAGGAACTAAGGCACAGTACAAACCATAAATTGGAGGTAAACCTGCAATTAGAGCATAAGCAATACCTTGTGGAATTAAAATAATACCCACAGTAATACCCGCAACTAAATCGCCTTTAAAAAACGAAATATTATAGTTGGGCAACCATTCTAAGATTGGTATTACTTTTTTTATGTTCATTTTATGGCTATATGCTTTAGGCATTTTGCTTTAAGCTTATTGCTATTTTTTAAAACAACTCTCCTTGACTTCTGCCTTTTGTTCTCCCTAAGTGTTTATATGCTAAATCAGTAACTTCTCTACCTCTTGGAGTGCGCATAATAAAACCTTGCTGAATTAAAAAGGGTTCATAAACTTCTTCTATAGTTTCTGTATTTTCAGATACTGCAGTAGCTATTGTACTTATTCCCACAGGTCCACCTTTAAATTTATCAATAATAGTTTCTAAAATTTTATTATCCATTTCATCTAAGCCATGTGCATCTACATTTAACGCTTTTAAAGCAAACTTTGCAATTTGTATGGTGATAGTTCCATTTCCTTTAATCTGCGCAAAATCACGTACTCTGCGTAATAAGGCATTTGCAATTCTTGGTGTTCCTCTACTTCTACCTGCTATTTCTACAGCAGCTTCCATTGATATTGGTACTCCCAAAATAGCTGAACTACGTTGAATTATTGTGGTTAATAATTCTGTTGAATAGTAATGTAGTCTGCTACTAATTCCAAAACGAGCTCTCATTGGAGCTGTTAGTAATCCTGAACGAGTTGTAGCGCCTATAAGTGTAAATGGTTCTAAATTGATTTGAACTGTTCTTGCATTGGGTCCAGATTCAATCATGATATCAATCTTATAATCTTCCATGGCAGAATATAAATATTCTTCTACAATTGGGCTTAACCTATGAATTTCGTCAATAAATAAAACATCTCTTTCATCTAAATTAGTTAATAAGCCTGCTAAATCACCTGGTTTGTCTAATACTGGACCAGAGGTAACCTTTATACCAACTTGAAGTTCATTGGCTAAAATATGTGCTAGAGTAGTTTTCCCTAATCCTGGAGGGCCATGAAATAAAGTATGATCTAAAGCCTCACCTCTTTGATTAGCTGCCTCAACAAAAATTTTAAGATTTTCTAAAGCTTGATCTTGCCCTGTAAAATCATCAAAAGAAAGTGGACGTAGTTTTTTTTCTACATCTAAATCTTCGTTTGATAAATTGGAGTTTTCAGGGTTCAAGTTTTCATTCATAAAACAAAGATAATATTAATTAAAATACCATTTTGTACCTTTTGTTACAAACAAAAAAGCCTTTCCAGGATTGGAAAGGCTTTTTAAAAATATAATTTATTTTATGATTGTTCTTCACCATCTAAAAGTGGTGTTGTCTGTAAAACGAAATCTTGCCCGTGTAAATAATCACTATCGTCATCGTTAGGATCTACACGCTTACTGTAATCGTATGCCCATCTGTGAACTTCAGGAATTTTACCTGGCCAATTACCATGTATATGTTCTACAGGTGTTGTCCATTCTAAAGTATTAGATTTCCAAGGGTTTTGTGAAGCTTTTTGACCTCTGTAAATTGATATAAAGAAATTTGCTAAAAATAAAATTTGAGCTATACCACCTACCAAAGCAAATATTGTAATTACCACATTGATATCCGCCAAATCATCAAACATTGGAAAAGCTGTGTTTGAATAGTATCTTCTAGGTAAACCTGCTAGCCCAATAAAATGCATTGGCCAAAATACACCATAAGCACAAATTATAGTTATCCAAAAATGCCAATATCCTAATTTCTTATTCATCATTCTTCCATACATTTTAGGAAACCAATGATAAATCCCAGCATACATTCCGAAAATTGCAGAAACACCCATTACCAAGTGAAAGTGTGCAACCACAAAGTACGTATCATGTATTGCTATATCTAAAGCTGAATCTCCTAAAACCAAGCCTGTTAAACCTCCTGTTACAAAGGTTGAAACTAGTCCTATTGAAAATAACATTGCAGGATTTAATTGTAGATTGCCTTTCCATAAGGTAGTTACGTAATTAAACGCCTTTACAGCAGATGGAATTGCAATTAATAGTGTTGTAAATGTAAATACAGATCCTAAGAAAGGATTCATACCTGAAATAAACATGTGGTGACCCCAAACTATTGTAGACAAAAATGCAATTGCCATAATAGACATTACCATAGCTCTGTATCCAAAAATTGGTTTTCGTGAGTTTGTTGATATAATTTCTGAAGTAATACCTAATGCAGGTAATAATACAATGTAAACCTCAGGGTGACCAAGAAACCAAAACAAGTGTTCAAATAATACTGGTGATCCACCTTGATAATGCAATACTTCTCCTGATATGAAGATATCAGATAAGTAAAATGATGTACCAAAACTTCTATCAAATACTAACAATAATGCAGCTGATAATAATACTGGAAATGAAACTACACCAATAATTGCTGTAATAAAGAACGCCCAAATTGTTAAAGGCAATCTTGTCATTTTCATTCCTTTTGTTCTTAAATTTAAAACCGTAACAATATAGTTTAAAGCTCCTATTAAAGATGATGCAATAAAAATAGACATTGAAACCAACCATAAAGTCATACCTGTACCAGAACCTGGAATAGCTTGTGGTAAGGCACTTAAGGGAGGATAAATTGTCCAACCTGCTGAGGCTGGCCCAGCTTCAATAAATAATGAAATCACCATAATTACGCTCGATAAAAAGAATAACCAGTACGAAACCATATTTAAAAAACCAGATGCCATGTCTCTTGCACCAATTTGTAATGGAATTAACAAGTTTGAGAAAGTACCACTTAATCCTGCTGTAAGTACAAAAAATACCATAATGGTACCATGAATGGTAACCAAAGCAAGATAAATATCAGGACTCATTATACCATCAGATTGATGAGGTCCTAAAAATGCTTCTATAATAGAGAATGATTTCTCTGGCCAAGCCAATTGAAGTCTAAACAACATAGACATTAATAATGCAATAACTCCCATAAAAATTCCTGTCACCAAGAATTGCTTAGAAATCATTTTATGATCTTGACTAAAAATGTATTTTGTTACAAACGTTTCTTTATGATGATGTTCTGACATAACCTTATTTAATTTGTAGTTTTTTAATTATTTTATAACAGATGCTAAAGTTGGCTGTTCTGCAATCCACTTATCATATTCTTCCTGATCAACCACTGTAATCTTCATTTGCATACTATAATGCGAAGCCCCACAAATTT
>CBFIFR010000080.1:0-6644 GCA_965661915.1 Polaribacter sp. | reverse complement strand
AGGGTCATCTAATTCAAAAGACGTTTCACCAATTAAAGTTTGACATTCAACTGAATCTAAAATCCCATCATTATCATCGTCTAAGTCACAAATATCAGAAATATTATCACCATCCGTATCTAAATTACCTGAAGCAGCAGCATCACAAGGGTTTACAACTGGAGTCACAGTAAAAGTAACATCATCTGAAGTTGCAGCACATGATCCATCAGCAGCAATTGTGTAACGAATGGTTACATCAGTATTATTGTTTATATTATCTGGAGTATAAATATTTCCATTGATTGTACCACCACCAGAAAAAATTGAGAATGTTCCGCCTGCTGGAGTACCAGTTAACGTTTTTGTTTCATTTTCTGTAATTGATGCATTTGCTGTTGTATTATCTGCAACATCACAACTAACACAAACAATAACCTCTACAGCATCTATTTCATAATCAGTTGTACTAGAATTTCCTTTATCAAAGGCAAGATATCTAAAATTAGAATTTGCAGTAACAGTTGTAGTTGTAAAACTTCCTGTAGTTGTAGTTTGAGGTGATGTAGGATGATTTGTAAAACCTGAATTTGCCGAAGTTGATTCCGACAAATCAATTATTGCTGTTCCATTTTCACCACTTCTTTTACGCCAAGTAATATTGTATTCTGTTCCTGAAGGGAAAACCTGGTCAAAGTCTAAAACTAATTGATCATCATTACTATGAATTTTTGCAACACTACCATCAGGTGCTCCTTCAGCATTGTATTCATTATCAACACCAGTTTCACTTTCAAATTCAGCATAAGTGCTTGAACAACTTAATCCTGAATCAGGAACAGTAACTGTGAAATCTGTAAAGCAACCATCTATATTTGTAAATACTCTTATAATATAAGTTCCTCCATTTGATGGAGCATTTGAAAGTATTGTAGTTGGTAAAGCATTAGGTATTTGCGTTGCAGAGGCAATAGTTGTAGCACCATCGTAGTTGCCAGCATTTAAGGAACTGATTCCATAATATTGCGCTCCAGAAACCGAATTTATTTTTATTTGACCATTATTACTTGATGTAGGAGTAATTGTATTTGTTGTAATTGAAGGTGGTGTTGGACAACAATTAGAAGATGTATTTGTGTTCAATAAAACCTCTGGTTGTCTACTACTATTTTCTGGAATTAACCAAATTGCATCAGCGGCTTGTAATGTGCCGTTATTAACCCATTGTATTAAATTGTTTACAGAATAACTGTTTCCATTTGCTGCTGTCCAAGTATAATTATAATTACTAGTATTTAAATTATCAGTATAATGCCAGATTGTAACTGCAATGGCTTTATAAAAATCTGAAAATAATGATGATGGTGCTGAACTTGGAGCATAATTTACATGATTCATTACAGAAACCGTTCTACGAACTTTATCTATAATTTGTGCATTAGTATAATTACCATTGTTAAAGTTTATGTCAGCTAATGGAGTTAATGTTGTATTAAAAATGTCATCTTCTTTAGGAGCTTCATCAGGTAAGCTCAAACAAAAAGATGGTAAACCACTATTATTTATGGTAGATCTTGAAATACCCCAAGAGCTATCTTCTGTAATAATGAGTGAACTTTCAGGAGAACAAATACTTGTGTTATTGGATGTAGCGTAAGATTTTAAACTTGTAAAAAGGTCAATATTGCTTTTTGTTTTTGATTTTGCACTTGTACCAAAGTTTTGCCTTATACTTACTTTACCATTGCTATCATCAGCGGTAATATTTTGGCTTTGTGCTTTAAAATGAATTAAGCTAAAAAAAGCAACCAAAATAAATGTAGTTAATTTTTGTGCATTTAAGTTTTGTACTAAAGTACAAAAGTAAAATGCTAGGGTTTGGTTATGTGTAATTTTTTTCATGGAGAGAAAAATATTGTACTAAGATTTGAACTTCTATTATTTATTTAAAAAAAATACAAGAGATTTATCAAAAACTTTAAAAAAGTAAATGATAAAAAAATCTATAGCAAATGCTATGAATAAAGGTTTAGTTTTGTAATTGCTGAAAATGTCAGTAAATTCTGCGGATTGGAGTGGGAATTTTTATTCATTTAAAAAGTTTTTAATTAGGGTTAACAACTTCAATTATATATCAAAATTAAAATATTTTGATTTTAGGGGTGTTTTTTTTCGATTAATAACAGTTTTCTTTCGATTAACTGTTTAAAAGCGAGTCAATTAAATTAGAGAATTTTAAATAAAATAACTCACTAATCTAATCCTACAAATTTAATTAATTATCTCATGATAATAGCCTAAAATACAATCAATTGCAATTTTATTTTGTAAAACAAACTTAAAATATTGTTAATCAATGGTTTGTGATTTTGTTTTTTATTTGATTATTAGGTTTAATAGCTGAATATTAATTGATTTTTAAGCTAATTTGTTTTTTTTATGAAATAAAGACCTGAAAAAGTAACTAAACCGTTAACAATCAGTAAAGCAAAACCAAAATTAAAACTGAAGTAATTGATGCAATAAATATTTAAGAAATAGGTGATTATTGGTGATGAAACACAAATTAATGGCACCCATTTGTCTTTTAACTTAAGTTTTGTAAATAATCCAAAAGCGTATAAACCTAATAATGGTCCATATGTGTAATTTGCAAACGTAAATATTTTTGCAATGACACTTTCATCTGCAATAAAATATTTGAAAATTAAAATAGTGGCAATGAGTACAAATGAAAATAGAATATGAATTTTCTTTCTGATTTTTTCTTGATCTTCTTCATTTTTCTTTTTGTCAATTTCTAAAATATCGATGCTAAAAGAAGTTGTTAAAGAAGTTAAAGCAGAATCTGCACTAGAGTAAGCAGCAGCGATTAAGCCTAGTAAAAAGAAAATAGCGGTTGCCAAACCTAAAGTGCCTTTTGTGGCGATAATAGGAAAAAGCTCGTCTTTGTGTGCATCAATTCCGTTTTTTTGTGCATAATCCGTTAATAAAACACCTAAAGCTAAAAAGAAAAAGTTTACAATAACTAAGACAATAGTAAACCAAAACATGTTTTTTTGTGCGTCTTTTAAGTTTCTACAGGTAAGATTTTTTTGCATCATATCTTGATCAAGGCCTGTCATAACAATGGCTACAAAGGTACCTGCTAAAAATCGTTTCCAAAAATAATCTCCAGATTTCCAATCATCAAAAAAAAAGGTTGTAGAGAGTTTATTATCTGCTATATAAGAAAAAAGATTGCTTATTTGCATCTCATCAGAAATGCTGTAAATACAAACCCCAACAGCAATTAACATAAATAATGTTTGCAAACTGTCTGTCCAAACTATGGTTTTTATACCTCCTTTAAAGGTGTACAACCAAATCAATAAAATAGTTATAGTTACTGTAATCCAAAACGGAATTCCATAAGCATCAAACAATAACAACTGCAACACATTGGCTACTAAAAATAATCGAAAAGCAGCACCAATAGTTCTAGATAGCAAAAAAAATGAAGCACCTGTTTTGTAGGTATACTCTCCAAATCTATCTTGTAAATAGGTATAAATAGAGGTTAAATTTAAGCGATAATAAAGTGGAAGCAACACCAAACCAATTACAGCATAACCCACAACATAGCCTAAAACCATTTGCATATAACTCATGCTTTGTGCTTCTACCCAGCCAGGAACTGAAATAAATGTAACTCCAGAAAGTGAAGCGCCAATCATACCGAAAGCTACCAAATACCAAGGTGAAGAATTGTTTGCTTTAAAAAAAGTTGTATTGTTTGCGGTTTTTCCTGTGAAATAAGAAATTAAAATTAACACAGAAAAATAACCAAGAATTAATACTAAAATATGGTGTGGTTGCATAAATAATTACGAATTATAGAGTACGAATATATGTTTAAAAAAAATATTAGAAAACTCATATTTCAAAATTCATAATTCATAATTTTGCTACATGGAATTTTCATCAAGAATTTTAGAAAACGCGGTAAATGAGGTGTCACGTTTACCAGGTATTGGAAAACGAACAGCTTTGCGTTTGGTGTTACATTTGTTAAAACAACCTAAAGAGCATACCAAATACTTATCTGAAGCTTTAATGCATTTAAGAAACGATGTAAAAAGTTGTGAAAAATGTCATAATATTTCTGATACTATTCTGTGTGATATTTGCCAAAACCCAAAAAGAAACCCTGAAATTGTTTGTGTTGTAGAAGATATTAGAGATGTTATGGCTATAGAAAGTACCTCTCAATTTAATGGGGTATATCATGTTTTAGGAGGTAAAATTTCACCAATTGAAGGGATTGGCCCTCAAAACCTAAAAATAGACTCTTTAGTCAAAAAAGTGGAGAATGATGAAGTTAAGGAATTGATTTTTGCATTAAGTTCTACAATGGAAGGTGATACCACTAACTTCTATATTTTTAAACAAATTGAAAAACACAACATCAAAACTTCTACAATTGCAAGAGGTATTGCAGTTGGTGATGAATTGGAATACGCAGATGAAGTTACTTTAGGAAGATCGATAATTAATAGAATACCTTTTGAACAGAGTATAAGAAGTTGATTCTTATCTTATTTATTTTTAGATGTAAAGTTGAATCTTATAACAAACTGATATAGGATTTCTCTACATTTTAATATATGATAATAAAAAAAGTAATTAAACCTTTTGAAAAACGGATATAGTGGTAATATTGGTGTTAGGGTTCGTTTCTGATGTGGTAAACTTGTTATCTCCTTCTGAAAACAATAAATCAATAACCAATATAGAGCCACTAGACCCACTAATTCTATAAGAAGAATTACCTAAATTAAACCAACTGCTAATAATTTCAGAACCTTCTACACAAGTATTGTTTTCATTCCTAAAAAATACTTGTCTTAATACACGGCTATTCTCAAAAATAAAGGTAGTCTGTTTTCTGCAATTATCTACAGCTTCTATACCATTTACTCTTTGAAAAATTAACTTCCAATTTCCAATTACTCTATCAAAAGTAACATCTGTATTGTTTCCATCAGAACTACATGCATATAAAAAAACCTAAAGCAATCAAAAAAAAGTATTTTTTTCATCGCTAATCTGTATTTTTGTTGTTCCAACAAAGATAGTTGGTAATACTTAAACTTTAATAGTAAGTATTGGTTTCAATGCCTTTTTTGATAATGTTTTTGTAACACTCGCAGAAAATAGATGCGACAATCCACTTCTACCATGTGTGCTTAAAGCAATTAAATCTGCATTAATATCTTTAGAGAAGTTTAAAATTCCTTTTTCTATAGAAGCATCATTGTAAATATTTATAGAATATTCTGGTAAATCAAACTCTTTGATAAAAAGTTTTACTTTTTTAGTTGATTCTTGTGTGCTTTCAAAACGAGAAGGTGTATTTACTTTTAATAAATGAATTTCACTTTTAAAATGGTTTGCAAAGTCCAAAAATTTTCTAAAAACTTCTTTTTTATCTTCATTCTTAAAGCTAGAAGCAAAAACTAGATTTCGTAGTCTAAATTTTTTCTTGTCCTTTTTTACAACAAGAACAGGTGCTTTAGATGTTCTTACAACCTTTTCAGTGTTAGAGCCAATTAAAATCTCTTCAAATTCAGAGTGTCCTTTAGAACCCATTATAATTAAATCCGCTTTTATTTTATCAGCATACTTTAAAATACCTTCATAAGGCGTTTGTAATTTTATAATATAATGTACTTGTGTTTTTTTGCTAAAAAAACGTTGTTTGAATTCTAAAATTCGTTCTCTTACTTTTCTTAAGTATAACATACTTTCAGGAATGCTAAAATTTGTGGAAGCATTTCTATCGATTATGCCTGTTGGTAATTCTATAAGATGAAGAAGATAAACCACACAATTAGATTTTTTGGCAATTCTTGCTGCCATTTTAGAAGCAAATTCAGATTTTTCAGAAAAATCTATGGGTACAAGTATTTTTTCCATTTTTTGATGATTTTAATTTATGTACTTTAAAGTTACAAAAATAATTGGATATGATTCACTTTGTTTAATGATAAACAATTTGTATATTTGCACCGATTTTAACAATAATTTGGTAAATGAAGGGGACTTAAAGTCCCCTCTTTTTATACTCAAAATCAATATTTTTTTGATAATTTTATAGTTTTTAAAAATGAATCAAACCAAAGTAAAAGATTTAGTAGAAGAAGCTTTAGCGTTAAATGAATCGTTGTTTTTGATAGATTTGTCGATATCAGTAAACAATAAAATTCAAATTACTGTTGATGGTGATCATGGTGTTCCTTTAAGTGAATGCATTAGAATTAGTAGAAATGTAGAGCATAATTTAGATAGGGAAGAAGAAGATTTTTCTTTAGAAGTAACCACTCCAGATATTTCACATCCTTTAAAGGAAAAAAGACAGTATAAGAAGAATATCAACAGAATAGTAAAAGTAAAAACTGCTGATAAAGAGTTAGAAGGTACCTTAACAGAAGCCGATAACGAAAAAATAGTACTCAATTGGAAAGCAAGAGAGCCAAAACCTATAGGTAAAGGTAAAGTTACTGTGCAAAAAACAGCAACTATTGTATATAAAGATATTAAAGAAGCAAAAGTGAAGATTGTATTTTAAGTAAAGATGTAATGGAAAATATAGCATTAATTGATTCGTTTTCAGAATTTAAAGA
>CBFIFR010000079.1:0-6824 GCA_965661915.1 Polaribacter sp. | reverse complement strand
TTTCAATAAACTTTTAATTAGACCAAGTGTAGGAAGGGTTACATAGATTTTTACCAACTATTTTTGACCAATAAGCCGAAATTTTATTTTTTGTTCCCTTTATGCAAGTGTTGTTAATTGGGCCTGTTATTTATTATTATACCAAAAGTTTATTAAACCCTTCTTTTAGAATATCAAAAAAAGAATGGTTGCATTTAATGCCGGCTTTACTCTATTTACTCTACAGTTTGGTAATTTTTATAACTGATAAACTCATTTTAGATGAATTTTATTTTTACGCAGATTATAGAGATAAAGATTTAAAAATATGGTATCAATTGTTAGGTTTTGCATCGATTTCATTCTATTTGATAAAAAGTTTGCAACAATATAAATTATATAAAAAAGTAATTTTTGATACCCTTAGTTATGCAGATTCAGTTTTATTTAAATGGATTCAAAATTTCTTATTAGCCTTTTTAGCACTGATTATATTAAGAATTTTATTCTTTGTATTTAATGAACAGTGGTCAGAATTTGGTAGTCATTTTTGGTACTTTTTAAGTTTTGCGGTCGTTACTTTTTACGTGAGTTTAAATGGATATGAAAATGCAATCAAATCCTCTATTTTTAATGCAGAAAAAATAGAAAATCCTGTTTTTGCTCAAGAGGAAAAAAATGCACTTAATACTATTGATATTGATTTTTGGAAAACAAAAATTCTATATTTATTAGAAGTTGATAAAATTTACGAAAACCCAAAACTCACACTTGCAGATGTTTCAAAATTGTTAGAAACAAATACCAAAACCATTTCAAATACTATCAATTCAGGATTTGAGATGAATTTTAACGATTGTATCAATCAGTATAGAATTGAATCGGTTAAAGAAAAATTAAAAAATGGTGCTCATAAAAAATCAACCTTATTAGGCATCGCTTTTGATTGCGGATTCAATAGCAAAGCGACTTTCAACAGAGCTTTTAAAAAAAGCACAGGAGTATCTCCAAAAGATTATTTACAGAAATTAGCCTAAAGATTTGGCTCAAATCGAGATTTGAAGCGATTCTACTTGTTTTAACGTTCATCTTTGCATCAAATTAAACACATCATCATGAAAACTTGTAGTTCCATTATGTTACTTTTTTGCACACTATTTATGTCAGCTCAAGAAGCCGAAATTTCAAAAATTGACTCAATAATAGCTTCTAAAGTAAAAGAAAATCATCCAGGAATTGCAGTAGGAATTGTAAAAGAGGGACGTGTTATTTATGAGAAATATTTAGGTTTGGCAAATCTACAACATCAAGTAAAATTCGATGAAAACACGAGGTCTAACATTGCATCTACAGCCAAACAGTTTACAGCGTTAATGATTTTAGATTTATCATTAAATGAAAAACTGAGTTTAGAAGATGATATTAGAACATATTTAACCAATGTATATCCTAAAGTAAAAGAAAAAATTAAGATTAGACATTTACTGAATCACACAAGTGGAATTCGTGATTATGTGGAGTTGTTAGACTTGGATGGTGCAGTTTGGTGGCAGCGTTTTGCTTTAGATAATGATGACGTTTTAGAGTTGATAGAAAATCAAGAAGAATTAGGTTTTGTGCCAGGATCAACATATAGTTATAGCAATACCAATTACAATTTGCTCACCAAAATCATCGAAAAAGTTACAGATAAAACCTTTAACGAGTATTCTAAGAGATTTTTTGAAAATTTAGGCATGACTGAAACCTCTTTTGTAGAAAGCTATATGAAAGTAATTCCTAACAGAGCAAACCCTTATTCTGATTGGGGAAGAGGTGAATGGTGGCAAGTGCCTACAGTTACCAAAACAAATGGTGAAGGATTTTTATTTACAACGCTAAAAGATCAATTGAACTACGAGATCGCTGTGCAAAATGCCAACCATAATAACAATATTTTATTGATTGAAAGTCAAAAATCGATTCCAAATAGTACTTTTAAAAATTATGGTTTTGGATTAGAATTAGAAGGTAAATTTGGAAGAAAAGCAGTGCATCATTCAGGAGGAACTTATGGTTTTCACTCACAAGTTTATAGATTTCCAGAAGAAAAACTATCCGTTTTTATTATGAGTAATAATGGAAATATCAGTAGTAATTTAATTGCACAAAGTATTACAAAAATATTACTTCCAAAATCAACTAAAAAGGCAAGTTATAACTCGAATTTTTATGAAGCTAAAAACATAAAAAATAAAGTTTCTGTTCTTGGAAAATACACATATCCTAATGTAAACAAAGTTGTTGAAATCTTAAAAAAGGGAGATAAAACCTACTGGAAAGAGAAAAACTTTACTGTAGAAATGGTTTCTGAAACAAATAATACTTTTTCGTTCAGTAATAATCCAAAATTAAAGGTAATTTTTTATGAGGATAAAATGACAGAATATTATGTATCAGGAAAAACTATGGAGTACAAAAGAATTGATACAGCTCCATTTAAAAATTATAAAAGTTTAATAGGCAAATATTACAATGAAGAATTGAAGGTAAGTTTTGGCATTAATTTTACTAAAGAAAATGAATTGCAATTTAAATTATCCACAAATAAAGGCTCAAATAAAATTCAAATTTACACAAGAAAATATCTACAAGCTCATGATTTTTTTCTGAATGTAGAAAGAGATGCTTTTGATAGAGTTATAGAAATATTACTTACTTATGGGAGAGCATTAAATATAAGATTTAAGAAGAAAAATAATCTAAAATATCAACCTAAAATAGCTACAAAAAACGGAACAATTCAAGTAACAACAATTGGTTCTAAAAGAGGAAACACATCAGATATTTTATTAACCAAAAACGATGTAAAAGGAAATGAAATTTGGTATAAACGTTTGGGAGGAAGCAGTTGGGATAAGGCTAGTTCAATTTTAGCAACAGAAGAAGGCTATTTAATTATTGGGTCTACAAGTTCGTATGGAAATGGTAATTACGATATGTTTGTGATTAAAACAGATAAAAAAGGAAACAAAATTTGGCAAAATACCTATGGAGGTTTTTATAATGAATATGGCTATTCAGCAGAAAAAACAGATCTAGGATTTATCATAAAAGGCACCATACAAAACTGCCCAAATAATACAGATATTAATAGAAAATGTATCACCAATGTTTGGTTTGTTACTATTGATAGAAATGGAGAAGAAATTTCTAACAAAGTTTTGGAAGAAATAGAATAAACTACTCTAAAAACCTCACTGAATACTGATCACTACCAACTGACAACCTTACATTTCTTCCAAAAATCAAAGCTCTATTATCAGCTTCATGACCTGCAGGAAAATCAAACAAAACAGGTATACCTTCAGGAATTGCCTCTAAAATCAGTTGCTCTATAGAACTCCCCCATTTAGTAGAATTTTTTTTGATAGATGACATGTTACCAATAATAACAGAATTAATTTTTGTAAAATAACCAGCTCGTTTTAAGCTTTGTAACATTCTATCAATCGAATATTTGTATTCACCAATTTCTTCAATAAATAAGATTTTATCTTCAGTATTCAATTGACTTTTAGAACCTAACATTGATGCCAAAATTGATAAGTTCCCACCAATTAATTGTCCTTCAATTTCTTTTGAAAATAAAACTCTATTGTATTTTGATGAAGGAATTGTATACGAAATTTGAGCACCAAAAAGTGCTTTTTTAAAAGTTGCAATAGTTTGTTTAATTTCTGCTGGTTTTTCCTCTAAACTTGTAGCCATCATTCCATGAATAGTTTCCACTCCCAAATTATGAATGTGATTGTGAAATGCAGTAATATCAGAATATCCAATAATCCATTTTGGATGTTGTTTAAAGCTTGTAAAATCTAATTTATCTAAAATTCTTACAGAACCATAACCACCTCTTGCAGCCCAAATTGCTTTGATGTTGGGGTTATTTAAAGCATCCTGAAAATCTTGGCAACGTTCATCATCAGAACCTGCAAAATGATTTCCATTATTAAACA
This sequence comes from Polaribacter sp., assembly GCA_965661915.1. Taxonomy (GTDB): domain Bacteria; phylum Bacteroidota; class Bacteroidia; order Flavobacteriales; family Flavobacteriaceae; genus Polaribacter. The sequence goes on along the minus strand of CBFIFR010000079.1, from coordinate 2,847 downwards.
TATTTTTACCCAACACCACTTTTAACCCCCAACTTTGGGCTAACTTTTTAGCTTTTTCAATAGTTGCTTTTCTATTTTTTAAAATACCAGCAGGTGCAACAATGGCAATAGTATCACCCATTTTTAAATAAGGTGGAGTGATTAGTTTTTGTTGAGCAGTTGTAGTAGTAACAATCAACAAGAATAAAAAAGTAAGCTTTTTCATAAAGTTTATGTAATAATAAAATCAAAAATACTGATATAATCCTAATTTTGCGACTGTTCTAAAAAATTGTAACTTTATAAAAAACAAAAAGATATGGAAAATAAAGTCGAAGAACCAATCTTAGATTACGATAAAACCTACACGTACGCAGATTATTTACAATGGAGATTTAAAGAACGTATAGAAATTTTAAAAGGTAAAGTCTTTAAAATGTCTCCTGCACCTGCAAGAACTCATCAAAAAATAGTAAGTCAATTAAGCAGAGTATTTCTAAATCATTTTCATAAGTCTAATTGTGAAGTTTATATTGCTCCTTTTGATGTACGTTTAATAGATAAAAGAAAAAACTCTACCAAAGACGAGGATATCATTACCGTTTTTCAGCCTGATATTTGTGTAGTTTGTGATAGAGATAAACTCGATAAAAGAGGTTGTATTGGAGCACCAGATTTAATCATCGAAATTTTGTCGCCAGGAAATTCTAAAAAAGAAATGAAAAACAAGTACGAATTGTACGAAGAAAATGGCGTTAAAGAATATTGGATTGTAGATTATTCCGAAAAAGTAATTTATCGTTTTGTTTTAAAAGATGATGTTTATATTGGTTTAAAACCTTTAATTGAAGAGGAAATTGCTCAGAGCTACATTTTTCCAAATTTATCATTTACAGTAGGCGAAATTTTTGAAGATTAATTTTTGAAAAACCATCTCTTTATGAATCTATTTTAAAACACTCTTTTTCGTACTTTTGCACTTCGAAAATCAGTACATAAAATTAAGAAATACAGGATGGATACTCCAAAAAGATATACAATTACAGCAGCTTTACCTTATACAAATGGTCCAATTCATATAGGGCATTTAGCAGGTGTTTATGTTCCAGCAGATATTTATGCACGTTATTTACGTGGTATTGGCAAAGATGTAGCCTACATCTGTGGTTCTGATGAACATGGTGTGGCTATCCCTATGAGAGCTAAAAAAGAAGGTGTTTCTCCACAAGATATCATTGATAAATACCATACAATCATAAAAAAATCTTTTATTGATTTTGGAATTTCGTTCGATAATTATTCAAGAACTTCATCTAAAATTCATCATGAAACTGCGTCTGAATTTTTTACTAAAATGTATAATGATGGCGAGTTTGTAGAAGAAGTTACTGCTCAGTTGTTTGATGCAGAAGCCAATCAGTTTTTAGCAGACAGATTTGTAATTGGGACTTGCCCAAAATGTGGTTTCGAAGAAAGTTATGGAGACCAATGCGAAAACTGTGGAACAAGCCATAATGCCACAGATTTAATCAATCCTAAATCTGCAATTACAGGAAATGTACCTACAGTAAAAGAAACCAAACATTGGTTTTTACCTTTAGATAAACACGAAGATTTTTTACGTGAATGGGTTTTAAAAGGACATAAAAAAGACTGGAAACCTAATGTGTATGGACAAGTAAAAAGTTGGGTAGAAGAGGGTTTACGACCAAGAGCTGTAACTCGCGATTTAGATTGGGGAATTCCTGTACCAGTAAAAGGTGCAGAAGGTAAAGTATTATATGTTTGGTTTGATGCACCTATTGGCTACATTTCATCTACCAAAGAATGGGCTGCCAAAGAAGGGAAAAACTGGGAAGATTATTGGAAAAAAGACGATACCAAATTGGTGCATTTTATAGGAAAAGACAATATTGTGTTTCACTGTATAATTTTTCCAAGTATGTTAAAAGCACATGGCGATTATATTTTACCAGATAATGTACCAGCCAACGAATTTTTAAATTTAGAAGGCAATAAACTATCCACCTCTAAAAACTGGGCAGTTTGGTTGCACGAATATTTAGAAGAGTTTCCAAATCAACAAGATGTTTTAAGATATACTTTAACAGCAAACGCACCAGAAAATAAAGACAACGATTTTACTTGGAAAGATTTTCAAGCCAAGAACAACAACGAATTGGTGGCTATTTTCGGGAATTTTATCAATCGAGTTTTAGTATTAACGCACAAGTATTATAGTGGTATAGTACCTAAACCAAACGATTTTACAGAAGTTGATGAAGATACCTTAGCTGCATTAAAAGATTACCCAGCAATTATTGGAAAATCTATAGAACGTTATCGATTTAGAGAAGCAAGTCAAGAATTACTAAATTTAGCCAGATTAGGAAACAAATATTTGGCTGATGAAGAGCCCTGGAAAGTGATTAAGGTTGATGAAGAGCGTGTAAAAACTATTATGTATGTTGCCTTGCAAATTGCAGCTGGTTTAGCTGTGGTTTCAGAACCATTTTTACCTTTTTCATCTACCAAATTAAAAGAAATGTTAAACATCGTTTTTTGCAAAAAGGAAAAGGGGTTATGTTGGACAGACATTTCAGACAAAGAAGTCTTATTACGATCTGGTCATCAAATTAACAAATCTGAATTGTTGTTTTCAAAAATAGAAGATAAAACTATTGATATTCAATTGGCAAAATTAGAAGCAACCAAATTAGCCAATGAGCAAGAAAATAAAGTGGTAGAACCTCAAAAAGAAACGATTGAATTTGATGATTTTACCAAATTAGACATCAGAATTGGTACTATTTTAGAAGCAGAAAAAGTAGCAAAAACTAAAAAGCTCTTAAAACTAAAAGTTGATGT
>CBFIFR010000078.1:0-7154 GCA_965661915.1 Polaribacter sp. | reverse complement strand
TCATCTTTAAAAGTGTTAGGTTCTGTAGGTGAACCTATTAACGAAGAAGCTTGGCATTGGTATAATGATACCATTGGTAAAAAGAAAAGTCCGATTATTGATACTTGGTGGCAAACAGAAACTGGTGGAATGATGATTACACCAATTCCGTTTGTAACGCCAACAAAACCAACGTATGCAACTTTACCATTTATTGGTATTCAGCCTTGTTTGATGGACGAAAATGGCAAAGAATTAAAGGGAAATCAGGTAGAAGGTCGATTGTGCATTAAATATCCTTGGCCAAGTATGGCAAGAACCATTTGGGGTAATCATCAACGTTATAAAGATACCTATTTTTCTGCCTATGAAAACGCTTATTTTACAGGTGATGGTGCTTTGCGTGATGAGGTTGGCTATTACAGAATTACAGGTAGAGTAGATGATGTAATTATTGTTTCTGGACACAATTTAGGAACTGCACCAATAGAAGATGCAATTAACGAGCATCCAGCAGTAGCAGAATCTGCTATTGTAGGTTTTCCTCATGATATAAAAGGAAGTGCCTTGTATGGATATATTACTTTAAAAGATTTAGGGGAAAGTAGAGATCATACCAATTTAAGTAAAGAAATAAATCAGCTGATTTCTGATAAAATTGGGCCTATTGCCAAGTTGGATAAAATCCAGTTTACAGAAGGATTACCAAAAACACGTTCAGGAAAAATTATGAGACGTATTTTACGTAAAATTGCCTCTAATGAGTTAGATAACTTAGGTGATGTTTCTACATTGCTAAACCCAGAAGTTGTGCAAAGTATTATTGACGAGCGATTGTAAAATTAATTAAACTAAACTTAATTAAGTCTATTATAGAAATTACCTGCAAGGTTTCAAAAACCTTGTAGGTATTTTTTATTTAGGACGTGTTTTTGTGAAAAACAAAAACCGCGCTTTCCACTATATCTTTTTATGCAGAAAAAGCATAAAAAGGATGCCATTGCAATCGCTCACGCAAGCTAATTTATAAGCCAACTAATAATTTAAAAAAGGAATTTATTTTCTATTCCAGACCTCACAGGTTTTGAAAACCTGTGAGGTCTTTTTGTTTATTGTAACTTTGCTAATATGTCAGACTTTTATCAATGGCATATAAATTGACTACTAAATTTTATGCAACATCTCAAAGAATCAAAAAAAGAAAAAAAGAAAGGTAAAGTTTCTATTGGTAAAGCTTTTAAAACCATTATTTGGCCTAGAAGAAATTTAGTTTTTATTGGATTAATTCTAATTGTAATTCGAAGTTTGTCAGGGTTAATTTTGCCTTGGCAAAGTAAAATTTTATTGGATGAGGTGGTTCCTGATAAAGATTTCAATCAACTTAAAGTTTTAATCATTATTGTATTGTCTGCTATTTTAGTACAAGCAGTAACTTCTTTTTTATTGACAAGAATTTTAAGTGTTCAAGCTCAATATTTAATATCGGAATTAAGAGCACAAGTCCAGAAAAAAGTACTGTCTTTACCCATTAGTTTTTTTGATAACACAAAATCTGGAGCCTTAGTTTCTAGAATTATGAGCGATGTAGAAGGTGTTAGAAATTTAATAGGAACAGGTTTGGTACAATTAGTAGGTGGAACCATAACTGCCATAGTTTCATTGGTAATACTCATCAACCTAAATCCTTGGATGACTTTATTTGTCTTTTTGCCCATTTCTATTTTCGGAATTGTAGCTCTAAAAGCCTTCAAATTTATTCGACCAATTTTTAGAACAAGAGGAAAAATAAATGCAGAAGTTAAAGGAAGATTAACAGAAACATTGGCAGGAGTTCGTGTGATAAAAGCCTTTAATGCAGAAGAACAAGAGAATATTGTTTTTGAAAAAGGAGTAGACAAATTATTCCAAAATGTAAAAAAGAGTTTAACAGCCACTGCGTTAATGACAAGTTCATCCACCTTTTTAATTGGAGTAGCAACCACAGGAATTATGGGAATTGGAGGCTACTATATGATGCAAGGAGAAATGACGACTGGAGAATTTTTATTTTTTACCTTAATTCTTGGTTTTATGATTGCTCCAATTGTGCAAATGAGCAATATTGGAAGTCAACTCACAGAAGCATTAGCAGGTTTAGACAGAACAGAAGAGTTGATGAATAAAGCTGCTGAAGAAGATAATGAGGATAGAAATATTGTTTTAAAAGATGTAAAAGGAGAAATTATTTTTGATGAGGTTTCTTTTGCCTATGAAGAAGGAAAACAAGTATTACATAACATCAATTTTCAAGTTCCTGCTGGTTCTGTAACTGCTTTGGTGGGGAGCTCTGGTTCAGGGAAATCTACCATTGCAGGATTATCTGCCACTTTTTTAAATCCGAAATCGGGTACAATTACGATTGATAATCAAGACATGTCTAAGGTAAAATTATCTAGTTATCGTAAAAATTTAGGAGTAGTTCTCCAAGATGAATTTTTGTTTGAAGGAACCATCAGAGAAAATATTTTATTTCCAAGACCAAATGCATCAGAAGCCGAATTACAAAATGCTGTAAAAGCGGCTTATGTAAACGAATTTACAGACAGATTTGATGAAGGTTTAGAGACCTTAATAGGTGAAAGAGGTGTAAAATTATCTGGTGGACAAAGACAACGATTAGCTATTGCAAGAGCTATTTTAGCAAATCCGAAAATTATTATTTTAGACGAAGCTACATCAAGTTTAGACACAGAAAGCGAGTCTTTAATTCAGAAAAGTTTATCCCAATTGGTAAAAGATAGAACTACAATTGTTATAGCTCACAGATTAAGTACTATTAAAAAAGCTGATCAAATTTTGGTAATTGAAGCTGGCAAAATAGCTGAAAGAGGAACACATCAAGAGCTTATTAAAGCCAAAGGAAGATATTACGATTTGTACACCTATCAATCTAAAATTTAGTGAAACTCAATTTTTGAAAGTTGCAAAGCAACGCATCAAAAATTGTAAGTTGAACTAATCCCACTGAAAAGTGGGATCTCTTAAATAAAGATGTTTATTATTTCGACCTTGTGGAGAAATCTCAATTTATGAGATGTTTTTTGACTGAGTTGTTTGCTTAGCAAGGTATTTTTAATCAAAATTTATTTTGATTTCAGCAATGATCAAAACGACATAATGAAATTATAATTGCTAATTTTGTAATTAGATATTTAAAATACCGACATTTAAATTGTAAAAATCAAACCATAAATCATGAAAAAAATAGCATTCTTACTTAGTTTATCTATTGTGTTTGTTTCTTGTAAAAACGAAACTAAAAAAGGATCAAAAAAAGAAAGATTCCCTGAAAAATTAGAAAAAGTTTTTGCAAAACACGGAGGAATGGATACTTGGAGAAATGCAAAAGTATTGTCTTTTAACAAGGGTAAGGAAGTTCATACTGTAGATTTACAAACTAGAAAAACAGTCATAAATCACCCAGATTATTCTTTAGGTTTTGATGGGGATGATGTTTGGTTAGATGAAGAAAAGGAAGGGAATTATAAAGTAAACCCTGAATTTTATTACAATCTATATTTCTATTTTTATGCCATGCCTTTTGTATTGGCTGATGATGGAATTATCTATGAAAAAACTACGCCAATTTCTTTTGAAGGAATAGATTATCCTGGTTATAAAATTTCGTATAAAGCAAATGTAGGTACTTCTCCAGATGATAATTATATCATCTATTACAATCCAAAAACCTATCAAATGGAGTGGTTGGCGTACACAGTTACCTTTAAATCTAAAAAACCAAGTGAACGCTACAATCTCATTAAATACAACAAATGGGAAAACGTAAACGGATTAGTTTTACCATCAGAAATCACTTGGTACAAAAAAGATAAAAATGGAAACCCAATAGAACCAACAAGACCTGCAACTAAATTTACATTGCCTTTGGTAAGTCAAGGAGAATTAGCGGATACTTTTTATGAGAAACCTATAAGATAGGTATTTTATTATTATATTTGGACTATGGAGAATAATTATAAAAGCCTTAAAGAAAAAGCATACAAAGTAGCACTAAAATTTAAAGGCTCTAAATTGGAAGAAGAAATAATTTATGGCAAGTTAGAAAAACAAGGCTTTCCAGAAAATATAGCTAAAGAAGTTGCTTTAAACATCTCATTAAGCGAAGGTGAAAAAAATAAAAATCTTAATTACAAAAAATTAGGGCTTATTATATTAACAGTTTGGTTTGTAATAGCTACTGTTACATTTGTATTTACTAGAGATGCGCTTAATGCTTTCTGGGTTCTTTTTTATGGTATTGGGGCTACTTTTTTAATCCATGCTATGACAACAAACGAATAGAAAATTTAATTAGTGAACTAATTTTTTTTCTATTTCATCATACACCATACAATAATAACTATGAAACCTTGCAAGCAATACGTTTTCAAGGTTTTTTGTGTCTTTTAAAACGGATAATTCAAATAATTTAATATCTGCCACTTCTTCTTTTTGAATTTTTAGTTGAGAAACAGGAATTTTTAATTCGGCAATAAAAACATGATGATGTTCATTATCTTGAATTCCGTTTTTATGGTTTACTTGATGAATTCTAGTGCCTATTTTAATCAAATCTTTTTCTTCTAATTGTAAACCAATTTCCTCAAAAACTTCTCTTTTTGCGGATGCTAAAATTGCTTCTCCAGCTCCTATATGTCCTGCCACAGAAATATCCCACAAACCCGGAAATACTTTTTTAGTCAAAGCTCTTTTTTGCAATAAGATTTTTTTATCCGAAGTAAATAACCAAATATGCACGGTTGCATGAAACCATCCATATTTATGGGCTTCTGATTTTAAAGCAGATTTTCCTGTTGGTTTTCCATCAGGAGTTAATATGTCTATGAGTTCATCCAAAGTAAAAACATTTAAAAAATAAAAATATCGTGATTAATTTTCTTTAAGTTGAATTTTAGAGTTACTGCCTTCAAAAAGATCAATATAATCTTCTATTTGAAACGTTTTGCTGCTAAATTTAGAGGTTCTTTTTCTACCTTGATGTTGTCTTACAATACTTCTTGCAAAACGCCTTATTTCTTCTTTATTGGTTAAAATAATGCCAGGAACTGTAGCGCTTTTCCCATTTTCATCTTTGGCAACCATCGTAAAATAAGAAGAGTTACAATGTTTTATATTTCCTGTTCTAATGTTTTCAGAAATTACGCGTAAACCAACTACCATAGAAGTTCTCCCTGTGTAATTTACAGACGCTTTTAAGGTTACTAATTCTCCAACTTCAATAGGATTTAAAAAATCTACTTTGTTTACAGAGGCAGTAACACAATAATATCCAGAATGTTTTGATGCACATGCAAAAGCAATTTGATCCATCAAGTTTAAAATATGTCCTCCATGAATTTTTCCGCTAAAGTTAGAATGAGAGGGTAACATTAATTGTGTAATGATTACTTGTGATTCTTGAATATTTCTATATTTCTTTTTTGTTTCAATCATATTTCAAAAATACAATTCTTTTATAAAGTTAAAACGTTTTAGAATAAAAACCATAAAACTTTTCACTAAGTTTTTTTCCTTTTTAAAACTCTTTTTTTCCTTCTTATACTATTATTCTATCATAATATATATAAAACTAATTTCTTTGTATTGAATTTAAGTAAGTTACTGAGTATCTTTATTATAAAATCAAACCATTTCTGTAAATTTAATTTTCAACAAAATGAAAAAAAATCAATCAATCAGTTTAAGAAAAATATTTTTTTCAGGGTTGTTATTCTTTTGTGTTTGTATTGGTTTTTCGCAAACCAAATCAATATTTGATATTGCACGCAATGGAACTATGGAAGAGCTAAATAGAGCTATTGAAAAAAATCCAAATATTATTAATAAAGCAAATAAAGAAGGTTATACACCACTTACTTTAGCTTGTTATTCTGGCAATAATGAGATTGCTAAGCACCTAATAGAAAATGTAAAAAATATTAATTCTACAAGCAGTTATGGTACTCCTTTAATGGCAGCTGTTGTAAAAAATAATAAAGAATTAACAGAATTATTAATTCTGAAAAAGGCGGATATAAATGCTACAGATATAAACGGAACTTCAGCTTTGCATTATGCAGTAATGTTTAATTTAAAAGATATAATTAAAATTTTGGTTAAAGCAAAAGCTAGTGCCACATTAAAAGATAAAAGAGGTAATACTGCATTAGATTACGCAGAAATAAAAGGAAATACAACTATTATTAAACTATTAAAAAACAAGTAAAATGAAACAAAAACTACTTATTCTATCTTTAATTACATTAAGTTTTAATGTTAATTCACAAGTCTTTGGCACAGGAACCATTGATTTTAATAATAATTTTTCAGCAGATATAGCTATCAATGGAACAACAAATACAACAACACTAACATTGATAGTGCCAGATAATGTTTGGTTTGCAGTTAGTTTTGGTGGAAATAATATGTCATCTGGAGCAGATGTTTTTAGATCTAATGGTAGTGCAATAGTAGATGCTAGAAGTACAGGGAGGTTCTTACCAACCGCAGACAGTCAACAAGATTGGTCTGTACAATCAAATACTGTTTCTGGTGGAGTAAGAACAATGATAGTTACAAGGGCTAATAATACAAATGATTCCAACGATTTTGTATTTAACCCAAATACAGGCAGTCTTACATTAATGTGGGCTCATGGTTCGTCAAGTACTTATGCTTATCATGGTAGTAATCGAGGAGCCACTTCTGTAAGCGTTTTAAGTACCCCTAAAGCTAACCTTTTAGACTTTGAGATGTACCCTAATCCAGCTTCAGAAAGTGTAAAAATTCAATTGCCATCGGGTGAAACTAATGCATCTGTAAAGTTTTATGATTATATAGGTAAATTAGTATTATCACAAAATATTTCAAACGATAATAATAGGATAAATGTAAATGATTTATCATCAGGTATGTATATTTTAAAAGTAGTTGCTGATACTAAAATTGGAAGTCAGAAATTTATAAAAAGATAATCACAAAAACATATTATTGATGTAAATCGATTGTAAATATATACAATCGGTTTTTTAATTGCACTTATTTAAGGTAAATTTGTGTAGCTATAAAAACCAAGAAATGAATTATATTTTATTTGATGGAGATGTTAGAAAATCGCTTTTACCATTTACCTACAC
>CBFIFR010000077.1:0-8057 GCA_965661915.1 Polaribacter sp. | reverse complement strand
AAAGAACTTATTTTATTGAGCCTGATGAAAGATAATTTTTTGAACGAAGAACGTTTTGCAAAAAGTTTTGCTAGAGGAAAATTCAGAATTAAAAACTGGGGAAAACAGCGAATTATTAGAGAATTAAAATATAAAGATATATCTGCGTATAATATTAAAACTGCACTTAAAGAAATTGATGAAAACGAATATTTAAAATCAATTTACAGAATTACAGAAAATAGAAATAATGTAATATCTGAGTCTAATATCCACAAAAGAAAACAAAAACTCATTGGTTTTTTAATGAGAAAAGGATACGAAAACGAATTGGTTTATCAAGTTGTTAACGAAATTGTATCATAATTAACAAATCGATTTGTAAAACAGAAACATATTATTTTTATGGTTAAATAGACTCTCTTAATAACGTTTTGTAGGTTTTTCTTAATTTAATAGGATGTACCCCTAATTTGTATTTTAAAAATACATAGCCATTAATTACATTTACTTTTAGCCAAGAATTAGTTTCATATTTTCTCGCACTCACTGTAGCTTTAGATGGAATAATGGCAAAAGGAATTTTTTGTTTTCTGATTCTATCCATCATTTCAAAATCTTCCATAATACAAAAGTTTTCATTGTATCCTTTTAACTTTAAAAATGTTTCTTTGGTAAAAAAATGACATTGATCTCCACCTCCAGCAAAAAGTCCATCTTTGACTGTAAACTTACTATTGAAAGCCAAAAGTCGTGAGTTTTTATTAAACTGATATGCAAAAAACCCAAATTGATTTCCATCTTGAATAGCCGATTTTATTTGAATATAGAAATCATCAGGAAGAAGTACATCAGCATGTAAAAACAAAAATACATTACCTTTAGCCACTTTTGTAGCAGCATTCATTTGAGCAGCTCTTCCTTTTATTTTGCAATTTAAAAACGTAACTTTAGCATATTGCTTGCAAACTTTTGGGGTTTCGTCTGAGGTTTCAGGAGAATTAGCCACAATAATTTCTAGAGGAAACCTGTTAGCTTGTTCACATAAAAACGACAAATTTTTTGCAAGGTTTTCTTGCTCATTATAAACAGGAATTATTATACTTATTAACATACTTAAACATACGAATTTTTATATGAAACAGTTTTTTTTAATGTTAATTTTTTGGTCTTCGTTGGTATTAAATTCTCAAAATTCTATCATTTATAGTGATGTTGCCCAAGATTTACTAGAGAATATTATCGACAAAAAGCCTTACAGTAAAAAAATACAAATTTTAAGCGAAAGTACTTTAGAAGATTTAGTTACTGAACTACAAACAGATAAACAAAAAATTGCATTTTGGGTAAATATTTATAATGCTTTTATACAAATTTCATTAACTGAAAATCCAAAGGAATATGAAAATAGAGGTGCCTTTTTTGGTAAAAAACGAGTAAAAATTGCTGGAGAAATTTTGTCTTTTGATGATATTGAACACGATATTATTAGAAAATCTAGAATAAAATGGAGTTTAGGTTATTTAAGAAAATGGTTCCGTCCAAAATGGGAACGTAAATTGCGTATTGATGGAAATATTGATTGGAGAATACATTTTGCCTTGAACTGTGGTGCAAAGAGTTGTCCGCCAATTGCCATTTATGATGCCAAAAATTTAAATAAGCAATTTGATTTTATGACCACAACCTATTTAAAAAATCAAACCACTTACAATAAAGAAACTAAAACTGCTAATGCTGTGGCACTTTTTTCTTGGTTTCGTGGTGATTTTGGAGGATTATGTGGCGCTAAAAAAATTCTTTTCGAATACAAAATAACTCCTGAAAAACCCAAAAATCTAGATTTTAAAAGTTATGATTGGACTTTGAGTTTGGGTAATTTTAAAGCCTTACCATCCTTTTAATTTTCCTCTTTTTCATTCTCCTCAATATCTTTAGTTAAATCTAAATTTCTAATCGTTGGGCTTACCACTGCTGTAGTTACAACTGTTAAAATGGTCATTGTACCCCCAAAAACAACAGCGGCTACTGGGCCAACTAATTTTGCTGCTAAACCACTTTCAAAAGCTCCTAACTCGTTAGATGAACCTACAAACATAGAGTTTACAGAAGATACTCTTCCACGCATATCATCTGGGGTTTTTAATTGTAAAATGGTTTGCCTAATTACCATAGAAATACCATCTGCAGCACCACTTACAAATAAGGCTAAAAGACTTACCCAAAAAATAGATGAAAGTCCAAAAGCAATAATACTTAAGCCAAAAATAAAGACAGAAACTAACATTTTTTTACCAGTACTTCTGTTTATTGGTATATATGTGGTTAACAACATAGTTACTATACTACCAATAGAAATCGACGCATTTAAAAGGCCAAAACCTTCTGGCCCAACTTTTAAAATATCTTGTGCAAAAACAGATAAAATGGCTACAGTACCACCAAATAACACAGCAATCATATCTAAAGTTAAAGCTCCTAAAATTGCCTTATTTTGAAATACAAATTTAACCCCTGCTTTTAAACTTTCTGTTACTGGTTCTCCTATTTTTTGATTAAGAATAGGTTTCTTTTTGATAAAAAAAGTAAAGACTAAAGACAAAATAACCAGAATAAAAACGAGTAATAATGTATTATCAACATCAATCAAACCAATTAAAAAACCTCCACAAAGTGCTCCTGTAACTGATGCTGTTTTCCAAGTACTTGTGCTCCAAGTTGCAGCATTATGATATATTTTTTTTGGTACTAAAAGCGCCACTAACGAAAATATTGTAGGCCCAAAAAAAGAACGTAAAAAACCTCCAAAAAACACCAAAGCATAAATACAATACAACACAGAATTTGTGTTCCAATCTGCAATTATTGTTTCAGATGTTAATAAATATAAGCCTAAACTAATAAATGAAAATGCAGCTGTGCATAATGCTAATAAATTCCGTTTTTCTTTTTGATCTACAATATGACCCGCAAATAAAGCCATAGAAAAGGCAGGAATAATTTCCATTAATCCAATGATTCCTAAAGAAAGCGGATCTTTTGTTAAAGAATATACCTGCCATTCAATCACAATAAATTGCATAGACCAACCAAAGACTAAAAGAAATCTAACAAATAAAAAAATATTAAACTCTCTTATTCTTAATGCTGCATAAGGATCTTGTTTGGCCATTATTAAAAATGTTTATTAAATATTGGTAGAAAATTAATTCAATTTCATGTCCATTAAAATGGCAAATGTTTGATTGATATCTTGTTCTTTAACTACAATGGTCATTTCGTTGGTAGTTGAAATAATTTCTTGTAAAGGAATATCTGCCCAAGCCAATTGTTTTAAAATAAAGTAATAAATACCCGATTGTTCTAAATTTTCTTTTGGTAATTTTATGGTAATTGATGCCAACTCTAACATACTGTGAGTTAGGGTTTCTTGCTCAAAAATTTCTTGAACATAAGGTCTCAAGTTCTTACTAGTAACAATATTAGTTTCAAAAATACCTTGAGAAACCGTTAAAAAATAATCGGAATTTTCTGCAGTTTTTGTTAAAATCTTAGCAATCTCTCTTAATAAAGAAGGTGTATTTTTAAAGGTAAAATCACACAAATCTGAGCGTACAATTACGTCACCTAAATCTAAAGCTAGGCGTTTTATATTTTTTCTGATACGCAATTCACTTGCAGGTGAAAGCCTGTTAATTGCCATCATTACAGCACCTACTTTTACTTCTTTTTTTAAAATTGTAGATACTTCTGGTAAAATAATTCTGGCTAAAGAAGAAACATTGATTAATTTTTCATTTAATGCTTCTTCAACAAAAGGAGTTTTTCTAATGGTACTTTCTACAACTTCCTGTATTGTTTTCATGTTAAAAGTTTAAAAATATAAATAATTGTTCAAAAATAAACAATTAATTGATATCTCATCAGTTATTATAGATTTTACACAGTAAATATAAGATCATACAAAATTTAAACTTTAATTTATTTGGATCTCTAAATAAATTTGGGTTAATAATTTTTTAGAAAATCTATAGTTTTTTATTTTAACCATTAGTCTAATTTGTTTGTTAGCTTTTTAAATTCTTTTTTAGGGTTTTTATTGTCGTACAAAATGTCATACACCGTTTTAATAATTGGTGTTTTTGCGCCATTTTCAAGGGTAATTTTATACGCACTTTTTGTGGCATAATACCCTTCTGCAATCATGCTCATTTCGTGTTGCGCAGATCTTACAGTGTATCCTTTACCAATCATATTACCAAACATTCTATTTCTACTAAAAATTGAATAACCTGTTACTAATAAATCGCCTAAATAGGCTGAGTTATTAATATTGCGTTTCATTTTATGTACTTTTTTAATAAAACGTTTCATTTCGCGAATGGCATTACTCATCAATACCGATTGAAAATTATCTCCATAACCCAAACCATGTGCAATACCTGCAGCAACAGCGTAAATATTTTTTAACATTGCTGCGTATTCTGTACCAATAATATCATCAGAAATTTTAACATTTATATACCAACTTTCTAATGCATCTGCCATATTTTGAGCTATTTGTTCATCAATACAGGCAATTGTTAAGTAAGATAAACGTTCCATGGCAACTTCTTCTGCATGGCAAGGTCCTGTAATAACCCCAATGTTTTGTAGAGGAATATCAAATTTTTGATTAAAATGTTCACCAACTATTAAACCAGTTTCTGGAACAATTCCTTTAATTGCAGAAAAAATTATTTTATCCTCTAAAGACACGTTTAACTTATTAAGTTCGGCAGTTAAAAAAGCTGATGGTATTGCAAAAATTAAGATATCATAATTAGTAACCATTGAACTGATATCGCTTGATAAATCTAATAAAGACGCATCTAATTCTGCAGATCGCAAATAGTTAGGGTTATGATCGTTTTCAATAATATGTTCTATTGCTTGCTCATCTCTTAAATACCAACCAATAGTATCTAAATTTTCCATTAACATTTTTACAATGGCAGTTGCCCAACTTCCTCCTCCAAAAACTGCTATTTTCTGATGTTTATCCATTTTCTCTATTTTTGGCTTCAAAAGTAAGAAAACTATTATCTTTTGATGAAAGCTTGTTTCAATTATTATATTTGTAAAAGTACTAACTAACCTTATGAAAGTTTATATTTTTCTTTTTTGTAGTTTTTTTTTACTGCTTTCTTGTACTCTAAAAACTACAAAGAAAGAGAAGGAAATATCTTTAACTGCTATAAAAAAGTCTACTAAAGCTAATAATGTTCATATTTTAAAGAAAGAGTTTGTAATTAAAAACTTAAATGATATTTCTCGCAAAGTTTGGCTGTATTTACCACCACATTATGATTCTTCTTCAGAAAAATATCCTGTAATTTACATGCACGATGCTCAAAATTTATTTGATAATGCCACTTCTTTTGTAGGTGAATGGGGTGTAGATGAAACCTTAAATAATTTTTACAAAAAAACTGGTAAAAGCTTTATTATAGTTGGTGTTGAAAATGGTGGAGCAAAAAGAATTGAAGAATATACGCCTTTTAAACACCCAAAATATGGAGGTGGAAAAGGTGCAATTTATATCGATTTTTTAGTAAAAGAACTCAAACCCTATATTGATGCAAATTATAGAACCAAAACTGATGCCAAAAACACTGCAATTATAGGTAGTTCTTTAGGAGGTTTTATCTCTTTTTATGGGGGTTTAAAATATCCTGATGTTTTTGGTAATATTGGTGCACTTTCTACTTCTTTCTGGTTTTCTGACAAAATCTATGATTTTGCTAAAAAGAATGGGAATCTTAAAAATACAAAGCTGTATCTTTTAGTAGGTGGTAAAGAAGGTGATAGCATGGTACCTGATACCAAAAATATGGCAAAATTATTATTACAAACAGGGTTTCCTAATCAAAATATAAAAACTAAAGTGGTTGCTAATGGAAAACATACTGAGTCTTTTTGGAAATCTGAATTTTTAGAGGTAATTACTTTTTTATATACTATAAAACAATGAACGTACAAATTATAAATAAATCAAAACACGCAACACCAAATTACGAAACTGAAGGTGCTGCAGGAATGGATTTAAGAGCAAATATTGATGCCTCAATAACTCTTAAACCTTTAGAAAGAGCCATCGTAAAAACGGGCTTATTTATAGCATTACCTATAGGTTTTGAAGCGCAAGTAAGACCCAGAAGTGGTTTGGCTGCTAAAAAAGGTATTACGGTTTTAAACAGTCCTGGAACCATTGATGCTGATTATAGAGGAGAAATTGGGGTAATTTTAGTAAATTTATCTAATAAAGATTTTGTGATTAATGATGGTGAACGCATAGCCCAATTGGTTATCGCAAAACACGAACGTATAAACTGGAATGAAGTTGATGTTTTAAACGAAACTAAACGCGGTTCTGGTGGTTTTGGTAGTACTGGAGTATAACATTAAAAAAGATAAATTGTGATTTTAGGCGTATGTGATTGGTTAGCTACAAAAACAAAATTTACTGCAAAGAATTTTAGAATTTTCTTTGTTTTGGCTGCATTAATTGGTGGATTTGGTCTTGGTGCCTATTTACTTTTATGGTTGGTAAAAGTAATTTCTGGAGAATAATTTAAGTTAATTTTTTATAGACCTGACTCATTTTTCTTACCTGATTGTGTAATAATTCAAAAGGTAAAAAACAATGAGAGTGATAACGATAACCCAATTTTTTATAAAATTGAAAAGCTTGTGGTTTAGCATCCATAGTGTCTAACCAAATTATGGAATACCCTTTTTCTTTAGCTGTTTTCTCTAGCCAAAGCAATAGTTTTTTTCCAACTCCTTTTCCTTGTATTTTTTGATGTAAATAAATTCTGTGCAACTTTACTTGTTTGTCTTCAAGT
This sequence comes from Polaribacter sp., assembly GCA_965661915.1. GTDB lineage: Bacteria > Bacteroidota > Bacteroidia > Flavobacteriales > Flavobacteriaceae > Polaribacter. Next base: position 1,191 of record CBFIFR010000077.1, on the reverse strand, counting down.
AATCCATCTAAGTTATCATCCCAAATTATTCTAAAATTTCCAACAATTTTATCATTATAAAGTATAAAATAATAGTTAGCATTATGTTGAGATAATTCTTTTACAACATTATTTTTTGCATATTGACAGTTTATATACCAGTTTCCTGAATCTTTCCAAAAATGATGATAAGCTTCTTGATAAATTTCTTTCATCAACTTATATAAAGTTTTATAATCTGAAATAGAAATTTCTTGTAATTGTATATTTTTTGATACCTGAATCATTTTTATAAAATAAAAAACTGCTATTGGTTGATTACTCCAATAGCAGTTTAATAATAGTTAGAACTTTTAATACTTAATCTTGATTTTCAATAGCTTCTTTTATTTTTCCTTCAAGTTCTTCTGCTAATTCAGGATTGTCTTTAATTAATCCTTTTACAGTGTCTCTACCCTGCCCTAGTTTGGTTTCTCCATAACTGAACCAAGAGCCACTTTTCTTAACAATTCCAAGTTCTACACCAATATCTAAAATCTCTCCGACTTTAGATATTCCTTGCCCATACATAATATCAAATTCTGCAATTTGAAATGGTGGTGCTACTTTATTTTTTACAATTTTTACTTTGGTGCTGTTACCTATAACTCGATCTCCATCTTTAATTTGCGTTCTACGTCTAATATCTAAACGTACAGAAGCATAGAACTTTAATGCATTACCACCAGTTGTAGTTTCTGGGTTACCAAACATTACGCCAATTTTTTCTCTTAATTGGTTGATAAAGATAACTGTACAATTTGTTTTAGAAATGGTACCTGTTAATTTACGTAATGCTTGACTCATTAAACGTGCATGCAAACCCATTTTAGAATCACCCATTTCACCTTCAATTTCAGATTTTGGTGTTAATGCTGCAACAGAATCAATAACAACAATGTCTATTGCACCAGATCTAATTAAATTATCGGCAATTTCTAACGCTTGCTCTCCATGATCTGGTTGAGAAATAATTAAATTATCGATATCTACCCCTAAATTTTCTGCATAAAATTTATCAAATGCGTGTTCGGCATCTATAAACGCTGCTATACCACCAGCTTTTTGTGCTTCTGCAATGGCATGAATGGTTAGTGTTGTTTTACCAGAAGATTCTGGCCCATAAATTTCAATAACTCTACCTCTTGGATAACCACCAACACCTAAAGCTAA
>CBFIFR010000076.1:0-8127 GCA_965661915.1 Polaribacter sp. | reverse complement strand
GTTTTTATAGATATCTTTTCTAGCAGTAGCTAGTGTTCTTTCAATTTTTTTACAAGTAGCTGTAACATCAACATCACTTTCTTCACCAAGTATCTGACATTTTTGTAGTTGATCTTGCAACTCTTTTATTGGCATTTCAAAATCTAAATATTCCATAATGTTGTTATTTTGATTCAATTATTTGGATAAGCAAACATACTATAAAAATTACTTTCTTACACAAAATCAATTTAATTTTTTAGTTTAATACGTTGCTGAAATTTCTGTTTTATGGCTAATTTATTTTTAAGAATTCCGTTAATTAAAACAACGCCAAGTACAATACACGCACCTAAATAAAATTCTGCATTCATTTTTTCTTTATCACCAAAAACCAAAATTGCTAAAATAATGGCATAAACAGGTTCTAAATTTATAGTAAGCATTACTGTGTAAGGCGATAAATACTTCATTATTTTAACAGAAGCTATAAATGCATACGCTGTACAAATACTGCTTAAAACAAATAAATACAGCCAATCCATTTTTTGAACATTAAAAGGGGATAATGAAATTGAGTTTGTGACTGATAAATAAATAGCAACAAATAAAGTACCAAATAATAGCTGGTAAAAAGAAATTCTACTAGCATCATATTTTTTGATAAACAAACCATTTAAAACAGCAAATAAAGATCCTAAGAAAGAAGATAGTAGAGCATATAAAATGCCTAATTGATATTGACTTTCAAAATTGAAAATAATATACAAGCCCACTATTACTAATAAACCTAACAATATTTCTACTGATTTTATTTTTCTTTTAAAAAAAAGAGGCTCTATCAAAGAGGTAAAAAAAGCACCTGTACTCATCGTTACCAAAGCAACAGATACATTTGATATTTTTATGGCTTTAAAAAAGAAAATCCAATGAAGCGCAATGATAATTCCTGTACCTAAAAACTTTACAATCGCTCTTTTATCAACATAAAAACTTTTCTTTTTGAGTAAAAAATAGAGGGCAATAAAAAGCACAGCTAAACCCATTCTAAAAAACACCAAAGGAATCGCTTCTATGGTGATTAAGGCACCTAAAATCGCTGTAAAGCCCCAAATAAAAACAATAAGGTGCAGCAGCAAATAGTTCTTTAATTTACTCTCTAGCTTTAACATATAAATAGATGGCTACACAGCCAAAAAACAGATTTGGCATCCAAACATATAATAATGAGTTTACGCCAGCTACTGCTCCTAAAACTTCAGAAATTTTTAGTAAAAAAACATACATAAACATCAAACCTACACCAATTGCTAAATTTACACCTGTACCTCCTCTTCTTTTTCGAAAAGCTAATGCCACTGCAATAATTGTTAAGATATAAGATGCTATAGGTAAACTGGTTCTTTTATGAAATTCTACCAAATATGAATTTAAATTTTTAACTCCTCGCTTTTTTGAAATTTCTATAAACTCATACAATTCAACAGACGGCATTTCTTGAGATAAAGCCGACTTGTAAATTAAATCTCTTGGGGTAAAATTAAAAATAGTATCTATTTTATTACCAGAAAATATGCTATCTCTGTCTTTATAATATTTTCTTAACCTCCAATTTCTTAGTGAAAATGTAGAATCACGATACTGAATATTATCTGCAAATAATTTCGATTTTAGTTTTAAACCATCATACAATTCTGAAGCAAAATCATAACCTCTATTATTTTCTGTGTTAAAGTTTCGTATAAAAATATACGTACTGTCTGTAAGCTGCAGACTAAAATCGTTTATGTATTTGAATTCATATTTTTGCCTATTATTATTCAAGTATTCTTTTTCAAAACCCTTTCTGGTTTTACTACTCATTGGTACCACAAAATGATTCATTACAAGGGATAAAACTGTAATTAATGTAGCACCAATAAAATAAGGATATAAAAATCTTGTAAATGAAACTTTAGCATTGGTAATTGCAATAATTTCTGTGTTATTCGCTAATTTTGAGGTAAATAAAATCACTGCAATAAATAATGCCAATGGCATAAAAGTATTGGTATAATAAATGATGAAATTTTTGTAATATTCATCTACAATTTGATAAAAACCTAAATCTGCATGTTCTAAAAAATTATCAATTTTTTCAGAAATGTCAATAGCAACTGCAATAGGTATCAAAATTAAAAGGGTAAACAAAAATGTTACCAAGAATCTTTTTAATATGTACCAATCTATTATTTTCAATTTTTTTGTGGTTTGTGGTTCGTGGTTGTTGGTTTGTGATTTGTGGTTTGTGGTTTGTGGTTTGTGATTATCAACAATAAACCATCAACCAAAAACAATCAACTATTATCTAAAGTCTTTTATCCATTTGCTTTACCATTTTATCTTTCCATTCTCTAAAATCTCCTGCCAAAATATGTTTTCTAGCTTCGCGTGTTAACCAAACATAAAACCCTAAATTATGAATTGAAGCAATTTGTTTGCCTAGCATTTCTTTAGAAACGAATAAATGACGTAAATAGGCTTTTGAGTAATAAGTATCAACATTTGTAATACCCATTTCATCAATCGCAGAAAAATCTTTTTCCCATTTTTTATTTTTAATGTTGATAGTTCCATGTGCCGTAAATAGCATTCCATTTCTGGCATTTCTTGTTGGCATTACACAATCGAACATATCAATTCCCAAAGCAATATTCTCCAAAATATTTATTGGAGTACCAACACCCATTAAATAACGAGGTTTATCTTCTGGCAAAATTTCGGTAACCACCTCTGTCATAGCATACATTTCTTCTGCTGGTTCACCTACTGAAAGTCCGCCAATAGCGTTTGCTTCTGCACCTGCATTGGCAATATATTCTGCAGATTGTCTTCGTAAATCTTTATAGGTACTACCTTGAACAATAGGGAAAAACGTTTGTTCGTAGCCATATTTAAAAGGCAAATTCTCTAAATGCTTCATACAACGTTTTAGCCATCTATGGGTCATGTGCATAGAACGTTTTGCATAATTGTAATCACAAGGATAAGGTGTACATTCGTCAAATGCCATGATAATGTCTGCTCCAATTGTACGTTGAATTTCCATAACGTTTTCTGGCGTAAAAAAGTGCATTGAACCATCAATATGACTTTTAAACTTTACGCCTTCTTCGTTAATTTTTCTTCTACCAGATAATGAATATACTTGATACCCTCCAGAATCTGTTAAAATATTACGATCCCAATTCATAAATTTATGCAAACCACCAGCTTGTTCTAAAACCTCTAATTTAGGTCTTAAATACAAGTGATAGGTGTTTCCTAAAATAATATCAGGATTAACTTCGTTTTTTAACTCTGTTTGATGCACACCTTTTACAGTAGCTACTGTACCCACAGGCATAAAAATAGGGGTTTCTATTACTCCATGATCTGTAGTAATAGTTCCAGCTCTTGCTTTACTTTTTGGATCTGTTTTTATTAAGTCAAAATTCATTGCTGGCAAAGATAGTATTATTTAAGAGTTGAAAAATTAAAAGATTCTTAAAGATTTTAGGGCAAACATTTTTAAAATTTCCCTAAAACCTTCTTTTCTTTTTTGATGAAAAACCTGAGTTATTCTTTTTATTTTTTCGTGATGATTTTCGAAAAGAAGCACTTTTTTTATTAAAATCATTCTTTGTTGGTGCATTTTTTCTTTTAGGCTTTGTTTTTCGTTCTGTTGAGGACTTCCCTCCTTTGGAGGGATTGAGAGAGGCCTCCTCAGTTTTAGAAGATGTTGAAATCATTTTTGTAATTTCCTTCATTTCTTCTTCTGTCAATTCTCTCCAATCTCCTTGCTGTAAATTGCCCAGCTCAACATTCATGATTCGAGTACGCTTTAATTTAGTAACTTCATAGCCTAAATATTCGCACATTCTCCTAATTTGCCTGTTTAATCCTTGAACTAATATAATCTTAAAGACTTTTTCGGATACTTTTTCTACTTTACATTTTTTGGTAACCGTTCCTAAAATGGGAATTCCATTGCTCATTTTTTTGATAAAATTGGCATCAACTCTTTTATCGACAGAAACAATATATTCTTTTTCGTGATTATTGCCAGCTCTTAAAATTTTGTTGACAATATCACCATCATTGGTTAAAAAAATAAGACCTTCACTAGGCTTATCTAAACGACCAATAGGAAACAATCTTTCTGGATGATTTACTACTTTTACAATATTATTTCGTTCTCGAGAATCTGTTGTAGAAACTATCCCTACAGGCTTATTTAAAGCAATATATAAAGTTTTAGGTTTGTGTTTTAACAAGCGTCCATCAACCTTTACTACATCGTTTTTAAACACACGATTTCCTAATTGTGTTGGTTTTCCGTTGATAGTAACTCGTCCTTCAACAATGAGTTTCTCAGCTTCTCTACGTGAACAGATTCCTGTTGAGCTGATAAATTTATTAAGATTTGTAGATTGTTGATTTTTTTTATCCAAAGAACAAAATTTTAGCAAAAATAGTTAATATTTGTTTTGAGTTTTTAGGAATGGGAATAAAAAAGTTAACACGGATTTCACTAATTTCATCTATAACATGTTTTCTCTGAACAAAAAATCCGTGCAATCTGTGAAATTCGTGTCCGAATAATTTACAATTCAATAGTTCTAAATGTCAAATTAATTCGAGGGGAATTTACCTTTTTGGTGGGTGGCAATCTGTGCAACCATTTCGTTTGTGTGTTTTCTTTCATCACCAATAAACTACCTCTTTCTAAAAAAATATCGATTCTTTGTTTGGTGTCTTTGTGCTTAAAAGAGAATTTGCGTTCAGCCCCCAAAGATAAAGATGCAATTGCACCATTTTTTTTGAGCATTTTTTCTCCATCAGAATGATAAGCCATGCCTTCATCTCCTGAATGATACAAATTCAGCAAACATGAATTATAGGTTTCATTGGATTCTTTTTCAACAATTTCTTTAAGTTGTAATAACTCCTTTGTCCAAATATTTGCTGTTTTTGTGACTTTAGAGTAAGTGTACGAATATTCAGCATCACCATACCAAGCAACTTTTCGTTTGGTGATGATTTTTTTTCCAAAAATGATAGCTTCATCATTTTTCCAGTTTATGGTTTCCAACAAACATTGATAATAAAAATCACATTGCTGTTTGTTTAATACAATTCCATGATAATTGGCAACGCCATCAAAAGGTAAAATATTCGTTATTTCATCCGAAGAAAATAAATCCATAGCATAAAAATAAGAAAATTAGTGAGATGCCTGTTCGTGTGTTTTTATTTTTGGGCAAAATGGTATCGAGAACTATTATTTTACATAGATTTTCTAAACTCAATTGCGAACTAATTTCACTTCTTTCATGCTTAAAATTCATACAAATTGATATAACTTTTCAATAGGTTGCGTATTTTTACCAAATGGAATTTAAATTGGTATCAGAATTTGCTCCAACAGGAGATCAACCAGAGGCAATAAAACAACTTTCGGAAGGTGTTTTATCTGGAGAAAAGTTTCAAACTTTATTAGGAGTAACAGGTTCAGGAAAAACCTTTACAGTGGCAAATTTGGTAAAAGAAGTAAAAAGGCCTACACTGGTTTTGGCACATAACAAAACCTTGGCAGCCCAATTGTATTCTGAGTTTAAACAGTTTTTTCCAGAAAATGCAGTTGAGTATTTTGTTTCTTACTACGATTATTACCAACCAGAAGCTTACATTCCTGTTTCTGGTACGTATATTGAAAAAGATTTATCTATTAACGAAGATATTGAGCGTTTGCGATTAAGTACCACTTCTTCCCTACTTTCTGGCAGGAGAGATGTTTTGGTAGTAGCTTCTGTATCGTGTTTGTATGGTATTGGAAATCCTACTGAATTCAAGAAAAACGTAATTCCCATTCATAGAGATCAGCAAATTTCGAGAACTAAATTTTTACATCAACTCGTGCAAAGTTTGTATTCTAGAACCGAAGTTGAAATTAAAAGCGGAACCTTTAAAGTGAAAGGAGATGTAGTTACCATTTATCCTTCTTATGGTGATAATGGCTATCGTGTGCATTTTTTTGGTGATGAAATTGAAGAAATTGAAGCTTTCGATTTAGAAAACAATAGTGTTATTGATTCTTTTGAGCAGCTGAATATATACCCAGCTAATTTATTTGTTACTTCTCCTGATGTTTTGCAAAATGCCATCCATCAGATACAGGAAGATATGGTAAAGCAAGTAGATTATTTTAAGGAAATTGGCAAACATTTAGAGGCTAAACGTTTACAAGAACGTACTGAATTCGATTTAGAAATGATTCGTGAATTAGGTTATTGTTCTGGTATTGAGAACTATTCAAGATATTTAGATGGTCGTGAGCCAGGTACAAGACCCTTCTGTCTATTAGATTATTTTCCTGATGATTACCTAATGGTGATTGATGAAAGCCATGTAACTGTGCCACAAACCCATGCCATGTATGGAGGTGATAGAAGCAGAAAAGAAAACTTAGTAGAATATGGTTTTCGATTGCCTGCAGCTATGGACAATCGTCCTTTAAAATTTGATGAATTTGAAGCCATACAAAATCAAACTATTTTTGTTTCTGCAACACCTGCTGATTACGAATTGCAAAAAACAGAAGGTGTATTTGTGGAGCAAATTATTCGTCCTACAGGATTATTAGATCCGCCAATTGAAGTACGCCCAAGTTTGAATCAAATTGATGATTTGATTGAGGAAATACAAACTAGAGTCGAAAAAGATGAAAGAACTTTAGTAACCACCTTAACAAAACGAATGGCAGAGGAACTGACAAAATATTTAACGCGAGTTGATATAAGATGTAGGTACATTCATTCTGATGTAGATACCTTAGAACGTGTGGAAATTATGCAAGATTTGCGTAAAGGTTTGTTTGATGTTTTGATTGGGGTAAACTTGTTAAGAGAAGGTTTGGATTTACCTGAAGTTTCTTTAGTGGCTATTTTAGATGCAGATAAAGAAGGTTTTTTACGGAACAACAAATCATTAACGCAAACTGTAGGTAGAGCAGCACGTAATGTAAATGGATTAGCAATTATGTATGCTGATAAAATTACTGACAGCATGCAAAAAACGATTGACGAAACTGATAGAAGAAGAGAGATTCAAATTGCTTACAATACCAAACACAACAAAGTACCTACTCAAATTAACAAAAAAATTGAAGATACCTTAACAAAATCAGCGGTATCTAGTTACCATTATGACAATGCCAAACAGGTAGCTGCAGAACAAGATTTACAGTATTTACCCAAAGAAGAAATAGAGAAACGCATTCGTCAAAAACGCAAACAAATGGAAGCTGCTGCTAAAGAATTAGATTTTATTGTGGCTGCTAAATTGCGCGATGAAATTGCGGTTTTGAAAGAGCAAGTATAACATTATAAAATTATAAAATTGGTATAACTTGTATGAAGCCTAACAATATTGTAAATTTGCACCATGAAAATAAGGATACATCAAGTGCGTAACTTTAGAATATTCAATTTTAATTTTTTAGTATTTAGAAATCAATCTAAAAAATTCATACCTCCTCACCCTCTTTTCTAATTAAATTAAGAAAAGTCCTTCTTCTTTTTTTGATGCTTTATTTATTAGTTCATAAAAAAATAAATTTGCTTTTTAGCTTCTTAACCCTTCGTCTTTTTTAGATGATAAAAACTAACACATATAATGACTATCAAAACCTTTGATGCTTTTAACAGGATGTCCTTTTTAACCATCAATAGAATCACAAAATTTTTACACCAACACATAGAAGATCCTGAAGAAAATAAATCCGCAATAAGACAGTCTTTGTTATATGCTGCAAAAGAAATTCCAGGTTTAGGTGGTTTTACCTTTATTACCAAAGATAAAGGCATGATTGTAGGTGCTGTTGTGGTAAACAAAACGGGTATGAAAGAATATTATGCAGAAAATCTTTTGGTATATGTAGTAGTTCATAAAGAATACAGAAATAATGGAATTGCAACAAAACTGCTAAACGAAGCCATTAATTATTGCAATGGCAATATTACACTTAACATTCAACAAGACAATAGTGCAATAGCCTTATTTGAAAAAAATGGTTTTACAACCAAAAAAATTCAAATGACCTTACATAAAAATAATTCATAAATCATA
>CBFIFR010000075.1:0-8216 GCA_965661915.1 Polaribacter sp. | reverse complement strand
GGATTTCCATCATATAAAACATCGCGTAAAACGTCATCTCCAGATAAAGACAAACTTAAAGCTCTGGTTGTAGGAATCCCTAAATGATGCATGGCTTCACTGCATAAATATTCTCTAATGGATGAACGCAAAACAGCTAAACCATCTGCAGATCTTGAATATGGAGTTTCGCCTGCGCCTTTTAATTGTACTTTCCAGTTTTTATGTTGATGTTCAACTTCAAATAAATTAATAGCTCTTCCATCTCCTAATTGTCCTGCCCAATTGCCAAATTGATGGCCTCCATAACACATGGCATAAGGTTTTGTATTGGGATAAATCTCGTTTCCTGTAACAATATTTTTAAAGAATTCTGATTTGGATTCTTCTTTTGAAATTCCGAGTTCAGAAAGCATTTCATTAGAAACATGTAACACTTTTGGATTTGCTGTTTTTTTAGGTTCTACATAAGAAAATACAGCCTCTTTTACTTGTCTTCTTGAATTTTCAAGAATCGTATCAGAAGGTAAATTTTTTATAAAGGTATTTTTTAAGTTTAATTTCATGCTAATTTGTCTGCGTGTAATTTTCTTAATTTTGCTAATTTGGGTTCAATAACATAGGTGCAATATCCATAGCCTTTATTGTTTTTATAAAAATCTTGATGTTCTTGTTCAGCTTCATAAAATATTGGTAAAGGACTTAATTCGGTTACAATTTTGTCATCAAAATATACTTGCAACTGTTTTAGAACTTCTTCTGCAATTATTTGTTGCTGTTCATCATGATAAAAAATAACAGACCTGTATTGTGTACCTCTATCTGCTCCTTGTCTGTTTAAAGTGGTAGGATCGTGAGTAGTCATAAAAATGACTAAAATGTCTTCATAAGAAATTACATCTGCATTAAACGTAATTTGAATTACTTCAGCATGGCCTGTTAAGCCAGAGGTAATTTCTCTATAGGTTGGTTTTCCAGGAGCATTACCACCTGCATAACCAGAAACTACTTTTTCAATACCTTTTACTTCTTCAAAAACAGCTTCTGTACACCAAAAGCAGCCTCCACCTAAAGTAACAATTTGTATATTTTTTTTCATATTAATTTCACGTGTTTTTTAAATGTATAAAGTCGTAAAAGTTCTTTTTGAATTACAATTAGATTTAAAAAAGGCTTTACCTAATTCCTAAAATGATTAATCAATATTTTTAATATTCTGAGCCATCGTGTTTACCAACTTCAAAACCATGCTTGCCTAAATATTGGTTTCCACTATTTATTGCATCTTGCTCTAAGGTTGTCCCCATAGAATCATTCCACCTATTTAAATATCCAAAAAGAGAAATTACCCCTAACATTTCTACGATTTCTCCTTCGTCCCAGTATTTATATAATGCTGATTTTATTTCTGCATTTACGGCATTTGGTACCATTGAAGCTGCTAAAGAGAAATCTAAAGCAGCTCTTTCTGCATTAGAAAAAGCAGGGTGAGTTTTGTATTCCCAAATATTATCTAATTGTTCTTGTTCTGCTCCATAACGTTCAGCTGCTCTAATAGCATGCGCTTGACAATACCTGCACCCAGTTACGTTGCTAGAAACCCAAGCAATCATACGTTTTAAAGCAGAGGTTACTCTCCCTTGATTGTCCATCACAGCTTTATTTAAATTGATAAACGCTTTAGAAATTAACGGTCTGTGTTGCATTGTTAATATCGAGTTAGGACAAAAACCCAACGTTTCATTAAAAAAGGTAGCTAATTCTTTGGTTTCTAAATCGTGTTCTGCTCTTAAAGGTTGTACTAATGCCATATTTTATTTTCTTATTAAACTAAAATTTCCTGTTTTTTCTATCGATAATCCATTAATATCGGTTAAAATTGCCTTAAACCAATAGGTGTTCGAAGGCAAGTTTTTACCTTGATAAGTTCCATCCCAGCCTCGATTGTTTTCATCAATTTTATAAATTATTTTTCCAAATCTGTTATAGATTGATATATTTGACGAAGTGTAAAATGTTTGGTCATAACCAATAATATTCCAAACATCGTTATTTCCATTTTTATCAGGAGTAAAATATTTTGGGTAACTTAATAGAGAAAATACAAAGCTTTCAGTTCCACAACCACCAACATCTTTAATAAATAATGTGTGGATTCCTGTGGATAAATTATCAAAAAAGGGTTCTTTTTGATAGTTGCCATTTATATTATCAATGGTAAATTCATAATTGCCATTACCTATATTTTCGGTTTTTATTTCAATGGAATTATTATCGGAATCATCTGTAATAATTACATCTTCAATAGTTACTGTTGCTTTTTCTGAGTTAACCACAATAAAACTTTGTTCTTCAGATTCACAGCCAGCCTCTGATACTGCCTTAACAGTATAATTACCTGAAGAGTTTACATTTATAGTGGCACTATTGTCAGCTAAAAGTTCTCCTTCTTTTTTCCAAATATAGCTATAATTTCCTTGTGCATTTCTGGTTTCTAAATCTACATTTCCAATATCATTGCATAAAATAAAAGTATTTTTTAAGAGCTCAAATTCTGGTGTTGTATCATTAACTTCTGCAATTACCTCAGTTCTTGATGAAGCATTACAACTAGAATTATTGGCTTCAACAAAATAACTAGTGGTTTCAGATAAAGTTGGCGTTTGAAAAGTATTTCCAATAAAAATAGGTGTGTTACTTGTTTGCGATTCATACCAATATACTTGACCACTTGAAGCTTGTGCGCTCAAAGAGGCGCTTCCAGAACAAATTACATCTCCTGTTGTGCTTATAACTTGCGGTTTCTGAATTACAGTAATTGTTACTGGAATTCTTGGTAAAGTTATACAACCATTTAAGGTTACTGTAGCATAATATGTAGTGGTTTCTGTAATATTATTAACAGTAAAACTATTTCCTTTTGCTAATTCTGGTTGTGTACCACGATTTGAATTATCATGCCATAAAATTTCTCCTTCACTAGCTATTGCAGATATGGTTGCGGTTTCAAATTCACATACAGTTGCGTTGGTTGTTGCTGTTATTTGCGGAATATAAATGCTAGTCGTTGCAACAATATTTAAAGGTGCATCTGTAGGAACTCCATATTCTACAATATACCCTTTTGCTTGATATAATCCACCTCCACCTTCGTTAGCTAAATCATTCCAAGAACCAATAATTACGTTATCAACATTTGGATCTGTAATATGGGCATAATCTTCATCTCCATCGCTATTTGGCTCTCCTTGATTCCAAAAAGCAAAATTAGGTGTAGTACCATTTACTTCTCCATTCCAAAATATAGTATCTGCTTCAGGCCCTGTAATCCATTTCCATTCTCCTTCAGTTTCTGCATCACTACCTCCAATCCAACCTGCACCAGAGGCTTGTTTACCAGCAAAATCTGCTTCTTCTTGACTGGTTAATGTTGCTAAATATCCTTTTCTGCCAAAATAAGTTCTATTTTCTGCTGCTATTTTTGCATTTTCCCAAGTTATGCCTTGATCAGAAATAAATTCATAAAAGTGATCTGTAGAAGGTAAGTAATTGGCTTCATCAATAGTTAATGAAAATCTTTTCTCACTACTTATATCATTTGCAGAAGTTGTAAAAACAACATTTTTTACAGCGTTTTCTAGATCATCAAGTGGAATTTCTCCTCCATTAAAAACAGAAGTTAATGTTAGTTTACCTGCTGCTACATCCCAAGAAGTTGCAATAAAAGGATGATTTCCTGTTAGTTCTAAAAAATCAAAATTGACTTGATAGCCTGAAGAAATTTGAATAAAAAATGCTTCAATACTATTGTCATCAGGGTCTGTTATTGTAAAATCAGTAACTATATTTATGGGGCTACCAATACAAAAAGATTGCCTACCAATGGCAGTAATAGTCGGAGCTTGATCAACTTGAGAACATAAGGTTGAGGTTGTAATTAAAAACAGAAGATAAATGAATTTAATGTTCAGCTTAACAGATGTATACATTTCTATGAGTATCTATTTGTGATTTCTTACTTTTGTATTAAAGCACAAGTTAAGACATCAATAATAAAATAAAGATAAAATATGGTTAAAAATATCGTTTCTACAGTTTGGAAAGAAAATATGCAATTTGAATCTGATAATCCAAGTGGTTTAAATTTAGTAATAGATGCTGGTGAAGAAAGTGGTGGTAAAGGAGAGGGGTTTAGGCCTAAAGCTCTAATGTTATCTTCTTTAGCTGGCTGTTCTGGTTTAGATGTGGTGAGTTTGTTAAAAAAAATGCAGGCAGAAGTTACAGATTTTAAAATTGAAGTAACAGCAGAATTAACAGATGAGCACCCCAAATTTTACAACAAAGTAAAAGTAGATTATCATTTTACAGATACTGCATTGCAGCCCAAAAAAATACAAAAAGCGGTAAATTTATCAGTAACTAAATACTGTGGTGTAATGGAAATGTTTCGTCAGTTTGCAGATGTAGACATCGAAATTCACTTACATAATTTAGAGCAATAATTTGCCAACAGTTTAATTTGATAAAAAAGCTATGAGATGGACCTTAAAACCGAAACCCGATAAAAGAAAAGTAGAAAAATTAGCAAAAGATTTACAAGTTGATGAAACGATTGCAACAATTTTATGCCAACGCAGTATTGAAACTTTTGAGCAAGCAAAAAAGTTTTTTCGACCAAGTTTAGATGATATTCACAATCCTTTTTTAATGAAGGATATGGATGTTGCCATAAATAGAATTGAAAGAGCCATAGAAAACAATGAAAATATCTTAATCTATGGCGATTATGATGTAGATGGCACAACTGCAGTTTCTTTGGTTTATTCGTATTTAAAAACCATTACACCAAATATTGCTACTTATATTCCAGATAGATATGCTGAGGGTTATGGTATTTCCTATGCATGAATTGATTTTGCAGAAGACAATAACTTCTCCCTAATTATAGCTTTAGATTGTGGGATAAAAGCTATCGAAAAAGTTGCTTACGCTAATAAAAAGAATATTGACTTTATTATTTGCGATCATCATAAGCCAGGTGATCAAATCCCAGATGCAATCGCTGTTTTAAACCCTAAAAGAGAAGATTGTACTTATCCTTTTGATGAACTTTGTGGGTGTGGAGTTGGTTTTAAATTGATTCAAGCTCTTGGCGAAAAACGAAATCAGACTATCGAAGATTTTATACCTTATTTAGATTTGGTAGCTACTGCAATTGCTGCTGATATTGTGCCAATAATTGATGAAAATAGAGTGTTAACCTATTTTGGTTTGCAAATCATCAATCAAAAACCAAGAAACGGAATAAAAGCCATCATTCATCAAATTAAAAAAAAGGAACTCACCATTACAGATGTAGTTTTTATTATTGCTCCAAGAATTAATGCAGCTGGTAGAATGAAACACGGAAACTATGCAGTTGAATTGTTAACAGAAATGGATTTTGATACTGCAGTAAAATTTGCAGCAGAAATCGAGATTTTTAATGCCGACAGAAAAGATTTAGATAAGAAAATTACAGATGAAGCTTTAATTCAAATCATTGATAATGAAGAAGAAAATCGATTTACTTCTGTGGTTTTCGATGAAAATTGGCATAAAGGTGTTATCGGAATTGTGGCGTCAAGATTAATAGAAAAATACTACAGGCCTACCTTAGTTTTTACAAAAAGTGGCGATAAATTAGCAGCCTCAGCTCGTTCTGTCAAAGGCTTTGATGTGTATAATGCTTTGCAAGATTGTGTTGAGTTTATCGAACAGTTTGGAGGGCACAAATACGCTGCAGGGTTAACTTTATTGCCAGAAAATTATGAAAACTTTAAACAAAAATTTGAAGAAGTGGTTTCACAAACAATACATAAAGAATTGTTAACCCCAGAAATTGCTATTGATGCAGAAATTGACTTGTCAGATATTACACCAAAATTCTTTAGAATTTTACAACAAATGGCACCTTTTGGTCCAAATAATATGAGGCCAATTTTTAAAACAAGCTGTGTTCGAGATAATGGTTATGGTAAAAAAGTAGGCAAAGAACAAACCCACTTAAAACTCAATGTTTTTCAAGCTGATAATAAAAAAACTTATAGTGCAATTGGTTTTAATTTGGGTGATAAAATAGAAATTGTCCAAAATGATTTCAATATAGCTTATAGTCTTGATGAAAATAAGTGGAATGGATTTACCTCTATTCAATTGGTATTAAAAGATATATGTTAATTACTTTCCTAAAGGGATAACAATTAATCCAGAAAATTCCTCAGAAAAAGTAAGTAAAGCTTTGTCTGCCTCTAATTTTGTTTTGTAATTACCAACCTGGACTTTCCAGTCTGGTTTATCGTAATCTAGTTTTGTAAAAACTTCAGGAAAATCAAGTTTAAATTTATTTAAAACAGTTTTTGCTTTTGTTTCATTACCGTAATAAATCTGAATTCGATACCCATAGCCATAAGACTGATTAAATGCCCTTTTCTTCTCAATTAAACGTTTAATTTGTGGGTTAGTTTTTGTGCTACTTTGGGCAAAAATACTTGTAGATGATAAAATAAGAAAGGCCAATAATAAATTAAAAAAAACAATATTCTTCATAAAAAAAATTTCTACAAAAGTAACGACTTCAATCAAGTTATATTTAATTATTTTCATTATTTAGAATTAATATAAATTGATATTTAAGATTCTTTTCCTTTTTTAAAATTTAGCAATATGTACTACTTTTGTTCAACCGTTCAAAAAACGTTTTTTTGAGCTATTTTATACACAATACTAAAAATAGTTTGTTAATATGAAAAGTGTAGCATTGCACAGTAAACTAACCAAAGTACTTCTTAAGAGCTTTACAATCATTCTGTTTTTTGCATTTAGTCTGTCATCTCATTCGCAAGACATAGATGAAGCGCGTCAAAAAGCAGGTAGAAAACTTTTCAAATCTCAATGTGCTTCATGTCACAAGTTAGATAGAAAATTAATAGGTCCAGCTTTAGGTGGTGTTGAAGAGCGTAGAGAAAACGACTGGTTAAAGGCTTGGATTAAGAATAATGCAGAATTACGTGCTTCAGGTGATGCAGATGCTATCGCTATTTTTGAAGAGTATAATGGTTCTGTGATGTCAGCTTTTCCTCAATTAGATGATCAGCAGATTGATGATATTTTATACTATACAACTGTTGGTGATCCAGTTAAAAATGTTGTGGCTGATGCAACTACAGGTGTTGCAAACGGAGGAGGTGCAGGTAATGCTCCAGAATGGATTATTTATCTATTAGCGGGTGCAATTGTTGTTGCTTTTTTAATGATTGCTAGTTTATTAAGGCAAGTAAACGAATTAAAAGGGAATACATCTCCAGATAGTGGTTCTGATTTAAGAAGAGATTTAAGCGAGCTTTGGGCAGGTTTAAAAAGAAACACGTTTTTACAAGTATCAACTACCATTTTTATTTTGTTAATGGGTGCTTATATAGCTTTTGGAACTTTATTTAAAGTGGGTGTTAATGAAGGGTATATGCCTTTACAACCAATTGCGTTTTCTCATAAAATTCACTCAGGTGAAAATAAAATAGAATGTCAGTATTGTCATTCATCTGCAAAACACAGTAAACATTCAGGTGTTCCATCTGTAAATGTTTGTATGAACTGTCACAAAAATATTGCTGAGGTTGCTGAAGGTACAGAAGTGGAGTGGAATGGTGTTACCTATGGCAAAGCAGAATTAGATAAAGAAATTGCTAAAGTTTATGATGCTGCTGGTTGGGATCCTGATGCCTTAGAATATACTGGAGACACTAAACCTATAAAATGGATTAGAATTCATAATTTACCAGATTTTGTGTATTTTAATCATTCACAACACAGAATAGTGGGTGGTATTAAATGTCAAAAATGTCATGGTCCAGTAGAGGAGTATGATGAAATGAGACAATTCTCTCCGTTAACTATGGGTTGGTGTATCAACTGTCACAGAGAAACAAATGTTGATTTAAAAGGGAATGGGTATTATAAGAAGATTCACGAAGAATTGGCGAAAAAGTACAATGTAGAAAAAGTGACTATTGCACAATTAGGTGGATTGGAATGTGGTAAATGTCACTATTAATTAAGAAGAAAAGATAGTTTGGCTTTAATGCAGATTAAAGCGAATAACTAACAACAAATAACTAAAAAGTAAATGGCTTCAAACAAAAAATACTGGAAAAGTGTTGAGGAACTAAAAGATAGTTCTATTGTTGAAACGCTAAGTA
>CBFIFR010000074.1:0-8611 GCA_965661915.1 Polaribacter sp. | reverse complement strand
GAAGAACATAACAAATTAGGAGGTTTAGGTGAAAGCGTTGCTAGAACTTTAGCACTAAATACACCTACTCCACAAGAGTTTGTAGCCACCAATGATACTTTTGGAGAATCTGGAACACCAGCAGCTTTAATGGCAAAATATGGTTTAGATGCAGCAGCAGTTATAAAAGCAGTAAAAAAAGTAATTTCTAGAAAAAAATAACGTTTTACTATGTAAAAGCGTTTCTTATAAACCAATAAATTTTTAAATGATGAAAAAAATAGTCTTAGTAATGTGTTTGGCATTTGGATTTACCCAAATTGCAAATGCCCAATTCAATTTTGGTATTAAAGGTGGTATAAACTACAATTCGAATTCAATTAAAGAAACTTCTCAAGATGTTTTTGGAGGAGCCAATAGTAAAACTGGTTATCATATTGGGGTTTGGACACGCCTAAAAGTGCCTGTTTTAGGCTTATATGTAAGGCCTGAGTTAATTTACACCAATTTAGAAAATGAGATTGAATATAACCAAGCTAATGCAGTAACTACACATACTTTTCAAAAAGTTGATATACCTGTGTTGTTAGGAAAAAAGATTTTTGGAATTGGTAATGTATTTATTGGCCCATCTTTTCAATATATATTGGATTCTGATTTCGGAATTGACGATATTTCTAATGTAGAGGCAGATGGTTTTACAATGGGACTTGTTTTTGGTGGTGGTGTTGAATTTGGTAAATTAGGTATTGATGTGCGCTGGGAAAGAGGTTTTTCTGATTTAGAATCATCCTTTGTAGGCCCTTTAGGAGATGTTGAATATGACACTAGAGTTAATCAAATAATTATAGGCTTATCTTTACAATTATAACTTTATAAAAGTGAAATTAAAAAAGAGGAAAAATTTAAATTTTTCCTCTTTTTTATGATTTAAAAATAAATCGTTTTACTTAACATCTGCTAAGTATATGCTTAATTTTTACTTTGTAATTACATTTTCTATAATTGTGTTTTCATCAATAGTAAAGCTAGTTATAAGAATTCCATCCTATTCACGACCCATAAATTTCTTTGATCCTAATTAAAATTAGCCATATTTATTCATTAATTTCATGTATAGATATGGAGAAATGAAAGCTAGCACCTTTTTTATGATCTTCTCTATCTTTGGTATAAATAATACCTCCCAAACGTTTAATTATCGATTTTACAGTGGCTAAACCTATACCTGTATTTTCGTTATGGGTATTTTCTAAAGTCTCAAATATATTAAAGACCTTTTTCCAATATTCTTCTTTGATTCCTGGGCCATTATCTTTATAAACAAAGTAATAATGTGTATCATCTTTAGAAAAATCAACTTCAAGATTTACCTTTTCTTCATCACAGAATTTTCTAGAATTTGATATTAAATTTTGAAATACTTGTACAAAACCAATTTTAGAACTTCTTATATTGATATCTAAATTATCTGAGTTTAAAGAAATTTTATTTTCAAAATCAATATTTTTAATGATACTATCTAAAAGAGTTTTTAAATTAAAATCTTCATAAACAATATGTTCTGTATTTACTTTAGTATATTCTAAAATTTCATCAATTAGAGTACTCATATAATTCATTCTACCAGAAATAAGGTTAATGTACTCTTCTGCTTCAGTTTCTTTAAATAAAGCCTTATAATCTTCCTTTAAAATCTCAACCAAAAAATTAACTCCACTTATTGGAGATTTTAAATCGTGTGTTAATCGATAAGCAAAATTATTAAGCTGTTCATTTAACTTTGTAACTTTATCATTAACTTTATTAAGTTGGTGATTTCTTTTACGCAACTCTAATAAGTTAACAGTTTGTTTCGCTAATAATTTTAGACCTTCTTTTTGTTCTTTACTTAATTTTTTTGGTTTGTTATCTATTACGCACAATGTACCAATTGCATGTCCTTCTGAAGTATTTAAGGGTGCACCAGCATAAAAAATAACATTAGGATAATCTTTCGTTAATGGGTTGTCGTGAAAACGATTGTCTTTTGTAGCATCGTTTATAATAAATAAATCGTTAGGTTCTAAAATACTGTGTGCGCAAAAAGCCAAATCTCTTGGAGTTTCTTGTGCTTCTATACCATAGTTGGCTTTAAACCATTGTCTATCTTTATCAATTAAAGAAATTAATGCTATGGGTGTATTACAAATTCCAGATGCTATTTTAGCAATTGCGTCATAATCTTCTTCTGGTAATGTATCAAGGATTTTATATTCATTTAAAACTCTTAATCTTTCTTCTTCATCTTTAGGTAAAGCAGCTTTCTTCATTATTGTTTAATTTTGGGGGTTAAATTTTTTAATGCTGATAAAACTATATACAAAGTAATAATTATTGGAATAGCTAAGTAATTTGTTAACAAAATTAACACTAAAGAAAACGTTAAAAACAAGTAAACTAACCAATTATTTTTAAATGTATAATTTTTAAACTTTAATGAAAATAGTGCAATTTCAGCATTCATTAAATAGCATAATACCAACGTAATTGCAATTAAAAAATAATTATTACTGATTAGGTTTTGTACAAAAATGTAATCTGTTTTTACTTGTATTAAAGGTAATGAAATTACAAATAAACTCATAGCTGGTGTAGGTAAACCAATAAAAGAATCTGTCTGTCTTGTATCAATATTAAACTTTCCTAATCTATAACAAGCTCCTAGTGTTAGTACCAACCCTATAAGTGAATAACCTAAAATTGGATTTTCAAAAACACCATCAAAGCTATTGTTTTCTATGAACTCAGCTTGAGTAAATAAATTAAATTGTATTAATTTAAGCATAACAATACCTGGCACAACACCACTTGTAACCATGTCTGCCAAAGAATCGAGTTGTTTGCCTAACTCACCAGATACATTTAATAAACGTGCTGCAAAGCCATCAAAAAAATCAAAAATAATACCAATTACCACAAAAAGGGCTACACCTATAAAATCTTCTTGAACAGCTAAAATAGCTGCTATAGTTCCACATAAAAGATTACCAAGTGTTAAAAGATTTGGTATTTGTTTTACAATATTCATTATAAAAAAATAAATTTAATGACAAAAATAAGCATTCCAAGCTGTCTAATTTTCCATATTGTGAGTTTTTTTATCATATTTGTTATCAATAATTAAAAGCTATGCCCATATTTGAGTCTAATTTTTTACCAACAATCCCTTTTAGAAATGGCCATTTTAATACCATGTTTAGGCCTCTTTTTATGAAAGATGTTGCCACTTACACTAGAAAAAGAATTACAACTTGGGATCATGATTTTTTTGATTTAGATTTTTCTTTTGTAGGATCTGAAACATTGGTTTTATTAATTCATGGTTTAGAAGGAAGTTCTGAATCTAAATATATGGCATCAAATACAAACCATTTAAACAGTTTAGGTATTGATACTGTTTGTTTTAATTTAAGAGGTTGTAGTGGCGAAGATAATTTGTTGCTTTCTACCTATCATAGTGGAAAAACTGAAGATGTAGATTTTGTAGTTAATTACCTTCTAGAAAACTATCACTACAAAAATATCATAATTGTTGGTTTTAGTTTAGGTGGAAATCTTACCTTAAAATATTTAGGAGAAAAAAGTGATGCTGTTTCTTCTATTATAAAAGGCGGAATTGCAGTTTCTGTACCTATTGATATTGCTACTGCTGAACAAGAAATGGATAAAATAAAAAACAAATTGTACATGGAAATGTTTTTTAAAACAATGAAAAACAAAATCTTAGAAAAAGCTCATAAATTCCCAGAATATAATTTAGATAAAGACAAATTATTTAAAGCCACAAAATTTAAGCACCTAGAATATATTTATACAGCACCTGTTTTTGGATTTAAAAGTCCAGAAGAATATTGGGAAAAAGCGAGCTCTAAACCTTATTTATTAAAAATTAAGAAACCTACCTTGTTAATCAATGCTAAAGATGACACTTTTTTATCCCAAGAATGTTATCCATATCAAGAGGCTGAAAATTCTGATTTTTTCTTTTTTGAAGCGACAAAATATGGAGGTCATGTTGGTTTTATGTCTTCATTTAAACCAGATGAAAACAGGTGGCTAGAACATAGAATAGCGCGTTTTATTAAAGAAAATATTAAGATTGATTTTTAACAAACAATATCTTTAAAAAACAGCAGTTATTTTAGTAGGTTTTAAGATATTTGTTAATCCTAAATGATGCAACTTTTGAAGTATAGAATTTTAATTTTTCTTTTCATATTTCCTTACTTTTTACATGCACAAGTATTTAGAAATTACTCTAACGAATTTTTAAATATTGGTGTAGATGCTGCTGCATTGGGTATGAGTAAAGCAGTTGTGGCTACTACTAATAATGTAAACGCAACGTATTGGAATCCTGCTGGTTTGGTAGGTATTGAAGACGTACAAGGCTCCCTAATGCATGCCTCATATTTTGCAGGTATTGCCAATTACAATCATGCTGCTTTTGCTATGCCAATTGATGGTGAAAGTGCTCTAGGAATTTCTGTAATACGTTTTGGAGTTGATGATATTTTAAATACCACAGAATTAATTGATAGCGATGGAAATATAGATTTTAATAGAATTAGCCTATTTTCTGCTGCAGATTATGCGTTTAATATTGCTTATGCTAGGAATTTAATTTTCAAGGATGTTAAATTTGGTGTAAATGCAAAAGTAGTTCGCAGAATTATTGGGCAATTTGCTACTTCTTGGGGATTTGGTTTTGATGTGGGCATTCAATTTGAAAGAAATGATTGGAAGTTTGGATTAATGGCAAGAGACATCACTACAACTTTTAATAGTTGGGCAATTAATGAAGATGAATTTGAAAAGATTAGAAACGCAATTCCAGGACAAAATCAAACCTTGCCAGAAACTACAGAGCTTACAAAACCTAAAATACAATTGGGTGTTGCCAAAGAATTTAGAATTGGTCGTTTTTTTAATTTAATGTCTGAAGTTGACCTAAATGTTCGTTTTGAGCAAAGTAATGATATTTTTTCATCAGAATTGGGTAGTATAGATCCTGCAATTGGTTTTCAATTAGATTATGACAGACTGGTGTATTTGCGTTTAGGCGTTGGTAATTTTCAATACATCACACAATTTAATGATGGTAAATCTTTATCTGTTCAACCTAATTTCGGAGTTGGTTTTAATTATAAAGGTATTCAAGTAGATTATGCTTTAACTAATATTGGTAGTGTTGGTAATGCCTTATTTTCTAATATTTTTTCAGTTACTTTCGATTATAGTTTCTTTAGACCTTAATATTTATGAAAAAAAGTTTTCTTTTTATTCTCATTTTTTTTGGGTTGATAAAACCTGTCAAAGCACAAGTTCAACTTTCTACTTATGCTGAAGTTAGTATAGTTACTGCTGGCCCTGGAACAGCATTGTATGAAGCTTTTGGGCATTCTGCCATTAGAATTAAAGACCCTGTTTTACGATTAGATATAATTTACAATTATGGAATGTTTGACTTTAATGCGCCTAATTTTTATGGCAATTTTACCAAAGGAAAACTACTCTATAAATTAGCCAGGTACGATTTTAAATATTTCTTAGCAAGCTATAAAAAAGACAAACGTTGGGTAAAACAACAGGTGTTAAACTTAAATCAAAAACAGCGTCAAGCATTTTTTATGTATTTAGAAAATAATGCTTTACCTGAAAATGCAACCTATTTTTATGATCCTTATTTTAATAATTGCGCCACTAAATTAAGAGATATTACCAATTCTATTTTAGGTGATAAATTACAATTTAGTCCAAAGAAAATTGAAAATAAATTGTCTTTTAGACAATTAATGGACAATGAAATTCCATGGAATACTTGGGGAAGTTTTGGTATCAATTTAGCCTTAGGTAACAAATTAGATGCTAAGGCAAACTACAAAGAATACATGTACTTACCAGATTATGTGTATCGTATTTTTAATGAAAGTATGGTTTACATTCACAATCAACCCAAAAAATTAGTAAAAAGAGAAGATGTTCTACTAGACTTTAAAGAAGTTAAACAAACTATTTCAATACTAAATCCGTTTTTAATTTTTAGTGTACTTTGTTTAATTGGTGTTTTTATCACCTATAAAGACTTTAAGAAAAACAAAAAAACCAAATGGTTCGATTTTGTGTTGCTCTTCACAACTGGTATTGTTGGTGTTTTAATTGTTTTTTTATGGTTTTTTACCAATCATTCTACAACACCCAATAATTTTAACTTTTTATGGGCTTTCGCTCCAAACATTGTAATTGCTTTTTTAATTTTAAAAAAATCTCAAAAACAATGGCTAACAACATACTTTAAAATTTTAGTATTTTTAATAGTGTTAGTTCCAATATTATGGATTATTGGTGTACAATCTTTCCCAATCGCATTGATTCCTTTGTTGATTTTGTTTTTGATTCGTTATCTTTTTTTATCAAAAAAATCGATTATAATCACCTAATCATGGTAGAAATAGTTCCTTTTGAAGAGAATTACGCACATCATTTTTATGATTTAAATGTGGAGTGGTTAAAAAAATACTTTTATGTAGAGCCTTATGATGAACAGGTTTTAAGCAATCCTAAAAAATATGTCTTAGATTCTGGGGGGGTTATCTTTTTTGCTAGATATAACCATCAAATTGTTGGTGTAGCTGCCTTCATTAACCAACAAAGCTTTTTTGAATTGAGTAAAATGGCAGTATCACCTGAATTTCAAGGATTAAAAATTGGACAGAAATTACTAGATTTTTGCATCCATTTTGCTAAAAAGCAACATTGGGAAAGCATCACTTTATATTCACACAGAAGCCTAGCTTCTGCCATTCATCTTTATAAAAAAGCTGGTTTTAAAGAAATTGAATTAGAAGTAGATTCTCATTATGAACGCTCTGACATTAAAATGTTATTGCATTTATAACTATGTTGAATAGCAATAGAATAGCAAATTTTTAGTTGAATTTTTTTTTGAGATACTTTTTATAGTAAAGAAAAAAGGCTATCTAAAACATATATGTATATTTTAAACAGCCTTTATCTAAACTAAATTACTTTTTACAAACCACTTATAAAATTACCATAAGGATCTTTAAATTGAGTGCCTTCTGCAAACCTGAATTTACTAAGTTTTTTAAATTCAACCATACCCCAAAGTAAAAACTCTTTTACGAAATACGCATCATTTGGGTTCATATTAGGTTGATGTTCTTTTAGAAATTTTTGCATTGGTGTAATTTTATCCAACTCCATTTTATATTGAGTATCAGTAAAATCTTCTAGCAACTCAAAATCGTCATCAGTATTAAAGAACCAAGATACAATTTCATCATAAGGAGATTCATCACTTTGTTTTTCTAATTTTTTTATTTCCGGAAAATAAGTTGGAAATAAAGATTTAATAGCTTTTTTAATTAAATTTTCTGCAACTACTTGTGCTCCTTCTTGTTCACCTTCGTATACCAACTCTACTTTTCCTGTAATTGCAGGTATAATTCCGTCAAAATCGCTTAAACGAATCATGGTTTCATCATCACCTGATAACAAAGCTCTTCGTTCTGCTGTGCTTAATAAATTTTCGAAAGCAGAAATACTTAAACGTGCACTTACTCCACTTTTGGCATCAATATATTCACTTTCTCTAGCTTCAAAAACAATTTGTTCTAGTAAATCTTTTGCTAATTCTGGTACTTTAATAGACTCTTTCTGATTGTTTTTGGCTTCTTGTTGGGTTATAATTTTTGCAGTCTCAATATCATCTGGATAATGTGTTAAAATCTGAGAACCAATTCTGTCTTTTAGTGGGGTTACAATACTTCCACGATTGGTATAATCTTCTGGATTTGCAGTAAACACAAATTGCATATCTAAAGGCAAACGCAATTTAAAACCTCTAATTTGGATATCGCCTTCTTGTAAAATGTTAAACAAAGCCACTTGAATTCTGGCTTGTAAATCTGGCAATTCATTAATTACAAAAATACACCTGTTTGCTCTTGGAATCATACCAAAATGGATAACTCTATCATCTGCATAACTCAATTTTAAATTGGCTGCTTTTATAGGGTCTACATCTCCAATAATATCTGCTACAGTAACATCTGGTGTTGCCAGTTTTTCTGCAAAACGTTCGTTTCTGTGTAGCCAAAAAATAGGTGTTTCATCTCCTTTTTCTTTAATGGTTTCAATTGCAAATCTAGAGATTGGGTTTAAAGGATCATCATTAATTTCTGAACCTGCTACAACAGGAATATATTCGTCTAATAAATTTACCATTAGTCTAGCCAAACGTGTTTTTGCTTGCCCACGTAAACCTAATAAATTGATATTGTGTTTACTTAAAATGGCTCTTTCTAACTCAGGAATTACTGTATTTTCATAACCATGTACGCCTTTAAAAACGGTTTCTTTACTCATCATTTTACTAATAAGATTTTCGCGTAACTCGTCTTTAATAGATTTTGATTGATACCCTGATTTCTTTAATTCTCCTAGTGTTTTTATGTTTTCTAAATTCATCTCTTTGTTTTAGATGTAAGAAAAAAGACGAAAGAAAAGAGATTTAACTCATGCTCTTTAATCTTTATTCTAATTTCTCTTTTCTTATTTATCCTCT
>CBFIFR010000073.1:0-8843 GCA_965661915.1 Polaribacter sp. | reverse complement strand
TTCTGGATTGCGTTTTATAAGGAATTTTAAAAAAGTTAGTAAATCTGAATACATATTACTCAATCGATTTCGTTTACACACAAATATACAAAAAACGGATTCTAATTTTTTGTTAAGTTTTGCGCATAAAAAAACCGAAACAAAAAAGTTTCGGTTTTAAATTTTTATGAGAGAATTATTACTCTGTTGGTAGTCTTTCGTCTATCATTTTTAATGGCATATCTCCCATTAACTCAAAGACATCTAAAATACTTCTTACAGTATCTTCTTCTTCTACTTGCTCATTTACAAACCATTGTAAAAATACTTCAGCTGCATAATCGTTTACACTTCTTGCTTTGCTAAAACATTTATAAATAGATTGTGTTACCCCAATTTCTTGGTCTAAAGAGGTTTCGTAAATAGCTTGTAAACTTTCAAACTCATTATTTACATGAGGAATTGCAGGCGAAATCGCTGCTCCACCAGCATCATTTACAAAGTTGAAAATTTTCATTCCATGCTCTCTTTCTTCTTCAGCTTGTTTGTAGAAAAAAGCTTTGCTATTCAATAATTCACGTTGATCACACCAAGAAGCCATTGCTAAATACGATGCAGATGCGTGCATTTCTAATGCTATTTGTTCGTTTAAAACATCCATAACTTCTGGATGTATGGTCATTTGTCTTCTTATTGCTGTTTTCATAATTATCATTATTTACTATACAAAATTACAAATAAAACAGCGTATATCTATACTTAAATCTAAATTTAAACGTAATCTAAATAAAGGAAAAAAGAGTATATCAGTATTTCTAGTAGCTGTAGAAACAGAGTTCTATCTCTTCTTTTAAATCTAGTAATTTTGGAACTTCCAAAAACTCTAAATGTTTTTTATCTGCTATAAATAACAACACATAATTTTCATTTTGAATAATGTGTTCTAATTTTGCTGGAGAGGTGTAAAAGTTAATTTTATTACGTAATTGTAATAATTGCGGAAAAGTAAGTTGCATTGTTTTGTCATCAATAGTTAATTGATATTGACAAAAGGTTACTTTTTTAAGCTGTACATTAAATTGTATGTCTGTAAAAATACTCACGCAACAAAAGTAAGTATTTATTTAGAATAAATAAAAATAATTTTGCTGGATTTAACTACGATTTGATTTTACCTATTTAAAAGAATAAAACAGAAGAAAAACTACATATTTCTTTTAATTGGTCCTGTAAAATCGTCAATATTGTCTTTAACACTATTAATTTCTTTTTTAATATCTTTTGCAATATTGGTATCTAAATTGTGTTCTTTAGAGCTATCGTTAATTTCTTTTTTAATATCGTTGGTAGCATCTTTTACTTGACGCATTCCTTTCCCTAATCCTCTAGCAATATCAGGGATTTTATCTGCACCAAAGACCATAACAACAATTAACATAATTACAAATATTTCTGGTCCTCCAATAAATAAAAAAATTGTGTTCATAGTTAAAACAAAGATAATAGTTATTCTGTAACTATTTTAATTTAATGATATTAAAAATAAGTTGATCAAATTTTTCAACGCGATTTTTTAGTTTTATTTTTAAAAGCATTTCTATGCTTACTTAAAAGCAAATTATTAGGTAAATAACTGTATGTAAATACTTTATGTAAATACTTTATGTAAAGTTTAAGCCATTTTTCTATTGTTTTTTAAACAACTTGTTTCTTTTATAAAAAAGTGTATCTTTGTAATGTAACCCCCTTAAACCCCTAATTATGAAACCCCTAATAAAAAATATAGCTATAGCTGTAATCGTAATCTGTGCATCATCTTTTAACAAAAAAGCAACAAAATCTTTAGAACTTGACTTAAATTTAAAGAATATTAATATCGATGAAGTGCTTGCAATGCACCAATTTGAATGTAGACCTTCTTCTGATTTTATTTTTGATGTAGAAACTACCCTAATCAAAAAAATTCGAGGTGCAAACAATATTAATGCAAAAATATTTATTGTTGATAGAACAACTGGAAGAAAAAATTTATTAGCCCAAGAAAACATTCAAGTTAAAAATTTTAGTGACGCTATTGTTATTAAAGATTATAGTAATGACAAACTTTATGAAAAAGTTACTAAATTGGTTAATGGTGATAAAATAGTTGGAAACCAACAACATGATAATCTATATAGGTTTCAAGAATTAGTTCAGTATGATTTTATCTACAACAAATACATACGCTCTACTAATAAACTTTTACAATTAAAAAGATCTATTTAGAAAATTATTAAATTTTTTCTCTCTCTAAAACTATAGAATATTTAAACTTCTAGGTTTTATGTTCTATGGAGAAAATCTAAATATCAGTGCATTTTTGTTTTACTTTTTATTTGATTGCTTATCTTGCATAAAAAAGCTAAAATGTCTAAAAATCCTGAGTTAGAACTTGCTATTAATTTTATCGAAAAAACTGACAGAAACCTTTTTATTACAGGAAAAGCAGGTACAGGAAAAACTACATTTTTGCATAAAATTAAAAACGAATCTTTAAAAAGGTTAGTTATTGTGGCTCCTACAGGTGTTGCTGCTATTAATGCAAAAGGTGTTACCATCCACTCGTTTTTTCAAATGCCTTTTGGGCCTATTTTACCAAATCAACCTCCAAATAACCAGCAAAGACGGTTTTCTAAAACCAAGATTGATATTATAAAATCGTTAGATTTAGTAATTATTGATGAAATTTCAATGGTAAGAGCAGATTTGTTAGATGGTATTGACCAAGTGATGAGGCGTTATAAAAACAGAAATAAAGTGTTTGGTGGTGCACAAATTTTAATGATTGGAGATCTACAACAACTCTCTCCAGTTGTAAAACCAAACGAATGGAGTTTACTGCGAAATCATTACGAAACCGCATATTTTTTTAGTTCAAAAGCTTATCAAGAAGCCCATGTCGTTTCTATTGAGTTAAAGCATATCTATCGTCAGAAAAACGAAAAATTCATAACTATTTTAAATGAAATTAGAAACGATAATTTATCTACAACTTCTGCTAACATATTAAACGAGCGTTATCAACCTGATTTTTCTCCTACAAAAGATGAGGGTTATATTACGTTAACAACACATAACAGAAGAGCAAACCTAATAAACGACTCTGAATTGAATAAACTTACAGCTAAAAGCTACTATTTTGAGGCTGATATTACTGGAAAATTCAATGAAAATGCTTTTCCTAATGATGAAAAATTAGCATTAAAAGTTGGTGCACAAGTTATGTTTATCAAAAATGATTCATCTCCTGAAAAAAGATATTTTAATGGTAAAATTGGTATTGTTACTGCCATTTCTAAGGATAATGTAACTGTGCAGTGCCCAAATGATGCTGATGAAATTGTTACAGAAAAAGAAAACTGGGACAATGTAAATTATGCCATAAATGAAGATATCAAAGAAATTAAAGAAGACATTATTGGTTCATTTAAGCAAATACCTTTGCGTTTGGCTTGGGCAATTACCATACATAAAAGTCAGGGTTTAACGTTCGAAAAAGCAATTATTGATGCTGAAGCTTCTTTTGCGCATGGCCAAACCTATGTAGCTTTAAGTAGATGTACCTCTTTAGAAGGTTTGGTGTTAAAAACTCCAATTACAAGTAATGCCATTATCAACGACCAAACTGTAAGTGTATTTAATGAAAATGTAGCTGAAAATCATCCAGATGAAACAGTTTTAAACACTTCTGAAAAAGAGTTTCAACTTAATTTAATTGCTGAGTTGTTTGATTATCAGTCTTTTTTATATCCTACAACTCGTTTAATTGATATTTTTTACAAAAATAGAACAGCCATAAAAGGTGATGTTATAGACCATTTACAAACTATAAAAGATGATGGAGTGGTTGCTTTAATGAAAGTTTCAAACGGATTTAAAAATCAATTACATAAACTTTCTGAGGATAATGTACTGCCTGAAAATAGTTCTCAAATTCAAAAACGATTTAAAAAAGGTGTAAACTATTTTTTATCAGAAACTATCAATAAAATAGTGCAACCCTTATCTAAAATAGAATTTTCTTCTGATAATAAACAAGTTAAAAAGGACTTTACCAAACAGTTTGATGCTCTCCAAGAAAAACTGTCAGAAAAAGTATTTGCTTTACAAAAAATGACGGATGGATTTAAAGTTAAGGCTTATTTGCAAGTAAGAGCAGATGCAGTTTTACAAAAAACAGCACCTAAAAAGAAGAAGAAATTATCTACTCGAAAAGATCCTTTGTTAGCCTTAAAATTACGTGAATTACGTGATGAAATTAGAATTGCAGAAAATATACCCGCTTTTCAAATTTTTACTCAAGAAACCTTGTATGCAATTTGCGAGGGCTTGCCAAGAACAGAAAAACAATTGCTAAACATAAAAGGAATGGGTAAAATCCGTATAAAAAAGTACGGAGAAGAAATTTTAGAGGTTGTAGAAAAATACTGTTTAGAAAACGGAATAAATCAACAAAATGAGCAAAAAAAAGAGGCTAAAAAAAACACCAAACAAATTACATTTGAATTGTTTAAAGCTGGTTTATCTCCTCAAGAAATTGCCAAAGAACGCAGTTTAACGTTAAATACTATCCAAAGTCATTTAATGACATTTATTCCTACTGGAGACGTTGATATTTTAGAATTAATTGAATTAAAACGTTATAAAAAAATTATCAAAGAAATTGAAGATGTTGATTTTAAAAGTCTTACAGAACTCAAAGAGAAAGTAGATGATTCTTTTACCTATATGGAGTTGAGGATGGTTTTGCTTTCTATGGAAAATTAATGTTAATTCACTTTATTTTTTTGTAAACAAAAACATTTTTTAAAAAATACAACTATTTCAAAAATATAATGCTAACCTACCTAAAACTAATGTTTAAGGTTAAAAAACACTACTGAAAGCATTATTTAGAATTAATTTAAGCATTGAAGTTAGATTAATATAAGTAACATTAAATCAACAAAACTGTAACAAAAGGGTTTCATTTTTTTAACGAACTACCAATATGTTGAGATTAGATTTGTGGCATCAAATCAAAACATAAAAATAAAAAAATGAAAAACGTATTTAAAACTTCTTACTTATTATTAAGTATTATTACATGCCAACTAATGCTATTTAGTTGTGCAGAAGATGGAATTGATGGTGTAGATGGTAAAGATGGAATTAATGGTCTTGATGGTCAAGATTTTACAGTTCCTGCATTAGAGCCATTAACAGCATCAGTAGTTCCAAGCACTGTATTTAAATTGGTAGATCCTTCTGTAAAGGTTGATATGATTATGACATCTCAGGATATCTTACCCTCAGATCCTGCCTTTGTATATGGATCGTATACTGATGGGTGTGCTTTGTTTGATAATGGAGACGAAACGTACTCTTTTATCGTAAATTTAGAAAGAGATTATTCGATTGCAAGAATTAAAATGAATGCTAATTTACAACCTTTAGAAGGTGATTACATTGTAAACTCAAATGCTACTGCATTTACAGCAATGTGCTCTGGTTCAGGGATTACTCAAGAAGAGCACGGTTTTGGACCAATGTATTTATCTGGTGGTGAATGGATAGGTCAAGGAGCTGGAGCTCAAGGTGTTTATGTTGTGGATCCTTTCAAAGATGCTGGTTTAGCTTCTTTTGCTACAAGATCTGCAGCCATGGGAGAATGGGCTACAGAAAACGCTGTTGTAGTTGGTAAAAACGCGTACCCAAATAGAACTGTTGCTATTATTGGAGATGATGATAGTAGCAATTCTTATCCACAAGGTCATTTAGGGATGTATGTTGGTGCAAGAGGCGATTTATTTGGTGGTAATTTATTTGTTTTAAAAGGAAAAAATCCAGTTGAAACTGCACCAGGTTTAGGAGGTCAATTATTTGAAATGGGGATGGCTGAAGGAGTTACTTACGATGCTGAGTGGGTAGAAATGGAAGAAAGAACCAAAACTGAATTAAATCAAGAAGCTATAGATGCAGAAGTAATTGGTTTCCAGAGAATTGAGGATATTGATTGGGGAAAAGGTTCTGCAGA
This sequence comes from Polaribacter sp., assembly GCA_965661915.1. Lineage (GTDB taxonomy): Bacteria > Bacteroidota > Bacteroidia > Flavobacteriales > Flavobacteriaceae > Polaribacter. The sequence goes on along the minus strand of CBFIFR010000073.1, from coordinate 2,809 downwards.
CAACGAAAGAAGATTATTTTTCTGTGTTACAGGTCGTTATAGATCAGACAATCCAGATTTAGCAAAAAGAGGAACTACTTTTGGACGTATTTATATGGTTGAATTAAACGATGACAATCCAACAGGAGACTGTAAAATTACCTGTATTTTAGATGGTGATAAAGTAGGTGGTAAAGCTGATGGTTTCCACAGTCCAGATAATATTGTAGTTACTGAAAACTATGTGTACATTCAAGAAGACCCAAATGGATATTTTGACCAAAATGCAGCTATACAAGGTTGGGCTAAATTATACAAGTATGAAATTTCTTCAGGTACACTTTCTACAGTTTTAGAGTGTGATGAAGATAACAATCCACAATATGGTGGAGGTGGTAAATGGGAAATTACTGGTATGATCGATGTTACAGATGTTATTGGTGCTACTGAACCAACATTCTTATGTGGTGTTCAAGTGCATGGTTGGGAAGCTGATAGAATTGATAGCGCTGTAAGAGCAGATGGCCAAGCATTTTTTGATCCTAAAGCAATTGCTGAAGGTCTTTCTGACCTTGAAGGTTCTTTCTTGTTTAAAATCACTGGTTTACCAAGATAGTTTTAGATGAATACAATAAAAATAAATGAATATAAAACAGGAGCTCGAGTAGAGTTCCTGTTTCTATTTTTAATGTTGCTACTGTTTTCTTGCAATACAGAAAAGAAAACTACAAGCGATTCTTATACAAAAGTAGGCTCAGTATTTACGGAAGATTTAAGAAACTATTATTTACAAAACTTAGACAGTTTGTCTGTAAATCTAAACAAACTAGACCCAACAAAAAGTTTAGAAGAAAATAAAGCAATTTTTAAAACGATAAGAAAATGGTACAAATTTGCAGAACCATTTATAATAGCTTTTGATAACAATAATTATTTGACAATTAACGGCCCTAATTTACTGATTGTTCATGCTGAAGATTATACAGATATAAAAAAATTGAAACCCAAAAGTTTACAAGTTGTAGAAGAATTATTATATGACGCTGAAGGTTTAGATGTAGAAGAACTTAAGTTACAGTTAATTTTCTTGCGTTCTAGAGTTCCTTTTATGGCGCACAATCATATTATATACAAGCAAAAGGACAAACATTATCTTAAAATGATACGCGATGCTGTAATTACAGTAGCTACCAAAGGTATTACAGGTTTTGATTCGCCAATGCAATTAAATTCAACAGAAGAATCTGCACATGTATATCAATCTTTATACAATGTTTTGAAATTTATGGAGGTTTCCTTTGGAGAAACTGAAGAATATCAACAATTATTGGCTGATTTTAAAGCAAGTAAAAATTTGTTAATGAGTTCTGAGTTTGAAACTTTTGATCGGTATTCCTTCATAAAAAATCATACTAACAAACAACTTTCATTATTGGCAAAAGGATGTAAAAAATGGGGTATAGCAATGGCAGAAAATTATGAACTGAATCCTTATGCAGAAAACTTATTTCAAAAAGATTTTTTCAACCTTGCTAATTTTGCACCTCAAGGATCTCCAGCAATCTCTCAAGAATATATTGTTTTGGGTAAAAAATTGTTTAACGATTCATCTTTATCTAAAAAAGGAGATATGAGCTGTGCAACTTGCCATATAAAAGAAAAAGCATTTACAGACGGTCTTAAAGTAGGTGCTGGAAAAAATGGTGTGGCCTTACAAAGAAATACACCTACTTTAACTTATGCAGGCTATCAAAGAACGTTTTTTTATGATGGTAGAGGAGATGGACTTGAGGGGCAAATTGTGGGCGTAACAAACAATAAGAATGAGTTTCATATAGATATGGAAACCTTAGAAAATCGTGTTAAAGAAAATCAACAATATGTAAAAGCGTTTGATATGTTATACAAAGGTAATGTTACAAGCAGAAATATTAGACTTGCAATTGCAACTTATATCAGAAGTTTAGCACCTTTCGATTCGAAATTTGATAGAAATATGTTGGGCGAAGAAACCACACTAACCAAAGAAGAGAAAAATGGATTCAACCTTTTTATGGGAAAAGCTGCTTGTGCAACCTGCCATTTTCCACCTGTATTTAATGGTCTAGTTCCTCCTAAATACGCAGAAAGTGAGTTTGAGCACATAGGTGTTACCAAAACCGATGATTTTAATAATCCTATTTTAGATGATGATCCAGGCATGTTTTATCCTTACGAAGTAGAAGAAAGAAGAGGTTTTTTTAAAACATCTACTGTTAGAAATACAGCCATTACAGGACCTTATATGCACAATGGTGCTTATAAGACTTTGGATAAAGTTGTAGAATTTTACAATAATGGTGGTGGTGCAGGTATGGGATTAGAAGTTCCTTATCAAACACTTCCTGCTGATTCTTTGCAACTAAATCAAAGAGAAATTGGAGCAATTATTGCTTTTATGAAATCTCTTACAGATAAAGTTTACGAAGCTAATGCAGAGTAGAAAACTCTATTAATTTATACCTACAAGATTTTAAAAAGCTTGTAGGTATAAAATTGAAAATAGAATAGTATCGTTGATGTGTATGATTAGTTGCGTGATTTAATCACTAAAGTTAGCAAATAAAAACCGAATAGAAAGTCCGCGAGGACTTTCGTAAGTAGGCTATAACGAGTAATTAATTATTCGCGGTGTTAGCAATCAGGCTTTATTTTGTTCGTTTCATTTTAGGTGGATTTTGTCGAGTATCAAAAACATCCGCAATCTTTATAAATTGGTAATGGTGCCAAAAATGGTTGGTAATTTTCATAAAATTATTAATTATATTATAGGCATTAATCTGAAGAGGAT
>CBFIFR010000072.1:0-9127 GCA_965661915.1 Polaribacter sp. | reverse complement strand
AAAGATGACAAAGCCATGATTGGTGGTTTAGGTAAAATTGGTGATCAATCTTTTATGTTTATTGGGCAACAAAAAGGCTACAATACCAAAACTCGTCAGCTAAGAAATTTCGGAATGGCAAATCCTGAGGGATACAGAAAAGCTTTACGTTTAATGAAAATGGCAGAGAAGTTTGGTATTCCAGTGATAACCTTATTAGACACACCTGGAGCATATCCTGGTTTAGAAGCTGAAGAACGTGGACAAGGTGAGGCTATTGCAAGAAATATTTTAGAAATGACCCGTTTAAAAACTCCAATTATAACTATTGTTATTGGTGAAGGAGCTTCTGGTGGTGCTTTAGGTATTGGAGTAGGAGATAAGGTATACATGATGGAAAATACCTGGTACACAGTTATTTCCCCTGAATCTTGTTCTTCTATTTTATGGCGTAGTTGGGAGTTTAAAGAACAAGCAGCTGAGGCTTTAAAATTAACAGGAGCTGATATGAAAAGGCTAAAGTTGATTGATGGTATTATTAAAGAGCCTGTTGGTGGTGCACATTCTAATAGAGAAGACGCTTTTAAAGCTGTTCAAAATCAGATTCTCAAAGCATTTGATGAGTTAAAAGATTTAAATGAAACAGATTTGGTGCTACAAAGAATGGAAAAGTACGCGAATATGGGCGTTTACAAAGAGTAAAAAGTGTCTTGTGTAAATTGTAATATTACATTTAAAAGTGATTTTTGTCCCAACTGTGGAGAAAAGAAAAATGTAGCGAGAATTACCTTTAAATCCATAATAACTTCAGTGTTTTCGGGTTTATTAAATATGGATAAAGGCTTGTTATTTAATTTAAAACACTTAACTCTTTACCCTAAAACAACCATTCTGCAATATATTAATGGGAAAAGACGTCAAGTTTTAAACCCTATCAGTTATGCTGTTCTTACCATTGGTCTATATCTTTTTTTAGATGAAATTTTGCCAAGAGGTACCAAACCTAAAACAGCAACAACCGATTTTTATGATATGCAAGAAACGGCTGTAAAAGTTGGCTACTTTTTAAGAAGTAAGATGAAATTTTTTTGGCTTGCATTTGCAGTATATTGTTCTGTTTTCACTAAATTATTTTTCAGAAAGTATAATTTCTTTGAACATTTAGCTATTAATTCGTTTATTTTAGGTCATGCAACATTACTTGCCATTTTAACACGATTAATTTATGACCGAGAAATAATCATCTTTAATTTCTTGGTCTTTATATACATATCAATTTTAGTCTACAAAGTGTTTAAAAACCCAAAAGATGCTTTTGGCTCAGCAGTATTATCTATTTTGGTGGTTTTTTTAAGTTTTGTATTGTTTATAGGACTTCCATTTTTCTTTGTAAATTTTATGTAAGATTATTTGTTGTGAATTTTACAATTAAATTGAGTAATATTTTAAGAAAATCAACTTCAGCATCAATATCTAAATTAGAATTTTAGCTATGAATTAGTTTTCGATCCAATTGTTTAGCTTCGTTACTTGTTTTTAATCAAAATATATTTTGATTTGGATCATCTTAAAATTACTCGAACTGACCTTCGCTTTTGTTTTAACTTCAAAATACATAACAGGATAGGATTACTTTAATAAAGTATGGATGTTATTTTTTATAATCATGTTCATCTTAGCATTATTTATATTCATCTAAACCAAATTACAATTTATCTACAACAATGTATTTGATGTTTATAAAATGATGATATTTACTGAGTAAGTACCTGAATATAGGTAAAATATGAACTCTTTAATACTTTAGATATGTACAAAAGCACACTACAACAAATCTTTTTTTTCTTAGTAACTTCAGTTTTAAATTTTTATTTAGGCAAGCATTTAATTGAAATGAATGGTATGCAAACATTTTTAGATTTTGGCGCAATTATGTTGTTTTTTATTTCGTTCACTTTTTTTCTTAATTATTTTTTAAGATTAACAAGTAAACTAATAAGGTCTTTAAGTTTTTAAACCTAAAGACCTTATTGAATAATTTTGTAGAGTTATAAAAAATTACAAACCCAAAGACGTAAAAAGCGATTTTAATTGAGGATCAGAAGGTCTTGGTGCATTTGCATCAACAATATTTCCTTGAGGATCTATTAAAATAAATCTTGGGATTGAATTAATCTGATAGGCTTGTTGAAAAGAATAATCTTGACCTGACCATAATTGTACTCCACTTAACTCGCGCTTTTTCACAAAATCTCTCCATTTTTTTTCAGCAGCTTCCCAAGAGCCACCACTTCTTCTAGATTCATCTGTAGAAATGCTTACAAATTCAATATTTTTATCATGATATTCTTCTTCTAATTTTTTAAGATATGGTATTTGTTGAATACAAGGTCCACACCAAGTAGCCCAAACATCAATATATACATATTTGCCTTTAAAATCATCTAAAGAAATTGCCCCACCTTTACTATTTGCATAATTCTCGAATTTAGGAGATGGTTTTCCTTTACCCATTACTTTATTTTGTTTGTACGCATTGTCAAAATCTGTAACCAATTGCTCATTTTGTTGTTTTACTTGAGCATAAAGCGTACTATCAAGGTTTTTGTAGGAGTTTAAAATGCTATCATAAGCTGCTTTTATAGTCTTAATTTTTTCACGAAAAGCTTTTTCTTCTAAGTTTAAAATTAACCTAGGATTTCCTAGAGATTTTCCTTTTTTAATTTGAGCTAATATAAAATTTGAATTTGATGCTCCTTTTCCAGAAAATTCAAAACTTTCCATAAACTTATCTGCATCTCCATTTAAAACAATTTCAAAACCATTTTTTAAAAAAATAGGCGCTATTTTATTTGCGCTAGTTTGTATGGTATAAATTTCTCCCTTATTACTTTTTAGTTTTAAAGTGTCTTTAAAAGAGCCCTCAGCATCAATAGTAATTTTTTTAATAACACCTTGTCTATTACCAATAGCAAGGATAGAATCTTTGTTGTTTTCTAACTTCCCAGAAAAGGTTAGGTATTCTTTAGGTTGTTCTTGGCTACAAGCTATTAGTATAAATAAACCAAAAAGCAGTGTACTTATTTTTTTCATTATAATGTTTAAAAATTTTTGCTAAGATATAACATATAACTTCATTATTGGTGTTAAAATATAACACTAACATGTCCTTGGACTTTAAAGTTTACGAATAATTAGTCTTCAACCCAACCAATAATTGCATTTGATACAAATCTAGGTTCTGGAGGTAAAGAATAAATATCTTTTTCGTAATTTTTATTATATGGAGAAATATTCATAATCGTATTATCCACCACTAAAGTACTACTACCTCCAGGATCAAAGCCCATAGCTTTATCCATCCCATATTTTAAAAGGATGTCTACCATATCAAAATGAGTAGCGCCTACAGACTCTCGAATTCTGCCATTCACCATTAATACCATTAGTTTTCCTGCTTTGGTAATACCAACCGCTATTTTTGGTCCTCTCATATCAGTAAAATCCAAACGAGCTGCTTGCGTTTTTATAGAATTTGAGGTTTTCCAGCCTTCCTCTTGCATGTTTAAAGCTTGTTTTCCATCATCAATAAGCATAGGTCCAGCTTCTATTGCATAAGAGATTTCTTTCCAATGCAAAGGATCAATTGATGGTTCTAACAATTCAATATTCAATTTTTTACCTTCTTTAAATATTTTTTCAGAAAAATGTGCTACAGGAATAGATAAGGTAATACCAACAGGTATAATAGCAATGGTTTGTTTGGTTTTAGTTTTTATAATTTCTTTTACGGTGTTTCCAGCAATGCGAACAATTACATTTCCATTCCCTTTGATATATTCATCAGCATGTGTTAAATCATAAAAACAAGGATTCGTATGGCTATGTGTATTGTAAAATTTATTTCCGAAAATAATTTCTTTTTGTTTTTCTTTGATGATAAATCCACTTTTACTATTCACTTTTCTAATATCAACCTCACCATTTTTATAAATAATAAATGCTGGTTTGTTGAAAAGTGGAGGGCAAAATACCTTGTTGTCCATAATCAATAGTCCCAAAGAAGAACCAATATAAGTTTCAGGTAAGCCTAATTTACCTACCAATTCAGGATTTAAAATATAACCACCATTCCAAGCCAATTCTATTTTGTTGGTGTTTTTACTTTTCTTTTGGTATTCTTTAATAAGTGCAGGCACATTTTTAGGTGTTGCATTTGCTATATGGGCAGCAAATTTCCAATTGTATTGTTTGGTATCTATTTCTGCTAAAACACCACTCCAAGGCAAACCATCATCATAAACACCACCAGCAAAAGACGATTTTACTTTTTCAGTAGTTGCTTTTTTTTCTAAATTCTGTTGAATTTGTTGTAGTAATTTTTTTATAGGAGTTCCATTATCAATAGCATCTTGGGCAAGATATTGCAATAGTTTTTTTTCTCCTAGACTATTTTTTAATTCTTTGTAAAGATCACTTTTTAAAGTGTTATCAAAATCTTTAGCAGTTTGTATTGGGGTAGGATAAGCCAAAGTTGTTCTTACAGCTGCTGGAACAAATTGAATGAATCCACTTTCTTTTGGTATTCCCATGATTTTGCTAGTCATGGTATTTTCAACCTTTCCAATATGAAAATGATCAATTTCTACAATATCTGTCATCATTGCAGAATGCTCTCCATTGGTAATGATAAATCCGTTAGCCTCTTTAATTTCTCTAAGAATTTTTAAAGCTTTTGGACCCATTTGTGGAAAATGTACACCTTCAGACCATTGTTTGGTTTCTATAATCTGAACAATACCAGTGGCATATAACAAGCCTAGTTCTGGTTCTTTACCACTCTCTAAATATTCTTTAATATCTGCACTCGAAAACCATTTTGTAATTCTTGGTTCATGCACAAAGATGTAGATTTTTTTTAACTCATTAATTTTAGCCTCAAGTATTGCTGCTGTAAGTTCTTGTTCTATTTTTAATTGCAATTGCGCACGAATGGGCTGTAAAACAAAGTATTCTAATTCGTGTTTAATAAAGCGCCCAGGAAAATATCCTTTAGGAACGTTATTTTTTAATTTTTCAGTTAACACTTTTCGATCGTCAATTCCTAAAAAATTACTATTAGTTAATTGAAATAATGCTAATTCCCAATCTGCAAAAAATTGTGGAGCCAAGGTTAAATCAGGTAAGTTTTTTGGTTGAAATACATCACTATAAATCATATTAACCAAACCAGTAACTTCTTGAAAAGTAAAATCTTGATAAGCGTATTTTTTTTTATTTCGATGTCTATAAGCTAAAGCATGATCGTGTCTTATGGCAAATTCACCTTCTACATACTTAAAAATATCATCTATAGCATTGTAATATTTATGAATTATTTCTAAGTTTGTATTTACCAAATCAGGGATATCATTTTCCATCATTCTAGCATAACTCATTACTTTACCTTTAATAAGTTGTTCTTCAACTCTAAAAAAACTAGGGTCTATTAATGATTTTAGATAAATCATAAAAGACAATCTACCATAGCCAGGTAAATAATGTCTTGCTTTTTTATTAATTATGGCACGTAAATCATCATTTTCAAAATTAACCATTTCTTTATAAGTCGCTAAAAACTTAACCACTTGAGGATTTATATTTTTAGATATAGCTTGTAATTGAAGGTACAATCTTCCTAAAATATATTCCATATTTTTTTGAAGCGCTTCAATACTATAACGTTTGTTAATTACACTTCTGTTGTGTGTAACATCTACCATTCTATTTTGAGGATAAAATACATGGTCGCATATTTTTTCGGCTAATTTTTTTGGCACTTTTGCACCTTTAAATTCCAAAACATTTAAACGCAAAGAATGGTCTAAATGATAGCCAATTACTTCATCATATACTTCTCTTGGTTCGTATTGTCTACAAAATATAGGAGTTCCACAAGCAGCAGCTTCTATAATGGGTAAGCCTCTACCTTCGGTTTGGCTAGGTAATAAAACTAAAGAAGCAACATCATACAATTGCTCAATATCTAAAGGTTTTTTATATTTTTTTTTGAATTTGTTTTTATCAAATTCGCTAAATAAAAAGCCTAATAATACTCTTGTTCTAAATTCTTTTGAAAGTTGATTTAAAAAGTTTTTAAAATCTTTTTTTAACTCGTGATAATAATTTTGTTGCCCATGAGGTATAGGACCAGAAACAATTAATGATAATTTTAATTGCGGATTTGTAATGAACTTTTCTGCAAAAGAATCATACGAAAATAAGCGTTTTATCAATTTAAAATTAAGTTCAATTGATTTTCTACTGATAACTCTTGTGGGTTGTAAAAAGACGATATTGTTGTTTACAAAGTCAAAATTTTTAATGGTTTTATACCCCAGTAAAATAGGTTTTAACGATCGTTTGCTTTCTGTATGATTTGCAGCTTTATGTACAGTTATGGTGTCTTTGTATTTTGCAAAAATTGTAGAAACCTGCATAAACGCTTTAATAATATCACGTTTACTCATTTGATGTATTTTCGTATCTACAGCTGTGCCAATTAACGCTACATTTGCTGGGTTGTGGCCATTTTTATTGATTAAATGGTTTTGTTGAATTCGGTTGATGTTTACATTCATCCAAGAACGACTTTCCCAAGGGTAAATCATTTCAATAACAGAAAAAAACTCACCTACATGCGCATTGTGGAAGAAGAAATCTCGAGGTCCTTTTTTTAAGCCTTTATTTTTTATATCAACCTCTCTATTGCCACCTTCCCAATAAAAATCATGGTTGTTGTTAATTACAGGTATGCCTAAATATTCTGAAAGTAAAACTGTTGCCAAAGCCAAAGAAACGTTGCCCGGATTTGAGCAAACATTAATAAGGTATAATAGCGAGATGTTATGATCTTCAATATAAGTGCCAAGCTTTTCAACTAAAACTAAAACCTCTTTCCAAAATTTACCAATAAGATTGTTATAGGCCTCACTACCACGTTCCATTTTTATTTGGAAAAAATCTTTGTATAATGGCCAAGCATCAAACGCTTCCATTTCTGGAATAATTTTCTTGAAAGCATCTTTAGGAATCAGTTCATCAGCTTCTTGTTTAATTTCACCAGCAATAAAATGAATAGGTATATTCGGATAGATATTTTTAAAAACCTTTGCATATTTTTCAGTTTCTACAGTAATGCCATCAATGGTAAAATAAAAAGTAAAAAATGCAACACCTCCTTTTTCAAGATGATTGTTAAAGATTTCTTTATTTTCTTTAAATGCAGATTTGGAATGTTGTTCTTTAAATCGATCTAAAAACAAACCCAAATCGAACCAAGTATTTATTTTTTCTTTTTTTAATTCATTTAATATCGTTGTTGTTTTTGTCATCTTTATTTAAGTAGTTCGTTAGGTTCTTAAAAAGTAAATAGTGAGCTTAGTTTTTCTTCAAGAACATCGAATGAGAAATGTTTTTTACCTAGGTTAAAATTATATTCACCAATTTCTAAACATCGTTTTGGATTGTAAATAATGTCTGACATTTTTTGTACTTTTTCATTGGTTAGAATACCATCTTCTGTCATTACCGTTTCAAAACCTTTATTGCCAATATCTTGCATATACACAGGTTTGTAATTGTTTACAAATATTGGTTTTTTAGCAAGTACACACTCTACAAAAGCGTTTCCAAAACCTTCGTAAGTGCTAAAATAGGTACAGGCTCTACCATGTGCATATACATCAGATAAATCTTTGTGATCTAATACCTTATGTGCAGCAAAAATAACTTGATTAGAAAGGTTTAAATCGTGAATTTGATCGATTAATTCATTGTAGTATTCTTTGTTTTCATCGTCGTTATTATTACCAGTAATAACAAGTTTTATCTTTTTATCATCTAATTTATCAATTAGTGATATGGCAGTTTCAATTCCTTTTCGTCTAACAATTCTGGTTACTTGAAGCAACGCAATTTCGTCATCAGTTACACCAATATCTTTTAAAAAGAATTTATTTTCTTCTGTAGGAACTCCATAAACCCGATTAAAATCCATGACATTAGGTACTAAAGTAGCATCAATATTAAATCTGTTTTTAAAGGTTTCAACTCCAAAAGTATTAATCACTGCATGTTTTACATTAGGTAATAACAAAGGAAAATTATCATCTACATATTGATTGATTTCTTTATGGACAGATAGATAACGTTGCCCTCTTTCCCAATGAAAATCATGATCGTGAGTAACAATAGGCAACCCTGTTTTTTTGATTAATTTTTGAATAGCAACCCCCATAGATAAATGGCAAGGTAAGGCAGAAGCATTTTCAGAAAGGATTGCATCAATTTTTTTATCTTTTACCCATTGTAGCATTGTTTTAAAGATCATATTAGATGCTTTTTCAACATGACTAAGTAAAGGTTCTGGATCTTTATCTGGTTCAAAGAATGCTTTACGTTGACCCCATTCTGCTTCTACAGAAAAAAACGATAAAGGAGGGTAGAGGTAGTCATGTTCTTCATCTATTGTCCAAGATTCAAATTCGCCAGACATAATAAATATTTCATGTCCTAATTTTTTAAGTACTTCAATCCACTTTTCAGTTTCTAAAGCAACCCCATCAACTCCACCAATTCTGCCAATGATAATTCCTATTCTCATATTTATAAATAAAGTTTGTATCCACTAAAGATACATTTTTATAAAAATTTTAAAAGGATTTAAAGGCTTATGTTTTAAGAATTAGAGGTCTAAAAAAATATTGTTTGTTAAATTATGACTTTGAAATTTTATGTTGTTAATTTTGAGGAATCTGTAATATTTAAAAAGTGTTAAACAAAAAAATCCCAAACAAAAACGTTTGGGATTCTTACTATTAATTAATTTATAAAAACTATGCTAACATGGTAACAGGATTTTCTATAAATGTTTTTAAGGTTTGTAAAAACTGAGCACCAACAGCACCATCTACGGTTCTATGATCACAGGTTAAGGTTAATTTCATAGTGTTGCCGATAACTATTTGTCCGTTTTTAACCACAGGTTTTTCAACAATAGCACCTACTGATAAAATAGCAGAATTTGGTTGATTAATAATCGATGTAAAATTATCGATACCAAACATTCCTAAATTAGAAACTGTAAAAGTACTGCCTTGCATTTCTG
>CBFIFR010000071.1:0-9204 GCA_965661915.1 Polaribacter sp. | reverse complement strand
CTGTAACGTGAATGCCTGTTGATGCAGGATCTATGTTTAGTTTATCAGGCATTAAATGTTCTGAAAAACGCATTTTCACTTCAGTCCCTTCTTTTTCTTCAACTTGTATTTGCAACCAACCTGTCATATTTTGCCCCATATCAATGATCCAACCTTTTTCAGCTGGCAAAATTGCCACAGGAAAAATTTCTCTCACCTTTTTCATAGGTTCTAATTGTTGCTCAATCAAATTATCAGTTGGAGCAGTCATCAATTCAACAGGATTCCAAGATGTATCTTTATAATTAGAATTCGACCAATTTTCGATTTCTTTTCTGGCATCGTAAGTTTCTCCGAGATAAACGTTATCAAAAAGAATAGGACTTTCATGGGCTTTCCAACTTTCATCCGTTACAATTTGCTCTGATGTGCCATCTTTATACCTTATATCAAGTACCAAAATTCCACGTGGTTTTCCATAAGCAAGTCCTGGTGAAAACGCCATATTCTGGCCATAGAACCCATTCCCCAACATAATTCCAATTCCGTTATTTTTTTTAAGCAACGATGTAACATTATGTCGCACAAAAAAAGCACGTTTATTATACGATGTTTGTGCTGGATCTAGTACTCGATCCCCAACTTTACTGCCATTTAAGTGCAACTCGTACAATCCTAATCCACAAATGGCAATTTCTGCAGTTGCGATTTCTTTAGCAATAGAAAACGATTTTCTTAAAAGTACGGATTGGTGTGTTTTGCGTCGAATTGCTTTTAACTCTTCCTCGGTTGGTTTCCAAGTATTAATATCTGCTGGAGGTTGATTTCTAACCAAATCTCTTGCAGACCATTTTTCTAAACGATTATCTTTTGTATATCCTATCCATTTTGCTTTATTCAAACTTATAACAGGTTCTTTGGATTGCCCAAAAACAGTAATATTTGATATTCCAAATAGCAATAAAATTAAACCGATTTTAAACTTCATAGCACCTTATTCGTTTGTATTAAAATTGATAATTTTTATTGACTTGATTCTCACTGGGCCTAAAAGTCCTGAAGAAACCAAGGTTTTATCTCTTTTATAAAAATTAAACACGGTAAACGTGTGTCTTTCACTTTTTGGCGCAGGTTCATTATTAATGTACCAATCTGGCATGTTTTTGGCTTGCTTGCTATACCCACTTGTGTCTGGTAAGGCTTGATCTCCAATTAATCGATTTGTCCAAAGGTTGGTCACTTCAATTATTAATTCGTTTTTTCCTGATTTAGCTGCTTTTGTAATTTCTATCTCATAAGGCGCAATCCAAGAAACACCTAAATCTTTACCATTTAAAATAACTCTAGCTGCCACACTAATTTTACCCAAATCTAAAAATAATTTGCGGTCTTTTTTAAGTAACTTTTTTCTTATTTTAAAAGTCTTTTTGTAAACAGCAGTTCCTGAATAATATTGAATCTCTTTATTCTTATGATCTTTCCAATCTGTTAATTCAGGAAACGTATGTACTCCATCGTAACCATCTTCTTTTCTAAAGTGTACTTCCCAGTCGCCTTCTATCATTTTTGGGGTTGCTATGTCATCAACCTTTGCTTCTATAGTTTTTCCGTTTGATAAAGTAGCTTGATAAGTCCCATTTGCTTTTACTTCTGCCTTTACATTGTCATTTTCATCTAAAAAATATTGAATCTCTTTTGAAGGATTAACTTCAACCACAGGTAATTCTTTTATCGATTCTCTAAATACTACAAAAGTTGATGCTTGATTTTCTAGAAAAATAGGCACTTGTGTTTTACCATCTTTATTTGAAAATTGTGTCAATTTGGTAATTTCTCCAGTCATTGGATTCCATAATTCTGGTATTTTTCCATTTACATTAAACGTACACTCAAATACATTTGATGTATCGTCTTCATTATAAAAGAAATAAATATCTTCTGATGGTGTTTTTCTGTGAATAAAATTAGCTGCTTCTTTTCCTTGAATTGTAAAATCTTCAGTTACGCTAAGTTTTGGTAATAATACATCCCAATTCATATCAACATAAGTAGTTGGTTTACTCCAAATATCAGCAACCAAAACATTAAATTCTCCACTTTGTGCTTTTGTTATTTTATAAGCTGCTATTGATGTAGGTTTTTTTCCAATAAGTATGGCTCCTAAATCTGATAATTCTTTTAAACGGCGTAATGTTGGCAATTCAATCTTTTCAATATTTCCCAGAATTAAGGCTTTAAACGTTATCCCTTCTGGTAATTTTAACACTCCGTTTTCTACTGTAACTCTATTAATCAATACCTCACTATTGGTTGTTAAATGTTTAATTTGTGGTGGTAATTTTGGATTAAAACCTGGATTTGGAGAAGCATCACCAGGAAAAACAAGAAAGTCGTAAACAGGAGTTCCTTGGCGCAACAAATATTGTCCTCTTGACATATAGGTAAACCAAGATTTTCCGGCATTTTCCCACCAGGTATTTGTTCTATCAAAATGTGTACCCCAAGGTCCCATAGTCATTCCTGGAGCAACGTGTGTATTGGGTTGATGCGCAAAACGATGAAACATAAATTCGTTAATACCCAGTGTCCAAATACGGTCTCCCGATTTTTTATTCATGGCAGGATGACCTTTCCAGTTTAATTTGGCAGGCGCAGTAAAAGATTCTGCAGAAATAATGTTTTTACCATAAAGATGAGCTGCTGTTACAGCAGCACTTACAATTGTTGGTGGCACTTTATCTGCATCAATGGGGTGTGTTGTCCAAAATTCGCCCATAGGAATATCTGCTTTTCCACCCGTAGCCAAATTATCCATAGGACCATTTCCATAAGGTTCTATGTATGTTTTTATGCCATCTTTATGACTTAATTCTGTAAAATACCCAAAGTAATTTTCTACCATGAGTTCACTATTTAGTTTTCTAATGTCATACGTTACCACTTCTGAAGCTGCTGCACTTTCTACAAAACGACCTGCGTAAATTGGTAAAAAGGAAATCAAGTCGTAATCAAATCGATCTTTAAAAATTTTATCATAATCAAAAGTCCAATTTTGTCCTCCCATTTCATAACTATCAATTTCTACATACTGCATCGCATTTGGTGCTACTGGCATTGCCGCTTTTACGACTTCTTTTGTAAAGGCATCGTAATGTACTTTTACGGAAGGTTTGTGGTATTTATCAACCTCTAAACCACGACCAGAATCTGTAGCAGGATTGTTAAATGCACCTGTAGACGTAAATCCGAAGCGTAATATTGTCCAGTTGCCTTCTGGCAGTTTGGTTTCTAACATCCCTGAATTGTCTAAACTAGTACTAAGATTGATGATTTGAGATTTATCGATAACCATTTCTTCAACAGGATTTCCAATTGGAGTAACATTAGAGGCATTGGTTTTTGACATAGAACGTCTACCCAATTGGTCTCCAACAAATTGGGTGGAAGACAAATCAACCTCATAAATACCTACCTTTTTTGCTGTTGTTTCAATTTTGATATAATTTGTGATAATACCATCATATATTCTAGTTAAATCGAATTCTCTTTTCCCTGGTCTTCGGTTGTATGGTGCTTCGATTTCTGTAAATTTTTCACCATCATTAGAAACATATACTTTTATCGCTGGTCTTCTGCTATTTGTGCTGATACTTAAAGAACGTAATTGAAAAGGTTTTTTATAGGAATACAAAATACTTGCTGGTGATTTTTTTGAACCATGAATTGTGGTAAAATCGTTAATTGTGCCATCTGAAATGATTGAAAGATCTAATGCTTTATCTGAAGATGAAATTGTAGGTTTATTACTTTTATCTGCTAATTCTGATGGCAAAGATGGATATGCCAATACTGCAATATCTTTGTAATATCCTTTACGAACTGTAGGTTTTGGTAGTTGTATTTTTGTTTTTTCACCTCCTTTAACTATAGTTTCACTAAACACCACCATTTTCATAGATTGTTCTGGTGAAATCCAAGGCCCACCACTTGCAGACCATCCATCACAATTATGAACTCCAAAATTTAATCCTAAACGCTCAGACTCTTTTGCAGCGTGTGTAAGCATTTCAATATGCTCAGGCGAATTGTATTTTATGTTTCCACTTGGAATACCATATCCAATATTGAATAATAATATGCCACCAACACCAACTTCTGCCAAAGATTCTAAATCTTTAGTAAGCCCTTCTTTAGACATGTTACCGTTTAAAGCGTGCATCCAAGTTTGAGGTCTTGTTGAATTTGGTGGGTTGATAAATTGAGTTTCTAGCTCTTTAATATCTGTTTGAGCAAAGCAGGATATACCTATGAATAAAGCTAGCGTTAATAAGAAAACTGTTGTTTTGAAATTTTTAATTCGCACGATTTAGATTTTTTTCCGATTTTTAATTTATTCTTTAGAATTAAATATTTGAAATTCTGAAATTGATGGTTTTTGTTTTGAATCCAATATCAAAATTCTGCATTTACTTGCTGTAATACCATTAAATAGATGTTCTTTATTTTTTCCTAAATTTGTTCCAGAAGCTATCGTTTTGCAACTTAATCTTGGAGCACTATTATCTATCCCTAAAGGATTTATGCGGTATTCACACTTTAAATCTATTAGTTTAACATTAGATGATGAATCACAACTAGATAAACTAATAAGTAAGGCCATTGCAAAAAAACAAAGAAGGTCCTTTAAATATGTGATATGGTTTGGTTGGATTTTCATTTTTACGTTGTGGTTTTTATGCTGACAAAAATCACGTTTTATTAAAAGCGCTTAAACACTTTCTAAAACTCCATAAATATATTTTTAGGATATTAATTTCTCATCCTGTATTGTCATGTACTAGATAAAGAAAAATTATGTTGGGTTTAATTAACGTTACATATCTAGTTGAGATTACATTTAAATCATTAATAGTAATAACAACCAGTATCTTTTTTTAAATGCGGTTTTTACAATTTTTTTTTTGAAAACTATTCGTAAATACTTTCATCAAAGGGGTTTTATAAATATCTTTTAAAATAATATTACTATCCTGAATTGTCATGATTAGAATTAATTTCAGAAAAAAAACAAATGTATTGAGGATGAAATATAAGCATTCTCAAACTTTATTCAGCAGGACACAACAGGTTGTCTAATTGAAATCAATTAAATAAATTTGGAAAAGAAAGATTATTTTTTTAATACAACTTAATACAACCTTACATAAACTTATGAAATTTTATAATTTATTTTTTTTAGTTTTAATCTCATTTTGCTTTTCTGCCTGTACTGAAAATGATACTCCTTGGGAAAACTTGTTCACAAACAACTCTTTAGAAGGGTGGAACATTAAAGGAGGAAATGCAACATACAAAAATGAAAACGGAACAATTATTGGGACAACCGTTGCAAATACACCAAACACATTTTTATGTACAGATAAAACATATAAAGATTTTATTTTAGAACTAGACTTTAAAGTAGATCCTGTAATGAATTCTGGAATTCAAATCCGTAGTAATTCGCTTCCATATTATAGAGACGGAATGGTACATGGTTATCAAGTAGAAATAGACCCATCAAAACGCGCTTGGAGTGGAGGTATTTATGATGAAAAAAGAAGATTGTGGTTAAATCCGTTAAAAGATAATACTGAAGCACAAAAAGCTTTTAAACAAAACGAATGGAATCATTATAGAATTGAGGCTATTGGAGATACCATTAAAACATGGGTAAATGGAGTTCCTGCAGCTCATTTAATAGATGATAAAACCGCTGAAGGTTTTATTGGGTTACAAGTTCACGGAATTGGGAAACATAAAGATAGATTAGGAAAACAAACCATGTGGAAAAATGTAAAAATTTTAACCACAGACTTGGAGAAGTATTCTAAAAAATCTCCATTAAAACCAGTAATTACAAAAAACAATTTAACTTTTCAAGAAAAAAGATCGGGTTGGAAAATGCTTTGGGATGGAAAAACAACCAAAGGTTGGAGAGGTGCTAAATTGGATAAATTTCCAGAAAAAGGTTGGTCTATAGAAAATGGAGAGTTAATTGTTGCAGATACTGGTGGAGCAGAATCTACTGCTGGTGGAGATATTGTAACCACAAAAGAGTACACCAATTTTGAATTATCAGTAGATTTTAAATTAACTCCTGGAGCAAATAGTGGTATAAAATATTATGTAGATACAGAACTAAATAAAGGACCAGGTTCTTCTATTGGTTTAGAATATCAAATTTTAGATGATGAATTACATGAAGATGCAAAAAAAGGTTCTCATGAAGGTAGCAGAACGGTTTGTTCTTTATACGATTTAATTAAAGCTGACCCAATAAAGCCGTTAAAACCTATTGGAGAATGGAATACAGCTTATATAAAATCGATAAATAACCATGTAGAGCACTGGGTGAATGATGTTAAAGTTTTAGAATACGAACGTGGAAGCGAAG
Source organism: Polaribacter sp. (assembly GCA_965661915.1). Lineage (GTDB taxonomy): Bacteria > Bacteroidota > Bacteroidia > Flavobacteriales > Flavobacteriaceae > Polaribacter. The sequence continues at coordinate 2,789 of CBFIFR010000071.1, read as the reverse complement.
CATTTTTAAAACTAGTTGCAGAAAGTAAATATGCAAAATGGCCAAATTTTGGACTTTTAGAAAAAGGGCAAATTTTATTACAAGATCATGGAGATAAAGTGTCTTTTAGAAATATTAAAGTAAAAGTTCCTAAACAAAAAAAGAAAAAATAATGAATACTTCTAGAAGAAATTTTATAAAAAAAACAGCTACTGCTGCTGCAGGAGTTGGCTTAGTAGGAACTGCAAATGCGATGTCTGCAAAAAGTTATAATAATATTATTGGTGCTAATGACAGGATAAACTTGGCTATTCAAGGCTTAGGAAGAAGATATGGTGGTTTTATAGATGGTATTGCAGCCAAAGAAAATAATGTTCGCTTAAAATATTTATGCGATGTAATGCCAAGTCAATTAGAAAAAGCACAAGAAAAAGTTGGCAAAAAGATTGACTATAAGATAAAATCTGAAGAAGATATTAGAAACATCATTGATGATAAAAATATAGATGCCATTTTTATGGCAACTCCAGATCATTGGCATACGCCTGGAGCAATTATGGCAATGCAAGCTGGTAAACATGTGTATCTAGAAAAACCATGTAGTCATAATCCGCATGAGAATGAATTGGTGGTTGCTGCACAAAAAAAATACAACAAAATTGTACAAATGGGTAATCAGCAGAGATCTTCTTTAGAAAGTCAGGAGATTATAGCAGATATTCATAAAGGTGTTGTTGGTGATGTTTACAAAGCTGTAGCGTTTTATACAAATCGTAGAGGACAAGTTCCTGTTCCTGTAAAAGCTGCTCCACCTAAAGGATTAAACTGGGAGCTGTTTCAAGGTCCATCTCCTAGAAAAGAATATATGCACGATACTTGGAACTACAATTGGCATTGGTATGGTTGGGATTTTGGTACTGCAGAAATGGGTAACAATGCAACACACGAGTTAGATATTGCACGTTGGGCATTGGATGTAAAATATCCTGAATATGTGGATGTTATTGCTGGTAAAAGACAATTCAAAAATGATGGTTGGGAAATGTATGACCAAATGGAAGCAACCTTTTCTTTTGCTAATAATAGAGTGATTCAATGGGATGGAGATAGTAGAAATGCCTATAAAAAATACGGACGTGGAAGAGGCACTATTATTTATGGTTCTAAAGGTTTGGTGATGGTAGATAGAGATGGTTATGAATTGTATGATTTAAAAGGAAAATTGATTAGAGAACAAAAATCTGGAGGAAAAGAAGGTGGTCTAGCTCTAGGTGGTGGTGGAAATTTAACTACAAGACATGTTACTAATTTTTTTGAAGCAATTAGAGGAAAAGAAAAATTAACTTCATCTATAGAAGTGGGTGCAATTTCTCAAATGTTAACGCACTATGCTAATATTTCATACAGAATTAACAAAGGTTTTAATGTCGATGAAAATTCTGGCAAAATATTTGATAGAGAAGCTATGAAACTTTGGTCTAGAACTTATGAACCTGGTTGGGAACCAAAACTATAAAATTTGAAAAGACGTAACTTTATAAAAAAAACAGGTATAGCATCAGCAGGAATATTAACTGCAAATGCTGTATTTGGAAACATATCAAATCTTAAATTTAGTCCAAATAATACGATTAATCTTGGAGTTATTGGCACTGGCCAAAGAGGTGCAGGTTTAACATCAATCATTAATAAAATAGAAGGTGTTAATGTTGTTGCAGCATCAGATACCATTCCTTTTCGATTACAAAATGGTATAGCAAAGTCAAATACAAAAGTTAAAGGATATCAAAACTACAAAGCACTTTTAGACAATAAAGATGTTGATGCTGTAATTGTTGCTACACCCTTTAATACACATTCTCAAATAGCTATTGATGCTCTTGACGCAGGTAAACACGTGTATTGCGAAAAAACGTTAGCCAAAGGGTATAAAGGTATTCAAGAGTTGGTAAATAAAACAAAAGTATCAAGTACTATTTTTCAAACAGGCCATCAATACCACAGTTCTAGATTATATACGCATGTTTTCGATTTAATTCGCCAAGGAAAAGTTGGAAATATTACCGCCTTTGAATGCCAATGGAACAGACATGGTAATTGGCGAAGAAAAGTACCAAAACCAAGTTTAGAAAAAGCAATCAATTGGAGAATGTACAGAGAATTTTCTGGTGGATTAACTGCTGAATTATGCTCTCATCAAATAGATTTTGTAAACTGGGTTTTAGGTGAAACTCCAGCTCAAGTTATGGGTGTTGGTGGTGTGGATTATTGGAAGGATGGCAGAGAAACTTATGATAATGTGCATTTAACGTATTCTTATGCTAATGGCGTAAAAGCCAAATTTTCTTGTTTAACGAGTAATGCTAAAGACGGTTATCAAATAAAAGTGTTAGGAGATAAAGGAACACTGATTATTGACTATAAAGATGCTTGGTTTTATCCTGAAGGAAAGAAAAATAAAGTAATGGGTGAAGTTGATGGTGTAAGTGGCGCAACTGCGCAATGGGATAAAGACAAAGGCTACAATATTAACATAGAGCATTTGGATCCTAGCAGACAAGCATTATTAGATTTTAAAAATGCCATTATAAACAACAAAACGCCTTTATCTAATATTATTTCTGGAGCTAAAACAGCGGTTTGCGTGCAAATGGGATTAGATGCTATGTATAATAATGAAATCGTAAAGTGGAATGATGATATTATTATATAGTATAATTCACTAACTTACAATTATGGCTTAATAGTCAAAAATGGTTGGTAAAATCTTTTGTATCCCTTTCTATGATTGGTCTAATTAAAAGTTTATT
>CBFIFR010000070.1:0-9456 GCA_965661915.1 Polaribacter sp. | reverse complement strand
TCCTCTTCAGATTAATGCCTATAATATAATTAATAATTTTATGAAAATTACCAACCATTTTTGGCACCATTACCAAATTTTTTTACTAATAATTACAAAACTTAGTAATTTTTAAACAGTCTTATTTTATACAAAAGAAAATGTAAAACCGTTTTTTTTGTAATACTAGTTTCCTTTTTTATAATCTTCTAAAAATTTTGCTAATCCACTATCTGTTAATGGGTGTTTTAACAATCCTGTTATAGATGATAATGGCCCTGTCATTACATCACTTCCAATTTTAGCACAATTAATAACGTGCATAGTATGCCTTACAGAAGCTGATAATATTTGTGTTTTAAAACTGTAATTATCATAAACCTGTCTAATTTCCTGAATCAAGTTTAATCCATCCGTAGAAATATCATCTAGTCTTCCTAAAAAGGGAGATACATAAGTTGCCCCAGCTTTTGCAGCTAACAAAGCTTGCCCTACTGAAAAAACCAAAGTAACATTTGTTTTTATGCCTTTATCAGAAAAATATTTACACGCTTTTACGCCATCTGCAATCATTGGTAATTTTACCACAATTTGCGGATTTAAAGCGGCCAATTCTTCACCTTGCTTCACCATTCCTTCAAAATCTGTTGCAATTACTTCTGCAGAAACATCGCCTTCTACAATATCACAGATTTTTTTATAATGATTTAAAATATTTTCAGCACCTGTAATGCCTTCTTTTGCCATTAAAGATGGGTTTGTAGTTACACCATCTAAAACGCCTAAAACCTCTGCTTCTGCAATATCATCTAAATTTGCGGTATCAATAAAAAATTTCATACTTCTTTTTTTTTAATTTTTTTGTGTTTCCAAATATGCCAATACTTGTTTGCTTACCTTTTTTCCTGTAAAACCAAATTTATCGTCAAGTACAGTAGCTGGTGCAGAATAACCAAAATGCTCTAAACCAAATACTTTACCATTATCGCCAACCAAACCTTCTAAATTTACTGGTAAACCTGCTGTTAAACCAAATAAGGGTTTGTTTTTCGGGATGATAGAATTTTGATAATCCTTAGATTGTAATCTAAAAACACCTTCAGAAATTACAGAAGCAATATTTACTTTCAATCCGTTTTCTGATTCTAAAATTTCTGCTGCCTCCACTAAAGTGGCTACTTCAGAACCATTGGCTATTAAAACTATATCTGGATTTTCTACTTCTTTTACTAAATATCCACCTTTCTCTGCTGCCAAAGCTTCTTGATATCTTGATCCTTCTTTTGAAGGTAATAAATCCTTAATTCCTTGTCTTGATAAGATTAAACCAGTTGGAGTTTTTGAGTTTTCTAAAGCCATTTTCCAAGCAACACTTGTTTCTGCAGAATCTGCAGGACGTAATGCTAAGAAACTTGGGTTTCCACTGTGGTTTTTCAGTTTTTCAAGCAAACGGATTTGTGCTTCTTGCTCTACTGGTTGATGTGTTGGTCCATCTTCCCCAACTCTAAACGCATCATGTGTCCATACATATTTTACACCCAATTCTTGAATTCCGCTTAAACGAATAGCAGGTTTCATATAATCTGAAAACACAAAGAACGTTGCTACTACTGGAATAATTCCACCATGTAAAGCAATTCCGTTTGCAATACAAGCCATGGTTAATTCTGCAACACCTGCCTGTAAAAATGAACCTGAAAAATCTCCTTTTTTCAATGCTTGTGTTTTATTTAAAAAGCCATCAGTTTTATCTGAATTTGATAAATCTGCAGAAGAAACAATCATGTTTTCTACGTTATCAGCTAAGTAAGCTAACACTCCAGATGAAGCTGCTCTAGATGCTAAACCTTGTTTGTGCACAATTCCTTCAAAATCTAATTCTGGTAATTCTCCTGATAAAAAGAAATCTAATTTGTCTGAAAGTGCTGTATTTGATTTTCTCCAAGCAGCAATTTCTTTTTTCTTTTCAGCAGCTTTCGCTGCTTTTTCTTTTAATAAATTTTGATAAAAGGCACTAACATCCTCAAAAATATCAAAAGGGTTTTCAATACTCGCTCCTAAATTTAATAAGGTTTTTTCGTAATCTGCTCCAGTTGCACCAATTGGTTTTCCATGCAATTCACATTCGCCTTCAAACATTTTTCCTTCAGCTGTAACACAACCTTTACCCATTATAGTTTTCCCTATAATTAATGTTGGTTTTTCGGTTTCGTTATTTGCATCTGTTAATGCTTTTCTAATTTCATCGTGGTTATGACCATCAATAGTTACTACTTTCCAACCCCAAGACTCATATTTCATGGCTGTATCTTCAGTAGTTACTTCGTCTGTAGACGTTGACAATTGAATGTCGTTAGAATCGAAAAACATGATGAAATTACTCAAACCTAAATGCCCTGCAATTCTACCTGCACCTTGAGAAATTTCTTCTTGCACACCTCCATCAGAAATAAAACCATATACTTTATGATTCATCCAATCTCCAAAACGTGCTTGTAAAAATTTTGCTGCAATTGCTGCCCCAATTCCCATGGTATGTCCTTGTCCTAAAGGGCCTGATGTGTTTTCTATACCTCTTTTAACATCTACTTCTGGATGACCAGGAGTTATAGAGCCCCATTGTCTAAAATTGGCAATATCTTCTTTTTTATAGTTTCCTAAAAGATAATATTGTGCATACATTAAAGTTGATAAATGCCCTGCATCCATAAAAAAACGGTCTCTGAATGCCCAAGTCATATCTGAAGGATCAAAATTGAAAAATTCTGAATATAAAATATGCATAAAGTCTGCACCTCCCATTGGTCCTCCAGGATGTCCTGAATTTGCTTTTTCTACCATGGCAACTGCTAAAGCTCTTATATTATCTGCTGATTGTTGGTCTATTTTTTGGTTCATTATTTTATTTGTAAATTGTTAAACATCGGTTAATAAAATGTTTAATTTTTATTGATTTAAATTCGGTTTAAAATACTACTCTTTTTTCCATATATTTTCCATTTCTTCTAGAGTTTTTCCTTTTGTTTCAGGTACGTATTTCCATACAAACCACATGGCTAGTAAAGACATAATACCATATACCCAATAGGCAAACCCGTGATTGAATTGTTCTGTTAGTGCAGTATTATCATTCATCATAGGGAAGGTTAAAGATACTAAATAATTAGAAATCCATTGAGCTGCAACTGCTATTGCCATTGCTTTTCCTCTAATTTTATTTGGGAATATTTCAGATAAAAGAACCCATGTAACTGGCCCCCAGCTTAACGCAAAACTCGCTACATATAACATCATGCATCCTAAAGCTAAATAACCTGTTGCACCTGAGAAAAAGACAAATCCTAATGCTAGCATAGCAATTGCCATACCTAAAGCTCCTATTAACATTAAAGGTTTTCTTCCTTTTTTGTCTACAGTTTTTACAGCTATAATAGTAAATAGGAAGTTTACAATACCAACAATAATAGTCAATAATAAAGCGCCATCTGTATCTGGATCTATAGATTTAAAAATTTCTGGTGCGTAATATAATACAACATTAATTCCTACAAATTGTTGAAAAACAGATAAAAGAATACCAATAATAATTACGGCCCAACCATAAGATAGTAACTTTCCAGAGGTTTCTGTAACAGAGTTTTGAATTTCAGCTAAAATTCTTTTTCCTTCAATTTCTCCATTTACTTTAGTTAAAACATCTAATGCTTGTTCAGGTTTGTTTTTCAACATCAAAGAACGTGGTGTGTCAGGAACAAAAAATAACAATCCTAAAAATAAACCAGCAGGAATAACTTCTGAGGCAAACATCCATCTCCAGCCTATTTCATTTAACCAAGCATCAGAACCACCACCTCTAGAAATAAAGTAATTTACAAAATAAACGACCATAAAACCACCAACAATTGCTAGTTGATTAAAAGAAACTAATCTACCTCTACTATCTGCAGGGGCAATTTCTGCAATGTATAAAGGCGATAGCATAGAAGCTAAACCAACACCAATACCTCCAAGAATTCTATATATAATAAATACTGTTGAGAATGTATGATCTAATTCCCCAATAGGAGCTAATAGCATTTCTGGCATAGCAGAACCTAAAGCTGAAATTAAAAATAATAATGCAGCAAGAATTAACCCCTTTTTTCTACCTAATTTTTTACTGATTAATCCACCAGAAAGTCCACCAATAATACAACCAATTAATGCACTAGAAACTAAAAAACCTTTAAAAGCGCTTGCCGCTGTTTCTGATAATCCTTTTGGAGTTACAAAAAAACTTTCTAAAGAACCAACTGTTCCAGAAATCACACCTGTATCGTATCCAAATAATAAACCACCTAATGTAGCGACTAAGGTTAGTTTTAATAGGTATCCTGAATTTGCTGATTTTCCCATTTTGTGTTTTTAGTTAATTGTTATGTTAGTTGATAAAACTTGTTTCAAAAGTGCGTAAATGTAAAAAGACCATTTAAATAATAGAATCTAAATGGTCTTTTTTTTTTAAATGTACTGATTGATAATATTTTCAAACAACTCTTGTTTACCACTAATTAATGGTAACTCCCCATTTTCTTGTGCTATTTTATACAAGTCTGATAATTCTAATTTACCTGCTTCAAATTCTTTTCCTTTACCAGCATCAAAAGAACTGTATCTTTTTTCTCGTAATGCATTGTAAGAAGAAGAAGTCATAATTTTATCAGCAGTAAGTAAAGCTCTTGCAAAGGTATCTGCTCCACCAATATGTGCGTGAAAAACATCATCTAAATCTGTAGAGTTTCTTCTAATTTTTGCATCAAAATTAACACCACCACCTTGTAAACCTCCTGCTTCTAAGAATACTAACATGGCTTCTGTGGTTTCTTGAATATTGTTTGGAAACTGGTCTGTATCCCAACCATTTTGGTAATCTCCTCTGTTGGCATCTATACTTCCTAACATGCCTGCTTTTGCTGCAACTGCCAATTCATGTTGCATAGTGTGTTGTGCCAAAGTAGCGTGATTTACCTCGATATTCATTTTAAAATCTTTGTCTAAACCATATTCTTTTAAGAAACCTATTGCTGTAGCAGAATCAAAATCGTATTGATGTTTCATTGGTTCCATTGGTTTTGGCTCTATAAAGAATGTTCCTTTAAAACCTTGTGCTCTTGCATAGTCTTTTGCCATGGTTAAAAACTGCGCCATATGATCTAACTCACGACCCATATCTGTATTTAACAAAGACATGTAACCTTCTCTACCTCCCCAAAATACATAGTTTTCGCCATCTAATTTAATAGTGGCATCTAAAGCTAATTTTACTTGTCCACCAGCTCTTGCTACAACATTAAAATCTGGATTTGTAGAAGCGCCATTCATATAACGTGGGTTAGAAAAACAGTTGGCTGTTCCCCATAAAAGTTTAACTCCTGATTCTGCTTGCTTTACTTTGATGTAATCTGTTATCGTATTTAATCTCGCTTCAGATTCTGCAAAAGTTGCGCCTTCTTGCACTAAATCGTAATCGTGAAAACAGAAGTAATCAAAACCCATTTTGTTGATAAATTCAAAAGCGGCATCTGCTTTGTCTTTTGCTGCTTGAATTGGGTCTGATGATTGATCCCAAGGAAAATTTTGTGTTCCTGGTCCAAAAGGATCTGAACCTTGTCCACAGAAGGTATGCCAATAAGCAATTGAAAACTTAAACCAATCTTTCATTTTTTTTCCAGCAACTACTTGTTCTGGATTGTAGTATTTAAATGCTAATGGGTTGTCTGATTCCTTTCCTTCAAATTGAATTTTATCAATCCCTTTAAAATATTCTTTATTTGCCATTGTTTTTGGTTTTTAGCTTTTTGCTATTAGTGTATTGGTTCTCTTAGTTGTATATTTTTGATTTATGGCCAACAACCATCAAACAAAAATAAGCAACAACTATTTATGATTTAATATTAATTCTAGTTCTTTTTTCCAATTGTTGTATGCCTCTAAATATAACTTTTTGTCTTTAAAAGGCATAAATGTCATTACATGGTCATTGTCCATAATGGTTTTACCAAAAGATGCAAAATCTCCCTTATGTAAATTTGCCGCTCTTGCAGCACCAATTGCACCTGTTGTATTGTAAATTTCTATTTCTTGCTCAATTAAAGTGGCTACCGTATTTGCAAAAATTTCTGAACGAAATAAGTTATCGTTTCCAGCTCTTATAACATTTGGTTCAATTCCATCTGATTTTAGAATCTCCATTCCGTAGACAAATGAAAAAGCAATACCTTCTAAAGCGGCTCTGCACAAGTGCCCTTTATGGTGATTGTTTAAATTCATGTTCACAATACGAGTGCCAATTTCTTTGTTATTTAGCATTCGTTCTGCACCATTTCCAAAGGGAATTAAACAAACGCCATCTGAGCCAATTGCAATTTCTGAAGCCAAATTATTCATTTCTTCATAAGATGAAACCGCTAAATTATTGAGCAACCAACGATATTGAATTCCGGCTCCATTAATACATAATAATTTTCCAATTCTTGCAGCTGCTCCTTTAGTATAATTTACATGTGCAAAATTATTTACTCTAGCACTTTCTTTGGCAGATAAACTTTCTGTTATTGCGTAAACAACACCAGATGTTCCTCCAGTTGCAGCAACTTCACCTGGATTAAATACATTTAATGATAAAGCATTGTTTGGTTGATCTCCTGCTCTGTAAAATATTGGAGTTCCAACTGCTAAACCACTTTCTTCAGCTCCTTTTTCATCTACCACAGATTGGTTGCTAAACGTATCAACGATATCTGGCACTAAAGAAGGATTGATGCCAAAATATTCTAATAAAAAATCGGCAACTGTATCATTTTTAAAATCCCAAAAAATGCCTTCTGATAATCCAGAAATTGTGGTGTTTATAATGTTTGAGAATTTATAGGCTATAAAATCTCCAGGTAGCATAAATTTATAAATCTGATTATAAATATCGGGCTCATTTTCTTGTACCCATTTTAATTTTGATGCTGTAAAATTTGCTGGCGAATTTAACAGTTGCGTAGCACATTTTTCTTCCCCAATTTCAGAAAAAGCTTTGTTTCCTGTAGTTACGGCTCTACTATCGCACCAAATAATACTTTTTCTTAATGGATTTCCGTTTTCATCAACCAAAACCAAACCATGCATTTGGTAAGAAATACCAATACCTTTTATTTGTGTTTTGTTGATGTTGTATTTTTGCTGTAAACTTTTAACTGCGTTACAAATATGCAACCACCAATCTAATGGTTCTTGCTCTGCCCAACCATTTTTATGAGCGAACATGCCCATTTCTTCTTTGGGTTCTTGAACAACGCCTAAACTTTTACCTGAGTCAATTTCTACTAATGCTGCTTTTATGGAAGAGCTTCCAATATCTAGTCCTAAATGGTAATTCATTTTACGCTTTTAAATGTGAGCAATTTTAACTTTTTTAGCATTAAGTTTTATCCTGCACTGTCATGATAAATACAAAGATAAAAACTAAGATTTACAAATGGCTACAAAATGCAAAATAGACAGTAGTGTACAGGATGCTTTAGCTAAATGTCAATTGTATTTTTATAAAAAATTAGTATTAATTATGAAGAAAAATCTCATCAAACTATTATTTCTAATTGTATCTATTACAAGTTTTTCTCAAATAAAGCACGGTTTAAGAGACGAACAAGGCAGACATATTATTCCTAGAGGTTTTGTAATAAACACCAACGATCATAGAGGCGAAGTTTTTTTTAATAGTGATGATTATGCCAGACAGGTTAGAATGGGCGCCAACCATCAAGTAATTCGTTTAGAATTGGGTAAACTAAGTGAATTTCCTGGAGGAAAATTAGAACCAAAATACCTTTCTAAATTAGATACTTTAGTTGCTTTGGGTAAAAACCACGGAATAAAAACCGTGTTTAAAATGACAGTTTATGGAGTTGATAAATTAAAATGGGAAGATTTTTGGGAGAATAAAAACGATAAAATGCACAAAACCTACATAAATGCTTGGAAAGTAATCTGGAACAGATATGCAGACGAATCTTATGTTTTAGGCTATGATATTGTAAACGAACCCCGAAAATTAACAATGAAAATCTCTTATAAAGATTTAACAGATAAATATTTAATACCATTATACAGGAGAATTATTGATGAGAGCCAGAAAATAAATCCTAATAAAAAGATTTTAGTGCAATCTATTTTTATGAATAAAGGCCAAAAAATAGATAACAATCAATATGCAGAAATTACATCACCCATAAATCGTAAAAACATCATTTTTGCACCTCATATTTATCAAAGTAATGTCGATTTTATTAAAAAAAATATGGATCGTTTTGATAAAGAATCTAATATGTTAAAAGCACCCATTTTAATTGGTGAATGGGGTTTCCCAACCTTTGCAAGAACTGACACTACTTTAGTAGGCAATTGGGGACAATTAAAATATAGAGAAATGTATATCAGAACTGCAGAGGTATTTGATAAAATGGGCGTAGGTTCTATAAAAGCCTGGTTTTTAGGAAATAGAACAATGCAAAATTTTTTAAAACCTGGACCTTCTACCTGGTCTATTTTTAGTGATAAAACAGATGCAGGGACAGTTGAACGTAAGTATATAACTGATGTTATTGCAAGACCTTTTCCGCAAGCAATTGCTGGAGATATTCAATCCTTTTTATTCAATTTTGCAAAAAGAGAGTTGGATTTGAAAATCATTTCAGACAACAGTAAAGGAGCCTCTAAAATATTTATTGGTGCAAACAGACATTATCCTGATGGTTTTTCAATTATTATAAATAATGATTTTGTAATGTATTACAATCCTTTAAAAAATGTGGGATTAGAGGTTTATAAAACCACAAAAGATTCTAATCCTGCCGATTTTATTTGGGATACAAAAACTCAAAAATTAATTGTCTTAAAATGGGGAAAAAATAACACAATTTATAACATAAAAATAGTCCCTGGAATTCGTAATTTTTAAATTAATAGCCATATAATAATGATAAATAAGAATTTAGTACTCCTTTTTTTAAGTATCGCATTTTTATCAAATGCACAGCATGTAAGACATATAGAAACCATAAACGATGCTTGGAATTTTTATAAAGGTGAAATTTCAACACCTTTTTCTAACGAAACAGATTTAAAATGGGAAAAAGTAACCATTCCACACTCTTGGAATACCCAAGATATTTTAGATGATGAAGATGGGTATTATAGAGGCAAAGGCTGGTATAAAAAAACAATGACTATTCCACAGATTTATGATAATCAGCAAGTGTTTTTATTGTTTGAAGCTGCTAATCAGGTTACCACATTATTTGTAAATGGAAAACAAGTTGATGAAGATCACATTGGAGGATATACTTCGTTTGCAAGAGACATTACCTCAGCACTAAAAAAAGGTAAAAATGACATTACTGTTAAAGTAGACAATGCACACAATGACGAAATTGTACCACAATCTGCAGA
>CBFIFR010000069.1:0-9492 GCA_965661915.1 Polaribacter sp. | reverse complement strand
ATGTCTTTTTCAAATTAACAAATCCAATATAATGATAAGTTTCCTGAAAATTACCAACTATTTTTGACCACATTACCTAAATTAAAAAAAATTATATAAACTATAAAAAACATATATAAAAATATATGAATAATATTTTCGAAATTTGTAGCAACTTAAAATAATCACTACAATGGAAAATATTAAAACACACCAAGAATTAAAAAAAGTTACAAATAATGAGGTAACAAAAGTTGCAGTAGCGTATGGAGATGGTATAGGGCCAGAAATTATGGATGCTACTTTAAGAATTTTAGAAGCTGCAGGTGCCAACATTCAACCTGAAAAGATTGAAATAGGTAAACAAGTATATTTATCAGGAAATTCATCGGGTATTGACAAAAATGCTTGGAAAACCATTAATAAAAATAAACTGATCTTAAAAGCACCAATAACCACTCCACAAGGTAAAGGGTATAAAAGTTTAAATGTAACCTTACGTAAATCTTTGGGGTTATTTGCTAACGTAAGGCCAGTTACTGCTTATGCACCCTATGTAGAAACAAATTTTGCAGGGATGGATGTGGTAATTGTTAGAGAAAATGAAGAAGATGTATATGCAGGTATAGAACATCAACAAACTCAAGATGTTGTACAATGTTTAAAATTAATTACAAGACCAGGTTGTGAAAAAATAGTAAGATACGCTTTTGAATACGCTAAAGCTTATGGACGTAAGAAAGTTACGTGTATGGTAAAAGATAATATTATGAAATTAACAGACGGTTTATTTCATAATGTATTTAAAGAAATTGCTTTAGAATATCCAGAGATAGAAAGCAATTCTCAAATTATAGATATAGGTTCTGCACGTTTGGCAGCAAATCCAGAGAATTATGATGTAATTGTAACTTCAAATTTATATGGTGATATTATTTCTGATATCGCAGCTGAAATTGCAGGATCTGTAGGCATGGCTGGTTCTGCAAATATAGGAACTAAAGTAGCCATGTTTGAAGCAATACACGGTTCTGCACCAGATATTGCTGGTCAAAAAATAGCAAATCCGTCTGGTTTACTTAATGCAGCTGTACTATTATTATCTCATGTAGGCAAAACAAAAATTGCAGATACAATTAAAAACGCGTGGTTAAACACCTTAGAACAAGGATATCATACTGCTGATGTTTTTCAAGAGGAAATTACCAAAGAAATCGTTTCTACAAGTGAATTTGCAAATAGAATTATAGAAAACTTAGGAAAAGTACCCAAAAAATTACCAGTTAGTAATCTTGCCTCAGGAAATGGAGAGATTGTAATACCAGCATACAAGAGAAAAGAAGAAAATCAAGTTTTAGTAGGTGTCGATATTTTTATCAACTGGAAAGGGAATAACCCAAACGTAATTGGTAATGCTTTAAACAGCATAAAATCTTTTAAAATGAAATTAAAGATGATTACAAACAGAGGAGTAAAAGTTTACCCAGAAGGTATAAAAGAAACCTACTGTACAGATCATTGGAGGTGTAGATTCGTAGATGTAAATTCTAAAATTGAAGGAAAAAAAATATACAATCAGGTAGATTTTGAAAAAGTAATTGCTTTACAATCAAAATTACATAATGAAGGTTTTGAAATTATTAAGACAGAAAATCTCTATGAGTTTGATGGGAAAAGAGGGTTTTCTCTTGGCCAAGGAGAGTAAAAGTAGTGTTTGTTTGAATTAGTAAAGTAAAAATGGAGCGAAAGCTCCATTTTTTATGGTACTACATCTTATAATGAAGTTTATAAAGATTAAAAAAAGTGTAATTTTATTTAAAATTATTGTTAAAACCAAGTTCTAAAAACTAAAAATTTAGCTTTTTGTTTTCATTGGCATAATGTACTTCAGTATAGTTATAAAGTAATTTTACGGCTCAAGAAATTCAATTTAAAATGAAATCAACTACAAATCTTAAAATTACATTATTAACATTTTGCTTAACGTTTTTTGCTTTTCAAAGCAAAGCTCAAACAGGAAATTTAACCGGAGTTTTAACCGATAAACAAGGTTTATATGTGCCCGGTGCTAATATTCTTGTCATCGATTTACAAAAAGGTACAACATCAGATTTTGACGGGAAGTTTACCATTATTGGAATTCCAACAGGTAAACATCAACTAAAAATATCATACTTAGGGTATAAAGATGTTGTTAAAGAAATCGAAATTACAGCAAACAAAACATTAAAAGTAAATTATACTTTAAGCGATGCTAGCTTTGAGTTAGAAGAAATACAAATTACAACAGGTTTAAGTGGACAAACAAAGGCATTAAATACACAAAAAAATAATATCAATATTACAAATGTTGTAGCTACAGACCAAATTGGTAAGTTTCCAGATGTAAATGTTGGAGACGCAATGAAACGTATTTCTGGTATTACTATGCAAGTAGACCAAGGTGAGGCTCGTAATATTATTGTAAGAGGATTATCACCACAATTAAATTCTGTAACCTTAAATGGAAGCAGAATTCCGTCTGCAGAGGGTGATAATAGAAATATTCAGATGGATTTAATTCCTTCTGACATGATTCAATCCATACAAGTTAACAAAGCAGTTACCTCAGATATGGATGCAGATGCAATAGGTGGTTCTATAAATTTAGTTACAAGAACTGCTCCTCAAAATTTCAGATTATCTGCTACTGCTGGTTCAGGAATTAATACAATTACTAACAAAAGAATTTTAAACGGTTCTTTTTTAGTAGGTGATCGCTCTAAAAACAAAAAATTTGGTTGGATGTTTTCTGCAACAGTAAATGATAATGATTTTGGTTCTGATAATGTAGAAGCGGAATGGGCAAACCAATTTGCTTACACAGATACAAATGGTAACGAAGTTGAATTAGATGTAAATCCTTACACTAATGTTTTAGAAGAAAGAACCTATTTAGTACAACGTGTTCGCAGAAGTTTTTCTGCAAATTTCGATTATGAATTTAATGCCAACAATACTATTTATTTAAAAACAATGTATAATTGGAGAGATGATCGTGAAAACCGTTTTGTCTTAGAACACGGAGTTTTAGATGCAGAAGATATTGGTACAAATGATTTTGCATTAGATAATAATTTGCCAATTCGTTTTCCAGTAGAAGTTAAGAGAGAAACAAAAGGAGGTATAGATAATGATAGAAATAAGAACAGACGTTTAGAAGACCAAAGAATGCAAAACTATACCTTAGGAGGAGAGCATTTAACAGGTAAATTTAAAATAGATTGGATGGCTTCTTATGCAAAAGCGTCAGAAGAAAGGTTAGATGAGCGTTACGCAGTTTTTGCTACAGAATACAGTGTAATCAATAACAATAATAATCCTGAGTTTCCTTTTTTTACAGCAGTAAATTCATCGGATTTTAATAATCTATCTTCTTTTGAGTTTGATGAAATTACCAACGAAAATCAATATACAGATGAAAAAGACATCAACTTTTTTGTCAACTTTAAAATGCCATCTAACTGGTTTGGTAATGGTGAAGGGTTTATAAAATTCGGAGCTAGAGGTCGTTTTAAAGAAAAATTAAGAGATAATAACTTTTTTGAGTTCGATTTAGAAAGTAATTTTGCTACAATGGCAGATGTGCCTACTAAAGATTATACAGATAACGAATTTTTAGCGGGTAACAGATATAGCGCAGGTTTGTTTCCAGATGAAACCTGGTTAGGTGGTTTAGATTTAACAAATGGAGCATCTGTTGATGATGAATTTTTAAGAGACAACTTTAAGGTTACAGAAGATGTTTGGGCAGGTTATGTAATGACCAATCAACAAATATCAGAAAAACTTGGTGTTTTAGTTGGGCTTCGTTTAGAGCACACACGTTTATCTGCAACAGGTAATCAAATTTTAGATGAAGATGATTTACAAGGAACTTCAACCTCAGAAAATAGTTATACAAACGTTTTACCTGGTATCCATTTTAAATACAATGCTACAAAGAATACAGTTTTACGTTTTGCTTGGACAAATACATTAGCAAGACCAAATTACGTAGATATTACTCCTTTTTCTGACATTATAGAAAGTGATGAAGAAGTATTTTTAGGAAATCCTGATTTAGAACCAACTACTTCTATGAACTTCGATTTTATGGCAGAAACCTATTTTAAAAACGTCGGAATTTTATCAGGAGGTATATTCTACAAAAGAATAAATAATTTTATCTATACCTTTCAAAGAGAAACTTTAGTAGACGAGTTTGGTACAAATTCTACTGGCTTTGAAGTTTTTCAACCTTTAAATGGTGATGATGCATCTATTTTTGGAGCAGAAGTTGCATTTCAAAAACAATTAGACTTTTTACCATCATTCTTAAAGAATTTTAGTGTTTATCTGAACTACACTTTCTTAACCTCTGATGCAAATGGAATTAGAAATGAAGATGGAGATGAGCGTATTGATTTAGATTTACCAAATACAGCTCCAAATATGTTTAATGCTTCTTTAGCTTATACAGATAAAAAATTCTCTGCAAGAGTTTCTGTGAATTTTTCTGATGCTTATATTGATGAAATAGGAGGCAATGCTTTTGAAGATCGTTATTACGACCAACAGTTATTCTTAGATTTCAATGCAACTTATGCCATCAACAAAAATTTACGTATTTATGCTGATGTAACGAATATTACAGATCAACCTTTACGTTATTATCAAGGTGTTGCAGAAAGAACTATGCAAATGGAATATTATGGACAAAGAATTCAACTAGGATTAAAGTATGATTTGTTTGGAAAATAGATAGGTTCTAATTGTATCCTTTCATCTTTACATAATCTTGAGATTGAAAATACTCTCAAATTAGTTAATATATACAAAAATGATATAAATTGATTACAATATGACTTTAAATCAAATAAAAATCATCAACAATACTGCCTTAATTTTAGGCAGTTTGTTGCTATTATCTTGTGCAAAAACAAGTAAATTACCTGCAATTCCCCCAGATGTAATTACAGAAAAAACAATTAACGATACAGATGACCCTGCTATTTGGGTTCACCCAAAAGACCCTTCAAAAAGTATTGTTTTTGGTACTGATAAAGAAACAAATGGGGCTATTTATGCTTTTGATTTAGATGGTAAAATCGTTGAAGATAAAACCATCAGAAATATGAAAAGACCAAATAATGTGGATGTAGCCTATGGTTTTAAAATTAACGATTCTACACATACAGATATTTTAATTTTTACAGAAAGAGAAAGACAGCAAATTAGAATTTTTTCTGTACCAGAGATGGAACCTTTAGATAATGGTGGTTTTCCTGTTTTTTTGAACGAAACTATTTTTGAAAGAAATTTACCTATGGGAATTGCTCTATATAAATCGCCAATTGATAGCAGTTTTTATGCAATTGTAGGTAGAAAAACAGGGCCTTTAAAAAAGTATTTACATCAATATAAATTAACAGCAAAAGACCATAAAATAGAAGCGACTTTAGTTCGTAAATTCGGCAATTTTAGTGGTAAAAAAGAAATTGAAGCTATTGCTGTAGATTCAGAAATGGGTTATGTATATTATTCTGATGAAACACATGGTATTCGTAAATATTATGCTGAACCGTCTAAAGGAAATAAAGAGATTTCTTGTTTTGGAGGCGATAAGTTTTTGGAAGATATGGAAGGGATTGCCATTGCAAAAATGAAAAATGGTAAAGGTTACTTAATTATATCAGACCAACAAAGGGGGCAGTTTAATATCTTTGACAGAAAAACAAACGAGTTTATAAAAGCTGTAAACTTAACAACTACAGCAACTGATGGTTGTGAGGTGGTTACTGTGCCTTTAAACTCAACCTTTAAAAGTGGTTTGTTTGTGGCAATGAACGAGCATAAAGATTTTTATTTTTACGATTTGGACAAAGTTTTATATTGATTTTTTTATCCCTAGTAAAAAAACTGAGGCTGCTTAAATTTTAGGCAGCTTTTTTTTGTCAGATTTTTATTTCAACCTGTCTCTTTTTCTCTAATAAAACATCATAGTATAAAAAATCTAAAATTTCTTTTCTGCATTGGTACATGGGTTTCCAGTTCCAACTATGATTACCTTTTTTTATAGCATATAAATAATAAGATGTATTGATTGATTTTAATTTTTCAGCTATAGCTTTAGACCCAAAAAGTGGTAAAAAACCTCTGTCAATTTTTTTACAATAATGATGTGGAGCCTTATTAAAGGGAACTAATTTGTCTAAAGTTCCGTGAAAAAGTTGAGTGGGTATTGCCGTATTTAAATTTATATTATCCAAAGAAATTAAAGCACCAGCCATACTTATAATACCTGCAAACTTTAAATCTTTTGGTAAAATTTTGTTATCGTATATATAAGCAAAATGTAGTACAGCTTCAGCACCTGCACTTGAGCCAGCAAGAATTATGTTTTCTCTATTTATTTTAAACCGTCTCTTTTTTTTTAGTATATATTGTAGTGCAAAACTAATATCATCTGACGCATTTTTAAATGTATTTACTTTATCATTTGCATTGGTATTACATCCAAAACCTTTTTCTTTCATCGTTAAACGATAAGAAATTGAAGCAACAGCATACCCTCTTTTAGTAAGATAATTTGCAAAATCTTTAATATGGTTTTCATTCCTTTTTCCTCCAGAAAATCCTCCTCCATGAACATACAAAATAAGAGGATAATTTTCACGTATTTTTTTTGGAGTATAAAAGTCTAGTTTTAATTTTTCTCCATCAACTTTTTTGTACTTGTAAGTTCTTTTTTTGACTTTTGAAATGCTATCAAAATAAATATCTTGAGCTTGGAGCTGAATTAGGTTACAAAAAAAAAGAAAATTAATGAAGAAAATAGCTTTCATAAAATAATTATAGTTGTTTATGTTGATATTTTGTTTTCATTGTAAAATAAAAATTTCTTAAATGTTTGTAAAGAAAAGCATTTGTTTTTACATAATAAAAAGCGATGAAACAAACGCAAGCCATAAAAATAAGTGCACCAAATACGGCTTGTAAAGGCGATAGAGTTTTACCAATCAATTTTAAACCCACACCTGTAAAACTTCCATAAATAATAATAAAATGAATTACATAAATTGATAATGTTTTTTGACCAATCTTTAAGATTAAAGGAGCTTTTAAATAGGTTTCAAATCCGTAGAAAAAGGCAAAATATAAAAACACATTACCCAATCTGGTAAATAAATAATTGAAACTTGCAGCATCTAAAAATAACTTGGTGTTTGTAAGCCAAGAAATTTCACATAAAATATAAGACGAATAAAAAATTAGTATTAAACCAGTAACTACAAAACTTAGTATCATTTTAAATTTAAAACCTTTTTTATTTAAATTTTTGTGAAACAAAGTGGCTAAGAATGCACCAAAAGCAACATAACCAAACCAAGGGATTATAGTAAAAACTGAACCATTAGTTTTAGTAATATAGTTGCTAAATACAATAGGAATATTGTTTAAACTAAGTTCTCTATACAAAGGTTCTGTTACAAAAATTACAATTCCAACACATAAACTAAGTAGCGAAAAAACACTTTGATTTTTAGCAGATACAAGATATAAACCTATAATTAAAATCAAGCTTAAACCAATACATTGCAATACATCAATTACCAGAAAATACGTATTGAAACTACCAGAAAGCCATTGTAAAATTGGACTTCGAATTAAATACCCTACAAAAATTAAAAATAAACCTCTTAAAGCACCTTTACGCATCCTTAAACTATCTTCTCCTTTTAATTTTGCTTTTAGCAGTAAAAAAGTAAAAATTAAACCAGAAATTGTAAAAAAGGTAGGTGCAGTAATTCCTCTAAAATAAGACCAAAAAGCGTAAGTTATATATGTTTTATCTCTGTAAATTGGTTGTAAAAGGGTATCAATAAAATGCCCTTGCAACATCATTAAAATGGCAAACGCACGAATAATATCAATAAAATAGAGCCTTTTAGATTTCAATTTTTTCAATTAAACCCTAAAAGTACAGCTATTTAAAGAAACACACTTAGAATTATAAAGAATCAAAGCTATATTAATTAAGATATTATACTTGCCTAGTTTTATTTAATAAGTAAAAATCGGCTAAAACTAAAGCAGTCATTGCTTCTATAATAGGCACAGCTCTTGGTACAACACAAGGGTCGTGTCTTCCTTTACCCGTAATTTCTGTTACTTCATTTTCAGAATTAATGGTTTGCTGACTGCTCATAATCGTAGCAACTGGCTTAAAAGCTACTCTAAAATAAATATCCATTC
Organism: Polaribacter sp.; assembly: GCA_965661915.1. GTDB lineage: Bacteria > Bacteroidota > Bacteroidia > Flavobacteriales > Flavobacteriaceae > Polaribacter. The sequence continues at coordinate 1,236 of CBFIFR010000069.1, read as the reverse complement.
CGTTTGAAATTCCACCTTGTATGCCACCAGATAAATTAGACTGTGTAGAACCATCCGCGTTAAAAATATCATTATGTTCAGAACCTTTCATTTTAGCACCACAAAATCCACTACCAAATTCAAAACCTTTAACCGCATTTATAGATAACATTGCTTTGCCCAATTCTGCGTGTAATTTGTTAAAAATAGGTTCACCTAATCCAACAGGAACATTTTGTGCAACACAAGTAATTGTTCCTCCAATAGTGTCTCCAGCTTTTCTAATTTCTTTGATTTTAGCTATCATTTTTTCGGCAGATGCTTCATCTGGACACCTTACAATGTTACTTTCTGTTTTAGAATAATCTACCTCTTTGTAAGGTTTTTCCATAAAAATATCGCCAACTGATGATACAAAAGCATTGATATTAATACTAGCAACCAATTGTTTTGCTAAAGCACCAGCAACAACCCAATTGGCAGTTTCACGCGCAGAACTTCTTCCACCACCTCTATAATCTCTTATACCATACTTTTGGTCGTAAGTGTAATCAGCATGAGAAGGTCTGTAAATATTTGTATTGTGATTATAATCTTTACTTTTTTGATTTGTATTTCTAATAATAAAACCAATTGAAGTCCCTGTAGTTTTGCCTTCAAAAACACCAGATAAAAACTCTACAGTATCTGGTTCTTTGCGTTGTGTAACAATTTTAGATTGTCCAGGTTTACGTCTGTTTAGTTCTTCTTGAATTGCATCAAAATCAACCTTTAAACCCGCAGGAAATCCATCAATAACACCACCAATAGCAGTTCCGTGAGATTCTCCGTAAGTTGTAACTTTTAATAATTTTCCGAAAGAATTAAATGACATAATAAAATTGTTAGAATAATGGGAGCAAAGATAGTAAACAGATGCATAAAATTTATAGTTTTCCTGATTTTACTAATGATTTCTAAAATTGATAAAATGAATACAGCTCTTGACAGTTAGGAAGATATGATTTGTATTGAATGATATTCAAATTAAGCTAAAAAAATTATGACATTTTTGTTTCAGAAAATAAAAAAGCTTTCTATATTTGCATCCGCATTCAGGAAATACCTGATGAGACTCTTGGAGAAATGGCAGAGTGGTCGAATGCGGCAGTCTTGAAAACTGTTGACTGTAACAGGTCCGGGGGTTCGAATCCCTCTTTCTCCGCTGATAGATTTTCAAAAATCATCAAAACCCTTTAAAACCTATGTTTTAAAGGG
>CBFIFR010000068.1:0-10425 GCA_965661915.1 Polaribacter sp. | reverse complement strand
ATGACAACGTTGATAGGCTATAGGTGTAAAGGCAGTAATGTCATAGCCGAGTAGTACTAATAACCCATAGACTTATGTACGCTTCCCGGTCGAAAGACCGGGAGACACTCTTTTAATTATTTTGAAACTTACACTATTATTTTACCATATGTTAACTTATTGCAAGCCTTGCTTGCGGTTTTTATTTGACAGTTTTTAGTTGATGGTAATATATAAATATATATAATCGCCAAAAACTAAAAATAGATAACTAACAACCAAAATCTTAGGGTGGTTATAGCATTGGGGCTCACCTCTTCCCATCCCGAACAGAGAAGTTAAGCCCAATAGCGCCGATGGTACTGCATTTATGTGGAAGAGTAGGTCGCTGCCTTTCTTTAATCTGATAGTAATCAGATAAAATCTAAACCTCAATTCTATTTGAATTGAGGTTTTTTTTATGATCTACAAATTTTAAGATTATCTCTTTTTTTAGACAATAATCTATGTTATTTTCGTTTTAAATTTAATATTGTTAGTGATTCATAATTGAAATTTATTAAGTACATATTTTTTTTGTTTTTTATTTCTACCACTTGTAAATCACAAGTTGGAGGAGAAAATATATATCAATTTTTAAATTTATCTACATCCTCAAGACAAATTGCTTTAGGAGGTGAAATTTTGACTTTAGTTGATGATGTAAATCAGCCAGTATGGAACCCAGCTACTATTAATGATAACATTGATAATAAAATATCTTTAAACTACTCAAGCTATTTGTCAGGCGTAAATATAGGTTCTGTTTCTTATGCTAAACTAATTTCAAGAAGATTTGGAACTATTCATGGAAGTATTAATTACTTGAATTATGGTACTTTAATTAGAGCTGACGAAAATGGAAATGAAACAGGAAATTTTAGTGCGAGCGATATTGCTGTTTCTATAGGATATGCAAGAAATTTACCTTGGACAAACTTATTTTTTGGATTAAATGTAAAGTTAATAACTTCAAATATTGATAATTTTACTTCATCTGGGATTGCAACAGATTTTGCAGTTTTATATTACTCACCTTATAAACCCTATTCATTTACAGTTGTAGCAAGAAATGTGGGGACTCAGATTAAATCTTTTAATGGAACGAAAGAAAATTTACCTTTTAAAGTGGCTATAGGAGCCTCTTATAAGTTAGAATACGTTCCTTTAAAATGGTACTTAACTTTAGATAATTTGCAACAATGGGATGTCTCAGTTCCAAATCCTTCTGAGCAAACTACTGATTTAGAAGGAAATGTTACTGAACAAGAAATAAGTTTTGTAGATAATACTCTTAGACACTTTGTATTAGGAGCTGAGCTATTTCCTAAAAGTGCGGTAAACTTAAGAATTGGTTATAATTTTAGAAGGGCAGCTGAATTAAAACTACAAAATGTTAGAACTTTTGGAGGTATTTCTTATGGTTTTGGAATAAAAATGAATAGAATAACATTTAATTACGCGTATTCTAAATTTCATTCTGCCTCAAATGCGAGTACTTTTAGTTTACAAATTGATTTAGATAAAAAACAATGAATAAAAAAATAACAATTGCAATAGATGGGTTTTCTTCAACAGGAAAAAGTACAATAGCTAAGTTATTGGCAAAAAAATACAATTATATTTATGTGGATACTGGTGCAATGTATAGGTCTGTTGCATTGTATGCTAAACAAAATGATTTTGTTGGTGATGATTTTTTATCTGAACAAAAACTTATTTCTAATTTAAAAAATGTTTCACTTTCTTTTGAATACAATAATGAACTGGGTTTTGCAGAAATGTTTTTAAATGGCAACAATGTAGAAAAGGAAATTAGGACTTTGGAAGTTTCTCAGTTAGTTAGTAAAATAGCTGCGATTTCTGAGGTTCGTAAAAAATTAGTAGCTGAACAACAACAAATGGGAAAAGAAGGTGGAATAGTAATGGATGGTAGAGATATTGGAACGGTTGTTTTTCCGAAGGCGGAATTAAAATTGTTTATGACAGCATCTGCAGATAAACGAGCTACAAGAAGGTATAAAGAATTGATTGACAGAGGGGATAATGTAAATTTTGAAGAAATTTTGTTTAATGTTGAGGAACGAGATCGAATAGATTCTACCAGAAAAGATTCACCATTAGTTAAAGCTACAGACGCTATTGAATTTGATAATTCTGACATGGGAATTGAAGAACAATTTGAAAGAATATGTATTTTGGTTGATCAAAAACTTGCTGAAATCTAAAAGTTTGTAAATAGGTTTAGCCCTGATTGTAGCAATTGTTTGAGCTCTTTTTGAGAAACGAAAAAAAGCGAGTGCGGAAAGCAGGAAACAGCTTCTAAAAAAACTAGTTCAGCACTTTAGGGAATATTCAAATATTTATGCGTTTGTAATGAGATTTTCCATTTAGGATTTTTCATAACATACTCCACGATTTGCTCGGTCATTTTTTCTTTTTTACTCCATTCTGGTTGTAAAAATAACTCACATTTTTCTGAAACTTTAGCAGCTTGTTGTTCTGCAAAATCAAAATCTGATGTATTGTGAATAATCATTTTTAATTCATTAGCTTCAAGATAACACTCATTTAAAGGTAGTTTTGTTTTTTTTGGTGATAAACAAAACCAGTCCCACTTCCCAGAAAAAGAATACGCTCCAGAAGTTTCAATATGTGTTTTTAAATTATTTTTTTGCAGTAAGTTCGTTACGTAATCCATAGACCACATTAATGGCTCACCACCAGTAATTACAACAGTATCTGCATATTTTTTTGCATTATCTACAATTTTATCTGCAATAGTTGGTGGATGCAAATCAGCATTCCAACTCTCTTTTACATCACACCAATGGCAACCAACATCACAGCCACCAACTCTTATAAAATAAGCTGCAGTACCTGTATGAGCACCTTCACCTTGTATGGTGTAAAACTCTTCCATTAACGGAAGCATAATTCCTTTATCTACTAAATCTTGTGTTTTTTTATCCATCTACATTAAAATCTACCCGATTGTTTTAAAAGTACAAAGGTAGTTTTTTGTATATCAAGAATAAAAAGAATAATAATTTAATTCTAAATAGCTATAAATCAAGTAAATTTTGTAAATTTACAAACCTTTTTACGAGAACAGATTTAGAAAAGGAATATAGAAAATCAATTTTATAAAACATCTCTTGATGTTTTTATCGTTAAAAATCTGAAAAACAACAAGATACAAATTTTATTTTCAGGAATGTCTGAAGAAACAAAAAACACTGAAGAGCAAGTAGTTGCTGCTGAAGTACAAGAAACAGCTACTCCAGCTGTTGAAGAAAAACAAGACCCACAACAATTTTTAGCTGACTTTAACTGGCACAAATACGAAGAAGGTATTGATGAAGTTGATGAAGAAAAGTTAAAAGAGTTTGAAGAAGCTTTAAAAGGAACTATCGGTTTTGTTAATGAAAGTGATGTAATTGAAGGAAAAGTTATCAGAATTACTGATAGAGACGCAATTATTGATATTAATTCTAAATCTGAAGGAGTAATTTCTTTAAACGAATTTCGTTACAACCAAGGCTTATCAGTAGGTGATACTGTAGAAGTTTTAGTTGACAAAAGAGAAGATTCTTCTGGTCAGTTAGTATTATCTCACAAAAAAGCTAGAGTAATTAAAGCTTGGGAACGTGTTAATAATGCTCACGAAACTGGTGAAGTTGTAAACGGTTTTGTAAAATGTAGAACTAGAGGTGGTATGATTGTAGATGTTTTCGGTATCGAAGCATTTTTACCAGGTTCTCAAATTGATGTTAAGCCAATTCGTGATTATGATCAGTATGTAGAGAAAACAATGGAATTTAAAGTTGTGAAAATCAACCATGAATTTAAAAACGTTGTAGTTTCTCATAAAGCATTGATTGAAGCAGATATTGAATTACAGAAAAAAGAAATCATTGGCCAGTTAGAAAAAGGACAAGTACTAGAAGGTGTTGTGAAAAACATTACTTCTTATGGTGTATTTGTTGATTTAGGTGGTGTTGATGGTTTAGTACATATTACAGATTTATCTTGGTCTAGAATCAATCATCCTAATGAGGTTGTAGAGTTAGATCAAAAATTAAATGTTGTAATTTTAGACTTTGATGATAACAAATCTAGAATTCAATTAGGTTTAAAACAATTATCTGCTCACCCATGGGAAGCTTTAAATGCTGAACTAAAAGTTGGTGATAAAGTAACAGGAGAAGTTGTTGTTTTGGCTGATTATGGTGCATTTGTAGAAGTAGAGCAAGGAGTTGAAGGACTAATTCACGTTTCTGAAATGTCTTGGTCAACACACTTACGTTCTGCACAAGATTTCGTAAAAGTTGGTGATAAAGTTGAAGCTCAAATTTTAACGTTAGATAGAGAAGACCGTAAAATGTCTTTAGGTATCAAACAATTACACCCAGATCCTTGGACAGATATTACTTCTAAATATCCTGTAGGTTCTACACATACTGGTACTGTTAGAAATTATACCAATTTTGGTGTATTTGTAGAGTTAGAAGAAGGTATAGATGGTTTAGTGTATATTTCTGATTTATCTTGGACTAAGAAAATTAAGCATCCATCAGATTTTGTAACTGTTGGTCAAAAATTAGAGGTTCAAGTTTTAGAGTTAGATGTTGAAAACAGAAAACTAAACTTAGGTCATAAACAAACTCAAACTAATCCTTGGGATGCTCATGAAGCAACATATACAATTGGTTCTATTCATGAAGGTGTTGTTAAAGACAAGAATGATAAAGGAGCTGTTGTAACTTTTGCTGATGGAGTAGAAGGTTTTGCACCAAGTAGATTCTTAGAAAAAGAGGATGGTACTAAATTAGGTAAAGGTGAAACTTTGAAATTTATTGTTTTAGAATTCTCTAAAGAATACAGAAGAGTAGTAGTATCTCATACTTCTATCTTTAAAGAGCAAGAGCGTAAGAACATTAAAGCACAAGCTAAAAAATCTTCTGATGCAGAAAAAACTACATTGGGAGATATTGGTGGTCTTGCCGCATTAAAAAAGAAAATGGAATCTGGTAAAAAGAAGTAATATTCTTTAACTGAACCAGTTTCAGTATCGAGATGATATTTATAATATCTTAAAAGCCATAGCAATTTTGCTATGGCTTTTTTAGTTCAATACATCAAAATAAATTTGGTAATTAATTATTTATCATTTTTAAAAGTGATATTATTCAGGGTGCTTAAAAACAAGTTTGGGCATAATAAAAACCGTTTAGAAGGTTTCTAAACGGTTTTTATTATAATATTGAAGATTTTTACTTACTGCAATAACATCAGCATAAATAAGTTAAAAATTAATCGAAATCAGTATCCATTTTTAAGTAATCTAAAAACTCTCTTTTCGTTTCAGGTTCTTTAAATTTACCACCAAACTCTGCAGTAACTGTAGAACTTTCTATGTCTTTAATACCTCTTGAGTTTACACATAAATGCTTAGCATCAATAACACAGGCAACATCTTGTGTACTCAAAGCTTCTTGCATTGCTTGTACAACTTGCATGGTTAAACGTTCTTGAACCTGTGGTCTTTTTGCAAAATATTCTACAATTCTATTCATTTTTGATAAGCCAATCACTTTACCATCAGAAATATAAGCTACATGTGCTCTACCAATAATCGGTAATAAATGATGTTCGCAAGTAGAATATACCACAATATTTTTTTCCACCAACATTTCTCCATAATTGTAATTATTATCAAAAGTTGAAGGTTTAGGCATATTTTTAGGATTTAAGCCCATAAAAATTTCATTTACAAAAGCTTTTGCCACTCTTTTAGGAGTACCTTGTAAGCTATCATCTGTTAAATCCATCCCTAAAGTGTTTAAAATATCTTTCACACTTTCTTGGATTCTTGCTATTTTTTCTTCATCAGAAATATTGAAAGCATCAGCCCTAAGTGGTGTTTTGGCAGATGTTCCTATATGGTTTTCACCTATTTCTTCTGTTTTTTTGTCATTCATTGTGTTCTTCAATTCAAACATTTCAAATAAACTTTTTTGAGAATGCAAATTTACGGCTTTATTTCTTATTTTAATTGACTAATTAGTTCTGATAGCGAACATTTTGTTTGTTCTCCAGAAATCATATTTTTTAAGGTATATGTTTGATTTTCAATTTCTGATGAACCCGCCATTATTACAAATTCAATTTCGCGTTTATTGGCGTAATTCATTTGTTTTTTCATTTTTGCGGCATCAGGAAATAATTCTGATTTTATACCATTTACTCTTAACTGACTTATGGCTTTCATACAATACAAGCTTTCTGCATCACCAAAATTGATAAATAATACTTTAGGTTTTGGGTTGTCAACCGCTTTAAACAAGCCCAATTCTTCTAAAACCAAATAAATTCGATCCAATCCAAAAGAAATACCAACTCCAGAAACATCTTTCATTCCAAAAATCCCTGTTAAATCATCATATCTTCCACCACCACCAATAGAACCCATTTTTACACCTTTAGGAGCAGATACTTCAAAAATAGCTCCTGTATAATAATTTAATCCTCTTGCTAGTGTAACATCAATCTCTAAATTAGCAGTTTGCAAACCTAATTCTACAATTGAATTGATAACAAAACGTAACTCATCAACTCCTTTTAAACCTTCTTCAGAAGTGGCTAAAAGTTTTGCTAGAGCATCTAAATTTTCTTCATTTGTTCCATCAAAAGAAAACAAAGGTTGTACTTTTTGAATGGCATCTTCTGAAATACCTTTAGCCAACATTTCTGCCTCAACTTTCTGTTGACCAATTTTATCTAGTTTATCTAAAGCAACAGTAAAATCAATTAATTTATCTTGTGCACCAATAACTTCGGCTATTCCTGATAAAATTTTACGGTTGTTCATTTTAATAGTAGTACCTGCTAAACCTAATTTGGTAAACACAGCATCATACAATTGAATAAACTCTACTTCTTGCCATAAAGATTGGCTGCCAACAACATCTGCATCACATTGATAAAATTCTCTAAAACGCCCTTTTTGAGGACGATCTGCTCTCCAAACAGGTTGAACTTGGTATCGTTTAAAAGGAAAGGTAATTTCGTTTTGATGTTGTACCACATATCTTGCAAAAGGTACAGTAAGATCGTATCTTAAGGCTTTTTCGGAGATTTTATTTGTAATTTTATTTGATAAATTTTTTCTAAAAAAATCAGAAGTAATTCTCTCTATACTTTTCCTTCTATCATCTTTTAATATTCTTACAAATCTAACATCAATTAATTTACTTATTAATTCCTTTTCTCTAGTTATACTATTTGAAGCTCCTCTTTTTTCTAATAAGTAAATAATTTTTTCTTTAAATCCTTCATCATAATATGATTTTTCAAGCTTATTAATCTTCACTATATCAACAATATGATTATAAATATTTTCTAAAGTTTTATAAACTTTTAAATCACTTAAATCATCAACTTTATTTAGAAAATCTCCAGAATTCAAAATTTTAAAAATCAATCGATCACCTTCTTCACCATATTTCCCCATTAACGTTGATGAGTTTTCAAAACTCGGAGTTTCAATTGGTTGAAATCCGAAAGTTTCAAAAGCAGTTTTAATCGTGTTCATTATATAGGTACGATTGGCAACTTCTGTTGGCGAAAAATCTCTAGTTCCTTTTGGGATGCTTGGTTTCATATTTTTAATTATGAATTATGAATTATGAATTTGAAATTATGAAATAAATCAATCAAAATTAAAAATTCGTAATTATGAATTTGTAATTGTAAATTTAATGGGCAAATATCGTGAAAAGTTATAATTTTTTGGGAGTTACAAAGGTTTTATTTCGTCTTCGTAATGAGTAAATAGAAGCATTTAACTCGAAACCTAACAATAGAATTATAGCGTTGAGCCAAATGAATAACATCAATATTAATAAAGTTCCAATAGAACCATACAATTCGTTGTATTTTGCAAATTCCGTTACATAATAACTAAATACATAAAAGGTAAGAATAGATAAAACTGTAGTAAAAACTGCTCCTGGCGAAAAAAATCTTGAGTGTTTTCCTTCTTTTACACCATAATGATATAACATAGAAACTGTAATAAATATCATACTTAAAAAGATGAATCCTCTACCTAATTGTAACCAAATTAAGTTATCTTCTAGCCAACCTAAGGTAACGATTTCTTTTAAAATTAATTCAAAAAATATAATTAAAACCACAGTAATCAATAAAAAAGCTACAATTACCAAAGTAACTAACATGGCTATAAAATAAGAACGAAATACGTTACGAATTTCCTTTACATGATAGGAATATTCAAAACCGCCAAAAATAGCATTTACACCATTTGTCATTAAAAATAGTGAAGCTAAAAAACCGAAAGACAATAAGCCACCATATTGATTTTTAACAATATCAATAATTACAGAATCTACAGCATCAAAGGTTTTGGGTGGCAACACATCTCCGAAAACAGACAGTAAACCCTCTTGTGCACCCTCTATAGGTAAAAACGGAATTAAAGTTAATACAAAAAGCAAAAACGGAAAAATTGCCATAAAAAAACTGTACGCAATTCCACCTGCTCTTGTGGTTAACGCACCTTCAATAATCCCTATAAAATACATTTCTATAACATCGTACAAAGACATCCCTTCTAAGCCTGGCACTTTAATACGTTTTCCAAAACGAACTAAAGCACAAACTACAGGTATTTTATCAAGTTTGTCTTCTATTTCTTTACTCATTTTTTGAGTTTCTAAATTGTAATTTATTAAATTTCTGTATTGTTGATGTTTATAAATAAATCTTTATAGATAAATTCTTTTTCTACCAAAGAAATTGAATCGGTTAAAAAAAGAATATCTTTTCCGTAAGCTAATGAAGCTAAAAGACCAAATTTAGGATTAAAAACCATGGTTCTTTTATGACTTTTAGATGTTTTAGTTTGATATAAATTGTAAAATTCTTTTTCTACTTGATAGCTATTTTCATGTTTATTAAAGGTATCTAAATTGATAATTATGTAATCTTCCTCTGGGTTATATTGAAAACGAATATTTTTAACAGTATCCCTTTGATGTAAATACTCAAAATAAACTTTGTTAGGCGTAGTATTTACATTTAACTTAAAATTTTGAATTTTGTTATTCCCCAATTCATAACCAAAAATTTTTATATTCTTTTCATTTTTAGAGCACGAAATAAGAAAGAGAAGCCCTAAAAACAAACCATATTTCACGTTTTTCATTCTATAATTATTTTATATTTTGATAATAGTCCAATAACATTTTCTTTAGAAAATTTTGCTCCTTTTAACAGATTTTGTTCTGGATTAAACTCGAAATTAATAGCTGTTCTAAAATCTGTTTTCTCAAGATTCGTATTCTCAAAAATGGTGTTTTTTAAGTTACAATTTTCAAAAAATGAATTTCTTACATCTACTTCTGCAAAATCAACTTCCTCTAAATTACAGTTTATAAACTTTGTGTTTGGTATTTTTAGTTGATAAAATGATGAAAAACTTAACAGGCAATCTTTGAACGAAAATTGTAGTAAAAAGGGATCACATTCATTAAATTTTATACCAATCATTTTACAGTTGCTAAAACTAACATCTTTAAAAGCGGTGTCTTTTACAATAGCATTGCTAAAATTGCAATTGATGAACTCACACTCAACAAACTGAATATTTGAAGCGTGAATGTTTTCAAAATTACAATTGGTAAATGTACAATTGTCATATTCACCTTTTTTGATTTTCGTTTTTGGATTATTAAAATCGATTTTGACAAATGTGTCTTCTTCAAAGTAATTGTCTGTCATTTTATTTTTTCTTAACGTTTAAAAGCAAAAAGTTTTTAAAGTTCTATACTTTACAACATTTAAACTTTTAACTTTTCAACCATTTTAAATCGCTTTTAAACTCAAATCCATATTGTAAACTGAATGCGTTAACGCTCCTGATGAAATATAATCCACTCCACATTCTGCATATTTTCGAATCGTATCTTCATTAATACCTCCTGATGATTCTGTTAAGCAAGTATCTCCAATTAAAGCAACTGCTTTTTTGGTATCTTCATAATTAAAGTTATCAATTAAAATTCTGTAAACTCCAGGAACAGATAAAATTTCTTTAATTTCTTCTATACTTCTTGCTTCCACAATAATTTTAATATTCAAACCCTTGTCTGCTAAATAGTTTTTGGTTTTGGTAATGGCTTGCGTAATTCCGCCAGCAAAATCAATATGATTATCTTTAATCATAACCATATCATACAAGGCAAATCTATGATTTTCGCCTCCACCAATTTTTACAGCCCATTTTTCTAAAGCTCTAATACCAGGTGTTGTTTTTCTAGTATCTAAAACTTTGGTTTTTGTACCTTCTAAAAGATTCGCAAAAAAAGCTGTTTTAGTAGC
>CBFIFR010000067.1:0-10443 GCA_965661915.1 Polaribacter sp. | reverse complement strand
ATGGAAGATTTTAACGTATTCTACAAATACAACGCAACATATCCTTTTTATTCTGATGGAATCTGGTTCTTAACGCAAATGAGAAGATGGGGCCAAATTCCTGATGCGAAATCAGCAGACTGGTATGCATCAACAATAAAAGACATTTACAGACCAGATATTTGGAAAAAAGCAGCAAGTCTTTTAGTTGAAGAAGGCAACATTCCTGCAACAGATATTCCAACTACAGATGGTTACAAACCAGCAACAGCAGATTTTATTGACGGTACTACCTATGATGCAAAAGATCCAATAGGATACATCAATAGTTTTAAAATAGGAAACAAGGATAAAAAGTAGTAGTTGATCTCTCCTGCAAGGTTTCCAAAACCTTGTAGGAATTTCAAATATCTAAAAGATGTATTTTAAATACCTACAAGGTCAAAAAGAGACCTTGCAGGAAGTTAAATCAACAATAAAAATAATTTATGAAAGCAACTGCAACATTAGGAAAAGTATCTAATTTTTTAGGACTGGGAATTTTTACAACTATAAAAGACCTATTTACAGGAAAGCTAGAAAAAGAAGATTTTAAAAGCTTCTTACGCAAATTTATTGTGCCACTCGCTTCCATACTTTTATTCTTTGGATTATGGCATCTTGGAGCAAAATCTTTGTACAATATAGAAGCAGAGTTTAAGATTGAGAAAGCATTAGAAAATCAAGGTCAAGCAGCAGCAGATGCATTAAAAGCTTGTATTGCTTCAGGCAATTCAAGTTGTCAACCCAATACATTGCCATCTCCTGCACAAGTTTGGGACTCTTTTCAATCTTTATTGAGAGATCATAATAGTATTAGTGCAGACAAAGCAGCCTTTATTGAAAAGACAGCCGCGTTAAATGAAAAAAGAATTGCTGCTGGAAAAGATCCAATTGTATATACAGGAAGGCCCTCTTTTGTAGATCAAATTCTTAGAAGTTTACAAACAGTTTTTGCTGGATTTTTCTTAGCACTGTTAATTGCAGTTCCTTTAGGTGTTTTTATCGGATTAAGTCCTACTTTAAAAAGTGCATTCAATTGGTTTATTCAAATTTTTAAACCAGTTTCTCCAGTAGTTTGGTACTTATTAGTGTTTATGATTGTAAAAACAGTATTAATTGGTTCTACAGAAGATAGTTCATTTACCATCTCATTTATTAGTGTTGGTTTGTGTTCTATGTGGGCAACTTTGGTAAACACTGCAATGGGAGTTTCTTCGGTAGATAAAGATTATATCAATGTTGCAAAAGTTTTAAAATTAGGAACTTTTCAAAAGATATTTAAAGTGGTTTTACCCTCTTCTTTACCATTAATTTTTACAGGTTTAAAAATTACATTATCAGTAGCTTGGATGGTTTTAATTGCAATAGAACTTTTGGCTCAGAGTCCAGGATTAGGGTTGTTTGTTTGGGAAGAATTCCAAAATGGAGCAAACGATTCTAACGCAAAAATAATTGTGGCAATGTTTGCAATTGGTATCATAGGTTTCTTATTAGATAGATTAATGTTGTCTATCCAAAATTGGGTTTCTTTTGATAAACAAGATGCAATATAAAAGACGTGTAACTGTGTAATTGTTGAACTGTGTAAACGTAAAAACAATTAAACAATTACCCGATTAAACAATTAAAAACCTAAAGAAATGGCATATTTAGAGCTTAAAAATATTTACAAAACTTATGGTCAAGGAGATAGTGAGACAGAAGTACTGTCTAACATCAACCTAAAAATAGAAGAAGGAGAATTTGTGGCCATTGTTGGTTTTACAGGAAGTGGAAAAACAACCTTGGTAAATCTTATAAATGGTTTGTTAGAACCTACAAGTGGTGAGGTTTTATTTAAAGGACAACCCGTAAAAGGGACGAGTCATGAAAGAGGTGTAATTTTTCAAAACTATTCTTTATTGCCTTGGTTAACAGTAGAGCAAAACGTTGTAATGGCGGTAAAAGCAGCATTTCCCAAACGTGATAAATCAGTCTGGAAACGTAAAGCTGCTCACTATATAGACATGGTAAGCTTAACTCCTGCAATCAATAAATTACCCAAAGAATTATCAGGAGGAATGCGTCAAAGAGTTGCTGTAGCAAGAGCTTTAGCAATGAAACCAGATATGATTATTATGGATGAGCCTTTAGGAGCTTTAGATGCATTAACACGTGGAAATTTACAAGATCAGATTTTAAATATTTGGGGTAAAGATAAGCGTACAGCATTGTTAATTACCAATGATGTTGATGAAGGTATTTATATGGCAGACAGAATTATTCCTTTACGTCCAGGACCAAAAGCAACTTTGGGTCCAGAATTTAAGATAGATATTGATCGTCCAAGGGATAAAACAGAAATGAATGATAATGCTAATTTTAAACAAACCAGAAATGCAATTATAGAGTATTTGATGGATATTGGTAATGAACGTAAATCTGAAGCAGCAACAGAATTTGTGTTGCCAGATTTGACCCCAAAAGATTTTGTAAACCAATTTAGATAATAGAAAAGATGAGCATCATAACAGAAAATACAATCACAAAAAATGTTTTTAAAAACGAACGTTTTCCTTCTAATGAAGTAATGTTAGATTTAAAAGATTTAAAGAAAGTATATCCAACTCCAAAAGGAGACTATGTAGTTCTAGAAGATTTAAACCTTCAAATTAAAAAAGAAGAATTTGTAACCATTATTGGACATTCAGGTTGTGGAAAAACTACAATGTTGTCTATGATTGCAGGTTTAAATCCTATTTCAGGTGGAAATATCGCGGTTTTAGGAAAACATATTAAAGGACCAGGACCTGATAGAGGTGTTATTTTTCAATCTCCCAGTTTAATGCCTTGGATGACTTCTTTAGAAAATGTCTTATTGGGTGTGAATCAAGTTTTTCCTCACGCAACTAAAAATCAACGAAAAGATATAGCAAAATACTATTTACAAAAAGTAGGTTTAGAAGATGCTTTCCATAAAAAAGCTAGTGAATTATCTCAAGGAATGCAACAAAGAGTGGGTATTGCAAGAGCATTTGCTATCAAACCAAAAGTATTGTTATTAGACGAACCCTTTGGAATGTTAGACTCTTTAACTAGAGGAGAGTTGCAAGATATTCTGATTGAAATCTGGAATAAAGAAAAAATTACGGCAGTGATGATTACACACGATGTTGATGAAGCTATATTTTTAGCAGACAGAGTTGTAATGATGACAAGTGGACCAAGAGCAAAAATTGGAGATATTTTAGATATCGATTTTAAAAGACCAAGAACTAGAAAATCTGTTTTAGAACATGATGACTACTACAAATACAGAAAACATCTAATCGACTTTTTAGAGCATTAGAGTTTAGCAATAATTAATCAGGAATACATAAAAAGAGGCATGTAAAATATGCAAGCCGTGGGAAATTACAACCCAAAATCAAGCTAATAAAAAATAAAAACAACCAATTAAAATTCAAAACAATGAAAAAACAATACGTAATTTTAGGACTGCTATTAGTATGCTTTCAAATAACAAAAGCGCAATTTACTTTAGAAGGTGAGTTTAGACCTCGAACAGAATTATTTAATAATGGGTTTAATTATAGGTATCAACCACAAACAGCATCACCAGCAGGAAATTTATCTGGTCGTGAAGGAGCTACAGCGTTTTTAAATACCTCAGTTAGGGCAGCAATAAACGCAAAATATATTACAGAAAGTTACACTGTTTATTTAGGTGTTCAAGAGGTTTTTAGTTTTGGTGATAGAACCCAAATTTCTCCAGCTGGAAACGGAAATTTTAGAGTACAAGAAGCATGGGCGGATTTAAAATTAGCAGATAACTGGAGCTTTAAATTTGGACGTCAGCCATTATCTTATGACGATCAAAGAATTTTAGGAGGCTTAGCTTGGGCTCAGCAAGCTAGAACACATGATGTGGGGGTTTTAAAATACAAAAAAGAAGACTTCAATTTTGACGCAGGTTACTCTTTAAATACTAATGGAGGTAATGGAGGAGCAATTTTCGATAGAGCTACTTTGTTTACATATAGAGAGTTAGCGTTTTTACATGCTAATACATCTTTTGGAAAATTAAACTTAAGTGCTTTAGTTTTAAATACTACTTTTCAGAATGGTAAAGAAGATAAATCTAATTTAACTACTGCAGGATTACATGCTAAATTAAATCTTGGAAAATTAGGTTTAGCCGCTAATGCTTATTTGCAAGATGGACAAAGAGCTGGAGATGTAGATGTAGAAGGTGCTTATTTAACAAGCTTAGATGCTACATTTAAAGCAACAAGTAAAATATCATTTTTAGCAGGTTTTGAAATTATTTCTGGAACAAATGATGATTCTGCAGCTTTCTTTCCATTGTATGGTACAAACCATAAATTTAATGGTTTAATGGATCGTTTTTATGTTGGAAACCATGCCATAGGAAGTGGTTTAATTGATTTGAATTTTGGAGGTAAATTTACGTTACCTAAAGGATATAATCTTACTACAAAATTTCATAGTTTTAAAGAAGAATCTAGAGCAAAAAACACCTTGGGTAGCGAAATAGATTTAATTTTAGCAAAAAAGTTTAAAGGATACAAAATAGTTGGCGGGTATTCTCATTTCTTTGAGAGTGATGATTTTCCTAATCCAGCAGGAAACCCAGCTGCAAAAGGTACTCAAAATTGGGTATGGATGATGTTAGTCATCAAGCCTAAATTTTTATAGTAGGTAAATAAAAATTGCTTTTATTATTTGAAACTGTATAATAATTAGCTATAGGCTGTTCTTAATTGAGCAGCCTTTTTTGAGATTAATAGAATCTTTAATACAAAAGTCTAGGTCTTTAGAACACAATTTAGAGGGGTCAGAAACATAGAATTTTTCCTCTTTAGACTCTTAAATATTTATGCATAAATCCCAAATTCCACAACTTTTGGTGTTGGTGCCTATTTTTTTTAAATCCTTAAGTATAAAACAAAAAAAAGCTAATTCTTAAAATTAGCTTTCATTTGTTATATTTATAAATCCCCCAACTTATAATTATATCACAAAAATAGTTTTATTGTCATTAATGTAATATCAAAATTCGATTATTGGTTTTTTACAATCGACGAATGACTTTAAAGTTTCGATGAACAGTTGTAATTTATAGTAAATTTAACATTTTCATTAATTCACTTTTATTAGATCTACTTACTGGTACAACCTCTTTTTGAATCAAAACTGAGTTATCTTCTATATCTATAATCTCGGAAGTATTTATAATATATGAACGATGTACTTTAAAAAAAGTTTCTTTGGGTAATTTATCTTCAATTTTCTTTAATGTAGAATGAACGATATAATTTTTACCCTGTGTTTTTATATTGATATAATCTCCTTTAGCCTCAATTAAATAAATATCAGGTATATTTACTTTTACTAACCTTCTATCTACATTAACATAAATAAATTCTGACGTAGAGTTTTTGGTAATTTTATCCTCTTTTACGGGAGTTGATAAAGATTTAAGTCTCGTTAAAGATTTATCAAACCGTTCTTTTGTAACAGGTTTAACCAAATAATCAACAACACTTTTGTATTCAAAAGCTTCAAGTGCTAAATTTTTATCACTTGTTGTTAAAATTATTTTTGGTGGATTTTTTAGTGTTTCAATAAAATCAAAACCAGAAAAAGTTGGCATGTGAATATCTAAATACACCAAATCTACACTGGTTGTATTTAAATACTTAATGGCTTCTATTGCTGATGAAAATTCATTAACAACATTAATATGCTCTGATTTAGCACAAAGTTTATTAATAATTAACCTTGATGTTGCGTCATCATCTATAATTATACAATTCATATTCTTACAAAGAAGATTCTTATTTAGTATAAATATACGTGAATTTTATCTAAAACTTCAAGAAATTTTTGGTACAATTTAGTATTGCCTTGTTTTAACTCTATTTCAAAATTAGCAGCTAGTTGTTCACCTTCTTGTAAACCTAGTAAACTAATTTTATGTTTTAACTTGTGTACATTATTTGCAGATTCAAGAAAATCTTTATTTTCAAAACTTTTTAAAAATACTTCTACTTCTTTTGGAAACTCAATTTTAATAATCTCTAAAATACTATTTTTAAAATCGATATCGTTTCCTGAAATTTCTTCAATTACAGATAAATTTGGTTTTTCCACAGAATGTGTTCTTATAATAATTATAAACTGATTTGATTTTTATGCTAAATTGGCTTTACTCCAATAATCTAATAATGATGTTACTTTGTTTAAGTAATCTATATATTTTAAAGGCTTTGAAAAATAACCAGAAACCCCTAATTTATAACACTTTTTTAAATCTAAAATATCTTCTGAGGTTGACATGATTACAACAGGGATAAATTTTGATTTTTGATATGTATTTAATGACTTTAGGAATTCGAAGCCATTCATTTTAGGCATATTAATATCAGAAATTATCAAATCGAAAGTAAAATTTTCTTTTTGTAAAATTTCTAAAGCTACTTTACCATTTGTGGCTTCACAAATTGTATTATGTATATTAATTTGTTTACATGCTTTTTGAAATTTTAGCCTTTCAATTTTATCATCATCTACAAAAAGTATTGATAGTGATTTCATTTAATAAATTTAATATTAAAACAAAATTCACATAAAAATTTGAATTGTAATTTTTAATTTGATAATCTGTTTGCAATACTCCTTAAATTGCAATATAGTATAGATAATTGGTAATTTTAAATAGTAATCTGTCTATCAACTTGTTGATCTAAAGAAATAAAAGTTTCTGTTCTAGAGACTCCTTTTATATTTTGAATATTTTTGTTTAATAAATTCATTAAATCTTCGTTATTTTTACACATTATTTTAATAAAAATAGCGTAATTTCCAGTAGTATAATGGCTTTCTACAACCTCAGGGATATCTTGCAACCTTTTTATTGCTGATGAATACAAACTCGCTGAATCTAAAAAAATACCTACAAAAGCTGTGGTTGTATACCCTAAAGATTTAGGGTTGATAATCATTTTATACCCATCAATTAGTTTCGATTTTTCTAATTTTCGTAGCCTTTGATGAATAGCTGCACCAGAAATACCCACTTCTCTTGCTATGCTTAATACTGGTGTTCTTGCATCTTTTACCAACCTTTTAATGATAATCTTATCAATTCCGTCAATTTTCATAAATATCCTATTTTGGTATAAAGATAAAAAAATAGAGAATACGAAACCGTATTCTCTATTTTTATATTAACCTAAAACAAAAAGTTGCTTTATGATTTCATTTTAAAATCTTCCATAAACTTTGTGGTATAATTACCTGCCACATAATCTGGATGATCCATTAACTGTCTATGGAATGGTATTGTAGTTTTAATTCCTTCAATTACAAATTCATCTAAAGCTCTTTTCATTTTATTAATCGCTTCTTCTCTAGTTTGTGCAGTTACAATTAATTTGGCAATCATTGAATCGTAATTTGGCGGAATCATATAGCCAGCATACACATGGGTATCCATTCTAACTCCATGACCTCCAGGAGCGTGAAATGTATTTATTTTTCCAGGAGCTGGCCTAAAGTTATTGTGAGGATCTTCTGCATTAATTCTACACTCTATAGAGTGCAATTTTGGATAGTAATTTTTTCCAGAAATTGGCACACCTGCTGCTACTAATATTTGCTCACGAATTAAGTCGTAATTTACAACTTCTTCTGTAATTGGGTGCTCTACTTGAATTCTGGTATTCATTTCCATAAAGTAGAAATTTCTGTGTTTATCAACCAAAAACTCTATAGTACCTGCACCTTCATATTTTATAAATTCTGCCGCTTTTACAGCTGCATTACCCATACTTTCTCTCAATTCATCTGTCATAAATGGAGATGGGGTTTCTTCTGTTAACTTTTGGTGACGCCTTTGTACAGAGCAATCTCTTTCTGATAAATGACAAGCTTTTCCATAAGAATCTCCAACAATCTGAATTTCGATATGTCTTGGCTCTTCAATGAGTTTTTCCATATACATATCATCATTTCCAAATGCAGCTTTAGACTCTTGTCTTGCAGAATCCCAAGCTTCTTTTAAATCTTCTGGTTTCCAAACAGCACGCATTCCTTTACCACCACCACCAGCAGAAGCTTTAAGCATTACTGGATAACCAGTTTCTACAGCCAATTTTTCACACTCTTCAAAGTTTTCTATAACCCCTTCAGAACCAGGAACACAAGGAACACCTGCAGCAATCATCGTAGATTTTGCGTTAGCTTTGTCTCCCATTTGGTCAATCATTTTACCAGTTGCTCCAATAAATTTAATGTTATGTTCTTCACATAAATTAGAAAATTTAGCATTTTCTGATAAAAAACCATATCCAGGATGTATAGCATCTGCATTCGTAATTTCGGCGGCTGCTATGATATTGGGCATTTTTAAGTAAGATTCGCTACTTGGTGCTGGGCCAATACAAACAGCTTCATCTGCAAAACGAACGTGTAAACTCTCCTCATCTGCCTTAGAGTATACAGCAACTGTTTTGATACCCATTTCTTTACAGGTTCTAATTACACGTAATGCAATTTCGCCCCTATTGGCTATTAATATTTTTTTAAACATACTTTAAAAATTATGAATTATAAATTGTGAATTACGAGATTTGAATTCGTAATTCATAATTCGTAATTATTATGATGGATCTACTAAAAATAATGGTTGATCAAATTCAACTGGAGAAGAATCATCTACTAAAACCTTAACGATTTTTCCTGAAACTTCTGATTCAATTTCATTAAATAATTTCATTGCTTCTATTACACAAACAGTATCACCCGTTTTTATAGTTGAACCTACTTCAACAAAACTAGGTTTGTCTGGTGCTGGTTTTCTGTAAAATGTACCAATAATTGGAGACTTTACTTCAACTAATTTAGAATCATCCATCCCATTAGATTTTGGTTTTACAGGTTCTGATGCTACTGGTGTAGGTGCTACTGGTGCAGATTGAGGCGCAGCTTGCATGGGTTGAGCTTGTACTATAGTAGTCTCTGTTTTACCTGAACCTGTTCTAATAGTTATTTTAACATCTTCCATTTCTAACTTAACCTCGCTAGCGCCAGATTTTGCCACAAATTTGATAAGATTTTGAATTTCTTTAATATCCATACCTATGATAGTTTAGTTAATTTATTATTATGAATTGTAAGCCCATTTTAAGTAAATAGCTCCCCAAGTGAAACCACCACCAAATGCTGCAAAAATTAAATTGTCTCCTTTTTTTAATTGATTTTCGTAATCTGCTAATAAAAGTGGTAAAGTAGCTGAGGTTGTGTTTCCATATTTATGGATGTTCATCATTACTTTTTCTGGTCCAACACCAACTCGATTAGCTGTTGCCTCTATAATTCTTTTATTTGCTTGATGTGCTACCAACCACTGAATGTCTTTTTCTGTAAGATTATTTCTTGTTAACATTTTTTCTGAAACGTCTGCCATATTGGAAACTGCATATTTAAAAACAGTTCTTCCTTCTTGGTAAACAAAGTGTTTTTTAGCTTTTACGGTTTCTAAAGTTGGTGGCATTATAGAGCCTCCAGCTTCTATACGCAAAAAATCTCTACCAATACCATCGCTTCTTAAATATTCATCTTGTAAGCCTAGACCTTCTTCATTAGGTTCAAATAATGCAGCACCAGCACCATCACCAAAAATAATACACGTTGCTCTATCAGAATAATCGATGATTGATGACATTTTATCTGCACCAATTAACAAGATTTTTTTATATCTACCTGACTCTATATAACTAGCAGCTGTAGACATTCCATACAAAAAACTAGAACACGCAGCTTGTAAATCGTATGCAAACGAATTTTTTGCTCCAATTTCTGAAGCTACATATGCAGCAGTAGAAGCTACCATTAAATCTGGTGTTGCAGTAGCAACTATAATCATGTCTATATCCTCTGCTTTTGTGCTTGATTTTTGAAGCAATTCTTCAGCAGCTTTAATTGCCATGTATGAAGTTCCTAAACCTTCTTCTTTAAGAATTCTTCTTTCTTTAATTCCTGTTCTTGAAGTAATCCAATCATCATTAGTTTCTACAAGCGTTTCTAACTCTTTATTGGTTAGAATGTAATCAGGAACATATTTGCCTACTGCTGTAATTGCTGCAGAGATTTTTGTCATAATTAAAGTTTAATTTCTAAAGTTTAGAATAGTCAAAAGTAGTTAAAATTATTACATTGTTTTGAGTAAATATCGTCAAAAGAGATAGTTTTAACTTAAAAAACGTAAAAAAACCCTCAATTTTGAGGGTTTTCGTATCATTTGAAAAAAGGTAGTTTTTATACTTCTGCAGCAGCAGATTCTAGTACAACTTGACCTCTATAATATAATTTTCCTTCGTGCCAATGCGCTCTATGGTATAAATGTGCTTCTCCAGT
>CBFIFR010000066.1:0-11864 GCA_965661915.1 Polaribacter sp. | reverse complement strand
TGCCCAAGAAGTATTTACTTGAGGATGTTTTTGAAGTGCCATTGCACAAGCTTTTACAACCATATCATTAAAAGATACCTTAGTATCTGGTATTGCATTGATTGTTTTTCTTGAGGCCATTGCATTATCCATATCCACTTCAATATTTAAACTGAAATCTGGAGCAGAAAACTTAGAGTTTCCTAGAGATTTTGCAATAGCTTTACGCATTTGAGAGTTTTTAACCTCTTCTGACTTTTCTTCGCCAGCAGCAACAAATGTTTGTGCTGCAGGTGTTGCAGAAGCTTCTGGAGCCTTAGCTGAAGGTGTAAAGTTTTCTACATCTTTTTTAATGATTCTTCCATTTTCACCAGAACCTGAAATATCAGCTAAATTGTAACCCTTATCTGCAGCTATTTTTTTAGCCAAAGGTGATTCAAAAACGCGCCCACCAGAACTATTTGTTGATGAACTTGAAGAAGCGCCAGATTCTTGAACTGGTTTTTCTTCTTTTTTTTGCTCTTTAGTCGCTGGTTTTGATTCTGATTTTGTTTCAGAAGAATCACTTGCACTAACACCTCCATTAGATACAATTGCAGAAACGTCTGTACCTTCTGGACCAATAATGGTTAATAAACTATCAACAGGAGCTGTTTCACCTTCTTGAACACCAATATACAAAATTGTTCCTTCATAGAAACATTCAAACTCCATAGTTGCTTTATCAGTTTCAATTTCTGCTAAAATATCACCTTCCTCAACTTTATCTCCAACATTTTTTAACCAAGTAGCTACTGTACCATCTGTCATAGTATCACTTAAACGAGGCATCGACACCACGTTTACACCATCAGGTATAGCAACTGAATCTGTATTGGAAGATTCCTTTGCAGGTTTTTCTTCACTTTTATCTTCGGATTCACTTTTGGTTTCTTCCTCTTTTTCAGATTCAGCATCACCATTTAATAATTCAGAAATATCTTCACCTTCTTCACCAATAATGGCTAATAATTTGTCAACAGGAGAAGTTTCACCTTCTTGTATTCCTATATGTAACAAAGTACCTTCATGGAAAGATTCGAATTCCATAGTAGCTTTATCGGTTTCAATTTCTGCTAAAATGTCACCTTCTTCAACTTTATCTCCAACTTTTACCAACCATTTTGCAACAACACCTTCTTCCATGGTGTCGCTTAAACGCGGCATATTTATAACTGTAGCCATATTTTTTAACTTATAAAAGGATAATCTTCTTGTTCATAAACCATATCATACAATTGTTGAGCTTCTGGATATGGGGATTCTTCTGCGAATTTTTCACATTCTTTCACCATAGATTTCACCTCTTTATCAATTGTAGAAATTTCATCTTCAGTAGCATAACTCTTTTCTAAAATGATATTTTTTACTTGAGTTATAGGATCGATTTTTTTGTAATCTTCTACTTCGTCTTTTGTTCTGTAATGTTGTGCATCAGACATTGAATGCCCTCTATACC
The DNA here is from genome assembly GCA_965661915.1 of Polaribacter sp. GTDB lineage: Bacteria > Bacteroidota > Bacteroidia > Flavobacteriales > Flavobacteriaceae > Polaribacter. The sequence goes on along the minus strand of CBFIFR010000066.1, from coordinate 10,387 downwards.
TGTAAGTTTTCATTTCTAAAAATGTTGGGCCATCACCACGTCTTGCTCTTTGAATAGCTTCATCTACAGCTTCTGCAACTTTTACAGGGTTCATAGCATCTACAGGTCCACAAGGCATTTCGTAACCTAAACCTAATTTCCAAATATCAGTATGATTAGCGGTTCTTTCTACAGATGTACCCATGGCATACTGGTTGTTTTCACAAATAAAAATAACAGGTAATTTCCACAACATTGCTAAATTAAAGGCCTCGTGCAAAGAACCTTGTCTTGCAGCACCATCACCAAAACAAGTTAAGGTTACAGCATCACTACCTTTATATTTATCTCCAAAAGCAATACCTGCTCCTAGAGGTATTTGACCACCAACAATTCCATGACCACCATAAAAACGAAACTCTTTTGAGAAAATGTGCATAGAACCACCCATACCTTTTGATGTTCCAGTTGCTTTACCATATAGCTCTGCCATTACACGTTTTGGATCTTCTCCCATACCAATTGGTTGAACGTGATTTCTGTATGCGGTTATCATTTTATCTTTCGATAAATCCATAGCATGTAAAGCACCTGCTAAAATAGCTTCTTGACCATTGTAAAGGTGTAAAAAACCTCTTACTTTTTGCTGAATGTAAACTGATGCTAATTTGTCTTCGAACTTGCGCCAAAAAAGCATGTCTTTGTACCAATCTAAATAGGTTTCCTTGGTGATTTTTTTCATCTATTGAATTGTTGTTTGTTTAATCGATTAACCAATATTTTTAATAATAGTATACAAAAATAACTGTTTTATAAAGAATAAAAAAACTTGTGATTTTAAAATTTGAATAAATTTATTTTTGATGCGCTAATTACCTTTAAATTAATGAAGAATTAATTCTAAAATATTTTGATTTTCTTAAAAATTAGCCTCGTTTAGCAAGGGTTAATTGCAATATCCTTAATTTGAAAAAGAATAATTATGTTTACTTTAAATTAGAAGCTATTTTTAAAAATTTTACTTGTCTTTAGAAATCATTAAAGTAGCTTTTGCTCCAGTCGCTAAATTCCACTCGTTAGAAGAAATTAGCATTCCTTCATCATTAAAAACCTTAAAAGCAGCAGTATTTGGCCCTGAAGAACCTTGGTTTAAAGCTTCAATAACAATTTTATTTAAACCTACATTTAAGGGAATATTGAATTTTTGATAGTTTTGTTGTAAAGTGATGTTGTAAATTACGGGAACTTCATTCACAAAAATGCGAACTCTATCTCCATCAGGATATTGATAATCTCTGCATATAATATTTACACTTTTAGAATTTGATCTAAAGCTCCCTAAATCTTGATCAATCTTTGGGATAATATATTGCCCATTTATTTTTTTAAAGGATTTTAAAAAACGTTGTTCGTTTAATTTAGCTTGTGTAAGTATTCCTTTATCTTCTAAATTATCTTCGTTTTGTTTTTTTCTAAGTTTTTGTTTTTCTTCTTCAAACGCTTTTTGAAAACCTTGTACAATTTCAGATAATGAAGCGTTTGCAGATCTGTAAACATCATTTTCTGTTACAATAGGTCTGGCATACATAGGAGTTTCTGCTTTTTGTCTTAATGCAGAATTTAACCTTGTCAAATTTTGACCTTCATTAATGTAATAAGAACCAAAAGCGGTTACTATATCAGAAGCAGTTATACTCATTTTATTTATTTTTTGTGGTTAAATATTAATTGTTCATTGCTGCAGAAATATCTATTCCGCCTACAATATTATTTTGTTCGTTTAAATCATCAGAACCATCATCTGTGGTTCTGGTATGTTGTGCGCCATCTAATTGGCCATACTCTACTACTTTATTTGCTAAGGCAGTAATATTTTCAGCTTCTGTAGAATCTGCTGAAACCTCGATTTCTGCAGTTTTTAAAGCAGATCGTAATGCATCAGAAACTTCTTGTCTATATTCATCAGATAACTTTTCATTATTTTTTAAATTCTCAATATCTTCTTTTAAAGAAAAAGTTGCATTATCAAGTTCAGTTTTAAAACCTGCTAATTTTTCTTCAATAACTTGCATTTGTTCTTCGGATAAAAAGAAACCAGCATCGTTATTACTTTCAAAAGCTACTTCTAAACCTAATGTTTCTTGAATAGCATTATAATTTTTACTCATGGTTGTAGTATTTGTATTTGTATTGTTTTCTGATAATTCGAAAACCTTGTTTATTGCGTCTTGAAGTGTGCCTATTTGGTCTATTAAACCTAGTTTTAAAGATTTAGCTGGTTTAAAAACATCACCTTTTAAAGCTTTTTCAGAAATATTTGGTCTTGCAGATTTCACATCGTTATGAAATTCTTCTGCCATTGGGTTTAAGTATTCCTTAATTAAAACAGAAGTATCTCCATCTTTTAAAGTTCTGGATAGTTTGTTTTTTTCTGGGGATAAGTCAGAATATTCTTCAATAAGATTAACGCCTGCTTTTTCCATTGCTGCTGTTAAATCTAATTTTGAAAACATGGTACCTATACTACCAATAAAGTCTGCGTGTTTGTGAGCAAAAATGTAGTCGGATGCAGAAGCCATATAATAAGCTGCAGAACCAATAACATCTTTAGTAAAAGAAACTACAGGTTTTGAGTAATTTCTGATAAACTCAAAAAATTCTGCATTTCCAGAAGCTTGGCCGCCACCAGAATTAAAATCTAAAACAACACCTTTAATATTTGGGTTACCTTCTAAAGCTTCTAAATGTTGTATAATAGTTTGTGTTCCTTTTGGTCCACAACTTTGATCGTATTTAAAAATAGGGTGATGTATGTTTACGAGTGCAACAGAATTATTTTCAATATCAAATCCTTTTTTTTCTGGATTTAAAACATTGTTTTTAGTTGCAAATAAAAATTTAGTAGGTTGTAAAGCAGTATGCTTTAATTCAGTTCCTTTTAATATAGATAGTAAAAATGGTAGTAAAGCAGTTTTGCTGCTTTCATCTAACATCCAATTAGAACTCAATAAAGAATACGTGTTTTTATTCATAATCTGTAATGCACTTTTTGCACATTACAAACGTATCTGAATTGCCTATAAAAATATAGGACACGAAAAAAACAGGGTTAATTAACTGATATATACAGGCTTTTGCGGAATGTTACCAGATATGGTAATTCTAGTAATGGCAGAATCTTCTAATTTTTTACCATTTATTTCTTGATAAGAAAAATCTAAAGGAAAATTTTTACTGCCAAACATTTTTAATTTTTGATTAGTAGTGGTGCCAATTACAACACCTCTTTTATTTTTATAAGCATTTAAATAATTGTCTATTGATGCAGATTGATGCGGAAAATCTAAAGAAATAGTAATAGAATAAGTAGTGCCTATCTTTGATTTTCTTGGAGTTACGTTTACAGAAAATCGCTCTGGAATTGGTAAAACATCTATAGTATCTGGAGTACCTTCTATTTCTACCAAATTTGCATTTTCGTTACTTAAAATTTGCGGACAATATTTTACTTCATCTAAAGTGGCAAATTGAAGGTTTAACCAACCCCCTGTTTGTTCTAAATTATTTGTATTTTCTGTTACCATAATTTTAAAATATAGGACAAAAAAAACTTTTGATTAAATTGTCCGTTAATAACTTGTTGTTTTTCAATACTTTAAATAGTTAATTTTAAGCGTTTTCAAAACGTTGTCCTATTCGTTTTTTTTCTCTGGAGTAATCTCTATACAAACTATCTAGTTTTAAATCATCTTCTGAAATAGCAAAGCAATCTAAAAATTGTTGCATTGCTTTTTTAACATCTTGTTTATAGCTGTTGTTATCTGTATAAATAATCAACTCACTAGAAATACTGGTAGTTATATAGTCATCTAAAGATGATCTGAATAATTTTTGTACAAACAATTCAAATTTTTTCATTTTAGCAGCGCTCATGTCAAAACCTTGTTTTTCTACAATGGTTTTTGGAAAATGAAAAGGGTAACAATTTTTGTTTTTAATAATCTGCTTGTCTTTTCTGTATTGCTTATCTAATAAATCTGTAAGGTAAATGCCTAATGATGAATGAATACTCACTTTATGATACGAGCCATATTTTTTGGTTAAAAATTTACACAAATAATTCTTTAAAGGCATATTAATAATGATGGTTCCTGGAGTCATAAGTAAAAGAGCTTTTTACCAAATTTACAAATTACCTTATAAAATAGCTACAATTTATATTGTTTTTTTTGATAATTAATTTCACCTAAACTTTTGCTATACACTGTTTTAGCATTATTTATAAAATCGTTTACTGTAAATTTTTGGTGCTTTTTTTGTAAGGTATTTGCAAAGGCCTTTTTAAATTTTTCTGCATCTGAAAATTTCTGTACACATTGTTTTAAATAGGGCCTTCTTTTTTTTATAGCTGGCTTGTAAGTTATAATCTGGTAAATTTCATTATTTTTACTCATCTTCTCTAATTTTACGATACTACAAACGTAAATCACTTAAATTTTATAAAAAAGGACAAAAAAAAAGAATATTGGAACCTTGACCCCCTATTTTCAAGAAAAAAGGTTCAAGGTTCCAAGAAATAAGCTAACTATTTGATAATTAGTATAGTTAATTGTTGGAACCTTTTAAAATAGTGTTGGAACTTCTTGAACCAACCCCCTAAATGTTGGAACCGCATTTTTTCGGTTCAAGAAGTTCCAACAAAATAAAACCTTTATTATATAGATTAAATTAATATAACTTACTGATTATTAAATATATACTATAAATAAAAGTTATAATGTTGGAACCCTTGAACTCTTGAACCGATTTTATTGCTTGTTTTTCTGCTAAAGGTTTTTTTTAAAAAGGGGTTGAGGGGATTTTATAAAAAATAACCTCCAGAAGTTATACTTCTGGAGGTTTTGAGTTTGAATAATTCAAGATTTCAACTTTAGTTTTGCAACTGTAGTTTTGGGGTTAGTAATGATTTTATTTGATGATCTGCAGAAGCCATTGCGCGTTCTAGCGAGTTTGTGGTTAAATGTAAATAGCGATCTGTAGTTTCAGCTTTTTTGTGTCTTAATATTTTCTGAACGAATTTAATATCCATTCCATTATCTAGCCAATGCGTGGCTCTAGCGTGTCTTAAATCGTGCACTCTTATATTTTTATTGATATTTACTTTTTCGAGTGCTTTATTTAACACTTTGCGAATACTAGAAGAACTGTATTTCTTTTCATTTACGCCTTCAAACAAATATACTTTTGGTTTATATTTTTGATAATAGATTCTCAATAGTGTTTTAGTGTCTGCAGGAATAGGGATGTAAGCATCTTTACCACCTTTACCGTTTACAATTTTTATAATGTTTTTGGTTTTATCGATATCTGTTATTTTTAGATTGATACACTCGCTTATACGTAATGCACAACTATAAATGAGTTGCAGAATTGCCTGGTGTTTTAAATTATCGATAATTTTTATAAGATGATAGGTTTCTCGTTCAGACAAAATATCTGGCACAAAATCCGTGGTTTTTGGTTGTGGTATTTTTTTAATTCCATTACAGTCTAAAACACCAATAAAAAAATGATTTAAAGCACCATGTGATTGTTTAACCGTTCTTGCAGCACCTCTTTGAATTAAGAAAGAAATAATTTGAGCTTTGGTTGTTTTTTCTGGCTCTGGATGTAACTGTAAGAATTTTTTTAAAATAGAACTATAAATAGAAATCGTTCTCTCTGATAAGCCTAATATCTTTAAATAATTTTGGTAATCTGTAATGTAATTTTTCATAGTTTTTGTGTTTGATTATTTATTGATTTTTAAAAGGTGTGTATATAGGGGTGTTGTGCGTAATGGCTACATCAGTATCATCAATAAACCCATTGCTAAGAATATAAATTGTCTTGGATACCACAGCCATTTATTTGTATTAACATATTTCACACCACAAGGCACAGTAAGCCATAGTAATATTATCAACCCTGTTGCAACTCTACTTAAATAAATAAATGACAAAACCTGCGCTATCAATATAAATAGTCCTGCATATTTACGCCACATACGCACAACACCGTATAAAGTCCATTGCTTTTTAGTGTTTAATTCCTTAGTCTGTTCCATTTTATTAGGTTGTTTAATTATTCAATATTTCTGTTTATTTGCACGCAACATACCTTATACGTAATACGTTAGGGTTAATGTAAATTTTTATTACCCCACATTTCTTCAGCTTTACAATCTTGGCATTGTGTATCACAAACATCTTGCGGATATTTACAAAAACCAAAATTTAAACTATCCCTAACAACGGGTATAGTTAATTGCTCGGCTTCTGCTTTTAAATAAGCTTTTACTACATTCTCAAAGTGGTTTTCCCATCTAATAATTTCACACTCTTTTAGTGCTTTTTTAAAACTTTCTTTATTATATTCCATCTTATTTTATTTTTAAATTATTCGTTAAATACGCAACTAACCATACCCAAATCGTTAGGGTGCATTAAGTGTATTTTAACTCAACCTTTCCGTTATATAAATCCACATTTGTAATTTCAATTTCTTTAGGGTAGTATTTTCTACCATTAAATCGGTTCATAAACAAACAGCAACCCATACTTTGATTTTTGTTTTTTATGAAATTGAAATGAAAATGTTCACGGTGTTTATTAACTTCAAATTCCGTGAATACATAGTCAGTTTCTACTATTATTGTCTTTGCTTTTTTATCTATTTTTTCGCTTACCATAAGAATAACGCACCCTAACAATGTATAAAAATAATAGCTATTCAGGTGCAATTTATAAGGCTATTACTTGTTAATTAATATATTTACTTACTCAATTTTTTTTGTGTACTTAAACGCTACTATTCTTATACTAGACCGTTACCTGCAAGTTTTAAAAAGAAGCCCACGCTTTTTGCAACCGCACACATCAAAGAGCCTTGTCAGGCACATTGATGTTTATCCGCCTTCGCTTTACTAACTTCTGTATTTTCCATTGGTTTCTGTTTTTCTATTAAAGCCATTGCTTCTGGTATGTAACTAAAAAAATGTTCTATCATTGGTAAAGTCCAACCATCTCCAACTAAACTTGCTGTATGGTTTCTGCTTAAAATATCGCAGTAATCATCTGGAAAACCTTGTAATCTTAAAAGTTCAGTTTTAGATAATATTCTAACTGTGTAATCTTTTAAAGAATACAAAGGCTCATTACCTGCTAATAAACAAGGGCTTTTACCTTTTGTGATTCTTCCTCTTCTAGTTGTGGAAGTTGGAAAAGCAAGGTTTAAGCAATCATTTTCAGTCATTACATCATAGCCTTTAGAAGTGTTAGTTTTTACTCTTACTTCTTGGTTTTCTATATAAACAATATTTGTAAATCCTTTTTTGTTTCGTTTTCTTAAACTTTCTTGATTATTATGTGGTCTGCTTTCAGATTCCAAAACACAAGTGGCTTTTTCTTTATCTACATAAATCATATTTGGTAATTGTTTACCTGCTTCTTCTCGTCTTTTAATAAGGTTTGTAAACTTTTCCATATCCTTATAGCCATAAGTTTTGGCTTCACTTTCTAATAATGCTTGTGATTTTTCATTGTTTACAAAACCATCTTCGATAATATCTTTAAACATTATTTTTCTGTCTTTTGGTTCTGGAATATCAGTCCATTTATAACCAGTCCAATCTTCTCTTACTTTTATATTAGACCAATAATATCTATCTCTTTGTTGTGCTGTAACTAAAGAAGAATTATACCTAACAGGTAAAACACCTAGAGCATCACTCATAATTCTAATATCTTTTTTATCTGCACTTCCTACATTTTCTTGAAAAAATATTACATCCGGATTAACTTTTTTAATGTGATTTAGTATATCAATAAACACCCAAAACAAACCACTATTAGATCCGTTAATACCTTTTCTTTTTCCTGCAATACTTAAATCTTTACAAGGGCTTCCACTTAAAACAACATCTATGCTTTCCCAATCAATATCCCATTCCTTCCAATTAAGAATATCACCTAATTGTATAGTATCTGGAAAATGGTGCTGTGTCAGTTTTATTGCAAATGGTTTTATCTCACTTGAATAGTATTTGTTTACAGGTATATCAAGATTTTTAAAGGCTTGATGTCCTGTACTCATTCCGTTAAATAATGATAATACGTTTAATGGTTTCATATTTTATCTTTTTATTACCGTAAACAGTTTTCGTTCCTCAAACCCTTTACTACATTCTAAATTTTCCCTCGCTATTTCTTTTTAAAACCAGTTCGCTTCGCCAGGTAACAATGCATAAAATGCACCCTATCGGGTCGCTATCGCTGCATCTTATGCTAACCGTTGTATGCAATACTACTGAGCCACATAAATCTCTGATGGTCTTTCGAACTCTTTTAAACCTTGTTCGCCATACGAAACTTCTTTCACTTTATCCGTGTTTGGGGTTTTCTCGCATTTAACAGCATAGTGTATTTGGCATCCAGCTACTATCATTCCTTTTTCTTCACTTCCAACGTAAGCATACCAATTTGAGCTATTTCTGTTTGTTTTAATGCCTAAAACAGAATCTTCTATGATTCTAACATCACCCCAAACACTACGGTATTTTAGACCATTAGGAGCATAAAACCAAGCATCAGTAGTTATTAAATATTTTCCTTGCATAAAGTACTGCACACAACAAAGTATATAAAACAGGGCTTGTTATGTGGCTTATTTGAACCCTTGCAGCTTTTAATTAAGTTAGTATCGGTTTGATAGGTTCTGCCTCCTATTTGCCCCGATTTCATATACAACAACGTTGGTAACAATTTTTAAAGAAAAAAGGCGACCAATCTCTCGTGCCAAAATAACGCACCATATACTAATATATAGTGCCTAATTTGGCTAACTTTTCATTAATTCATTTTCTAAGAGTTTTTGTAATCTTATATTATCCCTACCTTTGTTAAAAGCTATTTCTGCAATGTCTTCTTTAGAAAAGTTTTGTAGTGCAAAGTTTTTCCAATTATCACCAAACTTTGCAGAAATAAATGGTTTTTCAAAAAACACTTCATCAATTTTCATTTTTAGTAAAGCAAACTCAGCAGTTTCTTTTTCCGTTTTTGCATACATCATACTGTAACCTAAAGATTGGCTTAATATGCCAACTTCTTCTTTTGTAAAATCTAAATTCATTTTTTAATATTTAATTGTTATTATTTGGGTTTTGACAAACCCACGCCTTTTTTCTTTAAAACCTGTTACCAACAAAGTATATAATTTATTGCTTGTTAGTTATTCTTTACGAAATCCTTCGGATTTCTACGATAGTTAGTATTTGTTAGGTTTCTTGCTCAATCAACGCAACAAACCATATACCAACACGTTATAGCCAATTATAGTAATCGACCATCTTTATCGCATTTATGAATACCAGGCATTAAAGAAGGGTTTCTGTGCTGTTCAATACCGCAAAAAGAACATTTATAGTCATATACTGCAAAACCTGTTTCTTTTACTTCCCGCTCACATAAAAAAGACTCACTATGTACAAGTTCGTTACCGCAATTACACCAAGCTTTTGTATTCCATTTACCATCAACATCTTCTATTTTTTCGCCTTTTTTAAAATCGCTAATTTCTCTCCACTTACCATCACTTAGGTAAAATGTTCTTTTTTCTAATAAGTTTCTAAACCATTTTTTTTGTAATAAATATATTTTTATCATAATAATTTGTTTTTTAATAACTGGCTATAACACTGCATAAAATTAAAAGCTATTAATTTTCTTGTTTCAATTTTCAGCTTATTTGTTTGTTCTGTAAATTCCTTCGGAATTTCCTCACGCACAAAATCGCTTCAAATCTTATGCATAAAACGTTGGTGTTCATTTGTATTTTATTATTTAATACACATATACCTTTGAGCTTCTATTTTATTAAACCAACCGTTTCTGGGTTGTCCAGATTTAGGATCTATAGTTCTAAAGGAAACTTTACCATTATTTACATCATATATTTCTACATTTAAACAATGCCCAAAAACTAAAGCTGATGCTTCTTGTCCTACTTCTATTTTTTTGTAATTACTATCTACCATAATTTATTTTTTAATACTTTATTTATCAAAGGAAACACCAACACTGTATATATTTCAGCGTAAACTATCAGTCCTGTTTATATTCTTATTTTATTCTTTTTGCTTCGTTAAAGTTTACCCTTTTTCCTGCGGAAAAACGCCGTAAACCTATACGTAGAACGTTACCCAAAATAAAAAAGGGCGACCACTCATACTCTAAAACATTGTTAATTGTTGTTTGTGTTGTTTAAATCTAAAACATCATCATTTAATTCGTGTATATGCTTTTTCAAGTGCTATTTGTAAGCAACTCATTCCATCAAATAAACTTAATACATTCATAATTCTTTATTTTCT
>CBFIFR010000065.1:0-11910 GCA_965661915.1 Polaribacter sp. | reverse complement strand
TGATGCCTAGAAAAGATGGTTTTTCTCTTGCGCAAGACATAAGAGCTACCAACAAAGAGGTGCCAATTATTTTCTTAACTGCAAAAACGTTAAAAGAAGATGTTTTAAAAGGATATTCAGTTGGGGCAGATGATTATTTAAATAAGCCTTTTGATTCTGAAGTTTTATTACACAAAATAAAAGCAATTTTACAGCGTAAAGAAACTGATAAATCAGCAGAATCAGAACAGTTCGAGTTTAAAATTGGGTCTTTTTTCTTCAATTCTAAACTACGTCATTTATCAATTGGTGAAGAGGGTGAGCCATCCAAACTTTCACCAAAAGAAAGTAAACTACTTCGTATGTTAGCTATTCATAAAAATGATTTAATGCCAAGAGAATTAGCGTTAACAAAAATTTGGAGAGACGACAATTACTTTACATCAAGAAGTATGGATGTATATATTGCTAAGTTGCGTAAATATTTAAAAGCCGATGAAAATGTAGAAATTTTAAACATTCACGGAGAAGGTTTTAGGTTGGTAGATAAATCATAATAAAAAATACTTCCTTATAAAATAACTCAGCTTTACCTAAAAGTTGAGTTGTTTTTAAATTTAGTACAATGGCAAAGTTTGTGAGAATTTATAATGAGAATCCTAATGCAAATGAGATTCAAAAAGTTGTAAAAACCCTACAAAGTGGGGGGTTAATTATTTATCCTACTGATACAGTTTATGGTTTAGGCTGCGATATTACAAACATAAAAGCTTTACAAAAAATTGCCAAATTAAAAGGTTTGAAACTAGAAAAGGCTAACTTTTCATTTATCTGTAACGACTTAAGTAACTTATCTGATTACGTTAAACAGATAGATTCGCCAACTTTTAAACTTTTAAAAAGAGCATTACCAGGTCCATACACTTTTATTTTACCAGGTAGTAAAAACCTTCCTAAACCATTTAAAAAAAGAAAAACAGTTGGGATTCGTATACCAGACAATAATATTGCCAGAATTTTAGTAGAAACATTAGGCAACCCAATAGTCTCAACATCGATTAGAGATGATGATGATGTTTTAGAGTATACTACAGACCCTGAATTGATTTTTGAAAAATGGAAAAATATTGTTGATGTTGTAATTGATGGTGGTTATGGAGATAATTATGCATCAACCATTATAGACCTTACCAATTCAGAACCTGAGGTTATAAGAGAGGGTAAAGGAAGTTTAGCCATTTTATAACACTTCGCAAAACTTTATTTTAAATCTTTAAACTTTGTTTTTCCTAAAACAAAATATTGCCAAACTATACTAGTGTGCAAGTTATAATCTTGTTTTTTAATTAGGGTTTTACGCTTCTTTAAAAATTTATAAAAGTTTTTGTAAAAACTTAAATGTGCTTTTAGAATCGACCAAGTATGCACAGGTCTAAGTTCAATAATAAATTTAAGACCAGCAATTCCGTCTAAAATTAAACGCGAAAAAACAACAAACAAAAACCACTTTTTAGGTACATTTTTAACCACATTTAATAAGCTATTTCTAAAATTTAAATAGGTTTTATGAGGATTTGTTTCTTGTAAAGTAGCACCACCAACATGATAAACTGTTGAAGTACCAACATATTTTATGTTATGCCCAATATTTTGAGTACGCCAACATAAATCAATTTCTTCTTGGTGTGCAAAATAATCTTCATCAAAACCTTTTATTTTGTGATATATATTAGCGCGAATAAATAAACATGCACCAGAAGCCCAAAAAATATCAGTAATATCATCAAATTGTTTCGTGTCTTTTTCTAAGTGATTAAAAACACGTCCTCTGCAATAAGGGTAGCCAAACAAATCAATAAAACCACCACCAGCACCTGCGTATTCAAATTTGGTTTTGTCTTTGTAATCTAAAATTTTAGGCTGAATTATAGCTGTTTTTTCATCAGTTTTAAAAACCTCTAAAATAGGAGCAAGCCAATTTTCGGTAACTTCTACATCAGAATTAATTAAACAATAAACATCTGCATCTACAGTTTGTAAAGCATCATTATATCCTTTAGCATAGCCACCATTTGTTGGGTTTTCAATGATTTTTACAGACGGAAAAAAAGTTTTTACAAATAAAATTGAATCGTCAGTAGAGGCATTATCAGCAACATAAATATCAGCTTGCTGTAAACTAAAATTTACGATTGAAGGTAAAAACTGTTCAAGGAGTTGTTTACCATTCCAATTTAATATGACAATTGCAGTTTTCAAGGGTGCGAATTTACATTTTAAAAATCAGTTAAGTTCTAATTTTATCTTAATTATAATCAGGAATGTCAGGTAAGAATACATACGTTTCTTGCTCAAAATCCATTTTACAATAAAAATGTGCTAAACCATTGGTTACAATTAAGTAATTGGCTTTTAATTTTAAGTTATAACGTGCAATTTGATCAAATGTATCTTGGGTAATTTTTATTTGAGGTGCTTTACATTCAACAATAATATCGTGCGCTCCATGTTTATCAAAAACTAAAATATCTGTTCTTTTTTTTCGGTTGTTAATAGTCAGCTGTTTTTCTAACGCAATTAAAGAGGTTGGGTATTTTTTTATATCAATTAAATAAGCTACAAAATGTTGTCTAACCCATTCTTCAGGAGTTAAAACCATATATTTTTTTCGAAGATTATCAAAAATAAGCGTCTTATTTTCGCTATTTTTGATTTTGAAATTATAATTTGGTAAATTCAGTTTTATCATCATTCAAATGTAGTAAAACATCTTGTTTTAATTTTAAATAACAAACTTATATCAACAGTATAATTGAATTCTTTTTCTTTTAGAAAACGCTAATGTACCCTAATGAACGAAATAAGAACCATAGTTTCAGACATAAAAAAAGGAAATATAAAACCCATTTATTTTTTAATGGGTGATGAACCTTATTACATTGATAAAATTTCTGATTATATTGAAAATACTGTTTTAGATGAAACAGAAAAAGGCTTTAATCAGCAAGTTTTGTATGGTAGAGATGCAAGTATAGAGGATATTGTTAGTGCTGCTAAACGTTACCCAATGATGGCAGAAAAACAGGTTATTATTGTTAAAGAAGCACAAGATTTAAGTAGAAGTATAGAAAAATTAGTGGCGTATGCACTAAACCCACAACCCACTACAGTTTTGGTGATTAACTATAAATATAAAAAATTAGATAAGCGTAAAAAACTCCACAAAGCAATTGCAAAATCAGGATTAATTTATGAAAGTAAAAAGTTGTATGAGAATCAGGTTTCTGATTGGATTCGTAGAGTTTTAAGTGGAAAAAAATATCAAATAGAGCCAAAAGCGACACAAATGTTAGTGGAGTTTTTAGGTACTGATTTAAGTAAAATTGCCAACGAATTAGATAAATTGATGTTGATTTTACCTCAAGAAACCATTATAAACGATCAACATATTGAGGAGAATATTGGAATTTCGAAAGACTTTAATAACTTTGAGTTGCAAAAAGCAATTGGTGCTAAAAATGTTTTAAAAGCGAATAGAATTATCAATTATTTTGTGGAAAACCCTAAAAATAATCCTACAGTAATGACCATTTCTTTGTTGAATAGTTTTTTTACTAAATTGTTGTTATTTCATGGTTTACAAGATAAATCTAAAAGTGCTGTATCTAAATCTTTAGGGGTTAGTTTTTATTTTATTGATGATTATTTTACTGCATCAAGAAATTACCCCATGCGAAAAGTTGCACAAGTAATTGCTTTTTTAAGAAGTGCAGATGTAAAAAGTAAAGGAGTAGGAGCAAGCCAGAGCCAAGAAGATATTTTAAAAGAGTTACTATTTAAAATTTTACATTAAGATGAAAAACATATTTAGCAAAGACATTACAGAAGAAGTAATAGCCAGAATAGAAAAGTTAACACCAAAATCACAACCCACTTGGGGTAAAATGTCGGTAGCGCAAATGTTAGCACATTGCTGTGTTACTTATGAAATGGTGTATACAAATAAACATCCTAGGCCTAATAAATTTACAAGGTATATGATGAAATTATTTGTAAAAAACATTGTGGTTTCAGAAAAACCATATGCTCAAAATGGTAGAACTGCTCCACAATTTTTAATTGTTGATGATAAAGTTTTTGATACCGAAAAGAAACGTTTAATCGATTTTATTAACAAAACGCAACAATTAGGCGAAAAAGAGTTTGAAGGTAAAGCATCTCATTCTTTTGGCAATTTAACCGCTAAAGAATGGAATAATTTATTTTACAAGCATTTAGACCATCATTTGCGACAGTTTGGAGTTTGAAAATGTTATTAAGATGAAAATATTTTTTTTAGTTTTTCTTTTGAACTACCAACAAAGCTTGATAATTTAGATTTTAATTCTGTTTTGTTTTTTAGTTTAATTAAATAAGTTTTAGTCTTTTTATTTAAATTCCTAAAATAAGATTCTTTAACCCAAAATTGATCACCTGAAATATGGTTCATTTTATTTAATAGACAGATAAAACCTTTCTGAATCAAAAAATCTTCGATATCATCTTTAAGAGCTTGATTTTTGTAAAGTTCTATTTTTTCAACTTCTAACCAAATAGCATTGATGTTGTTAATCATATTATCAGCTCCTTGTAAAACCATTAACTCTGCCCCTTGAACATCCATATGGATAAAATCTATAAGATTAATTTTATGGTCTTTACAGAAATTTGCTAATGTTTCTGTTTGTATGGTAATTTCTTCATTAAACTTTAACCAGCTGTGTATCTCTTTGGTTTTTTCGGGCTTAAATAATGAAGAACTTTTATTTCCAAAACTAGTAGAATTATCTGAAGGTGTTGTTTTATCTTTTGGATTTCCAGAGGAAACATAAAAAGTAGCTTCACCTTTTTTTGAAGATAAACCAAGTTTGTAAACTTTTAATTTTTTTGCTTTATATTTTTCAATATTAATTTGTACTATTTTAAAGTTGTTTGGTATTGGCTCAAAAGCAAAAGCTTTAGCGTTTGGAAAAATTGAAAGGTATCTTATACTGCTTAAACCTTCACAGGCGCCAATATCGAAAATAGTTAAATCTTCTTGTTTATTAAATAATTGTTTTAATACAATTTCATGTAATGCTAACTTTGTTTTCATAGTATATATTTTATTGGTCTCAAAAATAGTTAAAACTATGCGCTTTAGTGCATTTTGCTTTAGCTTCTAAAAACTTACCTTTGTTTTTATGTCAAATCAACGAGTCAATGGACACACAGTTTCTCACTTAACAGTTCATCTAGTATTGAGTACAAAGTATAGGTTTTCAGTTTTAAAAGGAGATATTCAAAAGCGATGTCGCTCGTTATTAATCCAGATTTGTGATTCTGAAGATATAGTGATTTTGAAAGGAGTTGTATCTAATAACCATATCCATATGCACATTGAATATCGTCCATCCCAAGATATTAGTAGCATTGTAAAGAAATTAAAAGGTCGAACTTCAAGAAAAATTCAACAAGAGTTTCCAGAACTTCGGAAGAAATATTGGGGTAGGCATTTTTGGGCAATAGGTTTTGGATGTTGGAGTACAGGCAATATTACCGATAAAATGGTGAATGAGTATTTAGAGCATCATAGAAAATCAGATAATAACAATGATAATTTTATACTTGAGTAAGACAGTCAGATTCCATACACCTGACTTTAGTCAGATTTAAAAAACCTATGACTTCTAGTCCATAGTGGTTTAGTTTCTTTCTAAAAAATCTTTATAAGATTGCTGTGTAATTGCTTTACCTAACGAGTCTAATTTTTCAGTATGAATTCCTTCATTCATTATTGCTTTTTTACTTATATAATCATACATAAAAGTGTTGTCTTTGGTTAAAGTTCCATAACCTTTATTAAAAATGTAATGCGCATAATTATCATTAGATGCATTAAAAATATTTTTACCAAAAACAAAATCAGTTTTATCTCCATTTAACAAATCTAGTAAAGTAAACGAAAAATCTACTTGACTAGAAAAAAATGATATTTCTTTAATATTATTATTTATTGCTCCACCCAACCACAACATAGGAATTCTAAATTTTTTTGGAGAAAAATATGGACCTTCGTGCTTTGGAGAACTATGTCCATGATCAGCCATAATTACAATCAATGTATTTTTGTACCAATCTTGTTGTTTTGCAAAAGCAATAAAATTACCAATTACTTTATCTGTATAATAATGAGCACTTCTAAACAAATTATCGTGAGTATCTTTTCCAAATTTATATTCCCCTTTTATTTCATAAGGTTCGTGACTAGTTAAGGTTAAAGCTATTTTAAAAAATGGTTCTTTTTGTTTTTTAGATAAATCATTGGCAAAACGTTTCATAAAAACATCATCATAAGCTCCCCATTTAGAACTCCAATCTTTTGTGTCAAAATTACTGCCATCTACAAAATTATTAATTCCGGCATTTCGTAAATACGTATTCATATTCCCAAAATTTAAATCACCTCCGTAATAAAACGAAGTTGTATAACCCAGTTTTTCCATTTTTTTGGGTAACATAGGTAAACTTCTTGTTTTATTGGGCATTCGCATTATTCTTTTTATAGGTTGTGGATAATAACCACTTAAAATAGCAGGAATTCCTTTATCTGTTCTATCTCCGTTTGCATAAAAATTGGTGAATAATATTCCTTCTTTAGACAATCGATTTAAATTCGGGGTAATATTAGCTTCACCACCTAAAGAACCTACAACTTTTGCAGATAAACTTTCCCATAGAATTAAAATGATATTGGGTTTATCTATAGTTAAAACAGAATCAATATCAGCTTTTAGAAGTTTATTTTTAGTTTTATTGATGGTGTTTGTTGCAGTTTCATCATCAAAATAAATATAAGGATTTTTACCATCTGTTTTATGGGTTAGTGTATTGAAAAAATTCCATATAAAGTTTATGGCAGCATGATTTGCAAACATTTTGTTGGAGAAATACACGTTACTTTGATTTACTGGGATAGTTTGAAAACCACCTCTTATAGGGATGATAAGTGCTGCAGTTAGCACCAAAAAAAGTGGCACTTCTAACCAAAATCCAGGCGCAATTTTTTTAGATTGTTTTGTAATATATATGTTGAATATCTTAATAAATAGATAAGAAATTACAACCCATCCTAACAAACCAGAAATAAGCTGTATAGTAGAGGTTGAAGCAATCATCAATTCAGGAGTATTTAAATAGGGTAGAAGAGAAGTATCTAAACGAACACCCCAAGCTTGGTAAAGGCCAGCATCAACAAAAAGCAATAAAGTGATAAAAAGAATATTTAGATTAGTGTACCATTTTATAATTGTTGATATTGGTTTAAGGTTGATAAATACCGAAAAAATCATCAATAAAAAAGGAATTACAGATAAATAGCCTGCAAATGAAGCATCTAAATGTAAGCCATATAAAAATGTTTTTAGTGTAGTTGTAAAGCTTAGTTCTTGTGTTTTATCGAAATAATACAACAGAAAAAATAGCCGTGCAAATACAAAATAGATAATCCAAAAGAAAAAGTACTGTAAACTGAATAAAAGTCTGTTCTTTAAATTCCGCAAAGTATATTAATTTTTTTACAAATTAATAACATTAATTTAATGTAAAAAAATTAAAAGAACAAATTAGTCTATCACCTTTAAACGAGCTTTAGCTGTTACAGAAACATCTGCATACGTATGGTTTAAATATTTTAAATAACCAGTTATGGCAATCATTGCAGCATTATCTGTGGTGTACTCAAATTTTGGGATGTAGGTTGTCCAACCAAAATGCTTTTCAGCCATAAGCAATTGTTTTCTAATGGCAGAGTTTGCGGATACCCCACCTGCTATTGCAATTTGTTGAATTCCTGTTTTTTTCACAGCATTTTTTAGTTTGTCCATTAAAATTTCTACAATAGTATATTGTATTGATGCGCAAATATCATTTAAGTTTTCTTCAATAAAATTAGGGTTAACGCGTTGTTTTTTTTGAATAAAGTACAAAATACCAGTCTTTAAGCCGCTAAAACTAAAATCTAAATCGCCTACTTTTGGTTTGGTAAATTGAAAAGCTTTCGGGTTTCCTAATTGCGCATATTTATCAACTAAAGGACCTCCAGGATAAGGTAAACCTAAAATTTTAGCAGATTTATCAAAAGCCTCACCAACAGCATCATCTATAGTTTCACCTAAAACTTCCATTTTAAAATAATCACTAACTTTTACAATTTGTGTATGACCACCACTGATGGTTAAACAAATAAAAGGAAAAGTGGGTTGTTTGCTATTTTCATCATCAATAAAATGAGCTAAAATATGAGCTTGCATATGGTTTACGTCTATTAAAGGGATATCTAAACCCAATGCTAAAGATTTTGCAAAAGAAGTACCCACTAAAAGTGACCCCATTAAACCAGGACCACGTGTAAACGCAATTGCAGATAATTGCTCTTTGTTAACATTCGCTTGCGCTAAAGCTTGCTGCACAACAGGTACAATATTTTGTTGATGAGCTCTAGATGCCAATTCAGGTACAACACCTCCATATTTAGCATGTACCTCTTGATTGGCAACAACATTACTCAATACCTTACCGTTAAAAATTACAGAAGCACTAGTGTCATCGCAAGAAGATTCTATGCCTAAAATGTAAATTGATTTACTCATTATAAAAATTAAAGAACTGCAAAATTAAGTATAAATTTAGCGATGCTTCTAATTTTTAAGAATAGATATTTAATAGTTTATTAAATTTGCACGTTCTTTGTAAGAATTGGCAATATTTTTGATTCGTATTAAGAATCATTCAATTTTTTATTAACACACATCTTATCAAAAAAACTAGAAAGAAAATACTAAAATGGCTAGGGTACTTTGTACTCTTTTTGCTGTTGATGAGTATTTTGCTCTCTATCTCTGCTGTACAAACTAAAATAGGCAGTTATTTTACAGATAAAATTAATAAAGATTTTGGTACAGATTTGACCATAGAAAAAGTTGATTTTTCCCTTTTAGGGAGTGTTCAGTTAAAAGGAGTTCAAATTCGAGATCATCATAAAGATACCTTAATCTTTGTTCATAAATTAAAAACTTCGCTACGCAATGCAAAACGTATTCTAGATAAAGAGGTGAATTTAGCTAGTATTTATTTAGAAGACGCATCATTTTATATGAAAAAATATAAAAATGAAGATGATGATAATTTGGCTGTTTTTATAGCTTCTTTTGATACTGGAAAACCTAAAGATTCCCTTAATCCATTTATTTTAAATGCATCTAATGTTTATGTAAATAATTTACATTACAGAATAACCAATGCTAATATAAAAGATTCTGTAAATTACGAAGTAAAAAATGCAGGTGGAAATTTACAAGATTTAGCAATATTTGGCCCTAATTTTTCTTCAAAAATAAGAGGGTTACATTTTACGGATAAATACGGGTTAAAAGTTTCTAATCTTACTACAGATTTTTCGTATTCTAAAGTAGCCATGCATTTTACAAAAACTACTTTGCAAACAAAAAAAACCAATATTAAAGCGGATATTCATTTTACTTATAAAAGAGAAGATTTAGCAGATTTTAATAATAAGGTTCAGATAGATGCTAATTTTAAAAAAAGTACTGTTGCCATACAAGACATAAAAAAACTTTATAAAGAGTTAAATGGTAATGATGTACTTACGCTTCAAGGAAAATTAGATGGCAAATTAAATAATTTTGGCGTACATAATTTAGATTTATATTCTAAAAAAGGCCTTCGAGTTAAAGGTGATTTATCATTTGTAAATGCTGTAAATAAAGAAAGAGGTTTTATTTTTGAAGGAAATCTTGATGATTTAACAGCCACATACCAAGAATTAAGAGGTGTACTACCAAATGTTTTGGGTAAAAATTTACCATCAGAATTTGATAAATTGGGTAAGTTTAAGATTAATGGACATGTAAAAGTAACTCCAGAGCAAATACAAGCAAACATTAAAGTAAAATCAGAGATTGGCGCAGCAATTTCAGATTTACAAATCTCTAATATCGATAATATTGATTATGCCAAATATAATGGTGAAATTGAGTTTAAAAATTTTGACATAGGTGCATTTTTTAACGACCCTTTGTTTGGGAAAGTATCTTTAGTGGGCGATGTTGACGGAAGTGGTTTTAAGCTAGCTAATGTAAATACTAAATTTATTGGTGATATTTCACAGTTTCAATTCAAAAATTATACGTACAAAAATATTGTTGCGAATGGAGAGTATCAAAATAATAAGTTTGATGGCGAGTTAACTATAGCTGATGAAAATTTTAAAATGAAATTTAATGGTTTGGCAGACTTGTCTTCTAAAGTTCACAAATTTGATTTTCAATCAAATATTGCCTATTTGAATTTAAAAGAAACCAACCTTTTTACTAGAGATAGTATTGCCGATTTAAAAGGATTAATTGAGTTAGATATAGAAGGAAATACTTTTGATGATATTATTGGAAACGCTACGTTTAAAGACGTTTTTTACACTAACCAAAAAGAAGAATTTCGTTTTAAGGAATTTAAAGTTGCTTCATCTCTTAAAGACAGTATAAAAACCATAGAATTGGTATCAGAAGATATTGCTAAAGGCTATGTAAAAGGTAAATTTACATTTTCAGAAGTCTCTAGGGTTGCTCAAAATGCCTTGGGTAGTATTTATACCAACTACCAACCTTATAAAGTATCACCTAATCAATTTTTAGATTTTAATTTTACAATTTATAATCAAGTAGTAAATGTGTTTTTTCCTGAAGTTTATATTGATGATAATACGAAAATAAAAGGAAAAATTGCTTCCAATAAAAATCAATTAAAACTCACATTTTCATCACCAAGAATAGATGTTTATGGTAATGAATTGAAAGAGATTTTATTACGAACCGATAATCAAAACCCTTTTTACAACTCACATTTAACAGCATCAGAGGTTAATACAAAGTATTACAAGGTTTCAAAATTAAATCTTATCAATAAAACAGAAAACGATACCTTATACTTTAAATCAGAGTTTGATGGCGGATTAAAAAATAATGAAAACTATAATTTAGATTTTTATTACACCATTAACGATAGTAAAAAATCTGTTTTAGGTTTCGAAAAATCAACTTTTGTCATTAAAAATACCCCTTGGAACATCAATCCTGATAAAAAAAATACCGATAAAATTTTATTCGATTTAAAAAACAACGACTTTAGTTTTAGTCAGTTTAAATTAGTTTCGGGTGCACAAGAAATAAAGTTTAAAGGCAGTATAAAAGGATCATCAGAAAAAAATCTATCCGCAGATTTCACCAAAGTAAAATTGCAAAGTTTTTTGCCAGAAATTGATAGTTTGGCTTTAAAAGGTAAAGTTTCTGGAAACCTAGATTTTATTCAGAATAATAATGTATATAAACCAGAAGCCGCTTTAATTATCAAAGATTTTGAAGTTAATGATTTTAAACAAGGCGAATTAGCAATAAGTATTATTGGAGATAATTCTTACGAAAAATATAATGTAGATTTATCTATTAAAAATGATAAAGTTAAAAGTATTGCTGCTAGAGGCGATTTAGATTTTACAAATACAAGACCATTAATAGATTTAGAAGTGTTTTTAGAAGAGTATAATTTAGAGGCATTTAGTCCCTTGGGACAAGATGTTATTTCTTCTTTAAGAGGCAGTGTAACAGGTAACTTTAATTTAAGAGGATTTTTAAGAAATCCAGATATGCAAGGGCTTCTAACCCTTAAAAACGCAGGTTTAAAATTTCCTTATTTGAATGTCGATTACGATTTTGATGGAGAATCTACAATTACTTTAGAGCAACAATCATTTATACTAAATGACATTAAATTATTAGATACCAAATACAAATCCAAAGGAAAGTTTTTAGGTACAATTTATCATCAAAATTTTGAACA
>CBFIFR010000064.1:1613-12047 GCA_965661915.1 Polaribacter sp. | reverse complement strand
AAAACGAAGATTTTATTACCATTTTAAATGAAATTAGAAACGATAGTTTATCAGATAAATCTGCTAAAATTTTAAACGAACGTTACAATCCAAATTTTTCTCCAACAAAAGACGATGGATTTATAACACTTACAACACACAATAAAAGAGCCAACTTAATCAACGATTCTGAGTTGAATAAAATTAAAAATAGAAGCTATTTTTTTGATGCAGAAATATCTGGTAAGTTTAATGAAAACTCTTTTCCTAACGATCAAAAATTAGAGCTAAAAGTTGGTGCTCAAGTAATGTTTATCAAAAATGATTCATCACAAGAAAAAAGATATTTTAATGGTAAAATAGGTATTGTAACCGATATTTCTAGAGATAGTGTAACTGTACAATGTGCCAACGAAATTGATGAAATTGTAACAGAAAGAGAAAATTGGGACAACGTAAATTACTCTATTAACGAAGAAACCAAAGAGATTAAAGAAGATGTAATTGGTTCTTTTTCTCAAATTCCTTTGCGTTTGGCTTGGGCAATTACCATTCATAAAAGTCAGGGTTTAACCTTTGAAAAAGCCATTATAGATGCAGAAGCTTCATTTGCGCACGGACAAACTTATGTAGCTTTAAGTAGGTGTACTTCTTTAGAAGGTTTGGTTTTAAAAACGCCAATTACTAGCAATGCAATTATTAACGACCAAACTGTTAGCACGTTTAACGAGAGTGTGGAAGAAAATCATCCTGATGAAAGGATTTTAAACAAATCTGAAAAAGAATTTCAGCTCAATTTAATTTCAGAATTATTCGATTATCAGCCATTTTTGTATCCATCAACACGATTAATAGACATTTTTTACAGAAATCAAACTTCTATAAAGGGCGATGTAATTGATCATTTACAAACCATAAAAGATGATGGAGTTGTAGCATTGATGAAAGTTTCTAACGGATTTAAAAATCAATTAAATAAAATTTCTGACGATAATGTTCTCCCAGAAAATAGTTCTCAAATTCAAGAACGATTTACAAAAGGGGTTGCTTATTTTATCAATCAAACAAAAAATAACATCCAAAAACCATTAGATGCCATTTCATTTTCTTCGGATAATAAAGCTGTAAAAAAAGACTTTTCGAAACAGTTTGATACACTTCAAGAAAAGTTAGAAGAAAAACTATTTGCGTTAGAAAAAATGACAAATGGTTTTAAGGTGCAAGATTATTTAGAGGTTAGGGCAAATGCGGTTTTACAAAATACAGAGCCCAAAAAGAAGAAAAAAGTAGCCTCTAAAAGAGATGCTCTTTTGGCTTTAAAATTACGCGAATTGCGAGATGAAATTAGAATAAATGAAAACATACCCGCTTTTCAGATTTTTACCCAAGAAACACTTTATGCCATTTGCGACGAAATGCCAAGAACAGAAAAAGACTTGCTTAATGTAAAAGGAATGGGTAAAATTCGTGTGCAAAAATATGGAGAAGAAATTTTAGAAGTTATTGAGCAATATTGCACAGAAAACGGAATTAATAAATTTAACGAGCAGAAAAAAGAAGCTAAAAAACCTACCAAACAAATTAGTTTAGAGCTCTTTAAATCTGGACTTTCTGTAAAAGAAATCGCAAAAGAAAGAAGCCTAACAACTGGCACAATAGAAAGTCATTTGGCAAGTTTTATTCCTACAGGAGATGTAGATATTTTAGAATTAATTCCGCTTAAAAAGTATAAAAAACTGGTAAAACAAATTGAAGAAGTTGACTTTAAAAACCTCACAGAACTCAAAGAAAAAGTAGACAAATCCTTTACTTTTATGGAGTTAAGAATGGTGTTATTGTCTTTAGAAAATTAAGATATTTCAAGCTTTTTATCTACAAAAAAATAAGTTTCTATATCTACCATACAACAAATGATTTAGAACCTGCAACATAAATTCTGATTCTTGTTAATTTAACAAAAATCGAATATCTTGCAAACAAACAAGATATTATGTATACAAAAAAAGTTTTTTTTTTAGCTTTATTAACGTGTTTATCTACAACTATAAACGCACAGCAAAAAATTAAATTAACGGGTTTAGTTGTAGACGAAAGTGATTTATCTATACCCTATGCAGCTGTAGGCATTACTTCTAAAGGAATAGGAACCTCAACAACTGAAGATGGTACGTTTTCATTGTTGGTGTCGAACAGTAACCTAAATGATGTTTTAGAAGTTTCTAGTATTGGTTTCGAAACTTACAAAATAAAAGTTCAAGACTATATTAATTTGAATGAAAAAAAAATAGTTTTAAAGGAGGCTGTTACTTCTTTAGATGAAATTGTAATTACAAATACGGAACCCGATGAATATGTAAAGAATGCACTTAGAAAAATGTCTAAGACTACTATCAATAGAGGGCACCAATTAAAAGTGTTGTACAGAAGGTTTTCAACAGAAGATACAAAAGCACGGTTTTTGGTAGAGCATTATATGCACGTTTTAGATCCAGGGCCTAGAAGAGGTGCTTATGAAGGTTTCGAAATTGTTACTGGTCGTAAATCTGCAGACTATCGTTTTTTAAAGAAAAAGCTAAATTTTCATCCCATGTCTGTAATGGGAAATAGAAACCCTATACGAACTGGTTTTAGTATCAAAGATTACAATTGGGAACGCATTGGAGATAGTTCTTATGATGGAGAAGATATATTAATTTTTGAAGGAAGAGAAAAAAAGAACAAGAAAAATTTTATAAAATTATATATAGGACTTGATACTGCTGGAATTTATAGAGTAGAAACGTCTGATTTAAATTCCCTTTACATTTACAAAAAAAATGAAGATGGTAAATTGGTATTGAGTTACCACAACAGAACACGAGTTGGGCAAATGAAGTTGACAGATTTACAGAAAAAAATTCTAAAAACCAATCGAGACTATGTTACTGAATCCTATAAACATGAGGTTTTTGTTTTAGGCGTAGAAACAAAACCAAGAGAAGTTTATAAATCTGAATATAAAAAAATATGGCAAGAT
The DNA here is from genome assembly GCA_965661915.1 of Polaribacter sp. GTDB lineage: Bacteria > Bacteroidota > Bacteroidia > Flavobacteriales > Flavobacteriaceae > Polaribacter. Next base: position 9,052 of record CBFIFR010000064.1, on the reverse strand, counting down.
ATGGGAGAAATTAAGGTTGATTACAAGCCAGAGTTTTGGTCTACTTTTAGTTTACCTCCTGAAACCAAATTTTATAAGAAAAGTGTACAAGAATTAGAATCTATATACGGGGTTTCTTTAGAAAATCAATTTAAATTAGTCAACAATTAAAGGTTTTCTAATGCTGTGCTTATTTTAATCTAAACAGTAGCAACTGTAAACCAATAAAATAGTCTAAAGACTATAAAATTAGCATACATAAAAGAATTTTTGATGCACTTATCTATGCCTTAATGATTTTAAAAAATTGAAAAACTAGTTTTTATAAGGAGCATTGTATCTTTGTGATGAAATTTCTTAAACATCATCAAATATGCTTAAAACTTTCTTTAAAAATCTATTCGTATTTACCATTATTTTAAGTTGTTCTAGCAATACTAGTGAAGAAATTGATGATAATAAGAACAATATAATAGAAGAACCAGAAGCAGTTGATTTTGGACTTTTAGTAGTAGAAACTAGTTGGGTATCTAAAAATACTGAAAATAGAGATACTTTTTTAGCTAGTAGTATTGATAACGAAAACTGGATGGATGTTTATGAAAATGGCAATGTAATGATGTCTTGTTTGGCAGGCGATAGTCATAGAACAGAATTGAAAGAAAACTCAGGAGCTGAAAAACCATTAAGTATTTATAAAAAAATGGCATATACAGCTACCTTAAACAATATTCCTGAAAATGGAGTAACCATTGCACAAATACATAACAGAGGTGGTGTAAACAGACCTTGGATTCGTGTATATGTTGATGATGATAAATTCATTAAAATTAAAGCTACTGAAACTACTCCAGATGAAAATAAATCTACATACAATACCTATACAGGACCATTATATACTTCTGGTAGCGAATTTTCAATACGTATTACAGCACAAAATGGTTCAGCTTTTTTTGAAATTAATACTGGCGAAGCATCATACAACAAAACCTTAACTCCCAGTACTGATTGGAACAACTACCAAAATAGTTATTATTTAAAGGCAGGTGTTTACACAGAGGGTAATGATGTTGAGCCTCTTTTAGAAATAAGTAAATTTTCTATTAACTATTAGTCAATAACAAATTATCGTTAATTTCCTTTATGTTTTTGTAAAGTGTAATTTTATTGTCTTCAAAATTATATTTTAACTTATACTTTTTAATATATTTTAAATCAAAGCATAAAGTTTAAAAGTTGTAATATTCCCTTATTTAGAATCAATTTAATTATTAAAATTTGATTAATGTTACTAACATTAAATCAACCAAATTGTAACAAAATCGTTTCATATTTTTAACGAACTCTAAATATCTTGAAAATAGATTTGTGACCACTAATTATAACAAATCTAAAAAACAAGACAATGAAAAATTTATTAAAAACAACCCTGTTGTTTATGACTGCGCTTACACTATTTAATTGTGTAGAAGATGGTGTAGACGGAGTTAATGGTATAGATGGTATTGACGGAAAAGATGGTCAAGACTTTACCATTCCAGAATTACAACCCTTAACCGCATCTGTAGTACCAAACACTGTATTTAAACTAGTAGATCCTTCTGTACAGGTAGATATGATTATGACATCTCAAGATATCTTACCATCAGATCCTTCTTTTGTGTATGGTTCTTATACAGATGGTTGTGCTTTATTTGATAATGGAGATGACACTTACTCTTTTATCGTAAATTTAGAAAGAGATTACTCTATTGCAAGAATTAAAATGAATGCAGATTTACAACCTTTAGAAGGAGATTATATTGTAAACTCAAACGCAACTGCTTTTACAGCAATGTGCTCTGGTTCTGGAATTTCTAAAGAAGAGCATGGTTTTGGACCAATGTATTTATCTGGTGGTGAGTGGATAGGTCAAGGTGCTGGTGCACAAGGTGTTTATGTTGTAGATCCTTACAAAGATGCTGGCTTAGCTTCTTTTGCAACAAGATCTGCGGCTATGGGTGAATGGGCTACTGAAAACGCTGTTGTAATTGGTAAAAATGCTTATCCTAACAGAACTGTTGCCATTATTGGTGATGATGATAGCCATAACTCTTATCCAGAAGGTCACTTAGGTATGTATGTAGGTGCAAGAGGCGATTTATTTGGTGGTAATTTATTTGTTTTAAAAGGAAAAAATCCTGTTGAAACAGCACCTGGTTTAGGAGGTCAATTGTTTGAAATGGGAATGGCTGAAGGTGTTACTTATGATGCTGAATGGGTTGAAATGAATGAAAGAACATTAACTGAATTAAACCAAGAAGCTATTGATGCAGAAGTAATCGGTTTTCAAAGAATTGAAGATATTGACTGGGGAAAAGGTTCTGCAGATAATGAAAGAAGATTGTTTTTCTGTGTTACAGGTCGTTACAGAGCAGACAATCCAGATTTGGCAAAAAGAGGAACTACTTTTGGACGTATTTATATGGTTGAGTTAAATGATGATGACCCAACAGGAGACTGTAAAATTACATGTATTTTAGATGGTGATAAAGTTGGTGGTAAAGCAGATGGTTTCCATAGTCCTGATAACATCGTTGTTACCGAAAACTATGTATATATTCAAGAAGATCCTAATGGATACTTTTTACAGAATAATGCTATTCAAGGTTGGGCAAAACTTTATAAATATGAAATTGCTACAGGCAACCTTTCTACAGTTTTAGAATGTGATGAAGACAACAACCCACAATATGGTGGAGGTGGCAAATGGGAAATCACTGGTATGATAGATGTTACAGATATCATTGGTGCTTCTGAACCAACTTTTTTATGTGGTGTTCAAGTACATGGTTGGGAAGTTGACAAAATTGATTCTGCAGTAAGAGCAGATGGTCAGGCATTCTTTGATCCTACTGCAATTGCTGAGGGTCTTTCTGATCTTGAAGGTTCTTTCTTATTTAAAATCACTGGTTTACCTAGATAGTTTTAAATGCTTAAAATGAATATAAAATTTTATAAAACAGGAACTCTAGTGGAGTTCCTGTTTCTACTTTTCTTACTGTTTACAGTTTCTTGTAAGAAAGAGGAAAAAGCAACAAATAATATGTACGCAAATGTTGGCTCCGTTTTTACAGAAGATCTAAGAAGCTATTATTTACAAAACTTAGATAGTTTAGCTGCCAATATTAACAAATTAGATACCACTAAAACTTTAAAAGAAAATAAAGCTATTTTTAAATCTGTAAGAAAATGGTACAAATTTGCTGAACCGTTTATCATAGCTTTTGATAACAATAATTACCTCACCATCAATGGGCCAAACTTACCTATTGTTCATGCAGAAGATTATACAGATATTAAAAAACTAAAACCAAAGAGTTTACAAGTTGTAGAAGAACTATTGTATGATAAGAATGGTTTAGATAAAAAAGAACTTGAACTACAACTTATTTTCTTACGCTCTAGAGTTCCTTTTATGGCTCATAATCATATTATATATAGGCAAAAAAATAAGCACTATATTAAAATGATGAGAGATGCCATCATTACAGTAGCTACCAAAGGAATTACAGGTTTTGATTCGCCAATGCAATTAAATTCTACAGAAGAATCTGCTTATGTGTATCAATCTTTAGGTGAAATTTTAAAAATTATGGAAATTTCTTTTGGAAAAACAGAAGAATATCAACAATTATTAAAAGAATTTAAAGCTAGTGAGGAATTACTAATGAGTTCTGAATTTGAAGACTTTGATCGATATTCATTTCTAAAAAATCATACCAACAAACAACTTTCGTTATTAGCAAAAGGATGTAAAAAATGGGGAGTAGCAATGGCTGAAAATTATGAGCTGAATCCTTATGCAGAAAATTTATTTCAAAAAGACTTTTTTAATCTTGCAAATTTTGCCCCTCAAGGATCTCCAACCATAAGTGAAGAGTATATTGCACTTGGTAAAAAATTATTTAATGATACCTCTCTTTCTAGTAAGGGCGATATGAGTTGCGCAACTTGTCATAATAACGCAAAAGCATTTACAGATGGTCTTGCAGTTGGTATTGGAAACAACGGAGTAAAATTGCAAAGAAATACACCAACATTAACCTACGCTGGGTATCAAAGAACATTTTTTTATGATGGTAGAGGTGATGGATTAGAAGGACAAATTGTTGGGGTTACCAACAACAAAAATGAGTTTCATATTGATATGGAAACTTTAGAAAAACGTGTAAAGCAAAATGAAGAGTATTTAAAAGCTTTTGATAGTTTATATAAAGGTAATGTTACCAGTAGAAATATTAGGCTTGCTATTGCAACTTATATTAGAAGTTTAGCACCTTTTAATTCTAAATTTGATAGAAATATGCAAGGTATAGAAACCACATTAACTACTAAAGAAAAGCAAGGTTTTAACTTATTTATGGGAAAAGCTGCTTGTGCTACTTGTCATTTTCCTCCTGTTTTTAATGGTTTGGTACCTCCTAAATTTGCAGAAAGTGAGTTTGAGCATTTGGGTATTACTAAAACTGACGATTTTGACAATCCTATTTTAGATGATGATCCAGGCATGTTTTATCCTTATGAGGTAGAAGAAAGAAGAGGTTTCTTTAAAACATCTACAGTTAGAAATACCGAATTAACTGCGCCATATATGCACAATGGTGCTTACAAAACTTTAGACAAAGTGGTAGAGTTCTACAATAATGGTGGTGGTGCTGGTATGGGTTTAGAAGTGCCTTATCAAACACTTCCAGCAGATTCTTTAGGATTAAATGAAAAGGAAATCAAAGCAATTATTGCGTTTATGAAATCGCTTACCGATAAAAAATACGAAGCCAATTTGGACTAGACACCTAATTTTCATAACTTTAAAACATCAATCAACCAAAAACTTTTAATTATGAAATTAGGTGCAATGTCTATTAGTTTAGCAGTAAAAGATATCCATACATCAAAAGCATTTTATGAAACCTTAGGGTTTTCTGTTTTTGCAGGAGATATTGAAAAGAACTATTTAATTCTAAAAAATGGCAATGCTTTAATTGGTCTTTTTCAAGGAATGTTCGAAAATAATATTTTAACCTTTAATCCTGGTTGGGATGAAAATGCCAGCAAATTAGATGATTTTGATGATGTAAGAGACATTCAAAAACACCTTAAAGAAAATCATATTAAACTAGAAACAGAAGCTGATACAACTACCTCTGGGCCTGCAAGTATTGTGTTTTTTGATCCTGATGGAAATACGATTTTGCTAGATCAGCATGTGTAATTTTAAGCAGTAACCTCAATTAATTTATTTCTATAGGCAGTTAATAATTTTGATTTTGAAATAAAACCAACATAAGTGTTGCCTTTAATTACTGGTAAATTCCAAGCGCCACTTTCTTTAAATTTTTGCATTATTTTGGCAACAGAATCGTCATATTGAATGGTTTCTGGAGCAACTTTCATAATGTTTTGCACAGTTATGCTTTTGTACATTTCTTGGTCAAACATTATAGGGCGAATATCATCTAACAATACGATACCTAAAAATTGTTTTTGCTTATCGATAACAGGAAATAGATTTCGAGTAGACTTAGCCACTGCTTTTTTAAGCATATCACCCAATAACATTTCTGGATGCACAGCTTTAAAATTTTTTTCTATTAACTGATGAATGTCCATCATCATCAACACATTTTTATCTTTATTATGGGTAATCAATTCACCTCTTTGTGCCAATTTGTAGGTATAAATAGAGTTTGAAATAAAGTATTTTGTAAATGCAAAAGAAATGGCTGCTACCAACATCAATGGCACAAATAAATCATAACCACCAGTAATTTCTGCAATTAAAAAAATGGCAGTTAAAGGCGCGTGTAAAACACCTGCCATTAAACCAGTCATACCAATTAAGGTAAAGTTAGCTTCAGAAACTTGAAATCCTAACCCTACATTGTTAATAATTTTTGCAAACGCATTACCTAAGGCACTTCCCATCACTAAAGTAGGTATAAAAATTCCTCCAACTCCACCAGCAGCAAAGGTAGTACTCATGGCAATCGCTTTAAAAAAGGTAATTAACAGTAAGAGTATAATTACAATCCAAATATTATTTTCATCAAAAGAAAAAGGGGTATTTCCAATCGCTTCAATATGATTTCCTTTTAATAAATTATTAATTAATCCATAACCCTCACCATATAAAGAAGGCATTAAAAATAAAATAAACCCAATAATTATGCTTCCAAAAATAAGACGTGTAAAACGTTTTTCAAATCGATAAAAATACTTGCGAATTGCAAAATAAATCACTGAAAAATATACAGAAATAATTCCTGTAAAGATTCCAAATATAGCATAAAACCCAATTTCGTTGATTTCAAATTTCTCATTCAATTCAAATCCTAATAAAACATCAGATCCTAAAAAGAAATAGGAAGTTACAATAGCAGCAACAGAAGCCAATAAAAGAGGTACTAATGAAACAAAAGCAATGTCTAAACTAAATACTTCTAAGGCAAAAACAATGCCTGCAATGGGTGCTTTAAACATAGATGACATAGCACCAGCAGTAGCACAACCAATCAATAGCATTCTTGTTTTTGTGTTCATATGAAACAAACGCGATGTGTAAGATGCTAAAGCTGTACCAGCACTTACAGCTGGCCCTTGCAAACCCACAGAACCTCCAAAACCAACTGTAATTGGTGCTGTAAGTAAAGAAGCATACATGTTATAATTGGGTATAATTCCTTTACGTTTAGAAATTGCGTATAGTGTTGTTGAAATTCCGTGACCAATGTGTTTTTTTAGCCACGTTTTTTTGATGATAGTAACAATTAATAAACCAATAATTGGAAAAATAAAATACAGTGAACTTTGATAATTTTTTAAAAAATCTATAGATAAAAGTAGTTGTATGTAATGTGTGAAATTTTTTAAAACTACGGTTCCAATTCCTGCTAAAAAACCTACTAAAATACTTAAAATATATACAAATTGACGCTCTGAGATGTATTTATATCTCCAGAGTAAAATCCTTTTTAAAAGTTTACTTTTTGTTGGCATTTTTGTTCTTTAAAGATCTCACAGGTTTTAAAAACCTGTAAAGTCTAATTTACTTTTGTTTAATTGATAAAGTATCTGTTCCTAAATATTTATCGTCTTTGTTATAATACCAAGCTCTTACTTTTGGCATTTTAATTTCATTAATGGTTTCTAAACCTGATAATAAAATATATTCTCCACTATCTTTAGTGTCTTTAAAAAACTGATAGATTTCCATTGCATACGTTTTTGGGTTGAAATAAAAGTACCACGTGTCTTTACCAACTTCCTTATTGTAAGTTGCTTTTAACACTAAATATTCATTTCCTTTAAACGTTTTTCTTTCTACTTTTTGATGAATAATAGTACCTTCATCTTTCAGCTTCATAGGTAAACCGTATAAATAGGTATAATAGTTTTTATACAAATTGGCACGTTCAGCA
>CBFIFR010000064.1:0-1515 GCA_965661915.1 Polaribacter sp. | reverse complement strand
AGTACCTTCATCTTTCAGCTTCATAGGTAAACCGTATAAATAGGTATAATAGTTTTTATACAAATTGGCACGTTCAGCAGTTAAATTGTATTTCTTTTTGATTTCTTCTGAAGGATTATCATTTCCATTAAAAGAATAACTAATATTATTTTTATCAACAATAAATGCTGTTGTAATGGTATCTCTTTTAGCGACAACAGAAAAGTATTTTTTTGGTAAATTAATGTTGATTTTACTTTTTCTTGGTGCACTTTTAGGGGTTTCCATAGTTACCAATAATTCGCCTTTGAAGGTTGCCCAATTGTTATTTGGATCGTGAAATTGAATGGCTTTGGCTAATAATTGATTACCAGTAATTTCTTGAGAAAATATTGTTGATGATGATAAAAGGAATAGAAGTGTAATTAAGCTTTTCATACTTTAAATGTAATAAAAAATCCTGCTTTTGCAGGATTTTAATTTATTCTTGAATATCTAGCTTCAAATTTAATTCTTTCAATTGATCATCATCTATAAAAGCTGGTGCATCAATCATAACATCTCTACCAGAATTGTTTTTTGGGAAAGCAATAAAATCACGAATGGTTTCTTGACCTCCTAAAATGGCAACCAATCTGTCTAAACCAAAAGCCAAACCTCCATGAGGTGGTGCTCCATACTCAAAAGCATCCATTAAGAAACCAAATTGAGCTTTGGCTTCTTCTTCAGAAAAACCTAAATGTTTTAACATTTTTGCCTGAATTTCTTTATCGTGAATACGAATTGATCCTCCACCAATTTCGTTTCCGTTTAAAACTAAATCATAAGCATTTGCCTTCACTTCTCCTGGTTTAGAATCTAACAATTCTAATTGACCAGGTTTTGGAGAGGTAAATGGATGGTGCATTGCATGATAATGACCAGTTTCTTCATCTAACTCTAATAATGGAAAATCGATAACCCAAAGAGGAGCAAATACTTTTGGATCTCTTAATCCTAAACGTTCTGCTAATTCCATACGTAAAGCAGACATTTGTGCTCTTACTTTATTGGTTTCACCAGATAAAACACAAACTAAATCACCAGGTTTTGCACCTGTTACTTCTGCCCATTTTGCTAAGTCTTCTTGGTCGTAAAACTTATCCACAGAAGATTTAAAAGTACCATCTTCGTTAACTCTACAATAAATCATTCCAAGAGCACCAACTTGTGGTCTTTTTACCCATTTAATAATGTTGTCTATTTCTTTTCTTGTGTAAGCATTTCCACCAGGAACAGCAATACCAATTACCAATTCAGCATTGTTAAAAACACCAAAATCTTTATGTTGAGTCACTGCATTTAACTCGCCAAACTCCATTCCAAAACGGATGTCTGGTTTGTCATTTCCATACAAACGCATAGCATCATCAAACAACATTCTTGGGAATTTATCTACCTCTACTCCATTAATTTCTTTTAATAAATGACGTGTTAAACCTTCAAAAATGTTTAAAATATCTTCTTGCTCTACAAACGCCATTTCACAGTCAATTT
>CBFIFR010000063.1:0-12245 GCA_965661915.1 Polaribacter sp. | reverse complement strand
ATCGTTATCTGTTTTTAGTGGTTCAATTTGAAATTTTTGTAGTGAAGCTGCTTCGATAGAATCTAAATCAAACAAATTTTGAAGGTCTTTTATTTTTTTTTGTTTTACTAAATCGTTGTAATAATAAATATTTTTGTACAACTGTTTAGAACTTCCAAAGTTAGGTTCTACCAATAATTCAGAACCATATTTTTTTTCACTTTTTACTTCCAAAAACACACCTGCTATTACACCAATTAAGCCTGCAATTCCTATTTTTATAAAATTTTCTTTAAAGAATATTAAAATTGATATGAATGCATGAAATATCCCTTTAAAAATAGTACCTATAAAATTGAATAATTTTGTAAAACCCTTACCTATAATTAAAAATAATGACCCTAAGTCTACTTCTTCCTCGTTATTTTTATGCTGTTGGTTTGTTGACATTTTTATTTAGTTTGGTTGTAAAATGTATCTTTAATTGATTTAAAAAATTTGTTCTAATATTTTTTGAGTAATTGCATAAGTAGGCACAACACCTGTCATCCCTAAACCTCCAGAGGCTAAAGTTGCCCCAGTTTCTAAAGGATTGTCTGATGCATAATAGGCATATCTTACTTTTACGTTTTCTGATATATTTCCTCGGATTTTTGAGGCAGATTGTATGGCTTTTTGGTAATGAGCACCTTCCATTTCTAAGCCAATTACATTCCATGTAGAATCATGGAAAAACTTTAAAAGGTCTTTGTTTTGGAGTGATGTTCCTAAAACAGAAATCATTGTACCATCAAAAACTTGCACGCCAAAATTTTCTAAATCTTCTTTGGTTAACTCATTTTTAAACGGATAATTGTCTGCTGTGCCTTCAAAAATATGTGCAGAAGGAATCATTATATCACCTTTACCACCTTCTAAAATTCCTGCTTTACCCATAATAGAAACAGATTTCACATTTAAGTGAGTACTTTCATTATCAGTTTTATAAGGCTTTAAAAGTTCGTCCATTGTTTCGTAAGCTTGTTCTCCAAATGCATAATCCATTACTACGATTACCGGATTTTCTTGCAAAGAGTGTACTCTTTGAAACGTAGAATCATCGAACTTTATTTTATCTGTATCAATAATTTGAACGTTAATGTTGGTTCCTGATGTATCTTTTATATAAATCAGTCCATTTTTTGATGCGTAATCTTTAACTTTTTGCTGTAAAGGTTTGCTATTGGCATTACTTAATAATTGAAACAGCTCAAAACCTTGATGCTTTTTTGCCTCTTCTGGTAAGGCCCCAACTGCATAAATAGAGTTTAACACGCTATGCATGTTGGCACTTATAATATGAAGTGGTCTTTTTAACAAATCATATTTTTCTAAAACTTGTTTAATATTATTTGCCCAGATTTCTCCATAAATGTGATGCCCAATCTCTTCTACTAAAAGAGAACTAAACGTTACTGTTCTTTTTTCTGCTTCGTAAACCTCTTTAATGGCTAACTTACCCAACCAATAAATAATATGAAAAAATTTATGTGGCTTTTGTTCTGTAGAAAAGGTTTCGTAAATGTCTGAAACTTCATCAAAAGTTCTACCTAGAATACTTCCCAAATGCACAAGCAACACTTCTTTTTCTTTGTCTGAAATTATTTTTTGATGCAAAACAACCTCTTCTAAATGCAGCCATTCTCTTACAAAATCTTCACCTTCATTTAAAGAAACACGTTCTTGAATTTTATGAGATTCTATAAATAAAAAAGTTAAATGTGTTAAAATATCATAGATTTCAGATCGTCCTCTAGTAATTTCAATATTCATTTGGTCTTTATCAATCCTATAACAATTTCGTCTTCTTTTAGGTGGAATAATTGGATTGAAACTAGAATTTTTATACCCTTCATCTGCGGTTAAGTTGATAAATTGGCATTGTTCTATGCCTTCTGGGAGTCTTTCTATTACGTAAATTAAACCGTTTAATTCTATCTTTTCTTCTGCAATAGAGCCATAAATTTCTGGCCTTAGTAAAAGTAAAGATTTTCGTAGCGTTTCTCCAGAAATTCCCATAGGTTTATAAAACCCTCTACTAAACAAATGACGCATAGATATGTATAGTTTTTCTATGGCATTTGTAGATTCTTGAGCTCTTGTTCTGTCTATGTTTTTGGTATTTAGCATTTTTTGGGTGCAAATATAGAATTATTTCCCTGATAAAATATAATTATACTCATCAAGATTTTTCATTAGTTCTAAGGCTTTAGATATCGTTTTATCATTCTTTAAACGGTATTTATAAACCGCGCTAGTATAATAATATTTTTTTAAAATCTCATCCTGCAGCAACTCTATAATAATATCTTTATTTTTAGATATTTCGTTTACTTTATCTGCTAATAATTTTGATTGTATTCTTTGATATTCTTTCGAAATATTTTTGTTTTTTGAAGCTGCATATGCTTTTTTGAATAAGGACTCTTGCTTGGTAATAAAAGTAGTATCTGTTTTTAAAAAGTCTGTAAAATCTTTAAAATCAGTATCTTTAAATTGATAATTTTCTAAATCTATTTTTTCAGGGTTTTTATAAAAATAAGCTGTTGCAAAATTAAAAATAGCTTTAGAGTTTAAGAGCTTTTTTGTTGCCGATGTTTTTTTAGATTGCTCAATCACAACATCTGGCAACACCCCTCCACCATCATAAACAACTCTACCATTGGCAGTTTTAAACTCGTTAATTCCTGAATCAGAAAATTTAGGAACCTTACCTGTTTTATTATCTCTATTGGTATAATCTAGCTCTTGAATACATCGTCCACTTGGGGTATAGTATTTAGATATGGTTAACTTTAACTGAGTTCCGTACGTTAATTCTTTTTGACGCTGAACCAAACCTTTACCAAAAGATCGTTGCCCCATAATTACAGCTCTATCATAATCTTGCAAAGAACCACTTACAATTTCTGAAGCAGAGGCAGAGCTACCGTTTACTAAAACTACAATCGGAATTTCTAAGTCTAGAGGATCATTTGAAGTTCTATAAGTGTTACTCCACTTTTTAATTTTAGCCTTTGTAGTAACTACTGTTTTTCCTTTTGGAAGAAAAAAATTAGAAATATTGATCGACTCCATTAATGAACCTCCAGGATTTGATCGTAAGTCAAAAACTAATTTTTTCATTCCTTTTTTCTTCAAATCTCTAAATGCTTTTTTTACTTCTGCTGATGCCTTATTATTGAAACGAGTTAAAGTGATGTAGCCTGTTTCTTCATCTATCATATCAAAAAAAGGCACAGGATTTACCACTACTTTTTCTCTTTTTAACTCTTTTTTGATAATTTTATCTTGACGTTCAATTTCAACAGCTACAGATGTATTTGGTGTTCCTTTTAAAAACATTGAAAGCTGATCTCTCTCCATATTTTTAAGTGATTGTCCATTCACAGAAATTATCATATCACCTGCTTTAAGACCAGCCTTGTCTCCAGAAAAACCTTTATACACTTCTTTAATTTGAATGCCTTTATTAGTATAATATACAGATACACCTATACCTGCATACTCACCTTCTCTTCTTATTCTTGCATCTTCTACATCTTGTGCATTGTAAAAATTAGTGTACGGATCTAAGTCTTTTAACGTGTTTTTAATGGCTTTATCAGTTAAATCTGCAGGGTTAATTTCATCTACATAATACATGTTCAATTCTTTAAATAAAGAATTGTAAATTTCAATTTGTTTGGCTACTTCAAAAAAATTAGATTTGAATGAGAACGACATAAAAACCGTTGCTACTACTACAATTATAACTGTATTTCTTTTGATTTTAAAGTGTTTCATTTTTGGTATAATTTATTTTTTCAATAAATAAGTGCAGTAAGCTATTCATTTTTGAATGAAGTTCTTGATAAGGTTTTTCCTCTCTCCCAATATACGAAATCATAAAAATATACGGTTCGCTTACATTATCATAAACTGTTGCTTTTTGAAGGCGATATGTTTCTCGCATCAATCTCTTTAATCGATTTCTGTCTGGTGCTTTTTTAAAGTTTCTTTTAGCTACTGAAACCCCTACTTGCACAGGGTATTTTGAAGTATGTTCTATTTGCAAATACACCATTCTAAAAGGAAAAACTTTAATTGATTTTCCTTTCTTGTAGAGCTGTTCAATAAGCTTTTTGCTTTTTAGTCGTTCTTGTTTTCTTAACGTAAACTTCATAAATACAAACTTAGTTGAAAAGGATAACTTTTTTATCCTTTAAGCAAAAGAACTTTAAAAAATCCGTATTTTTATATGCAGATTAAAAATAAATTTTAAACAGTTAAGTTTTAAATCGTTTAAAATTAAACATTTTCTATTATTAAATATCCATTTTTAAAAAGATATGAAGCCAGATTTATTTAAAGCACCCGATTACTATAATTTAGATGATTTACTTACAGAAGAGCATAAATTAATTCGAGATGCTGCTCGAAATTGGGTAAAGCGTAATGTGTCTCCAATAATTGAAGAGTATGCTCAAAATGCAAAGTTCCCTAAGCAAATTATAAAAGGTTTGGCAGAAATTGGTGCTTTTGGCCCTTACATTCCTGAAAAATATGGAGGTGCTGGTTTAGATCAGATTTCTTACGGATTAATTATGCAAGAAATAGAACGAGGCGATTCTGGTGTGCGTTCTACTGCTTCTGTGCAATCATCATTGGTAATGTATCCCATTTACAAATATGGTAATGAAGCTCAACGTAAAAAATATTTACCAAAATTAGCTTCTGGTGAATGGATGGGCAGTTTTGGGTTAACAGAACCTAATCATGGTTCTAATCCTGGGGCTATGGAATCTAATTTTAAAGACAAAGGAAATCATTACTTATTAAATGGTGCAAAAATGTGGATTTCTAATGCGCCTTTTTGTGATGTTGCTATAGTTTGGGCCAAAAGTGAAGAAGGCAGAATTCACGGTTTAATTGTAGAACGTGGTATGGAGGGTTTTTCTACCCCAGAAACCCACAACAAATGGTCTTTAAGAGCTTCATCTACAGGTGAATTAATTTTTGATAATGTAAAAGTACCCAAAGAAAACTTACTCCCCAATAAATCTGGATTAGGAGCACCTTTAGGTTGTTTAGATTCTGCAAGATATGGAATTGCTTGGGGCGCTATTGGTGCTGCCATGGATTGTTATGACACTGCTTTAAGATACGCTAAAGAACGTCAGCAATTTGGCAAACCTATTGGTCAATTTCAATTGCAACAAAAAAAATTAGCAGAAATGATTACTGAAATTACCAAAGCACAATTATTAGCTTGGAGATTAGGTACTTTAAAAAATGATGATAAAGCAACCTCTGCACAAATATCGATGGCAAAACGTAATAATGTACAGATGGCACTGAATGTTGCTCGTGAAGCGAGACAAATGTTAGGAGGAATGGGTATTTCTGGAGAATATTCTATTATGCGTCATATGATGAATTTAGAAAGCGTAGTAACCTATGAAGGTACACACGACATTCACTTATTAATTACAGGACTTGATATAACTGGTTTAAATGCATTTAAATAAAATACCAACACACCACTTTTTCCTTTTTATTTCGCTGTTTATATTTGCTTGTACCACAGATTCTGAACTTGAAATCATTAAAAATAATGATGTTACTGTTGAAGAAATAGTAAATAATCATCTCAAAATTTTATCTTTAGGTGATAGCTATACTATTGGTGAAAGTGTTTGTGAAAAATGTACATATCCAGCACAACTTGTAGATTCTTTGCAACGAAGAAATAATGGTATTAAATTTAATTTAAAAGTAATTGCTACAACTGGCTGGACCACCAGAAACTTAATCAATGCTATTGATAAAGAAGATTTAAGTACAGATTTTGATTTGGTAACGCTATTAATTGGCGTAAATAATCAATATCAAGGTTTACCTTTTTCTACCTTTCAAGAAGAATTTCCAATACTTATCAATAAAGCGCATAGAAGTGTAAATTTTGATAAAACTAAAATTATTGTATTGTCCATTCCAGATTATGCATTTACACCATTTGGCAATGGTAGCGAAACTGTTTCTAAAGAACTTGAGCAATACAATAGCCACATTAAAAAATTTTGCAAAAGTAGAAACATTACTTTTTTAAATATAACAGATATTACACAAGCTGGTTTAGCTTATCCCAATTATGTTGCTAGTGATGGTTTACACCCTTCTACAGAAGCCTACACAGAATTTGTAAAACGCTTGCTACCTATAGCTACCCAAAAACTTAGCCTATAAATTATTCACTAATAACTTATTAACAGCTAAAACGTATTCGTTAAAATATATTGTTTATATGATATTTGACAGGTTTTTTACAAATCTGATACCATAATTTTGTCATATTAAATATGATAACATGAAACTAAAAACGATGCAAGAATCTAGAAAAGACGCTATTCAGTTTATTAACCTACAATTAGCTTCATTAGGTCAACCTACTTTTAAAGATCCTACAGGTAAATTCTTAGATCCAAAATTCGAAGAATTAACAAGCGAACTTGTAAAAAGCTTACAAGAAAAATCTAGATTATTATCTAGTCATCTCTCTCCTGTTGACAGCAGAATACAAAGTTTTATAGATGATTATTTAAAAGACATTCAAATAGATAAAAACATAACAATACCCAATAATACCTTAATTTTATCTAAAGCAGGGCAAGCAAGAGAGGTAAGTTTACCACCAAATGGCAACTCTTTTAAAAGCAATTTAGTAACATCGAGCAGATTAAAACAAGGTATTTTAAACAATCCTTTACACGATAAAAGAACTACAAAAGGCACGTTTCATATTGTTGAAGGAGATTTACCTGTACCATTAGACAAATTTGAGGTACCAAAAATAGTTTTTGCACATTTTTTAAACGCTGCTTTTAATCCTTCTGACGATTTAAAAATATTGCCTTTTACCTCTAAACAAGATGAAAAGGCAAAAGTTATGGTATCTATGCTATTAAGACCAACTGTATGCCCAGAAGTAAAAGGAATCATCTCTAAAAAATCTTTAGAGGTACGCTTTTTTGCTCCAGGAAATTTAGTGAGCAATTTAGATTTTGTCGAAAATATTTTTGGAAATGCTGGTGATCCAACCATTGCGCAAAACGATGCTGCATTAGACCCTGAACATTGGACAGGCCATACAGGTTGTATTGTTTTGGCACCTCAACTATTAAAATTAAAGAAAAAAGAGGTTGGTTTACCTCATTTTGATGATGCAACAGAACGTCAGAAAAAAGACGGAATGTGTTGGACAGATGAAAACGAACTATACAACAATGGTGGTGCATTTAAAATTACTTGTAGAGACGAAAGAGGTGTTGTAATTACGTTAATTGCAGACAATTACTACGGTTATTCTAAAAAAGAAATAAAAACTCAAATTAGTTATTCTGCAAACCTTTACGGTTTGGTTGAAGAAGAACATGCTGGGGGTGCCATTGCGTATGCAAGGCGTGTTATGGGAGATACTGTTAACGGTAAAGATTATTTTAGATATTATGGCTTAAACCATACTTTTGAAGATGTAAAAACACTATTGGCAGATCGAATTGATGTAAAACCAGAAAATTATGCGGTAGATAAAAATTATCCAAATGTAATTTACATTCCAGAAACTGCATATTTTGATATCAACAAAAACAATATCAGCTGGATATATGAAGGCAAAGAACAACAATTAATTTTATCTCCTTTTAAAACCTACATACATCCTTCAGGTAATAAATTACGTTTAGAAAAACATCCTCAGAATAAATTATGGCGTATTGTAGAAACTTATCCCGAAGGTATTTTCTGCCATAAACCATGTACAGTTTCTGGTGGTGGTAAATCTGAGATTTCTAAATCAATGCAAAATGCAATTACCTATAGCAATTTTAACATTCATAATTTAGAAGAAGACTTTAAAAAAGCAGATGAAATTATAGAATTCAATTACTCTACAAGATGGAAAGATAAAACTATTGACAGACCAAAATCGAGATCTTTTTTAAGTGAAAAAAGAACCTTAGGCTCTGTAGTTAAGTTATTAACACCATCTGAAGAGAATTCTGATGAATTCAACGAATTTATTAGCAATATTCCTGTACACGTTCGTTCTTTAGTTTTATTGGTAAAACGTATGTTTAGGCAAGCACATGGTGCCAATTTAAACTGGAAAGATATGATGTCTGTTGAAATTATAAACGGCGCAAAAGGTACCTCATTATTATACAATAACACACCTGTTGTGGGTAGTTACGTTCGTATCGGATTTAATCAAAAAGGCAATTGGATGTTGAATAAATTACGTTCCGATTTTTCTGCAAGCGAAAAAATTCAAACAGAAGATGATATTTCAGCATCAATAACACTACCTAGAAATCAATTTAAAGATTTACTAAATCCAGAGTTTGATAACCCAAGTGTAAAAGTGGTAACAAACTGTGAAGCACATCTGTTTCAAAGACCAGATGAAGCTATTGTAAGAGGTTATGATAAAGGTGCTGAATTTGATATTATTTCTGATGGAAGATTCTTAACAAACTATGAAATGTTAACCAAACAAGATGCCATAGCTATTTATGAAGACACCATTAATTTTGATAAATACACAGAACCTGTTAAAAATTTTATCAAAGAAATTATCAATAGCGATGATGATGATATTCAGTTTGTGCTACCTTCTCACCCAAGAATTATAGAAGATGGTTTACCAACTAAAAATCCACGTTATTTAGAACCTAACAAATTTTATCATGAAAATGAAGCTTCTTATATTTCTGATATTGGAGTGCGTTTAACAAGAAAAATAAAACAAGAAGACCCAGTAATTCATGTGGTAAATGCTGTTTTACCTGGTAGAAGAAATAACCCTGTTGATAAAGCAAACGGAATTAGACCTTTGGCTGTGTACAACCCAATTCACTACCAAGAAACCCCAGAATTATTCATGGACTTTATTTGTAGTTTAACAGGTAAATCGCCATCAACAACAGGCGCTGGTTCAGAAGGTGCATTAACCAAAGCTCCTTTTAACATGTTAACGCCAACATCTGATTTAAATAATGCGCTATTATCGCATATTTTAACAGCATCTAATGGATTTAGCACTGCAGCTGGTTATATTGGCGCAGAAAATAAAATTGACCATGATGTGAGTTTACTAATTCCTGAAATTTGGGCAAGAATGACTCCCGAAGATAGAGATCCTAAAAATCTTATTAAAAATGGTTCTTTAGAAAAATTAGAAGATTTTGAGTTTGAAGGTAAAAAAGTACTGGCAAGTAGATTAGGCTACAGAATAACAAAAAAGTTTGATTTATATTGTTTAAACAGAATTTTTGATGAACCTACAGCAGTATTTAGTGAACGTATGTTAAAACCAGAATTGCAAGGCTTAGAAGATTTTGTAGACGGAATTAATAACATTGTAGAAGCGCAACAAAAAGTAGCTATAAATTACTTTAAAGATGGTAGTGTGGCAGATGCAATACCTCCTCTACAAATTTTATTACACATTATGGCGTATGGAAATTACGAAGGTAAAGACATAAGCGACCCAGAATTACGTGAATATTTCAGTAGAGAGTATGTTTTAAATAGCGATTGGTATCAAGAGCGTTTGGTATTAAAACAAGAAAAAGATATTGCATTTTACAAACATCAAATTGATTACCTAGAGCGTTTTATTGATAACCCAAACAACGCA
Source organism: Polaribacter sp. (assembly GCA_965661915.1). Taxonomy (GTDB): domain Bacteria; phylum Bacteroidota; class Bacteroidia; order Flavobacteriales; family Flavobacteriaceae; genus Polaribacter. The sequence continues at coordinate 2,548 of CBFIFR010000063.1, read as the reverse complement.
GCTTTGGTTAATGAAATGAATATTGAAAATCGTTTACAAAACGTAAAAACCCATTATGAAAAAGTAACATCAAAAGTATATTTAGAGAGTTTAAAGGGCACAATAGGTGCAGACCCTTTGTGCAAAAGGAAAAAAGAAAAAGTAGTTTTTAATGATGCTGACTATTTAGCAGCAAATTAATGGTTGAGGAGGCTGTCTGAAAAGTAGAATTAGATGTCGTTTTCGACTAGAATAGAGAAATCTAAAATAATCAGATTTTTTTGACTAGGTTTAAAATAACAGTATTTCTAAACTTTTCAGGTAGTCTTTTTTATTTAGTAAAAAATACTAAAAGAACCTTCTGTAATAGCATGTTTAGCAACTGTACTTGCAGTTAAAGTAGCATCAAAATTAAAAGTACCTGATATTTTTTTTGCTGAGGTATCATGACTAACAATTGTTATTTTTCCATCAGCTTCATATTCATCACCATCAATTACATATTGACCTGCTGGATAGGTTTGATTGATAAAGCTACCAAAATCGTATTCACCTGGAGTAATATTATCGTTTACATAAAAGCTTATCGATTCTGATGAACTTTTATTGGCATTAACATTAATTAAATTGTTTGTTCCAATAGTAATTGTATTGGCAAATAGACTTATTTCTTGAAAAACGACACCATCTACTTTAGCTGTAAAGCTATTTTTGGATATGGGTTGAGAACTTCTTGGAATATAACTAAAGCTACCATTCGAAAAAGCTTTAGAACTCGTAGCTGTTTTATTGCTACCAATAAAACTAAAAGTTCCTGAAACGGTATTGTTTGCCAAATTAATATCTGTAAATGTAATGTTTCCTCTGCTTGAAGTTTCTCCAAAAGTGGTCCAAGTACCTGTAGAAACAGCGTTATTTTGACTGTAGGTTGCTGTGTTATTAACACCCTCTAAACTAAAGCTTTGTACATCGTAACTTTCTACATTTAAGGTAAATGCTTCGTTTGTATCTGACTTAATAGCATAAATAGAAATCTTATCGCCATCTATTACATAATTAGCATTTGATGTTCTAAAAATTTCACCATCTATTGTTACTTCAAAGATTGGATTGTTATCTGAAGGTGGAAACACAATGCCATTTTCTTGGCAAGAATTTGTAACAAGAACAAAACAAAATAATACAAAAAAATAGTGAAAATGCTTCATAGCTTATGATGTAAAAAGCAAAAGTAAGAATATTAATGATGTAAATAAACTTGTGCTACATAATTTAAGAGGCAGTCTCTAGTAATATATGTGGACATCTTTTGCAATTAACGCCTTTTTTCTTGTATTTATTGCAACATTTACTTTTTGGTTTTATACAGTTAGAAAAGCAAGAAGTTTCGCAACTTAATGCTTTTTCTAATTGAATTGTAGTTTTTTTTGCTGTATAAAAAACAATCATTTTTGTAACTTTATATTGCAAATATAATTGTTTATTTAGAATAAATAAAAATAAAATATCAAAATCTATTAAAATAAACAGGCTGTCTGAAAAGTAGATCTATATGTAATTTTGAGCGAAGTCGAAAAATCTAACTATTTGATGATCATAAATAAGATTTCTCTATTACAATCTAAATGACAGGGATTTTATACTTTTTAGACAGCCTATTTTAATAAATATTTGGCTTTTTTAGTACTTTAAAAATTTCTTATTCGTGATTTTTTGATTTGAGTGAATTTGAATCATATACCACCCATTAGGCAAATCGGATACATTTATAAAGTTATCAAAACTATTAATTTGTTTTACTTTTTGCCCATTGATGTTGTAAATGATTAAACTTGTAATAGACTCCGAAGATTTTAAAAACAAATTATCCCTTACTGGGTTTGGATATACAATTATGCTACTGTTTGCGTAATTTATATCTGTAACATTTAATGTGGTATCAAACTCATAAGCTCCTAAATCAATAGTAGTATTAAAAATTCTATCATTACCAGATAGGTCTAAGTCACCAAATAAAGCTTCATCGTAGTAAGCGTTATCACCTTGATCAACAATATAATTTGAAGCTGATGTTGGTTTGTATTCGGCATCTAAATTTAAATTATCTGTTGCTGGATCTAAAGTTGTTACGTTTGTTGCACTAAATGTCCCGTAAGTTCCGGCGTTTGATGATACATTTGCAATAGAATTTCTAATAAACACGTCGTAATGCTCGTCTAATCCATTAGAAATATCTCTAGTTGCTGATGTACCATTAACAGTATTCTGCCAAAAGATAGAATTATTAACATTTAGGTTTACACTACCATTACCTGATGCCGTAATAGAATTACCATAAGTACCATTATAATCATTATTAACAAACGTACTATTATTAATTACAACATCTAAAGTGCTTCCGTTATTCCAATCTGATCTGAAAATATCTAAGGCTGTAAGATTAATATCGTTATCTGCTACCAAAACATTTGCCCAACGTGTAAAAATATAACCGTTTGTACTATCAGATTGCACATAAACCAATCCCATATTAACAATGGTGTTATTTATAAACTTGGTGTTTTCAATT
>CBFIFR010000062.1:0-12251 GCA_965661915.1 Polaribacter sp. | reverse complement strand
CTTTGTAATCTGATTTTTACAGACATAATTTATTAATTTTTTAAGGTTCTCGACCTTGGTTATTAAAAATCTTACCAACTCGTGATAAGTGGGCGCAAAAATAGTAAATTGTTTTGAATTGAACATCAAAAAAAGAAAAAATATATAGTACGTAATCATCACTCAATGAAACAATTAAAAGCGTAGTATTATTTTTTATCCTAGATTATTATAGATTAAATAAGATGCTTTGCAGAATTAGAATAAAATATACGTTAAAAATGTATTAGCTCTTCAAAATTATTTATACTTCATCCCCAAGTGTACCACTTTTTTAGTTTCAAAAAACGGTTCATCAAAATAGTTAGGTAAATTGTAAATAGTTGCTGTAGTGTATTTTTGAAGTTCTTCTGTTAAGTCTCCTCCTTTTAAGTATAAAATACCGTTTTTTAAATCGTGATTTTGCTTTTTGGTAATCTTACCTTTATTCCAACGCACAAAAGTTTCCATTTGTGCAACTGCTCTACTCACAATAAAATCATAAGTATCATTGATTTCTTCTACTCTGCAATGTGATGTTTTTACATTTTCTAAACCCAAACCTTCAACTACTTCATTTACTACCTTTATTTTTTTACCAATGGAATCTACCAAATGAAAATGTGTTTCTGGAAACAAAATCGCTAATGGAATACCTGGAAAACCACCTCCTGTACCAACATCCATTACTTTTGCATTAGGTTTAAACTGCATTACCTTGGCAATTCCTAACGAATGTAAAACGTGTCGTAAATACAATTCATCAATATCTTTTCTGGAAACAACGTTGATTTTCAGGTTCCAATCTTGATATAAGTCTTGTAACTTTTCAAATTGTTCGATTTGCTTTTCTGATAAATTTTTAAAATATTTGTGAATAATGTCCATCAATAATCAATTAGAATTGCAAAAATAGTTATTTGGTGGTAACAATTCTTTACAAAAACTGACGTTTGTCATAAAAAACAATTCAAAATAGCATATTTTTGCTGCACATTAAATTATTACATGAAAACAATAAACTTCTCTAGAGTAGACAAAGCAAAGTTCTTCAGAACTTTAAACAAAAGAGTCAACTCGTATTTTAAAGACAATAACATAAAAAGAACTGGGAATTGGAGATTATATACCAAAGCCATTTTAATGTTTTGTTTATTTTTAATCCCTTTTATTTTAGTGCTTACGGTTGCTATGCCACAATGGACTATGGTTCTTTTAATGGTATTAACGGGTGTTGGTATGGCTGGTGTTGGTATGAATGTGATGCATGATGCCAACCACGATTCGTTTTCTAAAAGAAAATGGGTAAACAAATTAATGGGCAGTAGTATTTATATTTTGGCAGGTAATGTGTATAACTGGAAAGTGCAACACAATGTATTACATCACACATTTACCAATGTAAAAGATCATGATGAAGATATCGATGCTGGTAGAGTTATTCGTTTTTCATTACACGCTAAATGGTTAAAAATTCATAAACTGCAAAAATATTACTCTATCTTTCTATATGGTTTATTAACCATAAATTGGGCTATTACAACCGATATTAAACAAATGCGTAGGTATTTAAAAAAGAAATTATCTTATGGTAAATTTCCAAATCCAACTTCAGAATGGACTAAATTAGTAATCTCTAAAATTGCATATTACGCACTTTGGATTGTTTTACCAATTTTAGTTTTAGATGTTGCTTGGTGGAAAGTTTTAATTGGTTTTTTTGTGATGCATTATACTGCTGGTATGATTTTAAGTTTGGTTTTTCAATTGGCACACATTGTACCCAACACAGAAATGCCTATACCTGATAAAAATGGAAACTTAGAACATACGTGGGCTGTGCACCAACTTTACACTACAAGTAACTTTGCACCAAGCAATTGGCTTGTAAATTTTTATACAGGAGGTTTAAATCATCAAGTTGAACATCATATTTTTCCACATATTTCTCATGTGCATTACAGTAAATTAGCTAAAATTGTAAAAGAAACAGCTAAAGAGTTTAATTTGCCTTATAATGAGTATCAAACAACAAGAAAAGCAATTATTGAGCATTTTAAGCATTTGGGTGTTTTAGGGCAAAAACCTGAATTAGCATAACAAAAACTGAATAACGTAACGTAAAAAATGACACATCCATTATCGGACAGAATTAACAGTTTGCCAGCGTCTGCGACTTTGGCAATGGCTGCAAAAGCAAGAGAACTAAGAGCAGAGGGTAAAGATATTATTGGATTAAGTTTAGGTGAACCTGACTTTAATACACCAGATTTTATTAAAGAAGCTGCTATTGAAGCTGTAAATGAAAATTACAATTCTTATACACCTGTAGATGGTTATGGTGAATTAAAAGAAGCAATTTGCGTAAAATTTAAACGTGATAATGATTTGGATTACAAACCAAATCAAATCGTAGTTTCTACAGGAGCAAAACAATCTATTGCCAATGTAATGCAGGTTTTATTAAATCCTGGAGATGAGGTTTTATTACCTTGCCCTTATTGGGTAAGTTATTCTGCAATTGCTACACTTTGTGAAGCTAAGTCTGTAGAAATTCCTTCATCCATAGAAAATAATTTTAAAATTACACCAGCGCAACTTGAAGCTGCAATTACGCCAAAAACGAAACTAATTTTATTCAACTCGCCAAATAACCCAAGTGGTGTTATTTATAGCGAAGCAGAATATAGAGCATTAGCTGAAGTTTTAGAAAAATATCCGCAGATTTATGTAATGTCTGATGAAATTTATGAACACATTAATTTCGACACAAAACCATTTAGTTTAGCTGCTATTGATAGTTTATACGATAGAACAATTACCGTAAATGGTTTGGCAAAAGCATTTGCAATGACTGGTTGGAGAATTGGTTATATTGGTGCTCCAGAATGGATTGCAAAAGCATGTACTAAAATGCAAGGGCAAATTACCTCTGGTACTAACTGTATTGCGCAAAGAGCTGCTATAACTGCTGTTTTAGCACCAATTAGCAAAATACAATATATGGTTGATGAATTTAAAACCAGAAGAGGTATTGTAATTGATTTACTGAAAGAAATTGATGGTTTTAAAGTAAATGTACCTGATGGTGCTTTTTATGTTTTTCCAGATATTTCTGCGTATTTTGGCAAAACACTTCAGGGAGTTACCATTAATAATGCAAGCGATTTTGCTTTATTTATCTTAGAAAAAGCAAATGTAGCTACAGTTACAGGAGATGCATTTGGTGCGCCTAACTGTATTAGAATTTCTTATGCAGCATCAGAGTTACAAATTCGTGAAGCTATAAAAAGAATTAAAGAAGCGCTAAGCTAAACACTGCAATTGCACTTAAATTATAAATCCATCTTTTTTTGAGATGGATTTTTTTTGTTCTTGTTTTTTGCGTGCCCTTTCAGGTCAGGCTTTACGCACTCGCTTTACACCCAAAAGTGTAAGAGCTCAAACAATTGCTTCAATCCTTCACTCGTGCGTACTTGCTAAGTTTTTGAAATCATAAAATATATTGCTTATTAAGATACCATAAAGATAATTGCTAACATAAAAAAGGAAACCTTTAAAATGGTACCAGCAGCACTCTGCGCATTTTCTTGATGCGCCTCTACCATCAATTTCATTTTTGATAATGTTTCTCTTTTGCATTCAGAAATATTTGCTCTGATTTCTCTTTTGTAAGCCGAATTTAAAATTCCTCTTTCTACGGTGTTTGTGTAAGTTGATTTCATAATGTTTAGTTTATTTGATTACATACTTTAGACGAGAGACAAAACACTTTGTTACAAGCTAAACTACTACAAACCAGTGCTAAAATTCAGTTTTTGTAGTATTTATAGTTTACGACAACGTGAAAAAAAGTTTAAAAAACATTCTAAAAACCAAAAAATCACACCCTTTTGAGGTGTGACTTTTTTCGCTCTGGGGAATCTACTTTACATAATATCATAAAAAACCAAACAATTATGTAAATTAAAGCTTATTGATATTTAATTATTTTTTTGTAATTTTGATTATATTAGTTTTATAATTCTGTAATATTTTCTTAAATTTAGTTGGTGACTCTAAGCTGCTGTTGATTGCGAATAAGAAGTATCTCTCACTTAGAGCCACACCCCCTAAATTATGAATTTGAACTAATGAATAACCCACATCAAAAGTAATATCTAAGTTTCAATCTGAAATGTGTAAGTTAACAACTGAGACTATACAGATATAACTGGTTTTCTTTTGGTAATAAAATAACGGATTTTCCTTGTAGTTGCCAGTAAAAATAAAACGTCGTACTTACTTTCGCATTTACCACATACAAATGATTTACTAAATGGATAAATCCTAAACTTATATTGTGTATTACATATTGGCTCAAGTATTTCTTTATTCTTACAGACTAAACATTTCATTTTACAATCTATTTTAATATTTAACTTTAATTTTCAGCACATGCAAAACCTGCTATTTACCACATGTTTTGTACAAGTAATATTTAAATTTACTGAGTTAAAGCCAATGAATCTCTTAGTAAGTAGTAATTGGGTAAATAAGAGAATAGCTGATTTATTTGAATTGTATTTAATGCAAAACTTATAAAGTTTATAGGGTATTGAAAACTTTCTACACTAAGTGTGCTTTACGTTTATCCTTTTTAAATATGTTATCTGTAAAGATTTACGAGGTAGCCAAATAAGTATATAATAATTCACGTACACTCTTTATGGAAAAGTATACTTGTAGTGCAGTTAAAAATTAAACGTTTTTATTTATTAAAAGTAATCTCAACTTATGTTAAAATAAACAGTAGCTATGAGTTAAGATATTTCCTCATTTTTTAAATGTTTACTTGTTGCTTTTAATACTTGTATTACTTTTTTTGTATTCGATTTGAATTTAGGGGTAATTGTTGAGTTTACATTAAATTTTAGAATTTCTTTTATATGGTTCTCTAAAGAGAGAATCCCCATAACTTCTATGTTTGGTTTTATTTTATGAATAATTTTTCTAATAGTTACAACATTATCAACTTCTAATGCTTTTTCTAGCAATACAATATTTTCGTCTGCCAAACTAATAAACAAACTAACCATTTTTTTTATAAATTCATCGTCAATTCCATTTGAGTTTTTGTATTCGCTTAAATCGAATAGCGGTTCTTCTTCTATATTGGTGCTTTCTTTTTCAAGAACCCTATGCTTCAATTTTTTACCATCTTTAGACCCCTCTAAAACAGATTGAATATTTCTAAACAATACTTTTTCAGCAAAAGGTTTGGTAATGTAGGCGTTCATTCCAATTTTTAAATATAAATCTATATCACGCTTAAATGCATTTGCAGTTAATGCAATAATAGGTGTTTGTATTTTAAGATTATTACGTATAATTTTAGTAGCCTCTACACCATCCATTATAGGCATTTGTATGTCCATTAAAATTAAATCAAAATTTTGTTTTTCAATTAATTTTGTGGCTATTAAACCATTTTTTGCCTCTGTAGTTGCAAAGCCTAAATAATCTAAACTTTTTATGGTTATAAACCTGTTCATTTCATTATCTTCTACAAGAAGTACCCTGTGCCCTTTATAAGCATCTTGTTTAACTTGTTGAATATTTGAATTTGAATTATTCTGATTCTTCTTTTCAAGAGTTAAATCGAAATAGGAATTTGTTCCTTTATTTTTAACACTACTTATAATCAATTCACTACCCATCAGTTTAATTAAATCGTTTGAAATAGGCATACCTAAGCCTGTGCCTTCATATTCTCTATTTGATGTATTTTGTTCTTGAGAAAACTTTTCAAACATTTTAGCGATAAACTCATTAGACATTCCAATGCCTGTATCAGCAACTTCAAAACGCAGTGTTTGGGATTGCTTGCAATTATGTATTATTGCTACTTTTAAATGTATAGAACCTTGGTTTGTAAACTTTATTGAGTTACGCACAAGATTAATTAATACTTGTTTAATTCTAATATCATCACCAACAAGAGAAGGGTGTATATCTGGGTTAATATCTAGTATAAATTTTATGTTTTTTTCTTGAGCTTGAGAAGTTAAAATAGCATGTACATCGTAAATCATTGCGCTAGGATTAAAAACTTTTTTTACAATTTCCATTTCCCCAGATTCTATTTTTGTGATATCAAGAATGTTATTCAATATCATTAATAAATGCTTAGCAGATTTTCCTGATTGGCTCACATAAAATTGTTGATTTGCGTTTAAATTTTCTCTATTTAATTCTCGAATCATACCAATAATAACGTTTAAAGGAGTTCTAATTTCATGACTCATATTTGCCAAGAAAAGCTCTTTTGCTTTTGAAGCTGCACGTTCAGACGAAATAGCTTTTGCTATTTTATGTTCTAATTTTTTTTGTTTGGTAATATCTAGGTGAATACGTATCCAACCAATTAACTCTCCTTTATCATTATAATTTGCAGCAGTACTTACAAATAACCATTTTAAATTTCCGTTTTTATCATGTACTTTAATTTCATAATTTCTAGAATTTTGATTGTTTTCTTTGTAATATTTATCAGTTGAAATTGTAGTATTTGAAAAAATTTTATCAGCATTTTTTCTTTTTAATTGATGTAGTTCATAGCCAGACATATCACAAAAGCTTTGATTTGCAAATATTACTTTATGATCTAAGTCTAACTCTAATAAACCTAAATTCATATTTGTAATAATATTTTGAAACTTTTCACCTTCAATTCTTAGTTGATTGTTTAGTTTTTGCCTGTTTCTAATATTAATGAGCATCATACCAAAAAGCGCTAATACTTTCTTTTCTTTTTCAATATAGCTATGGGTGTTTTCTACGTAATCAAAGCCAACAAAGCCAATTAATTCTTTATTACTTAAAATAGGAATGGTAAGTAAACTCTTAATGTTTTGAGGAGCTAAAATCGATTTTAATGCATTTTCATTAGGGTCATCCTCATTAAGTAAAGCAACATTTTCAATATAAAAAGAGTCTCCATTTTTATGCTTTTCAATCCATTGAGGAATAGCTTCTATAGGCACTTTTTGCAAGTTATCTATTTCTGGGCTTATACCTTCTTTACACCATTCAAATGTATTGGAAGTTGTATTTTCTTTAAAATCATAGTCAAAAATATAAGCTCTATCAGCATTAACAAATCGCCCCATTTTTTCAAGAGATTTATTAATAGTATCATTTAGGTGTTTTGGCTCTAAATTAATGTACGTTGCTGCAATATCTATTAAGGCATCTTGAAGTTTAATCTCGTTGTCCAATTCTTTTGCTATCAAATGCTCATTTGTTATGTCTGTTATAACACCATCTAATCTTATTGGTTTTAAATTTTTATCATAGATATATTTGCCATCGTTTTTAATCCATTTTATCTTTCCAGATTTCGTTTTAATTTTAGTGATTATACTAAATGCACCATACAATTCAAGGTCGTTTTCTATAGTTAATAACAAGTCTTTGTTTTCTGAATAAAGTATATTTAAACAAATGTTAGGGTTATTCATAAATTCTTTTTCATCTACCTCTAAAATAGAATTTATGGATGGCGTAACAAATAAAACTTCATTGGAAGGTGTTTTTATTGAATAAACCATATCAGTCATTTCATTAAAAATACTTTCTAATTTTTGCGTTGTTTGTATTAACTTTTGCTCTTGCTCTTTTCTTTTAGTGATATCTCTAGAAAAAGCAATTACAAAATTTTTATCTTTAATGTTAGCTAAATTAACGTTTACTTCAACAGGAATTGAATGAATTTTATTTTGATTAATGTGTTCACCCTCTATAATAACCTGACCTACATTTTTTAGGTTATCAATATGTTTCTTCCATTCGTTAGCCTTATTCTTGAAATTTTTTTCAAAATCACTTACATAATAATTTTGAACTTCACTTTTTTTAATGCCTAGTCTTTTTGATGCTACTTCGTTTATGTAGAATAACTGACCACTTTCATGCGAGATTTGAACAGAATCTAGAGATTTATCTAAAAAATTCTCTAATAATTGAAGTCGTTCTTTGTCTCTATATTGTTTAATTTCTAGCCCTAAATTAGAGGCTACTTTTATTAATTGTAAAAACATGTTTTCTGAAAACATATTTTTTCTTACCAAAAGAATACAAACATTTTTATACAAAGGTAAAGCGTAAAAATAATGTTCACCTAATTTCTTGTAGCGTGCGTTATTGTTAGAATTATCAACCTCTTTCGTAAATTTTTTTACGTTTTTATTGAATTCTAAACTTAATTTATCTGTATCTAATCTTAAACTAGTTTGTTTGCCTAATTCGTATAAATTAGCATAAAAACACTTTAATTTAGTTTTGTATAGATTTAAAATTTCAGGTATACCTACTTCTTTTCTGCTATTGATTTTTTGATTTAATGCAATTTCAAATAATGCTTGAAGTTCTAATTTATTTAATTCCATTTTACAATAACTATGGTTTATTTACTGATTCTAGAAAGTGATTATTGATCTAATTTTTTTTAAAAACATCATTTTTAAAAAAGAGATTATAGCATACAAATATTCCAAAAGTTTTTAGAAAAATGAGGTATCGCCTTAACTATTTTTGTTTTTTTTTCTTAACATTAAGTTAGCAATATTTAACGCTTTATCTGAATATATTTATTGTCAACAAACTAAATTTAAACATATTCATTAAATTAAAGAAATTTAAAATTTGATGATTGTAAATGTTAAACATCATGCAGCTTTTATGTAATAACTTAAATTGTAAATTGCACGCTTTCGTGATATACTATTTTTAAATATAACAGTTTAGCTTTGCATTACATACACTTTCTAAAAAGTTACATATTTACTACTGCATATTATTTTAAATGAATATAGTTACGTAACCCATCTATTCTCCTTTTAGCTATGGGTAAACTATTACCATTTTTAAGCACACAATAATGACCATCAGACTTAAAAATAGTTTTTGTTTCATTAATATTAATTAAATATTTATGATGAATTCTAAAAAAAACTTTTTCTGGCAATAATTGTTCATAATGTCCTATATTTTTAGAAACTGTTCGAGTTGATCCGTCAGATAAATAAAATACAGTGTATTTGCCTGCAGCCTCTAAATAAAATATTTCATAAATGTCTAAAAGCTCAATTGATTTAAAGTCGGGTATAGCAATGATACCTTCTGCTAAAACATTATCCTTAGATTGATTGTTATAGCTTTTTTGTTCTAATTGATTTTCTAACTTCGTTAACACCTTATTTATCTTTATAATATTTAAAGGTTTAATTAAATATGAAAAAATATTAAATTCGTTTATAGCTTGCAAAGCATAGTCTTCAGACGAACTTGTAATGATAATTTCTGGTTTTATATTTTTAAAATCATTTAAAATATCTAAAGAAGATTTTTCGTCTTCTAATTCAACATCTAAAAACAGCACATCTGCTTCATTTTTTAACATTAAACCTATAAACTCATCTATATTCTTGGCTTCACCAATAATAGAAATATTAGGATTACACTTGTTAATTAAAAATTTTAGCAATTCTAAATTTAAAACATCATCCTCTACTATATAAGCTGTTAATATTTTTCCCATAATTGTTATATAAATGCCAGATAAAACTTATATGTAGTGATGTTTTATCTTTATTTTTTGAATTTTACAACATATAATTCTATAAAATATATTGCAAAAAGTTAGCGAGTTTTTTGAAATAAATGTAACAAAGCGTAGATTAAATTTTACATTCTATTTTCTATTGACGTAACAATCAAGCCCATTTTAATTGTAAAATTAAGATTCATTAATAGTTAGTCAAAGTTAGGGAATTTCCTATAGATTAAACAGGTTAAAGGTGTAAATATTTATAAAGAGGTCAGTATTTAAATACTTATTGATAAACCATTTTAATTAAATGATTTTTAAGAGATTAAATTTAATTTTGATGTCTGTTCGAGCGCAGTCGAGAACTATTGGATTGATAAATATAGGTTTCGACTGCGCTTAACCTGACATTCGTCCATAAATTATAAATTTATATAAGTAACTATCTACTGACTTCTATATTTATAACTAAAAATATTTTTTATATCAAAGCATTTAGAAACTACAATAGTAAAACTAAACACTTACAACAAACTTTGTTCCTTTATTTATTTGGCTTGTTATATTTAAAGTACCTTTATGATGCGCTATTAATTTTTTACAAATATATAACCCAATTCCTGAACCTTTTTCACCTTCTGTACCCGTTTCGTTTTTGATATAAGACAGCTTAAAAATTTCTTTCAACTTCTCTTCACTTATGCCAACACCATCATCTTGAACACTAATTTGAGTTTGCACACCTGCCTTTTTCAACCGAATTTTAATGGTACCTTGTTTTTTACTAAATTTTATAGCATTCATAAATAAATTAACAACAATAATTTTCAACAAATTATTATCAGCATAAAATATATGTTTTTTCTTGGCATCTATAATTACATTTATATCTTTTTTATCTAGTAAATAATTATAAGGCTCAATTATTCTTTTAATATAATCACTTGCGTTTAAAATTTCTTTTTTAACGGTAAATCCTTGATTTTGTAGTTTTGCCCAATCTAATAAGTTTTTTGCTAATTTGTAATTTGCATAAGCTGAAGCATCTACCTTTTTAATATAATTTAAACGTTCTTCATCACTTAAATTATGGTAATTATCTTTTAATAGTTTTGTATACCCACAAATAATGTTAAACGGATTAATTAAATCATGCGTAACAACAGATATTAAAAATGCTATATTTGGTTTGCTAGATTGTATACTTTTATTGTTAATAATAAATCTTTTACCTAATTCATTTTTTTTATTAATATTTCTAATTATTCCAAAAAAACCATCTACCTCTCCATCATCATTTAATACAGCCTTAAATGTAACTTCTACATCTATAAGTTTACCATTTCTATGCTTTATTTGGCCTTCAAAACTAAAATATTTATTTTCATGTACACTTTCTGCAGCTAGTTTAGTGACATGTAAGATATCTTTATAATCTTTATTTTTTCTTACATCTTGGCTCATCCATTCTTCTGGAGTGTAGCCATAATCATTATAAATATTATCGGAAACATATACACATTTAAGATCGGTGTTTACGAACCATTGAACTTCTATATTATTAACAGACTTAAAATTTTTACTTCTTTCAGCTAAAGTAGGGTACATTATGTTTTATTTTTTAGGGGGGGGAGAGGAGGATAAATTGGATTGTTTTATTATGTGTGTTATTACTTAATAACCTTAAACTGTAATTTGGAGTTGCTTTCGTATTTGTATTAAATTTGTAATTTCATCCCAAAGCGCAATTCTTTTTTGTAAAGATTTTCTGGCAATTTTAGATACATCCATCCATTTCGTAACGTCCTTTTTACATAGATTTGAAATCATGTCTAAAGAAATAGGTCCATGATCATTGCCATCTAACTCTATGTGCCTTTCAAGATAGTACCTAAACTTGCTATATTCTTTTTCTTTACCTGATTTTCTTAAAATTTCAATGAAAATATTTGGTAAAATGTTTTCTCTGCCAAATGTAAAAGCAGCTGCTACCATATGAGGCTGATTGGTTTGTATCAAAGACATGGAGTATTCAACAAACTCAGCAACCCCTTTAGGTGTCTTAGCGGTTTGCAGTGCAAATTCTACTGATGTACCACGTTTTATAAACTTAGTAAAATGATTAATTTTAGTGACGTCTGCCTCTATTTGTATCATGGCGTCTAAATACATTTCAAAATGACTTTTTGGCTCCCCTAACTCGTTTACATCACTTTCTTCAGCAAGCACTATTTCATTAATAAAACGCGCTAATTTTGGATTTTCTACAGGAACCCAAGGCGCATTTACATGGGTTAGATGACCTTGTAAGCTTTTTAATAAAGACATAAAGTCCCATACTGCAAACACATGATATTGCATAAAAAGCTTAACATCATCCACAGTATCTAAATAGCCATAAAGTTTATGATGTTGTAGTTGATTTTTAAGATCAGCAATTTCGCGCTCAATATATTGTAATTGTATCATTAAAAGTTTTGTTGTTTAGCTATTTGCTCCCATTTAGCAGTTATATGTTTGTGATTTTTTCGTTCCCTATTTTTTTTTGAAAAACGAAATTTTAAAAATTTATTGCCACACATTAAACACCAGTATTTTTTTGTAAATGGCAACATTTTTTCGAATAAGTTTCTATGAATTCTTG
>CBFIFR010000061.1:0-12511 GCA_965661915.1 Polaribacter sp. | reverse complement strand
CCCCTCATGTAGAATTAGCCAAAGAATTAAGTGATAGAGGACATCATGTAATTTTAGTTGATTATCAGCCAACCAGTGAAATGATGGTAATTGATTTTGCAGAAAAAATAAAAGCGAGGCTGCCACAAAACATAAAATTGCATGCTATAAAATTACAAGAAACAGATACTAGCTTTGCAGAATGGTTTGCAAGTGAAAATTAATTTTAATAGAAATGTAACTTTTTTAAGACAATATCGTTGTAATTAATGAGTTATATTTGACAAAAATTTATTCTTATGAAAAATCTAACATATATTTTAGTCTTATTTGTATCAGTATCTTTTTTTAGTTGTGGTGATGATTCATCAAGCGCACCAACCTTTGTACTTTCTAGTGCAAATGTAACTGGTACTTATGGTATAAGTAGTTACGAAAAGTTGATTGTAGAATCTGCAACTTCAACATCTGGAGAAAATACTACCGAACTCGAAAGAAATTCTAAAGTAGGAGATAGGTTTCAGATGACAATTATACTTAATACAGATGGCACATATACTGCGAATGGTTTGCATGGATTTGTTTCCACTATTTCACCTACACCTCAATCAGGTCAGCCAAATCCTGAAACCATACAAGTAGACGCAGCTGGTACTTTTACTGTAAATTCTAGTGCAAATACCATTACTTTTTCTCAAACAAAAGGAGATTTTATCTTAGGAACTTTTAATATTACCACTTTTTCTGAAAACTCATTAGTAATGTTTCAAGAAGTGGTAGATAACCAAAGTGTAGGAATTTCTTTAAAAACTACAACTGGTATTGCACTTTCTAGACAATAAATTATCACTGAAACATTAAAAAGTAAACGTGCTTATTTTAGTGGACTTCGTAATATCTTCTTTGTTTAATTGATATTGCGCTATTGCAAATTCTGATATGATAAAAGCATGATTGTTTCTTATAATGATGTCAATTGCGCCTTCTGTTACAATTTCATCAATATATTTAGAATCACTTGGGTCTGTAACATCAAATATTTTTACTGTATCATCACAAACCAAAAGGTAATTATTGCCATATAAACTCAAACCTTTTGGTTGTGTTAACCCTCTTGTGTTTAATAAAATAGGGTTTTCAACATCTTCGATATTGTAGGTTTTCAACTCGTTAACGGCTCCTCCACAAGTGGCATTACTATGTAATGTAACGTAAGCATTGGTATCATTAGCAACTACAGGATCACAGGCTCTAAAGTGGTTTGAACGCGACATTAATTTAGGTAATTCTGCATTAGTAACGTCATAAATATACATAGCATCTTGTGAACCAATAAATAAATAGTTTTTAAAACTAAATAGTGTTTCTATATTAAAACCAACATTTATGGTATTTACCTTTACAGGATTTGAAACGTTGCTAATATTAAATACAGACAAATTAAAAAAATCTACCGTATACAAATAATCTTCTTTTAAAATAAAGGTTGCTAACGACCCACCTTGTCCATCACTTGCAATATCAGAAGAAACAGCGCTATCGCTTTCGCAGCAAGAAAAAGCAAATAAAATGGCAAATAATGGAATGATATATCTTTTTTTCATAGTATTATTTTTGAACCCAATTCACAACAACTTTATCATTTTCATAAAAAGAATCTCCATCAGGAGATTGCAATTCAGGAAAAACATTTTTCAACCTTTTTTTAACCGCTATTTGAAAAGTAGAAAAATCTAAACTTAATACTACTAAATCTGTTGCTTGATTGATGTAAAGCGTGTTATTTCTTATAGCAACATCTGTAGCGCCTGGAATTTTTAAAAATTTCTTTTTAATGGGGTTGGTTTCGTCTGTATTATCAAAAATATGAAAACCAGTACGTTTGTCGTTCACAAAAATGTAATCATCAATAATGTATATTTTTGATGATTCTGTAACTGGAGTTTTTTCTTGAATTTTGATTGAATTTTCAAACTCAGTTCTTGATAGTGTAACTGGGTTATATCTAGACCACACAGGGTCTACAGTGCCAGAGTTGTTCCAATTATCTATAATACAACTGGTTAAGCAAAAGCAAAAAATAATAAGAGCAATTTTTTTCATAACTTTTTGGTATAGTTAAATATACTTTATAGATATAAAATATCTAAAAAGGTTGCGTTAAATTATTGGAAATTTTATCTAAACCTCAGATTTAGAGTTATTTTCCGTTAAAGGTGTTCATTGTATTTGCTAGACCAGCCGTACCAAAAGAGGTTATTACTTTTGCAGAAGTTGGTAAACGTTCGATTAACTGGCTATTTTCATCTTTATTCCATTCACCTAAAACATAATCTACTTGACGCCCTTTTGAATAGTTGGCTCCTACACCGAATCTAAATCTTGGGTATTTGTTTGTGCCTAATTTTTCTTGAATATCTTTTAACCCATTATGGCCACCATCACTTCCTTTGGCTTTTACTCTAATGGTACCAAAATCAATATTCAAATCATCTGTAACAATTAATAGATTTTCTGTAGCAATTTTTTCTTTTTGCATCCAATATTTTACTGCTTTTCCACTTAAATTCATGTAAGTACTTGGTTTTAATAGGATAAAAGTTCGTCCTTTATATCTAAAACTAGCTACATCGCCTAATTTTTCTGTTTCAAAAGTAACTTTGTGTTCTTCAGCAACTTCATCAATAATTTTAAAGCCGATGTTATGACGTGTATTGGCGTATTTGTCGCCTATATTTCCTAAACCTACAATTAAAAATTTCTTCATTAATTTTTTTTTGAGACTTCTTTTTTATAGAATACGTTTGTAAAATTTGTATTACAAAAATAAGATCTTCTTTCGAATACGTTTACTTGAGTTGAATTGAATTTAATGAATTTTCACATAAATTTAAGGTAAAAAAAAGCGTTACAAAAATGTAACGCTTTTATAAAATTATAGTAGCAACAATTTATTCTGCTGCTGTTTCTTCATCTTCATCCACAGTAACAGTTGCATTACGAGATGTTCTTACTTGAACAACAACTGTGTTATCTGGGTGCATAAATGTATAATCATCATTCTTTAATGATGTTACAAATAATTTATTTCCTATTTTTAATTTAGAAATATCTGCGGTAATAAAATCTGGTAAATTAGCTGGTAATGCTTTTACTTTTAATTTACGATTAGTAAAACGCAAAGAACCACCATTTAAAACACCAGGAGAAGTACCCGTTAATTTTACTGGAATATTCATTGTAACTTCTTTATCATCAAATAATTGATAAAAATCTACGTGTAAAATTTTATCACTTACTGGGTGAAACTGAATGTCTTGTAAAATAGCGCTTATTGTTTGTCCATCAACATTAATACTTGCTGTAAATACATTTGGAGTATATACCAAATTTTTAAACGCTTTTTCATCTGCTGAAAAGTGAATTGGTGTTTCTCCTCCGTATATAACGCAAGGAACCATTCCAGCATTACGTAAGGCTTTAGTAGCTACTTTGCCCACGCTTTCTCTTTTTGATCCTTTAATTGTAATTGATTTCATTACTTTTTATTAAAAATTTACATTAAAAATTGATTACTTATTGATGTGTTATCTTGTACTTTGTGCATAACATCAGCGAATAAGGGCGCGCAAGATACAACTTTTATTTTAGATGTCTCTTGTTTTAAAGGTATTGTGTCAGAAACAATTAATTCTGTCAAAGCAGAGTTTTCAATTTTTTCATAAGCTCCTCCAGAGAGAATAGGATGTGTACATATGGCACGTACACTTTCGGCTCCTCTTTCTTTCATTAAATTTGCTGCATGAGCTAAAGTGCCTCCTGTATCGATCATATCATCAACCAGTACTACATTTTTACCTTCTACATCACCAATGAGTTCCATATGGCCAATTACATTGGCTTTTTTTCTTTGTTTATAACAAATTACAACATCAGAAAGTAAATGTTTTGAATAAGCATATGCTCTTTTAGACCCCCCCATATCTGGTGATGCAATGGTTAAATTTTCTAAATTTAAGCTTTCTATATATGGCATAAAAATAGTAGAGGCAAAAAGATGATCTACAGGTTTTTCAAAAAAACCTTGAATTTGATCTGCATGTAAATCCATTGTCATTATTCTTGTTGCACCAGCAGATTCTAGTAATTTTGCGACTAATTTTGCTCCTATAGCTACTCTAGGTTTGTCTTTTCTATCTTGTCTTGCCCAACCAAAATATGGCATAACAGCTGTAATGTGTCTTGCAGAAGCTCTTTTAGCAGCGTCTAACATTAGTAACATTTCCATTAAGTTGTCTGCATTTGGAAAAGTAGAACCAATTATAAATACACGTCTTCCACGAACTGATTCTTCGAATGCTGGCTGAAATTCTCCATCACTAAAGTAAGTAGTTATTACGTTTCCTAACTCTGTATTATATTCTTTGGCTATTTTGTGGGCTAAAACTGTACTTTGTCTGCAACCAAAAAGTTTTGGAGCAAGAGAGCTGATGATCATAAGATATGATTTTAGTAGTGTTGTTGTGAGTTCACAAAAGTAGAAATAATTTATTGAGTTTGAAATTAAATTTTCTCATTATAAGTTAAAAATATTTAGTAAATTTGCAAACCAATTTAAAGAAGCTCAAGTGGCGGAATTGGTAGACGCGCTGGATTCAAAATCCAGTTCTTTCGGGAGTGTGGGTTCGATTCCCACCTTGAGTACTAAAGGAAAAACCTCAACAATTAATTGTTGAGGTTTTTATTTGGGTACAACATAGGTACAACAAATTAGACTTTTTATTTATTTTATAAAACAAAAAGCGTTCTCCTTTATTAAAAATCTTAACAATTAACTTTCGGTGTTGAGTCGAAATAAGTTATAAGATAATTTATTGAATCATCAGATTACGTAAAATACTTAGTATTTCTATTTTATTTAGATCTTTTGATACTTGAGTTTTTCAGGCCTTTTGTATTTTCTAAAAACCTTATAAATATAATATTAAAACCTATATAATTATGGAACAGAGAGATTATGCAAACGAGTTAATTTCAAGAATGATAAGTGATGGCTGCCAGCTAATGTTTATCTGGATGAGAAGAAAGAAAAACGTTTTGCATTAAGAAGAGAAAACCAACCCGATATGGGTTGGTTTATTTTCTTTTACACTGATGTTATATGATTTACATAATCTACAACGTTAACAGTATATTCTTCTATACTATAGTTATCCACAGTTTTGCTTATAGACTTTTTTGGGTAGTAGTCTTTTTTAAAAGTACTTGGATTGTATATCCCGCGATTTTCTTTCTTAACAGGTACTTTTCCATCTTTTAATTTAAAGCCTTCACCTTTAAAAGCATAAGAGCATAAAAACTGACATGCCTTTTTTTTATCAAAGTCAGCATATAAAATTCTGTTTTTCTTATCCAAAACTACGAATGCACTATCTTTATATTTTGAGGTGGTATCGGATAAATCAATCGTTTTTCTACCTCCTGATTTTGTCCTTACACGTATTTTCGTCTTATCCAAGTATTTTTTTGAGACCTTGTTTAGGTTATTGTAAATTTCAATTATAGAGATATTATTCAAACTAAAGGTGTTACTATTAATTAATTGTTTAAGTGTAAAATCATCTTGGCAGAAAAATATATCACTATAAAACTTTTGTGCACCAAATATATAGGAGCTTTTCTTAAATCCAATAAACTCTGTTGATTTAAAAGCTGTTAATAATATTTGTTCTAAACGTGATAGTTTACGAAATGCCTGCTCAAGCACTTGAACTAAACTTTCATGCTGATTTGATTTTAAACTTTTTGCTATTTTCTTTAATCTATTTGAAGCTTTTACAATGTTTCTGTTCTTTAATTGGTTATAGCAATAAGCAGAAGCTATGATTAATTTATAATTTTCTGTAGGAATACTTTCTACCATCAAATTATAACATACTTCAATTAAACCATCCTCGAACTCTTTATGTTCTTTAGAAAGCTGTTCTTGGGTTACTTCTTCTGGAGGAAAAGGATTTACATGGTTTAAATCAAGATAACCATTTACCTTTTCGCTCTTTAAAATTCTTGGAATTATAATGCTTTCATTGTTTATTTGAATACCATCCTTTGAAGTGTTGATCTGAGTGTATTGTGAAATATGTTTAAGTTGCATTTCTAAATTCTCGAGATCACTTTGCATTATTTTCTCTTTATCTCCGAAATATAGCTTAAATTCTTTAAATTCTGTATCAGACAGATAACCATAGTTTGACGTATTAAATCTGTGATTACACCCTTTTTTTGCATGGTAGCCAGAATTTGAATTAGCCATTTTATATTCGATCATAGAATACTGTTGTTCTGCCCATGCATTTTTAATCTTCTTTACCAAGTTCTGATCTTTAATTGTATAAGAAATAAATGTAGGATATTCATCTTTATGTATGCCTATACCGTACTTTGATAAGGTATCTAAAGTTGTAATATAATTTGCTACAAGTATAAATTTTACACTTCGCAAGACATTACAACATCTTACGTATCTAGCTATATGATCCATGAACCTTTTGCTAGAAAAGGGTAGGTAGTTTACTTTTGGATTGATAAGTAAACTAATAATTTCAGTTGCTTTAGCGCTATCATAAAGAAAGGCTAGTTTCTTAAAACAACGAGACAATTTATTGATACAAAGCTCATGTGAACTGTGAAAATCTCCCTCAATAATACAGTTCTGGTTATGATTACTTTTAATGTAAAAGTTACTCGCTGATGTATTTATCGGATTAATGATTTTATCAGAAGCCATAATCGTTATCCTTTCCTTCTTTCCAAGGTTTTTTATCAAATTAAAAAGGTTGGATTTTTTAAAAACTGTAGAAATGAATTTATTTTCTAATTCTATTTGGTCTTCAGTCATTGCTTTAAGAGGATCTCCCAGATCAATATGTTTAAAAACAATTTTAAATCCAGCGTCTTTGCATAAGTAATTATAACCATCCATTGATAGGTACCAATCTGTATACATCCTCTCTTCCTTAGTAATCATTTGTTGTAAAAGCATCTTGTTTTCTTCTTCCATAGTCTTGGCTTGTATATCAGTAGTAGAGATATAAGTAGGGTTTATTTTGACTTCTCTTAGATAATGAATTTCTGATGTTGTAACAACCTCATCTACTTCATTGCTTTTAGAAGAAACATTAGTTTTAAAATCTGCCAATAAATGATAATTATATTTATTAATACCAAATAAGGTTTTTACTGCATGATCATACCGAAAGTTACGATTAGGATACTTTTCATCCTTTATAAACATTTTTGGGAAAAATACAGTTGCTTCGCATAGTCTATTTCTAAAACGGTTGACAGCTTGGATAGTTTGAATAGCACTTATCTGACTATATTTACTGCTTACATCAACTACAACGGCATATTTTTGGGTAGATGTTTTACCTGCCTTTAGATCTTTACCATCAAGACCATCTTTATCAATGTTAATTCCGTTTATAAAAAAGTTAGTAACAAGTACCACATCGTAATCTCCAATTTTACGAGATAAAATATTTTCTGTGCATTTACCTGAAGAATCAGTATGAAAACAGCCAACTTTAATTTTTTTCCCGATTTTAGTTTGAAATACTCTTTGCAGTTCTGACATATGTTCTTTGTGGTTGTAAACACAAATTACCTTTCTACCTTGACTAATATATTTAGTGATTTGTTTAACCATAAGATCTTCTCTTTTTGTCTTATCCGTTGTATCAAGATGAACTAAGTTAATTGTTGGAGAAACAGCATATTGCTTGTCTATTTTAATCTTTTGAAATTTGTTTTTTATTCCATGTGTATCCATTAATTGTTCGATTACTTTGGTTTCTACGTTAGGGGTTCCACTCATAAAAACAAACTTAGTTTTAGCATTAGGCATTTTAGATACGAATGTAATAATGCGAAAAATAAGCTTAGAAATTACATCGGCGCGAAAGTTTAGATCATTTGTTAATGCATGTGATTCATCTATAAACACATAATCTAGAGTCTCCAACTCCTTGTCTGTTAAATTCAATAGCTGATTATACGTTGTATTAATTATAGCATTACTTTCATATGGTAGAGGAGAGTTTTTTAAAGTTAAATCATATGAAAAATTTATTTTGTTTGATGCTTTAACTTTCAAAGATTCCAAAGTTTTATCCATTGAAGAATGAACAAAGGTTTGATTCTTTCGATCCCCATTATTAATGGCCTCTTTAACCATTTGATCAATGATATTCCTGTATGGAACTGCAATTAACACCCTTGCTTTTATTCCAAATTCAGGATGAGTGGCTAAGGTGTTTTTTCCTGTCATTAGTGTTCAGTAAGAGACGTTACTTCTTACCCGGAAAAGGGACATGCCTCTCCAGCTCATGGTTTCCCATAAGATCGGACTATATCTTCAGCTGTTCTAGCTGACATCCACTTCCACAGGACTTCCTGTGTACTCCCTTGATGAACACATCGATTTTCAATCGAGATTCGGGATAGTCTCTGAACTTTTCAATTAAATAAAAATATATATTGGGTGACCATGGAGGGGTTAACTCATGTTATATTAAAACAACATGCAGCTGCCCCCGCGTGGGTCCCTTTTTTTTTAGGTACATTGTAAGAAGAGGTATCCTTGAAATTGATCTTCAAGAATATTCTTCTAACAAGCACGAATACTTTTTATTGATTGACTTAGCTGCTGATTAGCATACTTAGCATAAGTTTTTTTCTTACTTATGTACCTCGTTTCTAATAAAAGAGAATTAGAACGGCTCTAGCTTTCCAGCAATTCAAATGTTTTATTACCTTAAGTTCCCACTTAAGGACGGCACAATTATTCACCGCACTGTGATCGTAGCATAAATACTTTTTGATTTCTGTATTTTTTTTGAAAAAGATCTTCCATTACTTTTTTATCGAGATAATCATCGGGACCTAAAGTAACCTCGGCTTTCATGTCTTTTTGGTCTTCAATTAATGGTAATTTCTTTTTATCTGAATCTAAACTCGCTTTTATTTTAGATAAAAACTCAGATTTATCTGTATTATTATTGTTTTTTTCTTCAATGTCAAGGTTGTTCTCATACTTCTCATAAGACCTATGAAATTGCTTTAAATCTTTAACCATCTTGGAATTTCCCACAAAGTTTTTTAAAACATAATCTTTTATCTTTCCTATTTGAAAAACTAATTTATAAAAGGCTGCCGGAGTTAAATTAGCTCTCTGATCAGCATCGTAATCATGTTGGCTTCTTTCGGTCCATCGATAATCACCATTAGATGGATTTTTTTTATTTGAATCATTAGGGATTAACTTTTTAATCTCATTAATTGCTATTTCTCCAAACACTCCGTAAAGAACCCAGCTTTGCTTTAATAATGTATTGTAACAGGTAAAATTTGATGCTACCCAATTTTTAATTGTTTGATCTTTTTTGGCTAGACCAACGATGTAACTCACCGTTTTTGTAAACTTTTCTAATTCAAACTTAAGATCAAAATCTTTTTTATTATTTTTTTGATAGAGGTGGAGCGCATCCTTATCAGATTTAATACCATGTTCCTTTTTTATTTTATTGATCGTATTCTTATTTTTAACAATCTCTTTTTGAACTTCTTTATCTCTTCTTTCTTTTTCTTGATTTACAATTTCAGAATAATTTGAAATTGCAGAAAGATTTTCTTTAAAGTGTTTTTTTTTATTTGAAATAAAAGGTAGAAAAGTTGCTCTTTGTGGATCAATGGTCGCTTCGTCAATTTTACAAGGAATGTTTGGAAAATTCTCTTTAAGTTCTTCAAGAGCTCCTTTGTACCAAATTTTATGATAGTTCATGACAGATTCTCTATGTTTATCTTTAAAGTCATTTTTGAAATCTTCTAAAGAAATGTCTACTTGACAAAATAGTTTTAAGCCTTTTCCTGAAGGAGAAACAAAAGCCATATATGGTTTAATGTTTGTGGTACCTTTCCATATTTTGTTCATCCAATAAACAGTAGTTTTTTCATCTTCAAAATCATCAAAATCAAATACAAACTTTCCTGTATGTTCGAAACTCATTTTTCTTTTATCTCTTGTATCAGTATTTAATGATGCAACAATATAGGGAAGAAATATTTTTACCAAGCTTTTATCATTACCCGCAGAGCTAAGCAATTTATAAATACTACCTTTTTTATCGGTCAATTCTGATACTAATTCTTCATGTGATATGGCTTGAGCTCGTTTCTCTTTATACCAATCGGCTTTTTCAACATGTTCTTTTGGTTGACCATAGGACTGAATACTCGAACCCCATTTAAAGCTAAATGCTAGATAGTCCTTAAGGAAAAACTTAAGAGAGTAACCTTTTTCTTTTTGTAATCTCTTTAATCTCGTTTGATGTGTGTTTGCAAAATTAGCACAGTATTCTAGTGCTGAGGTTTCCTTTGGTTTCTGATAATAACCATTTAAAAGTTGTTTTAATAGGGCTTGTTCATCAGCTGGTAGTTTAGAATATTCAGCTCCTACCTCAAGCCTTTTGTAAATATTTTGATCCTCTATATGAGTTGCAAAATAAAAGTAATTGTTAATCATTTTAGTGTGATTAATATTTAATAGATCTAATAATGTACCATGTGGGGAGAGGTGCATGTACTTGTTCTAATTATAGGACAAGTAATCCCTCCCTGGTACACTCTCATTGTACCTATAAGGTCATCAGATTTAACTCGCTGTTTGGGGTTTTGTCTTAGAATATATTAATACTTATATTGGATGGTAAACGTGGTAAAGCTGGTAAACCTCAACAATAGCAAGAGATACAGCGATTATTTTAGTGGTAAAGAGTTGGTAAAGTGGTAAACTCAAATTATTATAAATTTTTTTATGAAGGTTTTTTTATGAGGTTCTTTCGGAATTAACTCTAATTAGAAGTAAGTTTTGAATTCATAAAAAAGTTTACGATGTTATACACAAATAGAGCAAACCAAGATTACAATAAAAAATCAAGTAGGCACCATTTTTTGATGATTTAGAAATGGACTACCTAATAAATTTGGTGCCAATTATTAAGCTACATTGTTATTAAAAAAAAAGATATGGCGACAGCCATATCTTTAAAATTTTATTTTTTTAGTTGAGTATACTAAATTAATTATTTGGTAAAAGGAAACTTTGTATCTGCTCTGGGGTTAATGTTGGGTTAGCACCTTGACTTTGGGCAACTAAAGCGCCTACAGCACATGCGAAATCTATTGCTTTTTGCGGATGAACTTTTAGAAGAAGTTGACTTATTAATGATCCTAAGAAAGAATCACCAGCACCAACTGTATCGATAACTTGGATTAAAAAACCACTATTATAGTATAGCTTATTATCATAGAGTAATACTGCACCATGTGGACCTTTTGTGACACAAATCTGTTTTGTTTTCGTCTTATCAGCAATAAACTTTAAATTCTGTTCTAAGGAATTAAATTTGGAACCTAACATCTTGGAAACTTCATACAATTCATCATCATTAAACTTTATAAAGTCAGCTTTATCCATAAGATAAGACAGTATTTCTGGGGTGTAATACGGTTCTCTTAAATTCAAATCGAAAATTTTGTATTTTGCAAGTTCAATAAATTGATACAGGGTATTTCTTGAAGTTTCATCTCTTGCTACAAGACTTCCAAAAACAAATGCTTCAGAATTAATAACAAGACTCCTAGCTGTTTCTGTAAATCTAATTTTATCCCAAGCTCTTGGGTATTTTATATCGTAAGACGCAGAACCTTTTTCGTTCAGCATTACATTAACTTTACCTGTTTGAAATTCTTTCTTGACTTGTATATTATCCGTATTTATTTTGTTTTCCTTTAAATATTTTAGAATTTCTGCTCCAAACTCATCCTCTCCAATAGCACTTATTAAAGATACTTTATGATTAAATGAACTTATTCTGCTCGCTACGTTTAAAGGTGCACCTCCAATTTTTTTATGTGTTGGAAAAACATCCCAAAGGACTTCACCATAACAAACTATATTTGAACTCATATTTTTAATTTTAAAAGTCCGTTAAATAAAATAAAACTACTTAACGGACTATTGAAAAAAACTACTTATATAGTATTATTGTTTAATAATCTTTATCGTTTTCAAAGTTTTATTATTCTCACCTTTGATACTCGTAAAATAAATACCACTACTTAAATTAGAAGCATCAATACCCTGATTTTCTAATTTTAAATTTTTATATATTAATTTACCTGTTATTGAGTATAAATCAATTTTTAAATTCTGATTTGTATTGGTCTTTATATAGAATTTGTTTTTTACAGGGTTAGGGTATAGGCTAAAATCAAACTTCTCTACTTCATTAACACTCAAAACAATATTATTATTTGAAAAATGTGCAATGACGTTAGCAGTAAGTTTCTCTATGTTTGCTTGAAAGTCGTTAGTGCCTCCATTGGCATCCCATTCATAGCCAATAATTGTATTCTCTATAGAGAAAATACTTCCTTTAAATGTTGTTGGAATATTTGAATCAAAGTTTCC
>CBFIFR010000060.1:0-12838 GCA_965661915.1 Polaribacter sp. | reverse complement strand
TATTATGGAAGATATTCATGATTCTTGTGTAGAATATGGTAAAAATGAAGATGGCTCTATAGATTATGTTAAAGGAGCAAATATTGCTGGTTTTGTAAAAGTTGCAGACGCAATGTTAGCACAAGGTATTATCTAAGAAATCTTTTTTGAGTTATTATATATTGTAAACGCATCAATTTATTGATGCGTTTCTTTGTTTCTTTGCTATATAATAACAAACCATGAACTTTATTCTCTGCTTACTTTTGGGTTTTGTAATTGCTGCAATGGGTAGCATTACACCTAGTTTTTTAAATTTAACTGTAGTAAAATATAGTTTAAGAAATGGCAAAAAACCTACTTTTTACTTAATTGCTGGTTATGCAACAGTATTGTTTTTTCAGGCAAATTTAGGGGCTTATTTGGCCAATATTTTAATGAAAAACTCAGAATATATCACCTTAATTCAACAAATAGGAACAGGTATATTATTTCTATTATCTGTTAATTTTTTTCGAGTTTATTATTCATCCAAAGAGCAAAAAAAGGAAAAAGAAATTCCGAAATCAAAATCTTATTTCTACGGAATTCTAATGTCGTTGTTAAATATGATGGCCATTCCTTTTTACTTTACGTTTATATCGCTTTTAATTGGTTTTGAGTATTTTAACTACAGTTATTTAAATGCGTTTTATTTTTCAATTGGTTCTACAATTGGTTCTTTTACGCTCTATACAATTTATGCTATTGTTGCTAAAAATATAGAACACAAACTAACTTTTATAGCATCTAAGATGGATTTTATCTTAGGGTGTTTAACCGGTTTTGTAGCTATTGGTAACTTAATTTATCTATTCAATAAATAATAATAATCATCCAACGTTTTAATGATTAGTGCATTTATCTATTTTTAAGTTTTATTGTAGCTTGTATTGGTAACTTTACTATATTTAAACTTGTTATATAATTATTTCTGATGAAAATACTTAAAAATATAATTGTTGATGGCAATCATCAAAAACCAATTGTTACGGATGTTTTTTACAATCCAAATAATCAACCTAAAAAAGTAGTTATTTTTTGTCATGGTTATAAAGGTTTTAAAGATTGGGGACCTTGGAATTTAGTAGCAGAACATTTTGCAAAAGCCGGTTTTTTCTTTATAAAATTCAATTTTTCTCACAATGGTGGCACCATAGAGCAGCCTATAGATTTCCCCGATTTAGAAGCATTTGGAAATAACAATTACACCAAAGAATTAGATGATTTGGAAAGTGTGTTAGATTGGATTTCATCAACAGAAAACTTTAAAAATGAAGCGAATAGTAATGATATCTCCATTATTGGTCATAGCAGAGGAGGAGGAATAGTTTTGTTAAAAGCGAATGAGGATGAAAGAGTTAAAAAGGTAGTTACATTGGCAGCAGTTTGTGATTTCGGAAAAAGATCTTCTACTATTGGTAATTTAGAAAAATGGAAAAAAGACGGGGTGAAATATGTGGTAAATGGCAGAACCAAACAAAATATGCCCCATTTCTACCAATTTTATGAAGATTTTAAAGCGAATGAAGAACGTTTACATATCCAAAAAGCAGTTGAGAATTTAAAAATTCCACAATTAATTATCCATGGAAATAAAGACGACGCTGTTTTTATTACAGAAGGAGAAAATCTAAAAAAATGGAATCCAGAAGCACAATTTGAAATAATAGAAAATGCGAATCATGTTTTTAATGTTTTGCATCCTTGGGAGAAAGAATTTTTATCTAAAGAAATGGATGAGGTTGTGAATCTTTGTATAGGTTTTTTAAAATAAATCGTCATTTTGAATGAGGGACGATTGAAGTAATCTTTCTATTTAAAATAAGATTGCTTCGTAAACTCGCAATGACAAACATTTACTTTTTTTGTAAATTAGACTTATGGAACTCCAACCTCCTTTCAGAAAAATTATTCATGTAGATATGGATGCCTATTATGCATCTGTAGCGCAGTTGGATAATCCTGAATTAAGAGGTAAAGCAATAGCAGTTGGTGGAGGTGGAAATCGAGGTGTTGTATCAGCAGCAAGTTACGAAGCTCGAAAATTCGGCGTAAAATCTGCAATGAGCAATGTGCTAGCAAAGCAAAAATGTCCACATATTATTTTTGTGAAATCAGATTTTGCACGGTACAAAGAATTGTCTGCTCAGATAAGAGATATATTTTATGAGTATACAGACTTGGTAGAACCTTTGTCTTTAGATGAAGCCTATTTAGATGTTACCGAAAACAAAAAAGGAAATCCGTCAGCAAACGATATAGCCAGAGAAATTAGGCAACGTATTTATGATGAAACAGGCTTACGAGCCTCAGCAGGTATTTCCATCAACAAGTTTATTGCAAAAGTAGCCTCTGATATTAACAAACCTAATGGTCAAAAAACAGTGCATCCAGAGGAAGTAATTCAGTTTTTAGAAGAACTACCCGTAAACAAGTTTTATGGCGTGGGTAAGGTTACTGCTGCAAAAATGTATAATTTAGGCATTTTTGTTGGTAATGATTTAAAACAAAAATCATTAGAAGAGCTTATAAATCTCTTTGGTAAATCAGGAACGCATTATTATAATATTGTTCGAGGAATTCACAATAGCCCAGTAAAACCAAATCGAATTCGTAAATCTGTAGGAGCAGAACGTACCTTTTTTGATAACATTTCTTCAGAAATCTTTATGCTAGAAAAGTTGGAAAATATTGCTGATGAGATTGAGAAAAGAATGGAAAAATCTAAAGCAAAAGGCAAAACCATTACGTTGAAAATTAAATATTCAGATTTTACCCAACAAACAAGAAGCAAAACAATAACTAATTTTATCTTTCAAAAGAAAGATTTTTTTCCGATTGTAAAAGAGTTATTGTATCAAGAAAAATTAAAGAACTCAGTCCGTTTATTAGGAATTTCTTTTAGCAACTTAAATACAATACAAAAAGAACCAGTTTGGGTACAGTTAAAGTTTGATTTTTGACAAAAACTAGACTTTTGTCATTCTGAACTTGTTTAAAAATCTCCTTATAAATATATTATGAATCTAAAAATAATAAGAACAAATTCAGAAAACAAAGATTTTATCAACTTGGTAAAACAACTAGACAATTATCTAAAAATAACAGATGGAGATGAACATGATTTTTACAATCAGTTTAACAACATTGATGTTTTACAACATGTTGTTATGGCGTATTCTAATAATGTAGCTGTTGGTTGTGGTGCATTTAAAAAGTTTGACAAATCGTCAGTAGAAATAAAAAGAATGTATGTTTCTGAAATTTACAGAAAGCAAGGAATAGCAAAACAAGTTTTAAAAGAATTAGAAAGGTGGGCAAAAGAAATCGGCTATAAAAAGTGTATCTTAGAAACTGGAAAAAGACAAAAAGAAGCAGTGCTTTTTTATGACAAGTGTGATTATAAAACTATTCCAAATTATGGGCAATATGTAGAAATGGAAAATAGTATCTGTTTCGAGAAAGCGTTATAAATACATGAAGACCTCACAGGTTTTAAAAACCTGTGAGGTCTAAAATAAAAACTACCTTAAAATGAACTACAGTTACTGGGAACTTAAAGAATGGTTTACCAACATCGATTTTACAGTTGTTGGCAGTGGTATTGTGGGCCTAAACTGTGCTTTAGCGTTAAATAAAATGCACCCAAATGCTAAAATACTTATTGTAGAGAAAGGAATGTTACCTCAAGGAGCTAGTACAAAAAATGCAGGTTTTGCGTGTTTTGGTAGTTTATCAGAAATTATTGATGATTTAAAATCTCATACAGAAGATGAGGTTTTTAATTTGGTTGATAAACGCTGGAAAGGACTACAAATATTAAGGCAAAATTTAGGGGATGCAAGCATCGATTTTAAACAAAATAAAGGTTTTGAATTGTGTAAAAACAAACTCTTTTTTGAAGAATGTATTTCTAAAAAAGATAAAATTAATAAATTATTAAAACCTATTTTTAAAAAAGATGTTTTTACTATTTCAGAGAATACTTTTAATTTTAAAAATATACATCAAAAATATATAGTAAATAATTTTGAAGGGCAAGTAGATACTGGTAAAATGATGAACGAGTTACTTTCAAAAGTCCAAAAATTAAACATAAAAATAGTAAACAATATTGCAGTAGAAAATTTTCAAGAAAATAATGGAAAAATAAATGTAAAAACCAACAGATTAGATTTTTACACTAAAAAAATGTGTATTGCAACAAATGGTTTTGCTTCTCAATTGTTTCAAGCAAATATACAACCAGCAAGGGCGCAAGTACTTATAACAAAACCCATTAAAAATTTACATATTAAAGGCACTTTTCAATTAAATAAAGGCTATTATTATTTTAGAAATATTGATAACAGAATTTTATTTGGTGGAGGTAGAAATCTTGATTTTGAAACAGAAAAAACAGTGGAGTTTGGGCAAACCAAAATCATACAGAATGAATTAGAAAAAATGTTAAAAGAAACCATTTTACCAAATACACATTTTGAAATTGATCACAGGTGGAGTGGCATTATGGGAGTAGGCAATCAGAAAAAAGCCATAGTAAAACAACTTTCAGAAAACGTTTTTTGTGGAGTTCGTTTAGGTGGTATGGGTGTTGCTATTGGTAGTTTAGTAGGTAAAGAATTAGCAGATTTATTAAATGAATAAAGAGAAATCTACTTTTGATGTTATTATAATTGGCGGTGGTTTAGCAGGATTGTGTAATGCAATCCACCTGTCTAAATTTGGCAAAAATGTTTTGTTGATAGAAAAAAACAGCTATCCAAAACACAAAGTTTGTGGCGAATATATTTCGAATGAAGTATTACCTTATTTAGAATTTTTAAACATCAATCCATTTGATTTTGGCGCAGTTAAAATTGATGATTTTCAATTATCTACCACAAAAAATAACCTAATTACTGCAAAATTACCTTTGGGTGGTTTTGGCATTTCACGCTACACTTTAGACTTTGAGCTCTATAAAAAAGTCAAAGAAAATGGTGTAGAAATACTACAAGATACAGTAATAGATATCAGTTTTAAAAACAATGAATTTATCATTGAAACTAAAGAAAACCAAAGTTTTACATCAAAAATTACAATTGGCGCTTTTGGGAAACGCTCTCTTTTAGATGTAAATATGAAGCGCGATTTTATCCAGAAAAAATCGCCTTATTTGGGAGTGAAAATTCATGTTAAAGGAGATTTCCCCAAAAACAAAGTGGCATTGCACAATTTTAAAGGTGGGTATTGTGGCGTTTCTAAGGTAGAAAATGATACTATAAATCTCTGTTATATCACAAGCTTTTCTGCATTTAAGAAATACAAAAACATCAACGATTTTCAAGAAAATATAGTTTTTAAAAACACGTTTTTAAAAGAAATCTTTCAAAACACCACCGCAGTTTGGGAGCAACCTTTATCTATAAGTCAGATTTCTTTTGAAACTAAAAAGCCTGTTGAAAACCACATTATTATGTCTGGTGATGCTGCAGGTATGATTCATCCATTATGTGGTAATGGCATGAGTATGGCCATACAATCTGCACAAATCGCATCTAAACTCATTCTAAATTATACCAATGGGAAAATTGTTTCAAGAAATGAACTTGAAAAGCAATACATTAGGCTATGGAAAAAAGAATTTGGATGGCGTTTAAAAACAGGTCATTTTATCGCTAAACTATTTAGAAATGATAACATTGCGAACATTTTGCTGTATCTTTTAAGAAGAATTCCATTTATATTACCAATAATTATTAAACAAACGCACGGAAAATCAATAGAAGTTTAATGGATTTTTTCATCAGCACAAAACAGAGAACAGACAAAGAAGAGTTGATGGACGATTTTTCTATTGGAGGCGATTTATTGAGAGATACTTTAGATAAATTAGAAAATATAAATCGTTGGTTGGGTGGAAATAAGGTAACTGTAAATGGCTTAAAAATCCTCTTAAAAAATCATCCTAAACACAAAGAAATTACCATTGTAGATATTGGTTGTGGTCATGGAGATATTTTAAGAGACGTGGCTAAATTTGGTAGAAAACATAACTATACTTTTAAGTTATTAGGTGTTGATGCAAATCCAACAGCTATTGATTACGCTAATGAATTGTCTGTAAAATATCCAGAATTGAGTTTTAAAACTCAAGATATTTTTTCTGAGGATTTTCAATCGCAAAAGTTTGATGTGGTTTTAGCCACCTTATTTTTGCATCATTTCAAGGAAAAAGAATTAATTGCCTTTTTAGAAAATGCGGTAAAACAAACTAGAATAGGTATTGTTGTTAATGATTTACACAGGCATAAAATAGCCTATTATTTGTTTATGTTCTTATCAATATTTATCAGTAATAAAATGATTATTGAAGACGGGTTAACGTCGGTTTTAAGAGGATTTAAAAGACAAGATTTAAAAAGAATATCATTAAAAATACATATAAAACCTCAAATTTTTTGGAAATGGGCTTTCCGTTATTTGTGGATAATTAAAAAATAAATGGCTGTAAAAATAACATCAGTAGCAAAACAACTTCCTAAATATTTTAGAGAAACAAAAGATATTATACCTTTTGTAGAATTATGGATGCAAGACCAAGAACCTCGTTTTAAAAGAAAAGTAATCAAGCTTTTTGAAGGTGCAGCTGTAGACAAACGCTATTCCATTATGGATCCAGAGGAGGTATTTACAGCCACTTCTTTTGAAGAAAAAAACGATATTTATACAAGAGAAGTTGTGCAATTGGCAGAAAAATCATTGCAAAAATCCTTAGCAAAAGCCAACCTAAAACCAACTGATATCGATTATATAATTACTGTAAGTTGCACAGGAATTATGATTCCTTCAGTAGATGCCTATTTGATTAATTCTTTGGGCATGAAGCAAGATATTGTGCGTTTGCCAGTTACAGAAATGGGTTGTGCAGCAGGTGTTTCTGGTATTATTTATGCGAAGAATTTTCTAAAAGCAAACCCTAACAAAAGAGCAGCAGTAATTGCTGTAGAAGCACCCACAGCCACCTTTCAGTTAGACGATTTTTCCATGACAAATATTGTTTCTGCAGCTATTTTTGGTGATGGAGCTTCAGCTGTAATTTTGTCTTCTTATCAAGAAGATGAAGGTCCAACAATTGTAGACGAAGCCATGTATCATTTTTACGATGCTACAAAAATGATGGGTTTTAAACTGGTAAATACAGGCCTACAAATGATTTTAGACAAAGCAGTTCCGCAAACAATTTCAGATCACTTTCCTGCAATTATTCATCCTTTTTTAGAAAAAAATAATCTAACCATTGCTGATGTAGACCACCTGATATTTCATCCAGGAGGAAAAAAGATTGTACAAACTGTAGAAGAACTATTTGGTAAATTAGGCAAGAATATAAACGATACAAAAGAGGTTTTGCGTTTGTATGGTAACATGTCTAGTGCCACAGTTTTGTATGTTTTAGAACGATTTATGGATAGAAACCCCAAAAAAGGAGAACGTGGAATTATGCTAAGTTTTGGCCCAGGTTTTTCTGCGCAACGTATTTTATTGGAATGGTAAAATAAAAGAAATGACATCAACAGAAATCATAAATAATCTACCATATCAAAAACCTTTTTTATTTGTTGATGAACTTGAAGAAATAAATGAAAAGGGAATTACAGGGAATTATACTTTCAAAGAAAACGAGTTTTTTTATGAAGGTCATTTTAAAGAAAAGCCTATTACACCTGGCGTAATTTTGACAGAAACCATGGCACAAATTGGTTTAGTTTGTTTGGGTATTTTTTTATTGAAGGATGAAATATCATCAACCAAAAAACCACAAATTGCCTTAACGTCTAATCGTGTAGATTTTTATGTGACAGTTTTACCCAAGGAAAAAGTAACTGTTGTTTCAGAAAAAGTCTATTTTAGATTTAACAAGTTAAAATGTAAAGTTAAAATGATGAATGCAAAAAATGAGTTGGTTTGTAGAGGAGAAATATCAGGAATGATTGTTACAAAATAGTATGAAAAACAGAGTTGTTATAACAGGTTTAGGAGTAGTTGCACCCAATGGAGTGGGCTTAGACGATTTTACAGAGGCTATTAAAACAGGGAAATCAGGAATTAGGTTTCATCAACATTTAAAAGACAAAGGTTTTTCTTGCTGTATTGGCGGAGTTCCAGAAGTTTCTGATGAATTAAAGCAGCAATATTTATCGCCTTTACAATTAAGAGGTTTCAATTCAACTTCTATTTTATATGGAGTGATGTCTGCAGTAGATGCTTGGAAAGACGCTGGTTTTGCTGTAGATGAAAACACACCTTTAGATTATGATACAGGATTAATTTTTGGTACAGGAACCTCAGGAATTGAGAAATTTAGAGAAGCCATTTACAAAATAGATGATCAAAATGTAAGGCGTTTAGGTAGCACATCTGTATTGCAAACCATGGCAAGTGGTGTAACTGCCTATTTGGGTGGTATTTTAGGTTTGGGCAATCAAGTGACCACAAATTCATCAGCTTGTACAACAGGTACAGAAGCCTTATTAATGGGTTTTGAACGTATTAAAAATGGAAAAGCAAAGCGAATGTTAATAGGTAGTTCTAGTGACAGCAGTTTATATACTTGGGGTGGTTTTGACGCCATGAGAGTGATGACTTACAAACACAATGAAAGTCCCGAAAAAGGTTCTAGACCCATGAGTGCAACAGCATCTGGTTTTGTTCCAGGAAGTGGAGGAGGAGCACTTGTTTTAGAATCTTTAGAAAGTGCTTTGGAAAGAAATGCGACCATTTATGCAGAGGTTTTAGGAGGAAATATCAATGCTGGTGGACAAAGAAATGGAGGAACCTTAACAGCGCCAAATGCAGAAGCTGTTCAAAAATGTATTAATGATGCCATTTTAGATGCAAATATAAATACGTCTGAAATAGATGTAATTAATGGCCATTTAACAGCAACATCAAAAGATGCTTTAGAAATCGAAAATTGGACCAAAGCACTGCAGAGAAAAGGAGGTAATTTTCCATTCATTAACTCTTTAAAATCGCAAGTTGGGCATTGTTTGGCAGCAGCAGGTGCCATAGAATCTGTAGCTTCTGTGCTTCAAATAAAAGAACAATTTGTGTTTCCAAACATCAATTGTGAAGATGTGCATCCAGAAATTTTAGCATTAATTGGCAGTGATAAAATTCCTACTCAAAAAATAAACACAAACATTACTATTTTAGCAAAAGCAAGTTTTGGTTTTGGTGATGTAAATGCTTGTGTTATCTTTAAGAAATATAATTAATTTTACCTAAAGACTTTACAGGTTTTTAAAACCTGTAAGGTTTGAAAATATTCAGAATAAAATGAACAAAGAAGAAATCATTCAAAAACTAACAACTATAGTAAAACCTTATGTTCAAAACGAAGAGGGTTTTAAAAACATTTCTGAAGAAACCGATTTTATCAATGATTTAGAAATTAATTCAGCGAACTTGGTAGATATTATTTTAGATGTAGAAGATGCATTTGATATTCATATCGATAATGATTCAATGGAAAAAATGCTATCTGTAAAAGCTACAGTTGCTATTATTCAAGATAAAATGAATGCATAGAATAGGTAATGACATTGTAGATTTAAACCTTGCTAAAACCCAAAGCAATTGGCAACGCAAAGGTTTTGTAGAAAAACTATTTACAAAAGAAGAACAAAAAGAAATTCTTTGTGCTAAGAAACCTTTTTTAAAAGTTTGGTTGTTTTGGTCTATGAAAGAAGCAGCTTACAAATGTTATACTCAAGAGTTTCAAGAGCGGTTTTTTTCTCCTTTAAAATTTTCTTGTATAACACTAAATGATTCTTCTGGAACTGTAACTATTGGTCTAAGAAAATATCATATAAAATACAAGATAACAAATAATTATATACACGCAGTAGCGCAAGAAGTTTTTTCAAAAAAAATGGTTAAAGAATTATTTTTTATTGATAACAGTAAGCAACAATCCAAAATAATAATTCAAAAAATATTATATCATTTTGATAACGATGTGCAACTTCAAAAAAATACAATAGGAATTCCTTTGTTATTTCAAAACAATAAAGCTTTACCAATTGCTATCTCTATTTCTCATCATGGTAAATATGGTGCTTTTGTATTTTCTGCTTAATCAAAAGAGATAACTTTTAAAGTACATCTAAAATTATAAATAGTTGTTTATTAAGAGTAAAAGAATTTGTAATTTTTTTACAAATTTTATTTTTTTGAAATACTGAAAGGGTCACTAACTTATTAATGAAACTGCTATTCATACTTTAACTTTTATCTTCTCTTTAACAAAAAAAAGGTAAGATTCATAAAAAACCCAATAAACAACTTAATTTTATACTATAAGATTTTAAAATGATTAAATCTATAAATTAAAATTTATATATTTGTAATCGATTACATAAATAATTAAGTAATCTTGAACTTTAATCTTATGAGAACTCCAATAATTTGTTTCTTAGCCCTTTTTCTACCATTTTTTTCTAGTGCTCAAACAGTAACTTTAAATAAATCTGGAGGTTGGTTAGAATCAGCTTTTGTAGAATGGCAAGCTGTTGATGATGCTACAAGTTATAACGTTTATTTTACAGGAGAAGGAAACACAAATCGTAAAATAGATACTCAACTTATTAGATGTTATAAAGATGGTTCTTATCGAGCTGATATTTTAGGGCTAAAAGCTGGTAGCTATACAATTTCTGTAGCACCAGTTATTGGAAATACAGAAGACACAAAAACCACCACAAATTCAATTACAGTATTGGCACATGATAGAGCTGGTTTTGCTTTTTCAAACAATAGACTTGCTGGGGCATACAATTTTGATGGAACTCCACAAGATAATGCAGTTATTTTATACATCACAGAAGAAACAAAAAACACTGTAGAACTAACTGTTTCTGGAGCAACTTCAAATCCTTGTGTTGGTTTGCAAGAAATTTTAGATGGTTTTAAAAAAGGGCAAGATGCTAGACCATTGATTATTAGATTGATTGGACAAATAACAGATCCTGCTGTTTTACAAAGTGGAGATATTGTAATCGAAAATAAAAACAATGCAAATAGTCACATAACTTTAGAAGGAGTTGGTGAAGATGCAGTTGCTGATGGTTGGGGAATTCGAGTAAAAAATGCATCTAATGTAGAAATTAGAAATATTGGAAGCATGAATTGCAATAGTAATGAAGGAGATAATATTGGGCTACAACAAGGTAATGACCACATTTGGGTACATAATGTAGATTTCTTTTATGGTGATGCTGGTGGAGATTCAGATCAAGCAAAAGGAGATGGCGCTTTAGATTGTAAAAGATCTAAGTACGTAACATTTTCATACAATCACTTTTGGGATTCAGGAAAATCGAACCTTTTAGGATTGAGCGAAACGCAAGGAGATCCAGAATTACTTATTACCTATCACCATAATTGGTATGATCATTCAGATTCTCGACATCCAAGAGTTCGTTATTATACTGCACACGTTTATAACAATTATTATGATGGTAATTCAAAATACGGAGTTGGCTCTACTTTAGGTTCATCAGTTTTCGTAGAAAATAATTATTTTAGAAATTGTAAATATCCAATGTTAACTTCTTTACAAGGAACCGATATTAACTCTGGTAAGGGTACTTTTTCTGGTGAAGATGGTGGAAGCATAAAAGCCTTTGGAAATTCAATAATTGGTGCTTCAAGATTCGATCCTTATGGAACAGCTGGTCCTGTTAATTCTAAAACAGAGTTTGATGCTATTGTTACTGCTACCAGAAATGAAACCATTCCAAGTACTATTACATCTAAAAAAGGAGGGAATACTTATAACAATTTTGATACAAATGGCGTGCTTTGGTATACCTATACACCAGATTCAGCAGAGGAAGCAAAAAATAAAGTAATGCAATTTTCTGGACGTATGAATGGTGGAGATTTTAATTGGACTTTTGATCAAGCAGGTGATGATACCTCATCAAGTTTAAACCAACCTTTAAAATCTGCCTTAGTAAATTATACAACAAACTTGGTTTGTGTTCAAGGAGTAAGTGAGCCCCCAAGTAGTCAAACTTTAATTGTAACAACTGCAAATGCAGATCAAAATGTAATAGAAGGGAATAGTATTCAAAATATTGTGTTCACTTGGGGTGGAACTGCCACAGATGTAACTGTAACAGGTTTACCATCATCAGGAATTACATTTGTCAAAAACACAAATGCAAAAACAATTACCATTTCTGGAACTCCAACTGCAGATGTAAGTTATACTGTAGCAACTTCAGGCAATTCAGGAACTTCAACTTCAATTACAGGAAATATTACAGTGGGAACCATTTCTACAGAAGATCAAATTCATAACTTTACAGAATCTGGAAAAGACAGTGAGTTTTATAGCATTACAGGAAATCTTTCCACCTCAAAAGGTGATGTAAATTACAATGGGCTAACGTTAACTCAATGTTTAAAAATAGAGTCAAGTACAAACATTGCATTTACTGCTCAAACATCAGGAACTTTAACATTAGTTTTTAATGAGGGTGTTTCAGGTTCTATAAATATTGATGGAAATGACAAAGATTTTACTGGAGGTATTCTTACATTAACATTAGCTGATGGAGCGCATACAATTAGCAAAGATGTTACGTTAAATTTATATTATATGACTTTTGAAAATGAATCATTGAATGTAGAAAATATTTCTACAGCCTTTAATGTTAGAATGTTCCCAAACCCTGTAACGCATCAATTAAACTTTTTATCGAACCTAAATATTACGAAAATAGAAGTTTATAATATGTTGGGTGTTTTAGTAAAAAAGAAT
>CBFIFR010000059.1:0-13310 GCA_965661915.1 Polaribacter sp. | reverse complement strand
CATTTGCTCTAGGTGCTGGTAAATCAGCCTCAATAGCTTTAAGTTCAGCTTCAATATAGTCAAATAATTGTTGTCTATTGTAAGCAGAAGGTGGTGCATTTATAGCATCTTCTTCAGTTGTAAAATTAGCTTGACCAAATAAATCCATCATATAATAATATGACATTGCTCTTAACAAGCGAGCTTCTGCTCTGTATTGTTGTATTGCTGTTCTAGTTGCATCAGATACATTTCTTTCGGTTAATTTAGCATCTGTAGTTTCTCTTAAAAAATTATTAGCAAAAGCTATAGTTACATGAGTTCTACCATACATACCTAAAAGAATTGGGTCAGCTTCGTTCCAGATATTTCGTTGTATTTCACGAGTACCTGGGTCATTTTCATAAGACCAAATCATTTGGTCTGCAGATAATGTTTGTAGGTATAATAAAACCCTACCAAATTGACTTGTTCCTGCATCTAAACCTTGAATGTTTGATGAGCCTGCACCATCTACACCTGTTAATGATAAATTACCATAAACACCAGCCAATAGTCTTTTGTATGAGGTTTCATCTGAAAAGAAATCTTCACCTAATAAATCTTGGTCATCTTGTGGTGTAATGTCTAAATCTTTTGTACAAGAAGATAGAGCAACAACCATAACCAAAATAAAGACTGCTATTTTTTCTATTTTTAATATTTTTTTAATTATTTAATTTTTATGAATTAAAATTTAATGTTAGCACCTACCAAGAATACTCTAGGTCTTGGGTAGTTTTCATTGTCTATACCACTGCTACCTAGTTCAGGATCTAATCCTGAGTAGTTGGTTAACAAAAATACATTCTGCATACCTGCCCAAAAACGAATACTATTTGAAGCGAATTTTTTAATGGGTTTATCTAAAGTATATCCTAAAGTAATATTATCCATTCTTAAGAAAGAAGCGTTTTCTAAGTAAATGTCTGATCTAATAACATTAGCTGTAGTATTAAAGTTTGTATTTAAAACGGATGTTGGTACGTTACCTAAAACAGCATTATCTCTTAATAAATCGTATTGAGCTAAAGAAGAATTAACGTTATTGTATAAATAATTACCCACACTTGCTCTTAAGTTAAAGGCTAAATCAAAGCTTTTGTAATTAAAATTAGATTGAAAACCAAACGTTATGTTAGCTTGTGGATCTTCTTTTAAATATCTATCAGAATCATTTGTAATTCCATCTCCATTTAAGTCGGCATAAGCACCTTCAATTGGGTTGCCTGCACTATTGTATAATTGTTTATAGACATAAAATGAGTTTGGGGCAAAACCTTCTCTATGCAATTGGATAAAGTTTCCTGTTCCACCTGCAATTCCACCTTGAGTAATGTCTTGGCCTAAAGCCAATTCTTTAATTTCTCTACCAATATATGTGGTATTAAAGTTTACATTCCAACTAAAGTCTTCAGTTTTTAAAATATCTGCATTTACGGCAAACTCTACACCATTAACTTGTAAATCTCCAATATTTTGTAAAACTCTATTTGTAAAGTTTGTACCATCTGCAACAGGTGCATCTGACAATAAATCTGTTGAGTTTTTTTGAAATACGTTTAAAGAACCTGTAATTTTATTATCGAATAAACCATAGTCAACACCCAATTCTACAGTAGTTGTTTTTTCCCATCTCAAATTACTTCTTGCAGAAGGAATCGTTGAAAGTATAGGGACACCACCAAAAATGTATTGAGAATCTTGATTACCAAAACGATATCTATCTAAATATAAATCTCCAGCAATTCCCTCAGATTGTCCGTTAACACCATAAGAAGCTCTTAATTTTAAATCAGAGATTACTTCACTATCTTTTAAGAAATCTTCATCACTAACTCTCCAAGCCAAAGCAGCTCCACCAAAGTTACCCCATCTATTTTCTGGGCCAAATCTAGAAGTACCATCTCTTCTATAGTTTAACGTAAGTAAATATTTTTCATTAAAAGTTAAATTAGCTCTGGCTAATATTCCTATTAAAACTGTTGGTGTACCTGCACTAAAATTAGGAAAACTATTAGGATCTCTTCTATTTCCTGTACTTCTTCCAAAGCCTTCAAAAGATTGGTAATCGTAACCAAGAGTTACATCTGTTTTAAATTTCCCAAATGTATTAATATAATTCAAGTAGGTTTTAAAGTTTTCATTAGTTCCTTCTCCATAGCTTTCAGAGTCATTACCCATAATGCTATTATTGGTTGGTACATTTAAAGAAGTAACATTGGTGTTTGTAGATTCAGACTTATCAAAACCAGCAGAAACAGTAACTGTAAGTTCTGGTAAAAAATGTAGTTTATAATCTAATTTTAAATTACCAAATTGTCTAAATCTGTTTCCTCTACTTTCATTTTGCAATAATCCAGCAACAGGGTTTTGAGTACCATTTGCTATTTGACCATTACCATCTAAATGTTGATAAAAACCATCATAAGGAGAACTAGAGTCGTACACGGGTTGTGTAGGATCGTATCTTAATGCAGCATTAATAGCACCAGAGTTACCATATCGTTCATTAATAAAATTTCTGTTATAGTTTAAGCTTACTTTTAAGTGGTCATCAAAAAATGATGGATTCATAGAAAGTGAAACCGTATTTCTTTCAAATTGAGATGTTAAAATATTTCCTTCAACATCCGAAAAATTCACAGAAAGTCTTGTAGGTATAAATCCTAAAATTTGACCTCTAACACTCAAGTTATGAAAAGTAGAAACTGATTTTTGTAAAACTTCGTCTTGCCAGTTAGTATTAGCATTGCCTAATAAACCAACATCACCAGGTCTTCTTTGGTTTATGATTTGTCTGTATGCATCAGCTCCAAAAACATTAATTCTATCTTTTATTTCTCCAAA
This sequence comes from Polaribacter sp., assembly GCA_965661915.1. Taxonomy (GTDB): domain Bacteria; phylum Bacteroidota; class Bacteroidia; order Flavobacteriales; family Flavobacteriaceae; genus Polaribacter. The sequence goes on along the minus strand of CBFIFR010000059.1, from coordinate 10,442 downwards.
GTTTACTTGGTAGTCATAATCTAAAGAATACTCTGTTCTACCTTTTTTAGTGGTAATAATAATTACACCATTAGCACCTCTTGCTCCATAAATAGCTGTAGCTGAGGCATCTTTTAAAACAGAAAAAGATTCAATGTCATTTGGGTTAATACTATTTAAGTCAACCCCAGATAATGGTAAACCATTAATAACGATTAAGGGATCATTTGAAGCATTTAAAGAAGAACCACCACGAATTCTAATTTCAGAACCAGAACCAGGTGCACCACTTGTTGTAATATTTACACCAGCAACTCTACCACTTATTAAGTTTTCTGCTGTTACGATATTACCTTTAGTCATGTCTTTAGCAGTTATCGCTTCAATAGAACCTGTAGCATCTTTAACTGTAGTAGTACCATAACCTACAACTACAATTTCATCTAATTGCTCTGCAGATTCATCTAAAAGAACAGTAAGATTAAAGTCTGTTGCGATTGTTATTTCTTTATCAGCAAAACCTAAATATCTAAAAACCAACACATCTCCTGTGTTAATTCTTTCGAGAGAGAAATTTCCATCAAAGTCGGTCTGAGTACCTCTTGTAGTACCTTTAACCACAACACTAACCCCAGGTAAAAATTCACCCGAAGATTTTTCTTTTACTACACCTTTAACAGTCTGTTGCGCAAACATGGTAAAGGATGTAGTAAAAAGAATTCCAATTAATAATAATTTAAATTTTTTCATGTATAATTTGTTAAATAATAACTGTAAATTTGATTTGGATTTAACAATAAATTCACATTCCACAGAGTAAATATAGAATATAATCTAGTTAATCTGGTAAACTAAAAGTTACGAAAACGGTTTCGTGTTAATAACTTTTTTTTAAGAAAACCACTATATTAATAAAATATAACATTAATATTTCTTATTTCATAAAAAATGAAGCAAAAAATTACCATAAAAACAATAGCTAAAGAATTGGGTGTTTCAACATCAACGGTCTCTAAAGCATTAAGAGATAGTCATGAGATTAGTGCAGAAACTAAAGAAAAAATTCAGGCATATGCCAATTTTTATAACTATAAACCCAATCATTTAGCATTGCAATTACGTAATCAAAAAACTAAAGTAATTGGTGTTATTTTACCTAAAATAGTACATCATTTTTTCTCTACGGTAATTATGGGTATTGAAGATGGTGCCAACCAAAAGGGATATAATATTATGGTGTGTTTCTCTAATGAATCATATCAAAAAGAAGTAGAAACTTTAAAGGTATTATCTAATGGTAGTGTAGATGGAATAATTGTTTCTATAGCAAGTGAAACTCTTGAGAATAAAGACTTTAATCATTTTAAAGGTCTGGTTTCTGAAGAAATTCCATTAGTGCTTTTCGATAGAGTTGTAGATGATATTTTATGTGATAAAGTTGTGGTTGATGATGTTAGTGCTGGTCATAAAGCTACACAACATTTATTAGATAGTGGTAGAAAAAATATTGCTTTAATAACTACTCCAGATCACGTTAATGTAGGAGCTTTAAGAAGACAAGGTTATGAAAAAGCATTGATAGAATCTTATATTAAAAAGAACGATGATTTTATTGTAAAAGTTGATGAAAACCAAGATATATCTGCTCAAATCGAAAAGGTTTTTGAACATAACATAGATGCAGTTTTTGCTGTAAATGAAATATATGCAGCTAAAACCATGCGTATGGCAAAAAGAAAAGGGTTGCGAGTTCCTGAAGACCTTGCTGTGATTGGTTTTACTGATGGTTTAATTTCTGAATATTCATCACCATCAATAACCACAATTGCACAACATGGCTTTACTATGGGCAAACAAGCAGTTGAGTTATTGATTGAGAGAATAGAGAAAGAATCAGAAACAATAAAACCAAAAAAGATTGTGATTTCTAGTGATTTAAAATTACGAGAATCTACGAAACCGTCGTCGTAACTTTTAACTACTTTTTTCAATTTTACGAAACCGTCGTCGTAGATTTTTTAGTTGATTTTTATCAAATTCATAAAATAAATATATCTTTGTTACCATATTAAGATTTATCAATAAATTACATTCCACACTTTATTAATTGATAAGTCAAATAAACTTATCGTAATATTCATTAAAAATATTCGATAATGGAAAAACAAAAGTTAAGCTTTTGGCAAATCTGGAACATGAGTTTCGGGTTTCTAGGAATACAATTTGGATTCGCACTTCAAGGTGGATTTATGTCAAGAATTTTTCAAACATTAGGGGCAGGTAAAGATGATATTCCTTTATTATGGATAGCTGCACCTTTAACAGGTCTAGTCGTACAACCAATAATTGGTTATATGAGTGATAGAACTTGGAGTGTTAAATGGGGTAGAAGAAGACCTTATTTTTTAGTAGGTGCAATTTTAAGCTCTGTAGCTTTATTTTTAGTTCCAAACTCTCCTGCTTTGTGGGTTGCAGCTGGTTTTTTATGGATTTTAGACGCTTCTATAAATATTTCTATGGAACCATTTAGAGCTCTGGTAGCTGATAAATTACCAAAATCTCAACGCTCTTATGGTTTTGTAGTACAAACATTAATTATTGGTATTGGAACTTGGGTAGCTAGTAATTTACCTTGGATGGTTTCTCAATTAGGAGTTAGCAACTCTGCTGAATCTGGAGTTGTACCAATGTCTGTAAAAGTAGCATTCGCTATTGGAGCATTCGTATTTTTAGCTAGTATTCTTTACACCGTTTTTACAACGGATGAATATCCTCCTGAAGACATGGAAGAGTTTGAACGAGAAAAAGCAAAAAAGAATAACTTTATTCCTGATATTTTAAATAATATTGGAAGTATGCCTTTGACTATGAAAAAGTTAGGGGTTATTCAGTTTTTCTCTTGGTTCGCTTTTTTTACGATGTGGAGTTTAGCAAATCCTGCTTTAACTGAACACGTATACCAATCTCCAGCACCAATAGAAACAGATTATAACATGCAAGATTTAACACAAAAGGATGCTTTTGTGGTTGCAAATACCAAATTTCAAGAATCTTCTAATTTAGTTGGATCAGCAATGGGTATTTATGGTTTGTCATCAATGGCTTTTGCATTATTACTAACATTATATACTTCTAAAAGAAACATTAATAGAAAGTATGTTCACATGTTTTCTTTAATAGCAGGTGGTACAGGTTTTTTATTGATGAATACAGCTTCTCCAGAAAGTTTAAAATATTGTTTTATTTTAATAGGAATTGCTTGGGGTAGTATTTTGTCTATGCCATATGCTATGCTTTCCAGTTCTGTAGACCCAAAGAAAATGGGTGTAATCATGGGCATATTTAATATGTTTATTGTTATACCACAGATTATAGCTGCTTTGGGAGGTATCAATTATGTTTCAAATTTATTAGGTGAAGAGGCCATTAATGCCATGACAATAGCAGGAATTAGTTTAGTGATTGCTGGTTTATGTAACTTATTAATTACAAATAAGAATGCAATTCGTTATCAAGAAGAAAATTAAAAACAATAAATGAAAAAAGGATTTATATTCGATTTAGATGGTGTTATTGTAGATACTGCAAAATATCATTACTTAGCATGGAAAAAGCTAGCCAAAGAATTAGGTTTCGAATTTACGGTAGCTCAAAACGAAATGTTTAAAGGCGTTAGTAGAAAACGTTGTTTAGACATTTTACTCAACGATATTGGAAAAATAGAGTACACACAAGAACAATTTGATACATGGATGATCACCAAAAATGAAGATTATCTAGAGTATATTAATAAAATGGATGAATCAGAAATTCTTCCAGATGTCCCTAAAGTATTAGCATTTTTAAAAGAAAACAATGTTCCTATAGCTTTAGGGTCAGCAAGTAAAAACGCACAACCAATTTTAGAAAAGGTAGGCTTATTGTCTTATTTCGATACAATTGTAGATGGAAATAATGTAACCAAAGCAAAACCAGATCCAGAAGTATTTTTATTAGCTGCAAAACAGTTGGGAGTAGAAGCTTGTGATTGTGTGGTTTTTGAAGATGCAGTAGCAGGGGTAGCAGCTGCTAATGCAGCAAATATGATAAGTATTGGTATTGGAGATGAAAATGTACTTTCTGAAGCACAATTTAACTTCAAAGATTTTACAGAAATCAGTCTCAATTTTATCCAAAAATTAATAGAAAAATAAGAAAGCAGCAACAGGAAAAAAGAAACAATTTTAAGTTATTTTAAGCTTGTCTTTCTTTTCTGTTCTTTTCTCTCAAAAGAAAAAAAAATGAATCAAGATTATATAAAACCAAATGCATGGTCTATTCTCGAAGAAGGATTTGATGCAGCAAAGGTAAAATCTTCAGAAAGTTTGTTTAGCATTGGTAATGGAGCCATGGGACAACGTGCAAATTTTGAAGAAAAATATACAGGAGACACATTTCAAGGAAGTTATATTGCAGGAGTCTATTATCCTGATAAAACAAGAGTTGGATGGTGGAAAAATGGGTATCCAGAATATTTTGCAAAAGTGCTAAACGCACCAAATTGGATTGGTATAAACGTTCAAATAAATGATGAAGACTTAGATTTACATACTTGTAAAGAAGTTTCAAAATTTAAAAGAGAGCTCAACATGAAAGAAGGTTGGTTGTCTCGAAGTTTTGAAGCGGTTTTACAAAACGGAATCAAAATTAAAGTAGATACGAAACGTTTTTTAAGTTTAGAGTTAGATGAGGTTGGTGCAATTAGTTACAACGTAACACCTTTAAATGCAGATGCTAAAATTACCTATACACCTTATTTGGATGCAGGTATTACTAATGAGGATACCAATTGGGATGATCAATTTTGGGATGTTTTAGAAGTTTCGCAAAACAAAGAGCAATCGTTTATACAGGCAAGAACCATGAAAACACACTTTTATACGTGTACGTTTATGCAATCTCGTTTGTTTTTAGAGGGTAAAGAAGTGTTAACAGACTGCAACAACACTAAAACTGAAAAATCAGCATCTTGCTCATATCAACAAGAAGTCCAAAAAAATAAAACGTTTACAATCCATAAATTTGGTGGGTATATTGTAGATAGAAATCACAATAAAAACGAATTAGTAGCTGTAGCAAAAGATGTTTTAGACAAAGCTGTAAGTTTTGGTTTTGATGCTTTGTTAGAAACACAAAAACAATCTTGGGCGCAAATTTGGCACATGTCAGACATTACGATTGAAGGTGATGTAAAAGCACAACAAGGAATTCGTTTTAATATTTTTCAATTAAACCAAACCTATTTAGGCACAGATGCTTCTTTAAATATTGGTCCTAAAGGATTTACTGGTGAAAAATATGGAGGAAGTACTTATTGGGATACAGAAGCGTATTGTATACCTTTTTATATGGCAACCAAAGACCAATCTGTAGCTAGAAGTTTGTTAGAATATAGATTTAATCACTTAGATAAAGCAATTGAAAATGCTGCAAAATTAGGATTTACAAAAGGAGCAGCATTGTATCCAATGGTTACCATGAATGGTGAAGAATGCCATAATGAATGGGAAATTACTTTCGAAGAAATTCATAGAAATGGGGCAATCGCTTTTGCCATTTATAACTACCACAGATTTACAAACGATTACTCTTATATTCCAGAAAAAGGCTTAGAAGTTTTAATTGGTATTGCACGTTTTTGGCATCAAAGAGTTAATTTTTCATCAGACAAAAACAAATATGTAATGTTGGGTGTTACTGGGCCAAATGAGTATGAAAATAACATCAACAATAATTTTTATACCAATTATATTGCCAAATGGTGTATAGAATATGCTTTAGAAAATATTGATATTGTAAAAAATGACCATATTTCTGATTATAATAGAATTAAAGAAAAAGTAAATATTACAGGTGAAGAATTGGCTTCTTGGAAAAAAGTAGCAGACAATATGTATTTTCCGTATTCTGAAGAACACAATATTTATTTACAACAAGATGGTTTTTTAGATAAAGAATTAATTACAGTTGCAGATTTAGATAAAAGCCAAAGACCTATCAACCAAAAATGGAGTTGGGATAGAATTTTACGTTCTCCCTATATAAAACAAGCTGATACCTTACAAGGTTTTTATATGTTCGAAGATCATTTTTCAACAGAAGAATTAGAGCGTCATTTCGATTTTTACGAACCATTTACAGTTCACGAAAGTTCGCTTTCTCCCTGTGTGCATAGTATTCAGGCTGCAAAATTAGACAGAATGGAGCAGGCTTATGCATTTTATTTGCGTACTTCTCGTTTAGATTTAGACGATTATAATCACGAAGTGGAAGAAGGTTTACACATCACTTCTATGGCTGGAACTTGGATGAGTATAGTAGAAGGTTTTGGAGGAATGAGAGTTGTTGAAAACACACTTTCTTTTGCCCCAAAAATCCCTAAAGGATGGCAGTCTTACTCTTTTAAAGTTAATTTTAGAGGACAAATTTTAACTGTAAACTGTACTCAAAAAGGTACGCATTTTCAAACAGAAGGCACTGAGCAATTTAACATTGTTGTAAATGGAGATTTGGTAACAGTATCGCCTAACAACTTAGTAACTGTATAAATTTAAAAAGCATGAAATCTTTAAAAAACCTCTTTATTTTTTCGTTATTTTTTATGATATTATCTTGTCAAAATTCAGATAAGGAGGTTTTAAAATCTTTAAAACCAGTAACCAATACTGCTTTAGAAAGAGTAGAACCACCCAATTGGTTTATTGGTTTTAAAGATATTTCACTGCAATTATTGGTTAAAGAAAATGGAATTGGTAAAGCAATTCCAAGTATTTCTTACTCAGGTGTTACACTAGTAAAAACGCACAAAGCAAAAAGTCCAAATTATTTATTTATCGATTTAAAAATAGATGCAGCTACCCAAGCTGGTAAGTTTGATATTGTATTTACTTTTGATGATAAATCAACCAAAACGCATACTTACGAATTAAAATCTAGAGAGAAATCAGCAGATAAATATGTTGGTTTTAGTAGTTCTGATGCTATTTATTTAATAACTCCAGATCGTTTTGCAAACGCAGATGAAAGTAATGATGTAAACCCAAATATGAACGAAACTGCTTTAGATAGATCTGATGATTACAAACGTCATGGAGGTGATTTAAAGGGGATTACAAGTAAAATTGATTATATTTCAAATTTAGGTTTTACGACTGTTTGGCCAACGCCTGTTTTAGAAAATAATATGTACCAAGGTTCGTATCATGGTTATGCAATTACAGATTATTACAAAGTAGATCCTCGTTTTGGAAATTTATCTGACTATAAAAATTTAGCTGATAAATTACGAGAAAAAGGAATGAAATTAATTATGGATCAGGTTGCGAATCATTGTGGTTTAGAACACTGGTGGATGAAAGATTTACCTTTTGAAGATTGGGTAAATCATCAAAAAAATTACGAAGACCATATTGAGAATTGGGGTAATGATGTAAATATTAACTCAAATCATAGAAGAACAACAAATCAAGATGTATACGCATCAGAAATCGATAGAAAAGGAAATAACCAAGGTTGGTTTGTGTCCACTATGCCAGATTTAAATCAAAGAAACCCTTTCTTAGCAAAATACATCATTCAGAATAGTATTTGGTGGATAGAAACTTTAGGTTTAGGCGGAATTAGACAAGATACCTATCCATATCCTGATAAAGATTTTATGGCAAATTGGGCAGGTGCTATTATGAAAGAATACCCTAATTTTTCTATTGTTGGAGAAGAGTGGAGCTACAATCCGTTGTTAGTTGGATACTGGCAAAAAGGAGCTAAAAATAAAGATGGATATCAATCTAATTTAAAATCTACGATGGATTTTCCGATGCAAAAAGCCATTATTGAAGGAATTAATGAAGAAGAATCTTGGGACAAAGGTTTGGTAAAATTATACGAAGGTTTAGCGAATGATTTTTATTACGCATCACCAAAAGATGTTATGGTTTTTTTAGACAATCACGATAAAAGTAGATTGTTTACAGAAGTAAAAGAAGATATTACAAAAGCTAAAATGGCATTGGGTTATCTATTGATGTTGCCTAGAATTCCACAAGTGTATTATGGTACAGAAATTTTAATGGACGATACTGCAAAACCTGGAGATCATGGTTTAATTAGAACTGATTTTCCTGGCGGATTTAAAGGCGATAAAATAAATGCGTTTACGGGTTTAGGTTTGTCTGATGATCAAAAATCAATGCAAAATTTTGTAAATAAAGTTTTGAATTATCGTAAAAATAGTGATGCAATTCAAGATGGAAAAACAATTCATTTTGCACCATTTATGAATACCTATTTTTTATTCAGAACAAAAAATGATGAAACTGTAGTACACATCATCAACAAAAATGAAAAACCAATAACAATCGATTTAAAGCGATATGCAGAAGTTGGTTTAACAGGAAAAAAACTAAAAAATATCGTTACAGGAGAAGAATTTACTTGGAATGATGATATTGAATTAAAAGAAAAAGGAAGCATCATTTTAACTACAAAACTTAACTAAGAAAAGACCTTTCAGGTTTTCAAAACCTGAAAGGTATCATAAATCTTATTATGAAAAAAACACTAATTATATTTTCAGTTTTACTAATTATTTCTTGCAAAACCCAAAAACAAGAAACCATATCAAATAAGTTTAGCAATATTTCTGCAAATATTTTAGGAAAAGCCGTGTTAGCAGCTGGTAAAATCATTCGAGTAGATAGTTTTCCATCAAAATTAATAACTCCAAGACCAGTAGATGTTTGGTTACCAGAAAATTATTCGTCAGAAAAAAAATATGCAGTGTTGTACATGCATGATGGTCAAATGTTGTTTGATGAAACAACCACTTGGAACAAACAAGAGTGGAAAATTGATGAGGTTGCATCAAAATTAATGAAAGAAGGAATTACTAAAGATTTTATTGTGGTGGGTATTCATAACATTCCTGCAATTCGTTGGCAAGATTTGTTTCCAGAAAAAGCGATGAATTATCTATCAAAAGAAGATAAAGAAGCGATTTATGAAGAAGCTGAAAAGAAAAATTTTAGCACAAATTTAAAAGGCGATGAATATTTGAAATTTTTGGTAAACGAGTTAAAACCTTATATAGATGTGACATATTCAGTTTACACGAACAAAGAAAATACATTTGTAGCAGGTTCTTCTATGGGTGGCTTAATGTCTATGTACGCAGTTGCAGAATACCCAAATATTTTTGCAGGTGCAGCTTGTGTTTCTACACATTGGGTAGGTGCATCTCCTAAAAAAGACAACAAACTTCCTGGAGCAATTTTTAGTTATTTAGAATCAAATTTACCAGATGCTAAAACGCATAAAATGTATTTCGATTATGGCAATAAAACCTTAGATGCGTTTTATCCACAATATGCACCAAAAGTAGATTCCATTTTTACAAACGGAGGTTACACAGCAACCAACTATAAAAATTTGTTTTTCGAAGGAACCAATCACTCTGAATTGTCTTGGCAAAAAAGAGTGGACATACCGTTAACTTTTTTACTAAAAAAATAATTTCTTTTATAAGTTAAGACCTCAAAAGTTTTAAAACCTGTAATGTTTACAAAATCATTTTATGAAAACACTTCAACTTCTTCTTTTCTTCTTTTTTATTTCAACTTATTTAGGTGCCCAGAACTCAGATAGAATTTACAAATCACATAATGAAGAAAACGGAATATTTACGGTAGTTACAAACGATGGTAAATACCATTTTCAATTTTATAATGATGCTATTGTTGAAACCACTTTTGTGCCAAAAGGAGAAAATGAAAAAGGAAAATCAAATAGCCATACCACAAATTTACAAGCTAAAAAGATAGAAACGACATATAAGTATGTTGGGAATACTATTTCTTTTTCTAGTAAATTAATTACAATTAATATTAAAGTAGCTCCTTTTCAAATTATTTATACTGATAAAAATAATAACCTTATCACTTCAGAAAAACAAGGTTATTACAAGTCAAAACACATTCCTTTAGAAACTGTAAAAGGCAATATTGTTGCAAAAAATACAGAGAAAATAGAGTTTAATTTAACAGATGATGAAGTTTTATACGGAACAGGAGCAAGGGCTTTAGGTATGAACAGACGTGGAAATCGTTTGGCACTTTTTAACAGAGCACAATATGGTTATGAAACGCATGCAGAATTAATGAATTTTACAATTCCTTTAGTGATTTCATCTAAAAAATACATGTTACATTTTGACAATGCACCTGTAGGTTATTTAGATTTAGATAGTAAAAAAAACAATTCGTTGACATACGAAACCATTTCTGGACGTAAAATCTATCAAGTTATTATTGGGGATACTTGGCAAGAACTCATAGAAAATTACACCAATTTAACAGGGAAACAACCTTTACCTCCAAGATGGGTGTTAGGAAACTTTTCAAGCAGATTTGGTTATCATTCTCAAAAAG
>CBFIFR010000058.1:0-14190 GCA_965661915.1 Polaribacter sp. | reverse complement strand
TTAAGAGCTTCAATAGCATCTGCAAGTAATGATCATAGGTTGGGTGCAAATGAAGCACCACCTGCAATTATTTCGGTTTTTATTGGTAGTCAGCTATCTAGAGTTTTAGATGAGTTAGAGAATGTTACCAAAGGAAAATTATCACCTAAAGAAAAAACAGATTTAAAACTGAATATTATTGGTAAAATTCCTGAAATTTTATTAGATAATACAGATAGAAATAGAACCTCTGCATTTGCTTTTACTGGTAATAAATTCGAGTTTAGAGCAGTGGGTTCTTGGGTAAATTGTGCAAAGCCAATGACCATCTTAAATACTATTGTAGCCAAGCAATTAAAAGAGTTTAAAATAGAAGTAGATGCTTTAATTGATGATAAAAACCTTAAAAAAGATGAGGCAATTTTTAATGTTTTAAGAGAATATATCAAAGCATCTAAAAATATTCGTTTTGAAGGTGATGGCTATGGAGAAGTTTGGGAAAAGGAAGCCAAAAAACGCGGTTTAAGTCATCATAAAACAACCCCTGAAGCTCTGGGAGTAAAAGTTTCTAAAGAAGCAATTGACTTGTTTCAAGAAATGAAAGTAATGAATAAGGTAGAGCTACAAGCGCGTTATGAAATAGGCTTAGAAGAATATACAATGCGTTTGCAAATTGAAAGTCGCGTTTTAGGAGATATGGCAAGAAATCATATTGTGCCTACTGCAATTAATTACCAAAATACATTGTTAGAAAACAGCAAGAATTTGAAAGAAATTTTTGGAGAAGAGTACAAAACAATTGCAAAAGAACAGATAGAATTAATTATGGTAATATCTAATCACATTACAGAAATTAATGGCTTAACCTTAAAAATGATTAATGAGCGTAGAAAAGCAAACAAGTTACAAGGTTTGCAATCTGCAAAAGCCTACTGTAATAAAGTTCAACCGTTTTTTGAACAAATTCGATATCATTGTGATAAACTAGAAACCATGGTAGATGATAATTTATGGCCATTAACCAAATATAGAGAGTTGTTATTTACAAGATAATTTTATTTGGGCGTTTTAACGGGCTTTCATTACTCGCTTTTTTTTGTTAATTATATTGTAACATGTATCTTAATTTATAGTTAGTTTACTTTAAATAAAAGATATTCAATCGAATTCAACTTAAAAAAGAGCTCAAACATGCCATTCAATCCCTAACGCATCTTGCAAAACAGCCTATGAAGTTTAAAAAGTAAACCAATCGTTTTTTTAAAAACTAGAGAAATGATTCTTTTTTATAAAGTTTACTTCTTTCTTATCTTTGCAGCACTTTCCAATAAACTAAATAATGATATCAAGAAGTACCATAGACCGAGTTTTTGAATCTGCGAGAGTAGAAGAGGTTATAGGTGAATTTGTTCAACTCAAAAAAGCAGGAAGTAACTTTAAAGGATTAAGTCCGTTTGCAGACGAAAAATCACCCTCTTTTATGGTATCACCTGTAAAACAAATTTGGAAAGATTTTTCTACTGGGAAAGGTGGTAATGCCATATCTTTTTTAATGGAACATGAGCATTATACCTACCCAGAAGCTTTAAGATGGTTGGCTAAAAAGTACAATATAGAAATTGAAGAAACTGAGCAAACATCTGAAGAAAAAGCACAAATGAATGAGAGAGAGAGTATGTTTTTGGTATCTAATTTTGCCAAAGACTACTTTCATGACAACATGCTAAATTCTAATAAAGGTAAAGCAATAGGACTTAGCTATTTTAAAGAACGAGGTTTTAGAGATGAAACCATAAAAAAATTCGATTTAGGGTATTGTATTGATGAATGGGATAATTTTACAAATGCAGCTTTAAATAAAGGGTATGATCTTAAATATTTAGCAGCTACAGGATTAACTATTGTTAAAGAAAACAAACAATTCGATCGTTTTAAAGGTAGAGTTATGTTTCCTATTCACTCAATGTCTGGTAGAATTCTAGGTTTTGGTGGGCGAATTTTAACTTCAGATAAAAAAGCTGCAAAGTATTTAAACTCGCCTGAAAGTGAAATTTATCATAAGAGTAAAATCCTTTATGGAATTTATCAAGCCAAAAAAGAAATTGCCAAACAAGACAATTGTTTTTTAGTAGAAGGCTATACAGATGTCATTTCTTTTCATCAATCTGGAGTTGAAAATGTGGTAGCTTCTTCTGGTACTGCATTAACATCAGACCAAATTCGTTTAATTAATAGGTTAACCAAAAATATCACAGTTCTATTTGATGGAGACGCTGCAGGAATTAGAGCATCAATTCGTGGTATAGATTTAATTTTAGAGCAAGGAATGAATGTAAAAGTAGTTCAATTTCCTGATGGTGAAGACCCTGATAGTTTTGCAAAAGCACATTCAGATACCGAGCTAAAAGCGTATTTAGAAAATTCAGCTCAAGATTTTATCAACTTTAAAGTTTCACTTCTTTTAAAAGATTCAGATAACGATCCTGTAAAAAAAGCAAGTGTAATTAGAGATATTGTAACAAGTATTTCTAAAATACCAGATTCAATTCAGCGAGAAGTGTATGTGCAAGAATGTTCTAGAATTATGGAAATTTCAGAACGTGTTTTATTTAGTGAGTTGGCACAATTGTTAAAAAAGAATATTCAAGAAAAAAGCAAAATAAAAAAAAGTCAAAATCAACCACAACAAGATCCCAACCAGCCACCACCAGAATATTTTTTGGAGCAAGAACAAGCGCAAATGGGTGTAGTAAAGGCTACAAATGTTGTGTCTCAAAAAATAAATCAATTATCTATTTTAGAAAATGAAATTATTAGAATTTTATTGTTATTTGGTAATGAAGAAGTAGAGTTTTCTGAAGAAATTATTACTGTAGATGAAGATGGTAAAGAAACCATTGAGGTTAGAAAATATCAAAATACGGTTTCTGCAGAAATTTATTTGCATCTACAAGATGATGAAATTGAGTTTTCAAATACCATTTTTCAAGAAATTTATACCGAAATTATTCATCAATTAAATCAATCTGAAAAAGTTGAAATAGAACAATTAATTCATCATAATAATACTGAAATTGCAAAAACGGTTACCTCTATATTAATGGATGAAGAAAAGCATCAATTGAGTAATTGGGAAAGCAAAAATATTTTTGTTACCCAAGCTGTAGAGGTACTAAAAAAGGCAGTAAACGATTCTATTTTTAATTTAAGAAGAATTTTAATAGGCGAAAAAATTACTGATTTAATGAAAGAGGCTTCAGAAAATACATCAAAAAATATAGATTTAGAAGTAATTAAAAACTATACAGATTTAAAAATAAGACTTTTTGAAAAACTAAATAGGGTAGTTTAGCAAATTTAGAAAAGTATTAGATTAATATAGTGATATTAAATTTTCAATTTTTTCAATTTTATTTATTAAATTCATAAAAAGCCAAAGTGTTCGTAACAAATTTTATTCCTTATAATCCTAAATTTTACTAGTAAAACATAGTAAAAAAACTGGTTTTCAAATATTTGTATTTTTAAAAAATTTAATAAAAAGGGTTTTTCCTGTAAATTAATTTGACAGATTAAAATCTTTTTATGTACATTTGACCCAAGAAAAAGATCAAAAAAGGTAGATTATGAAAAAATTATTACAAATTCTAAAAATCATCATGATGTTTATTTCTCTTCCATTCGAGATTTCTAAGGGGTCAAAAAGAAGAGCACAACAAAGAATTAAAAAAATGATGATTGCCGCAAATCTTTTATAAAGATTAACCAAAAACTAAAAAAAACACCTATACTTAATAAAGTTAAAGGTGTTTTTTTTTGATGTATAAAATAATTGCTAACTATTTCCTTTAGTAAAAATCAATTTATTTAATTTCTGCTGGAATTTCACAAACAGGTATAGGTTGCATTTTATGTTGATTGATTGTATTTAATCGAATATAAATTTTAAAAACTTCTTGTTCTCTTCCAGAAAAATCGTCTGCTGTTTTACCAGTATCCTGCATTTGCATTGCCCATTCCAGTTCGTCATAAGAAGCACCAATTTGATCCTCATCTGTTCTATTATCACCCCACAAACCATCAGTGGGTTGCGCAACTTGTATAGAATTTGGTACACCTAAATAAGCTGCTAATTCATAAACCTCAGATTTCATTAAATCTGCAATAGGGCTTACATCAACACCACCATCACCATATTTTGTGTAAAAACCAACACCAAAATCTTCAACTTTATTTCCTGTACCAGCTACCAAAGCACTGTGAATACCAGCCAAATAGTATAAAGTAGTCATTCGTAAACGTGCTCTTGTATTTCCTAAAGTTAAATTTACTTTTTCTTCGTTGTTGTCTGAAGGTACAGCGCTTTTAAAATCTTCAAAAGTATTGGTTAAGTCTACCCGAACTTCAGAAACATTATCAAACCGTTCTTTTAATTGTTTAATGTGTTCTTCTGCTCTAGAAACTTGACTTGGTGCTTGATGAATAGGCATTTCTGCACACAAAGTTGGTAAGCCAGTTTTAGCACATAAAGTAGAGGTTAGTGCAGAATCAATTCCTCCAGAAACTCCAACTACAAATCCTTTTACTTTAGCATTGGTTGCATAGTCTTTTAACCAATTTATAATATATTCAGCTACTTTTTCGGTATTCATTAATAAACTATTTTAGTATTTTTATCGTTCTTAATTGGAGTTACTAAGATACGAAGAATATGAGATTTTTTTTTGTAGTATTAATGGTTTTATGTCTGTTTTTTTCATGTATTGATAAAAAACAGCCTAAAATAGATGTTTCTAAAATAAAAGTTGATTTTTCTACAAAAAGGTATGATGTTGATTTTTACAATGCGAATCAACAAACTTTACCTAAAGTAAAGAAAAAATATCCTTATTTATTTCCAAAAGAGTTTACAGATAGTTTGTCTTTAGCAAAAATAAATGATACCGACGAACAAAAATTATTTGTTGAAACTCAGAAAAAATATAAAGATTTTTCAGACCAAGAAAATCAGCTTACATCACTTTTTAAACATGTTACATATTATAACCCTAAGTTTGTAGCTCCTAATGTGGTTACCATTTTAACAAATATAGATTATGAAAGTAGAGTAATTTATGCGGATAGTTTACTGCTCGTTTCATTAGATGTGTATTTAGGCGAAGATCATCCATTTTATGGAGATTTTCCCAAGTATATCAAACAAAATAATACCAAAAATCATTTAATAGTAGATGTTGCAGAGGCTATTGTTGATAAACAATTTTTACCTACAAATAAAAGAAGGTTTATTGATAAGATGATTTATGAAGGAAAAAAAATGTATGTATTAGATAGGTATTTGCCAACCTTGTCAGATCAAGAAAAGATTGGGTATACCCTAGAAAAATTAAATTGGGCAGTTGCTAATGAAGAACAAATTTGGATGTATTTTATCGATAAAAAGTTACTATTTAGTACAGCTACAGAATTGAATAAACGTTTTTTAGAAATTGCACCCTATTCTAAATTTTATATGGAGCAAGATAATTTATCGCCAGGCAGAATTGGGGTATGGTTAGGTTGGCAAATAGTTAGGGCATATATGAAACATAATGATGTATCTTTGCAAGAATTATTAAAAACAGATGAAGATGAAATCTTCAGCAAATCGAAATATAAACCCAAAAAGTAATGGCTGTTAAACATAATTCTGAAGTAAAATTTAACATAGGTTTAGATGAAAATAAGGTTCCAGAAGCAATTTCTTGGTCTGCAAAAGATGGTGGAATTGATAATGAAGCTTCAAAAGCAGTAATGATTTCTGTTTGGGATCATAAACAAAAAGATACTTTACGTATGGATTTGTGGACAAAAGATATGCCTGTTGATGAAATGAAACAATTCTACCATCAAACATTAGTTTCTATGGCAGATACTTTTGAAAGAGCTACAGACGATACTAAAATGAGTGCCACCATGCGCGATTTTTGTGAATATTTTGCAGATAAATTAGAGTTAAAAAAGTAGTTTTTTAAGCCTTTTTTATTTGATGAATAATTGATTGATAATCTTCTACATTATTTACAAAATCCATTTCTGATACATCAACAATTAACGTATTTAAGTTTTGTTGGGTACTTATAAAACTTTTGTAGCCATCATGAATTTTCTGTAAATAATTAGCCTCAATATTTTGTTCATAAGCTCTACCTCTTTTTTTGATGTTCTCTAAAAGGCGTTCTGTATTTTGATATAAATATACATACAAATCTGGTTTCGTAATTTCTTTATACATCAAATCGAACATTTTTCTGTACAATTTGTATTCCTCTTTTTGTAAAGTAATTTGCGCAAAAATTAACGATTTAAAAATATAGTAATCAGAAATTACAAAGTTTTTAAACAAGTCTAATTGTGCTAAATCATCAGAGAGCTGCTGATAACGATCAGCTAAAAAACTCATTTCTAAAGGAAACGCATAGCGCTCTTTATCAATATAAAATTTTGGTAAAAAAGGGTTGTCAGCAAAACGCTCTAAGACCAATTTGGTGTTAAAATCATTAGCCATCATATTAGCTAAAGATGTTTTTCCTGCACCAATATTACCTTCAATAGCAATATAATTGAATTTCTCTGAAAGCGGAATTGGTCTTTTTAGTTTTTCATCAATCCTACTAATTTCTGAATTATCAGTACAATTTTGTAAACAAATACCTATCGTTTTTTTTTCAAGTGGATGAATCAAAGTATTAGCAATTTCAGCTAAGGGAACTAGTACAAATTTACGTTCCAACATTTTTGGGTGGGGTACTGTTAATGTTTTAGAAGAGATAATTTCATCATTATAAAATAAAATATCAATATCGATATTTCTGTCAGCATAACCTTGTGTTTCTCTTCTTTTTCTACCCAATTCAGACTCAATCTTCAGTAAAATTTCAAGCAATTTTTGTGGTGTATGATTTGTAACAACTTGTATGCAGATATTTAAAAAATCGTCACTATCAAAACCCCAAGAAGCAGTTTTGTAAACAGACGAAATTTTTAAAACAGTACCAATTTCATCTGTAATTTTATGAATTGCGTTCTGCAAATGGTCAAGTTTATTACCTTGATTTGTGCCTAGTGAGAGATATGTGTTGGTTTGATTTTTCAAAAACGAGTTTAAAAAACCTCACAGGTATTAAAACTTGAGAGGTTTATTTGTTTTACAAAGAAACAAAAAAGCATAAAAAAATCGCCAAATTTAATTGGCGATTTATAAACATTCTGATTAAGATATTGAAACAAGTTCAATACTCACTTAATCCTCTTTTTTATCCTGTCTTGGTCTGCGATCATCACGTCTGTTATCACGTCCACGATTATCTCTACCTCTGTTGTCTCTACCTCTATTATTGTCTCTACTACGATTGTTATCTCTTGGTGGTCTTGCAACATACCCTTCTGGTTTTGGTAAAATAGCTTTACGAGATACTTTCTCTTTGCGAGTTCTTGGATCTAATCCAAAGTATTTTACATCTAAAACATCACCCATGTTTACAACATCAGAAACATTGTCAGTACGTTCCCAAGCCAACTCACTTACGTGCAATAAAACTTCATTTCCTGGAGCTTCTGTATATTCTACAACAGCACCAAAATCTAACATTTTAATTACTTTAACTTCGTAAACGCTACCAACTTCTGGCTTAAACAACATCGATTCAATTCTTGCAATTACTTGCTCAATACCTTCAGGTTTCGTTCCTAAAATTTCTATGATGCCTTCTTCTGTTTCAGCATCTTCAGTAATTACAATTGTAGTTCCTGTTTCTTTTTGTAATTCTTGTATATGTTTTCCTCCTGGTCCAATAAATGCACCAATCATATCATTAGGAATACGTCTGGTAATCATTTTTGGAGCGTGTGCTTTTACATCTGAATTTGGACTTTCTATTGTATCCGTTAATTTAGATAAAATGTGCAAACGACCATCTCTTGCTTGTTTTAAAGCTTTGACTAAAATCTCGTAACTTAATCCTTTGATTTTAATATCCATTTGGCAAGCTGTAATACCATCTGCAGTACCAGTTACCTTAAAGTCCATATCACCTAAGTGATCTTCATCACCTAAAATATCAGATAAAACAGCATAGTTTTCGCCATCAGAAATTAATCCCATAGCAATACCAGAAACAGGTTTCTTTAACTGTACACCAGCATCCATTAATGCCATTGTACCTGAACAAACTGTTGCCATAGAAGAAGAACCATTAGATTCTAAAACTTCAGAAACAACTCTTACTGTATAAGGACAATCAGCAGGAATCATTCCTTTTAATGCTCTTTGTGCTAAATTTCCATGCCCAACTTCTCTTCTTGACGTTCCTCTAATAGGTCTTGCTTCTCCAGTTGAAAAAGGAGGGAAGTTATAGTGTAAATAGAATGTTTCTTCGCCTTCAAAAGACGGCATATCTATTTGATTAGCCTCTCTTGAAGTACCTAGAGTTACAGTAGCCAATGCTTGTGTTTCACCTCTTGTAAATATTGATGAACCATGTGTAGATGGTAAATAATCTACCTCACACCAAATTGGTCTTATATCTGTAGTTTTACGACCATCTAAACGTAAACCTTCTTGTAAAGTTAAATCACGAATTGCAGTTTTTTGTGCTTTTGCAACGTATTTTCCAATTAGTTTACCATACTCAGCTTGCTCTTCTTCAGTGAAAGCGTTGGTAACTTCTTCTTTAATTTCGCTAAATGCAGCACTTCTTTCGTGTTTAGCAGAACCTGCTTTTGCAATTGCATACGTTTTATCGTACACTAATTCTTTTATTTTAGCTTCTAACTCTTCATTTTCTACTGCTGGTTCGTATTCACGAATTTCTTTCTTTCCGAAAGCTTCTGCTAAAGCAACTTGTGCAGCACATTGTACCTTAATAGCTTCATGTGCAATTTTGATTGCTTCAGCCATTTCTTCTTCAGAACATTCATCCATTTCACCTTCTACCATCATTACAGAATCTGCAGAAGCACCAACCATCATATCAATATCGGCTTCACCTAATTGAGTTCTTGTAGGGTTTATTACAAATTCGCCATTTACCCTTGCTACTCTTACTTCAGAGATTGGGCACTCGAAAGGTAAATCTGACAACTGAATCGCAGCAGAAGCAGCTAAACCAGCCATTGCATCTGGCATAACATCATCATCATGAGACATCATCTGAATCATAACTTGAGTTTCTGAGTGATAATCTTTTGGGAATAATGGACGTAAAACACGGTCTACTAAACGCATGGTTAATACTTCACCATCACTTGGTCTTGCTTCTCTTTTAAAGAAACCTCCAGGATAACGTCCTGCAGCAGCAAATTTTTCTCTATAATCTACAGTTAATGGTAAAAAATCTACATCAGCTTGATGATAATTTGATACTACTGTACACAATAACATACATTTACCTGATTGAACAACAACTGAACCGTGAGCTTGTTTTGCTAATTTACCGGTTTCTAATGAGATGGTTCTTCCATCACCAAGGTCTATGACCTCTCTAAATACTTTTGGAATCATAAAATGAATTCTAAATTTTAATTAATAAATTTTGTTGTTGTGTTGTAATACTGAAACAAGTTCAGTATAAATGGTTGTGTGTTTTTCCAATGGAAATTCAAAAGGATTGTTAGTTCTTTTGATTTTTTTTCTTGCTTTAACAAGAATAAGAGTTAATTAATCTTAACCTATTATTTTGATTCTGATTGTTAGACAGAATGAAATACTTTGTAAAAATGAAAAAGAGGCACGTTTATAGAGCCTCTTTTTTTGATGAGAATTATTTTCTAATTCCTAATTCTTTAATAATTGCACGATATCTTGTAATATCTGTTTTCTTTAAATAGTCTAATAGACTTCTACGTTTACCTACCATTCTTACTAAAGAACGTTCTGTATTAAAATCTTTACGATTTTGTTTTAAGTGTCCTGTTAGGTGGTTGATTCTGTGCGTAAATAACGCAATTTGACCTTCTGAAGAACCAGTATCATTCTTTCCTTTACCGTGTTTTTCGAAGATGCCTTCTTTAATTTCTTTAGTTAAGTACATGCCAATATTATTTAAATGATTTTTATGTATTGCATAGCTGTTTGCTTTGCAGCTGCAAATATAGAATTATTTTTTAAAAGAAAACCAATAAAAGAGTTACTTTTATTGGTTTTGTATAACTTGTAAAGTTTTGATTTTCTAAGCTTTTACTTCTGATCTAATTGGCAAATTCTGAATTAAATCTATATACAAGTTAATTTGTTTCTTAAGTTTTTTACGTTCATAAATGGCATCTAAAAATCCATGTTCTAAAACAAATTCAGATCTTTGAAAACCTTCTGGCAGTTCTTTACCAGTAGTGTCTTTTACAACTCTAGGGCCTGCAAATGCAATTAAAGCATTAGGCTCTGCAATATTAATATCACCTAACATAGCATAAGAAGCTGTTGTGCCACCAGTTGTTGGGTCTGTACACAAAGAAATATAAGGAATTTTAGCTTCTGCCAACTGCGCTAATTTTGCTGATGTTTTTACCAACTGCATTAAAGAAAGTGAGGCTTCCATCATTCTTGCACCTCCAGATTTAGAAATCATCAAAAACGGAATCTTGTTTTCTATAGAGTAATTAATTGCTCTGGCAATTTTTTCACCTACCACAGACCCCATAGAACCACCAATAAAGGCAAAATCCATAGCAGCAATTACCAAATCTTTGCCTAAAGATTTACCAACAGCTGTTCTTACAGCATCTTTTAAATTGGTTTTATCTTGAGCTGCTTTTAATCTTTCAGGGTACTTTTTAGTGTCTTCAAATTTTAAAGGATCTTTAGAGGTGAGTTTTTCGTTCAATTCTTCAAATTTGTTTTCGTCAAAAAATAACTCGAAATACTCTTTACTACCAATTCTTACATGGTATCCATCTTCTGGACTAACATATAAATTTTTCTTAAGTTCTTCTGTATCTATAATTTTACCACTGGGTGTTTTGTACCAAAGACCTTTAGGTGTGTCTTTTTTATCTTCTGTAGCAGTTTGAATTCCTTTATCTGTTCTTTTAAACCAAGCGCTCATTATATATGTTTGTTTTAAAATTATTTTTTCCGTTTTCAGTAAAAGAAACGGATTACAAATGTAAAAGATTTTTTATGAAGTATATGTTGCAAACAAAAAAAAAGCATTTTGAAATTTATCAAAATGCTTTTTTTTATTCTTATTTATAATATTATAAGGTATCAACATTATTTAAATCTGCAAACGCTTGTTTTAAACGTGCTTTAAAAGTTTCTTCTCCTAAACGTAACCATTTTCTTGGATCGTAATACTTTTTGTTGGGTTGGTCTGCTCCATCAGGATTACCAATCTGAGTTGCTAAATAATCTGCTTTACCTTGCATATAATCACGAATACCTTCTGTAAAAGCAAATTGTAAATCAGTATCAATATTCATTTTAATAACACCATAGCCTATAGCTTCTCTAATTTCTTCTAACGTAGAACCAGAACCACCATGAAATACAAAATCGATATGATTTTCTTCTACACCATATTTTTTAGTGATAAACTCTTGAGAATTCTTTAAGATTTTTGGTGTTAATTTTACGTTACCGGGTTTGTAAACTCCGTGTACATTACCAAATGCTGCTGCAATTGTAAATTGAGGAGAAACTTTTAATAACTCTTCGTAAGCATATGCTACTTCTTCTGGTTGTGTATATAATTTAGAAGCATCAACATCAGAATTATCTACACCATCTTCTTCACCACCAGTAATACCTAACTCAATTTCTAAAGTCATACCCATTTTGCTCATTCTAGCTAGGTATGATTTACAAATTTCCATATTTTCTTCAATAGGCTCTTCAGATAAATCAATCATATGAGAACTATAAAGAGGCTTACCAGTTTCAGCAAAATGTTTTTCTGAAGCGTCTAATAAACCGTCTATCCAAGGTAATAATTTCTTTGCACAGTGGTCTGTATGTAAAATTACAGGTACCCCATAAGCTACAGCTAATTCATTTACGTGTCTTGCACCAGCTACACCACCAGCAATAGCAGCTTTTTGATTTTCGTTAGATAATCCTTTACCAGCATTAAACTGCGCTCCTCCGTTTGAAAATTGAATAATTACAGGAGAATTTAATTCTTTTGCAGTTTCTAAAACACTATTTATTGTATTAGAACCAATTACATTAACAGCTGGTAAAGCAAATCCTTTTTCTTTTGCGTAATTAAAAATTTCTTGAACTTCTTTTCCAGTTGCTACACCAGGTTTAATATTATGACTCATTTTTTTATTTTTAATAATTATTAATAGATGTAAAAATACTAAAAAATGTAGTTTTAACAGTAAAGAGAGCTTATAAAATAACGAAAACGTTATCTTGTTAAAATGGGTAGTTGATACCTATATTATATACAGCACTATTAAAATTGTAGTTTCTAAACCATTTGTTGCCATCTAAATAAGGTTCGTAGGTTTTAAAACCAACATCTAAACGCACAATTAGAAAGTTAAAATCGAGTCTTGCACCAATACCAGACCCTACAGCAATATTTTTTAATGATGATAATCCTGTAAATTTTGCATCTTCTTCTACAAAATCAGAACTAGAAATATCCCATATATTTCCTGCGTCAATAAATAATGCGCCTTTAAGCATGCTTACCACATCAAAACGATATTCAGCACTAGTTAAAAACTTAAAGCTACCAATATTAAATTCTAAACCCGTATTTCTACTCCCAGGACCTAATTCATAAGTTTGCCAAGCTCTTATATCATTAGAACCTCCTGCAAAATAACTTTTTGTAAACGGAATATCAGAATTATCATACGTAAAAATTGCACCTATAGATGAACGAAAACCAAAAACTGAATTCCCTGAACCAATTGTCCAAAACTTTTTATATTCAATATCTGTTTTAAAATATTGTGCTAGTGGAATTTCTAAAAATGTTTTTTTGTTTTTAGTGTTTGTTTTATTTGATAATAGTCCTAAAATGTTTCCAGAATTGGCAAGTCTTACTCTAAAAAAAGAAAAGTCGTTATCTCTAAAATCTAGCTGACCATTATAGGTATAGGTGTATGCAATTGTTGGAATTAAGAAATCTGATGTAATGATATTGTAGCGATCTAAAATATTTAAAGTGTTATTAAATTCTTCTGGATTTGAGTTTCTAAAATTAGGATCATTGGCAACAGCATTCATAAAACGTAATGCTTCGTTAGGCAAATCTAATTCTCTATTAGAATTATTATAATTGAAATTATCAAAAACTTGAGCAACCTGATTTAAGCTTTGATATTCTGAGTTATATATATTAAAGTAACTACTAACATTTAGGTTTTGTACGTATTGGGTATTTAATACCTCTAACTGAATTGTTTTTTTAGGGTTGAATTGCCATTTGTAGTCGGTTAAAAAGGTAAATGTTTGCCTATCTAAACCAATGTTTTTTTGAAAGCTAGAACCTAAAGAAAAGTAAGTTCTCGGAGACATTTCTTTAGGAACAAGTTTGCTTAAGCCAAAAGGAGCTACAAATCTTGGAATTTCAACAGAAGCATCAGCTCCAATTTCCCAACCAGGGCCAGTGTTTGAATTGAACCAAGAACCTAAAAACGATAACTTTAACAACTCTGTACCTTTAAATGTATTTCTGTTTGTGAGAGAAAATTTTGCTGAAGTTCCAATGTTTCTGATATTAGAGTGTGTTAATTCTGTCTCTAAACCTAGTGTGTATTTTTCTAAAGGAGATAGCAAAATATCCATTTTCAGCTCATCATCAGAACCATCAATCAAAGAAAAATTAATATTGGTAGATTTAAAATTCTGTAAAGATTTTAAATGTTTTCTTGTTAAATTGATTAAGGTATCTTTATAAATATCGTTAGGCTTTAAAAATAAAGATTGCGATAAATATTTAGTATTATATTTTACTTTATCATGAGCCAGAAACTTAATGCCTTTATTAATTAAAGTGTCTTTAATAACTTCTCCTTTTTTGGTAAATGAGTAATCTGTATAAACGTTTACTTCTTTAATTTTTCGAATTTTATAGGGCTTTTCTTTGTATTGACCATTTTCTTCAATCAATCGATTTCCAGAAATTATAAAATCTATATTAGTTTTGTAATCTGTTCTAGTTGAATCTACATAAAAACCTAAAGCAGATTCTGTAAAATTATCAATTCCGTTAT
>CBFIFR010000057.1:0-14198 GCA_965661915.1 Polaribacter sp. | reverse complement strand
TTAGATGATAATAACAAAGAATATATAATCAATAAAAACGATTTTTCTTTTGTTTTAGCTGATGAAACCATTACGTTTAGTTGTGCTTTTAATGCAATTCACGGAAGTCCTGGAGAAAACGGAATGCTTTTAAGCTATTTAGAGTTGTTAAACATTCCACATACATCAGCTCCTTTTTACCAAATGGCATTAACTTTTAATAAAAGAGATTGTTTGAGTGTGGTTAAAGAATACGGAATTAAAACCGCAATTTCTGTATATTTAAATAAAGGTGATGTTATAAATACTGATGCAATTATTGCAAAAGTTGGTTTGCCTTGTTTTATAAAACCTAATAATGCTGGCTCTAGCTACGGAATTTCTAAAGCTTATGATAAAGAAGAAATTTTAAAGGGAATTGAAGTTGCCTATAAAGAAGATAGCTCAATTTTAATTGAATCTTTTTTAAACGGAACAGAAGTTTCAGTTGGAGTTATTGATTATAAAAATGAAATTAAAGTTTTGCCAATTACTGAGATTGTATCAGAAAATGATTTCTTTGATTATGAAGCAAAATACGAAGGTAAATCTCAAGAAATTACGCCTGCCAGAATTTCATCCGAAGAAAAAAGTAGGGTAGAAGAAGTTGCAAAAAAAGTGTACAAAGCTTTAAATATGAGGGGTTTTTCTAGATCTGAATATATTTTTGTTGATGGTGAACCTCATTTTTTAGAAATCAACACAGTACCAGGAATGACAGAAGAAAGCATTTTACCACAACAAGCTAAAGAAGCAGGGATTTCGTTAAAAGAATTGTTTGAGAATGCAATAATGAGTGCTTGTAAATAGAGGCAAGATATTTTTGAAACAAGAAACAGGATAAACCTAGTATATTGTTTCAGAAATTAAAACATCTAAAAGCTATGAAAAGACACAATTTTAAGAAATTACAAATTTGGCAAGAAGCCATAGAGTTAGTTACGTTAAATTATAAATTTACATCAACATTGCCAGATTTCGAGAAGTTTGGTTTAGTAAGTCAATTAAATAGATGTGCAGTTTCTATTCCGTCAAATATTTCAGAAGGGACGAGTAAAAGAACAAATAAACATTTTATAACCTTTTTAGAGCATAGTTTGGGTTCTGCTTTTGAATGGGAAACCCAATTGATAATTTGTAAGAATCTAAATTTTATTTCTAATGATAATTTTGTCAATTTTGAAATCAGAATTCAAAGGTTACAACAGAAAATATCAAATTTTATAGACAGGTTAGATTCTCAAAAGTGAAAAATGTAGATTTTGGGAAACAGGAAACAATAAACTTAGCAGATTTTGTCTTGTTTCTTGTTTCAAAAACATCTTGATTCAATTCAAGTTTAAAAAACAAAAATATGAAAAAAGCAATTTTTCCAGGATCATTTGATCCGCTAACATTGGGGCACGTAGATATTATTCAAAGAGGTGTAACCGTTTTTGATGAATTAATTATCGCAATTGGTATTAATGCAGATAAAAAATATATGTTTTCTTTAGAGGAACGTAAACAGTTTATCGAAGAAACTTTTAAGCAAGAACCAAAAATAAAGGTTGTAACCTATAAAGGTTTAACTGTTAATTTTTGTAGAGAAATAAATGCAAATTTTATTTTAAGAGGATTAAGAAATCCTGCGGATTTTGAGTTTGAAAAAGCCATTGCACATACCAACAGAAAATTATCAGAAATAGAAACTGTTTTCTTATTAACATCATCTGGTAAAAGTTTTATTTCTTCATCAATAGTTAGAGACGTCATTAGAAATGGTGGAGATTATACAGGTTTAGTTCCTGAAGCTGTTAGAGTAAAATAAAAATTAAATAAGAATGCTTTCCTCTTCGATTTGTCATTTCGACCTTGTGGAGAAATCTCATAATTAGTGTTGATCTTATTGTCGACATTTTAACAAAATATAAAATGAAAAAATCAATTTTACCTGTTTTATCACTATTCTTATTAATTTTTTCTTGTGATAATTCATCCAAAGAAAATAAAGATTTTACCACATTTTTTGAAACTTCAAAAGGAACTGAAACTCCAGAATATAAAGACGTAATTTCGTATTACACAGATTTGTCTGAAGTTTATGACGAAATTTCGTTGTTTTCATTTGGGCAAACAGATTCAGGTGAACCTTTACATTTGGTGGTGTATAATAAAGAAGGTGTTTATAATGTTGATGAAATTAAAAACTCACCAAAAAATAGAATTCTAATTAATAACGGAATTCATCCAGGAGAATCTGATGGAATTGACGCTTCAATGCTATTGCTAAGAGACATTGTAAAGAACGATTCTTTGCAGAAAAAATACCAAAATTCAATTATTTGTGTAATACCTGTGTATAATGTTGGTGGTTCTTTAAATAGAAATTCGCATACAAGAGCCAATCAAAATGGGCCAGTTGCATATGGTTTCAGAGGAAATGCCAGAAATTACGATTTAAATAGAGATTTTATAAAACAAGATACAAAAAATGCAGCCGCTTTTGCAGAGATTTTTCATACTGTAAATCCTGATGTTTTTATAGATAATCACGTAAGTAATGGTGCAGATTATCAATATGCAATTACACATTTATTTACACAACATAACAAATTAGGTAATAGTTTAGGTGTTTTTTTACAGGGTAAAATGCGTCCAGCATTAGAAACTTCTTTAGAGAATAAAGGCATTGATATTACACCTTATGTAAATGTTTGGGGCACAACTCCAGAAACCGGTTTTTCGCAATTTTTCGATTCGCCAAGATATTCCACAGGGTATACAACCTTGTTTCATACTTTAGGTTTAATGGTAGAAACGCACATGCTAAAACCTTATAAAATTAGAGTTGAACAAACTTATGAGTTAATGCTTGCTGCTTTTGATTTTACTGAAAGTAATTCAGAAAAAATTAAAGATTTGCGTGCCAAAGCAACATCAGAAATATTAGAGAAAAAAACATATCCAATTCATTTTAAAGTAGATAGAGAGAAATTTAGAACTTTAGATTTTAAAGGTTACGAAGGTGAAATTATGGAGAGTAAAGTTACCAATGGGAAAAGGTTATTTTATGATAAAACAAAACCTTTTGTAAAAGAAACCAAGTATTTTGATGAGTTTAAAATAACCAAAGAAATCGAAATTCCTGAGGCTTATATTTTGCCTCAAGGTTGGCATAAAGTTGTTGAAAGATTAAAGAATAATAAAATTGAGTTTACACGTTTTAAAAATGATACGATTTTAGAGGTCGAGGTAAATCATATTAAAGACTATAAAAGTAGAACCTCTCCTTATGAAGGGCATTACCTGCATTATAATACCACAATTTCTGCATCTACAAAAAATATTAAATTTTTAAAAGGTGATATTTATATTGATACCCATCAAAAAGGAGTTCGTTATTTATTAGAAACGCTAGAAGCAGAAGCTACAGACTCTTTTTTTAATTGGAACTTTTTCGATACCATTTTACAACAAAAAGAAGGATATTCTGCCTATGTTTTTGAAGATGTTGCAGAAAAATTATTAGTAGAAAATCCATCCTTAAAAAAAGAATTTGAAGAGAAATTAAAGAATGATGAAGCTTTTGCAAAGAACTCAAGAATGCAATTGAATTTCATTTATAAAAATTCACCACATTACGAAAAAGCACATTTACGTTTACCAGTTTTTAAAGTAAGATAGTTATGAAAAACATTGTAATAGTATCAATATTAAGTTTGATAATTGGTTGTAAATCATCAGAAATGAAAACGCAAAAAGCTACAGAATTTTACATTGGTACGTATACAGATGGTGAGAGTAAAGGGATTTACAAAACTAAAATTGATGATAAAGGTTTTTTATCTAAAATTGAATTGGTTGCAGTAACTAAAAACCCAACTTTTTTAACAAAATCTAAAGACAATACAACCCTTTTTGCAGTTGCAGAAACTGCTGAAAAAGGCAAAGGATTTGTAAAATCTTATAAAATTGAAAAAGATAATTTAAGGCAAATTAGTAGTTCAGAATCTGGTGGAGCAGGGCCTTGTTTTGTAGCTGTAAATGATGAGAATTATATTTTGACCGCAAATTATGGAGGTGGAAGTGTAGGTTTATTGCAAGCAGATAAATCTGGTAAATTATCAGAATTATTAAACGTGCAACTGCATACAGGTAAAGGAACTACAAGCAGGCAAAGAAAACCACACGCACATTCTGCTTGGTTTCATCCAACAAAAAAAGAAATCATTTCTGTAGATTTAGGAACCAACGAATTATGGTTTTCTACGATTGATAAAAAAGAAAACAAGTTGGTTTTAGCAAAACCAAGTAAATTAAATATGGCAGATGGTGCTGGGCCAAGACATTTAACTTTTCACCCGAATTATAAATGGATTTACGTTTTAAACGAACTAAATAACACAGTTTCTTTAGTAAAAGAAAAGAATGATTTTTATGAAATAGATGCATCAATTTCTATGATTCCTGATGATTTTACTTCATTTTCTAAAGCAGCAGATATTCATATTTCTAAAGATGGTAAATTTGTGTATGCCTCTAATCGTGGGCACAATTCTATTGTAATTTATAAAGTTAATCCAGAAAACGGAAAATTATCTTTAGTAGGCTATGAATCTGTAAAAGGAGAAAGTCCGAGGAATTTTGCTTTAACTCCAGATGATAAATTTCTATTGGTTGCCAATCAAGATACCAATAATATGATCTCTTTTAAAAGAAATTCTGATACAGGAAAACTAACTTTTGTATCAGAAATTCCTGCGCCAAAACCTGTTTGTATTTTGTTTTGAAATTAGCGAAAATTCAGTTTACTTTTTATGCATTTTTTACTACAAGAGAAAGTGTGTTGGAGGTTTACCTATTAGTTAATGTTAGAACGGTTTAGTGTTTAATAAATAATTGTAAAATAAAAAAAGAAAATGAATAATAAATATTTAAGTTACATTACTGATGAACATTTGTTTAATTGCATAGAGAATTTGCATAAGTCTTATATGAAAGCAAAGGAAAATGTGTCTAAGAAGAAGTTTTATAAAAATAAGATTGATACCATTAAATTAACTTTCGATTCTAAGTTCAATAATTTAGATGAAGAAACTTTAATAAAAACTGAAATAAATCGTCAAATAGATAAATCTATAAATAATTCAATTGGGACTTTTCACGAAGAAATATTGGGTGGTATTAAAGGTTTTGAAATGGGAAAATTGAGTGGTTTTGATATTAAAGCAGAAGATGATACTTTATTTGCTGATATTAAAAATAAACATAATACTATGAATAGTAGCTCTGCAGAAAGCCTTTTTCAAAAATTAGCTAATTATGCAGATACCTATAAAAATGCCAAATGTTATTGGGTTCAAATTTTTGCGAAATCTAGTTTTAACGAAAAATGGTTTGGAGAAATTAATGGTAAGGAATATAGTCATAGCAGAGTTTATAAGATTTCTGGTGATAAGTTCTATGAATTAATTTCTGGAGAAGAAAATGCCTTTTTTAATCTATATCAAATTTTGCCTAAAGCTATCTCAGATTACCTAAGTAAACAAGAAAGTGAGAATGTTCATAGTAATTCTGCTCTAGAAGAAATTTCTAAAGGATCAAAAAAATCTAAAAGAAGTATTTTAGACGAAATTACTTTTGAAAATTATAGTTACTATTTAGGTTTTGATAAATTAGAATAATAAGCATTTAAAAATTTAATGATAGAATAACCTATTTCTTGACCTAAATTACAAGGAACAGCATTACCAATTTGTTTATACTGTTGAGAAATAGATCCAGAAAATTTCCAATCATCAGGAAAAGTTTGAATTCTTGCATACTCACGAACAGTAAAAGGTCTAGTTTCTTCTGGGTGGCATCTTTCAGTTTGTTTTTGTGCAGGGCTACAGGTAAGCGTTAGGCTTGGTTCGTCCCAACCAATTCTTCTTGCAATTCCTGTTTTTCCACCTCCTAGATAAAAACTTTTTCCCATATATTCTTTCTGAATGTCTACAGGTAGATTTCTCCAATAACCTTTTTGAGGTACAAGTTCTAAAACCTTTTTTTTATGCTCTGGATATTTTGACCCTTCAGATTTTGGAACATCAGAATTATAAAGTTCTCCTTTTCTAAGAGCATCAATTAAATTGTATATTTTATAGTGAGGTTTTGGATAACTATACTTTACATCAATATCTTTACGAACTCCTACTAAAATTAAGCGTTCTCTTTTTTGTGGAACTTTATAATTTATCGCTTTTAAAACTTTCACAGGAACTACATTATATCCAATTTCATCTAAAATTGAAATCATCCCTTCTAAAGTTTTTCCTTTTTCATGAGACAATAAACCTTTAACGTTTTCTCCTATACAAATTGGTGGATTTACTTCTTTTACAACTCTAGCAAATTCATAAAACAAAGTACCTCTTGCATCGTCTAAACCTAGTTTTTTTCCTGCATAACTAAAAGCTTGGCAAGGAAAACCTCCTGTAACAATATCAACTTTATTTTTGTATTTTTCGAATTTAAAAGTTTTAATATCGCCTTCAAGTACATTCCAGTTAGGTCTGTTTTCTCTAAGTGTATTACAAGCCCATTTATCAATTTCGTTTAAAGCAACACATTTAATACCTGCTTTCTCCAAACCAATTGCTAAGCCTCCTGCACCTGCAAACAACTCTAAAACTTTAAAATCTTTAATAGGTTCAACTGAATTATCAACTGTATCTTCATAATTGATAGACAGTTGTTTTAATAAAGTATTAACTTGCTCTTTTTTGTAAATTCTATATTCACTAATAGGTTCTCTTGCAGCTGTAAATTTACCATCTCTGTCCCATCTTCTTAGTGTTTCTTTGCTTTTACCGAGAATTTGAGAAACTTCATTTAAAGAATAATACTCTTTTGTAACCATATTAAACAACCTTATACATTGGTTACAAATTTAAGCTATTTTTTTGTTTAAAAATAGCTCACAGATAAAAAATGTGGAATTTTAAAACAGCTATTAAAACTTATACTCCTTCAAAGGTTTAGGAAATTGTTCTGGGTTAGCAGCTAAGTGATATCGAGGGTCATCAATATCTTCGATAATGATGTCTTTAAAAATTGGGTTTGCTTTATATAGCAGTACTTTACAATCTTCGCTTAAATGTTTTAAGGTTATTTTTTTATTGGCAGCTTGGTATTTTTCAACCAAAGCAAAAATAGCTTCAATAGCAGAATGATCAGAAATACGGGCCTCTACAAAGTCAATCTCCACAACATCTGGATCGTTTTTTACATCAAACTTTTCATTAAAAACAGAAATACTTCCAAAAAATAAAGGACCCCATATTTCGTAAATTTTAGTTCCGTCTTCTTTATAGCGTTTTCTTGCTCTAATTTTTTTCGCATTTTCCCAAGCAAAAACCAAGGCAGAAATTATAACCCCTGTAAATACAGCAACAGCTAAATCTACAAAAACGGTAACTAAAGAAACTATAATAAGTACAAAAGCATCCGATTTTGGTATTTTCTTTAAAATTCTAAAACTAGACCAAGCAAAGGTTTCGATAACCATCATAAACATTACCCCAACTAAAGCTGCAATAGGCACCATTTCTATATATTTATCAGCAAAAAGAATAAAGGTTAAAAGGGTTACAGCCATCATTACTCCAGATAAACGTCCTCTACCACCAGCATTAATATTAATAACAGTTTGGCCAATCATTCCACAACCACCTGTGCCACCAAATAAGCCCGAAATTATATTTCCAGAACCCTGTGCAATACATTCTTTATTTCCATTACCTCTGGTTTCTGTTAATTCATCTACCAAATTCATAGTCATTAAGGTTTCAATTAATCCAACAGAAGCAGCTAAAAACGCAGGTAATGCAATAAATTGAAGTGTATCTAAATTAAAAGGTAAATTTTGCCATAATTCTAAATTTGGAGTGGGAAATTCACCTTTTAAACCAGTTCCTCCTCCTTCAATAATGTAAGAACCTACAGTTGTTGTATCGATATTAAACCCAATTACTAGTAAAGAAGTTACTAAAATAGCAGTTAAGGCAGCAGGTAATTTTTTAGTGATTTTTGGCAACAACCAAATAATGGCCATCGTTAATAAAACCAATCCAAGCATGGTATACAACTCAGTGCCTTGCATAAAAGTACTTTTGTATTCATTTACACCTTCATCAGAAACCGACAATGATTTGTGCGAAAACATTTTTACTTGTGCTATAAAAATTACGATAGATAATCCGTTTACGAAACCCATCATAACAGAATGCGGAATTAAACGTACAAATTTTCCTAATTTAAACACACCCGCAAAAATTTGAATAATCCCCATTAAAACAACACAGGCCATTAAATAGAAAAAGCCCATATTTTCTATTGGTTGATCTAATAGCATGCCTTTGGTATGTCCTTCAGCAATCATGTGTACAAAAATAACAGCAACTGCACCAGCAGCACCCGAAATTAATCCAGGTCTACCTCCAAAAATAGCCGTAATTAAACCGATGATAAAAGCTCCAGAAAGTGCCATTAAAGGATCTATTTGTGCCACAAAAGCAAAGGCAACTACTTCAGGAATCATGGCTAAAGAAACGGTTATGCCTGCTAAAACATCATCTTTGGCATTTGGTGTTATTTTTTTCAAAAAGGTATTCATGACGTATTCAAAATTTAAGTGCGCAAAGATAGAAGGTTTTTTGAGAAAACTATAGTTCTTTGTAAGTATCGTACACTATTTTAATGTTGGCATACGTATTTTGTAACGCATTTTTAGTCTCTACATCATTTTTAAAGCAAACCTCTGTAATTCCTTCCTCTAGTTGAGGAATTAACGCTCCATTGTAATCAGAAGTCATCAAAAACCAATGCGTTTCTTTTAAGTTTAAGCCATTTTGGTTGTAAATATGATAGGTTGTTACGAGTTGTTTACCCAGTTTAAGGTTAAAAATACCACATTCTTCTTCCACTTCACGAATGGCTGCTGTTTCAATCGATTCTCCTTTTTCAATTTTACCTTTCGGTAAATCCCAAACGCCATTTCTATAAATAAAAAGTAGTTCGTTTTTGGTATTTGTAACCAAACCTCCTGCAGCAGAAATTACGGTTAAATGTTGTGTAAAACTTATCCAATCTTTCTTTAAGTCAGTTGAATATAGTTGAATTCCATGAATGGCAGTATCTTTTATAACATGTAATATTTCTTCAAAAGTGATGTTGCTAAAAAGGTAAATAGGATAATTATTTTCATTTTTTAATGAAGATGTGATAATAATTGGATTATCATTTACAAAAACTTTATACATTTGTCTTATGATTATGAACAAAGATACTGCAAAAAAAACAGCTGAACTTTTATTACAAATAAAAGCAATTAAACTGAGTCCTAGTAAGCCTTTTCAGTGGGCGTCTGGATGGAAATCTCCAATTTATTGCGATAATAGAATAACATTGTCTTACCCACCAGTTCGCGTTTTTCTAAAAGAAGAAATCGCAAAAATTGCTGAATTAGAGTATGGCAAACCAGATGTAATTGCTGGTGTAGCAACTGGCGCTATTGCTATTGGTATATTAGTAGCTCAAGAATTGGGCGTACCATTTATTTATGTTAGGCCAGAACCTAAAAAACATGGTAGAAAAAACCAAATAGAAGGCCATTTAGAGCCTGGGCAAAATGTAGTGGTTATCGAAGATTTAATAAGCACAGGTAATAGTAGTTTAAATGCGGTTGCTGCCTTAAAAGAAGCAGGTGCTGTGGTTAAAGGAATGGTAGCTATTTTCTCTTATGGGTTTGATGTGGCTAAAACAAATTTTAAAGAAAAAAATATAAATTTAGCTACCTTAAGTAATTACGAAAACTTATTAGAGCAAGCTTTAGATAGCAATTATATTTCTAAAAAAGAATTGCTTACTTTACAAGATTGGAGAGCTAACCCAAGCCAATGGAATTAATAAAAATGAACTAAATAATGAACATAAAAGGCAATAGAGTAGTAGTAGATAAATCTCAAAAAGAAATGTTTGAGTTTTTGTCTGACTTAAAGAATTTTGAACAGTTAATGCCAACATCTATTCAAAAATTTGAAGTAGATGGAGACTCATTTATTTTCGGATTAAAAGGAATGCCAGAGATTAGATTAGTTTTAAAAGAAAAAACCGAATATTCTAACGTAACCTTAGGTGCAGCAAGTAGTAAATTAGATTTTCAATTGGTGGCAGATATTATTGCCATAGACGAAGATTCGTCTGAAGTACAATTAGATTTTAATGGTAATTTTAATGCAATGATGGCAATGATGGTAAAAAAACCATTAACCAGTTTTATTGAAACGTTAACAGACAATTTAGAAACTATTTAAGCTAAAGAGACTTCTTTAATTCCAAATTCTTTTACGGTTTCATTTTCCAATTCAATTAAAAGATTTCCAGAAGTAGAAATTCCGATTATTTTACCCATAAATAAATGTGCCTGACTATCTTTAAACATAGTTGGGCTATTTTTTTTGTACAATACCTGTAAATAATCCGTTTCCAATTGATGATATGCTCTGCTTTGTAAAAGTGCAATCCTTTTTTTTAGATGGCTCAAAAATTCTTTTAGCAAAGCATCAATGTTATAGTGTTTATTGGTCATCAACTTTAAAGAGGTTGCCAGCCTTAAAAAATCAGGAAAGTCTATTTGGTTTACATTTAAACCAATACCAATAATAGAAGATTTAATTTTATGGTTTTTAATAATGTTTTCTATCAAAATGCCACATATCTTTTGATGTACTGCCATAATGTCGTTTGGCCATTTAATGGCTAAACCTGAAATGTTTTGATATTTAAGAAGGTCAAAAACAGCCAAGCTAACTGCAAAATTCAAGTATTTTTGATAGTTTATTTTTAAGTCTAAATCAGTAACAAATACACTCATGGTAAGGTTTTTGTAAGGTTCTGAAACCCAAGTGTTGGTTTGTTGACCACGCCCTTTGCTTTGTGTATTTGCAACAACAACAGTGTAATTTTCTATAGTAGAATGCTTAGACAATTCTTTCAAAAAAGAACTGGTAGAATCAATGGCATTAAGTTTGATTATTTTCAAGTGTTAAATAATGTGTAAAGTAGTTCAAAATTACGTAAAAAACTCGCAAAAAAACAATAACTTTGCACCCAAATTAGAGAATACGTTAATGACAAAAAAGCAAGTAAGCACAGACGAATTAATCGCTGTAATTATTAAAGGAATTGATAATGTAAAGGGAGAAGATATTCAGCTCCTAGATTTACGAGAAATAGAAAACACAGTCTGTGATTATTTTATAATCTGTTCAGGTACTTCAAATACACAGGTAAACGCTATTTCTGGTTCAGTACAAAAAGTAGTAAGTAAAGAAATTAAAGACAAACCTTGGCATATAGAAGGACAAACCAACTCTGAATGGGTTTTAATGGACTACGTCAATGTTGTAGTACATATTTTCCAAAAGCATGTTAGAGAATTTTATGACATAGAAAGCCTTTGGGGTGATGCAAAAATCACCGAAATTAATCCTGTTTAACCTATTGATATATAACACATGAGTGATTCAAATAAAGATAACAAACCAAACATCCCTAAATTTAAGTTCAATGCTTATTGGATTTATGGGGCAGTTTTAATTGCAATTATTGCAGTTCAGTTTTTTAGTAGTGGAGACTTAGCATCAAAAAGTATTTCTAAAAATAAATTTGATGAAATCTTAAAAGATAACGATATTAAAGAAATTGTAATCTTAAATAAAGATATTGCACAAATTTATTTAACACAAGATGCCTTAAAAAAATCAAAGCATAAAAAATTTACATCATCAACATTTTACAGACCAGGTTCTGCTGTGTATGAATATAATTTTGGTGATTTAAGAACTTTTGAGCAAAGTATAGAAGAAGCAAAAGAAAAAAACGATTTAATAGTAGATATTGATAACAGAGAAAGAACTAGTATTTTTGATGCAATTCTTGGTTTCTTACCCTTCATCATCTTAATAGCTATTTGGTTATTTTTTATGAGAAGAATGTCTGGAGCAGGAGGAGGCTCTGGAGCAGGTGGCCAAATATTTAGTATTGGTAAATCTAAAGCAAAACTATTTGATAAAGATACCAAAGTAAAAACGACATTTGAAAACGTTGCAGGTTTAGAAGGTGCAAAAGAAGAGGTTCAAGAAATTGTAGATTTCTTAAAAAGTCCAGAAAAGTACACTTCATTAGGGGGTAAAATACCAAAAGGAGCTTTATTAGTAGGCCCTCCAGGAACAGGTAAAACTTTGTTGGCAAAAGCAGTTGCAGGTGAAGCAGGTGTTCCTTTTTTCTCGCTATCAGGTTCAGATTTTGTAGAAATGTTTGTAGGTGTTGGTGCATCTAGAGTGCGTGATTTGTTTAAACAAGCAGCACAAAAATCACCATCTATCATTTTTATTGATGAAATTGATGCCATTGGTAGAGCTCGTGGAAAAAATAGTATGACTGGTGGAAATGATGAAAGAGAAAACACCTTAAATCAGCTGTTAACAGAAATGGATGGTTTTGGTACAGATACAAATGTGATTGTTATTGCTGCAACAAATAGAGCAGACGTTTTAGATAAAGCTTTAATGCGTGCAGGACGTTTTGACCGTCAAATTTATGTGGATTTACCAGATATTAGAGAAAGACAAGAAATTTTTGAAGTACATATTAAACCTTTAAAAATAGCTGATGATGTAAATGTTGAGTTTTTAGCACAGCAAACGCCAGGTTTTTCTGGTGCAGATATTGCAAATATGTGTAATGAAGCAGCCTTAATTGCAGCGAGAACAAGTAAAAAATCAATTCATCATCAAGATTTCTTAGATGCTGTTGATAGAATTGTAGGAGGTTTAGAAAAGAAAAAGAAAGTAATAACACCAAAAGAGAAAAAAGTTATTGCTTTTCATGAAGCTGGTCATGCCACTGTAAGTTGGATGTTAGAGCATGCAGCACCTTTGGTAAAAGTTACCATAGTTCCAAGAGGACAATCTTTAGGAGCGGCTTGGTATTTGCCTGCAGAACGTTTAATTGTTCAAACAGAGCAAATGTTAGATGAAATGTGTGCTACTTTAGGAGGTAGAGCTGCAGAAAAAATTATTTTTGATAAGATTTCTACAGGAGCATTAAGCGATTTAGAGAAAGTAACCAAACAAGCAAGAGCTATGGTTACAGTATATGGTTTAAATGATGAAGTTGGTAATATTACCTATTACGATTCTTCAGGTAATGATGCTTTTGTAAAGCCTTACAGTGAAGAAACTGGTAAAAAAATCGATAAAGAGATTTCTAAAATGATAGAAATTCAATACCAACGTGCTGTAAATTTATTATCAAATAATAAAGAAAAGTTAACAGTTTTAGCAGAACTTTTATTGGAAAAAGAAGTAATATTTAAAGACGATTTGATGAAAATTTTTGGTGAAAGACCATTCGAATCTGAAATAGAAGAAGAGGTTAAAGTTGTTAAAGAAGAAGATATTCCATCAGTAGACAAGGTTTCTGAAGAGTAGATTTACATGAATTTTTTTAAAAAACTTTTTAATAAACCAGTAAAAGAAGATGAGTACATTCAAAAGCAGGAAGTAAATTTATCTCTTGACGACCTTTTTGTACATAATTTTGTAGATAAAGGGGGGAAGTTTTTGTATTGTGAAAATGATGAAGAAGTAATTGTAAATTTAAAGAAAATAATTGCAGAGAATAACTGGAAAGAAATTCATTTATTAGATCAAAAATTAGCAGTATTACTCAATGAAAGCGACATCAAATCTGTAAATAATTACACAGATAAAACGCCTATTTTTACGAGTTGCGAACATTTGATTGCAGATAAAGGCAATATTTTATTTTCTTCAAATCAACTGCATAGTACACCTTTAAAAGAATTTCCAGTAAATTTTATAGTCTTTGCCACTACAAGTCAGTTGGTTAAAGATACAGGTCAAGGTTTAACAGGAATCAAAACTAACAGTAAAAATACTTTACCCACAAATATATCTTCTATTAAAAATTACACCATTATTAAAAATGATGATAATTTTTTAAACTACGGAAACAATAACTCAAAAAACTTATATTTGCTGCTCTTAGAAGATTTATAATATGCGCAACCTTCTTAAAAGAAGTTTTTCTGGAATTGTATACATTTTAATTTTTATTTCTGCGATTCTATA
>CBFIFR010000056.1:0-14455 GCA_965661915.1 Polaribacter sp. | reverse complement strand
TGGCATCTACTGCTAATAATTCATCATTTTTAAAATACCAAATAGAAAAACAGGCGTTTTCTGTTTCCTCTTTTCTTAATAGCACTTCATTATAACCATTTGATAAGCCTACCATTTGCAATTTAACATCATATTGATCTGACCAAAACCAAGGAATTGTATCATAAATAATGTCTTTACCACAAATTGATGCAGCAGCAATTTTACTTTGATCTACGGCATTCTGTACAGATTCTAAACGAATATATTTATTATAATGAGGGTTGTAATGTAAAGTACAATCGCCAATTGCATAGATGTTTGCATCGTTTGTTTGTGTAAATTCGTTTACTTTAATTCCGTTTTCTATGGTTAAATCAGCTTTTTGCGCTAACTCCGTATTTATACGAATACCAACTCCAACAATTACAAGATCTGCTTCAAAATGAGTGTTATCATCACAAAAAACAGTGTTATAATTGCCTTCATTTTTTATAGAAATTACATTTTTATGTGTACGAATATTTACCTCGTTTTCTTGATGTAAATCCATAAAATACTCAGACAATAAAGGTGCTGTTACTCTTTCTAAAACTCTAGATTCTCTTTCTAAAACGGTTACAGAAGCCCCTATTTTTTTTAATGAAGCTGCTGTTTCTAAACCAATATAACCACCACCAATAATTACTACTCTTTTTTCTGTTGATGTTTCTAAAGCATTTTTAATATTTATAGCATCAGCAGCAGTTCGCATTGCAAATAAATTGTGTGCTTCATTAATTCCTCTAATATTTGGAATTAAAGGACTTGCACCAGTTGCAATAACTAATTTATCATATTTTTGATTAGCTTCTTTTTCGATAGAAATGCTATTCAAATCTCTATTGATATTGGTAACTTTTTTACCCAATTGTAAAGTGATGTTTTCTTTTTGGTAAGCTTCAATTGGCTTTAAAAGATTGCTATTTAAATCGCCATTAATAATATACGATTTAGATAAAGGAGGTCTGTGATAAGGTGTGTTTTTATCGATATCAAACAAAATAATTTCTCCTTGCCAACCTTCTTTTCTTAAATTAAAAGCAAAGTTTACACCTGCGTGGCTAGCACCAATTACTACACAAATTTTATTTGCAGTTTCTAACATCAACAAAAATTATTTAGCCACTTTTAAAACAATTCCGTCTAATTCTTCGCTAACTTGTAATTGACAAGAAAGACGACTGTATTCGTTTGTTAAATCATCGAATTCTAACATGTCGTTTTCCATTTCGTTAGGTGCACCAGTTTTATTAAAATCTTCTGGAGCTACGTGAACGTGGCAAGTTGCGCAAGAGCAAACGCCTCCACAATCGCCATCAATTCCTTTAATGTTATTGTTTACTGCTAATTCCATTACAGAACCAGAAGTTGCTTCTAGAGTTACTGTTTCACTGTCTGAAGTTATAAATGTAATTTTTGCCATTTTTGTTATTTTTTAAATTGTACTTTTAGTGAATCGAAACCCACTTTTCTTTTAAACTTGCCTAAATCTTCAATGTTTTCTTTTGCTGCTACTATTTTTATTTCGGTTACTTTTTCTGATAAAGTAGCAAGTAATATTCTTAAAATTTGACGCGCATGTGTAGCTCCTAAACAATTGTGTGTACCAAAACCAAAGCTTACATGCG
Organism: Polaribacter sp.; assembly: GCA_965661915.1. Taxonomy (GTDB): domain Bacteria; phylum Bacteroidota; class Bacteroidia; order Flavobacteriales; family Flavobacteriaceae; genus Polaribacter. The sequence continues at coordinate 12,806 of CBFIFR010000056.1, read as the reverse complement.
GATTTACTTTTCTGTCTAAAACAACTTCGTTCGGATTTTCGAAAACACGTTCGTCTCTGTTTGCAGATGCCCAGTTTAAGGCAATTCTGCTATCTGCTTTTACTGCGTGTTCGCAAACTTGAGTGTCTTTGGTGGCAACTCTACCCATCTGTGTAAGAGGCGTAAAATAACGCACCAATTCTTCAACAGCATTATTAATCATTGCTGGATTTTCTTTTAATGCTTTTAACGAATTAGGGTGTTCTGAAAAGTACGCAATAGAGTTGGTAACAGCATTAATTACAGTATCTCTACCCCCTGCAAAGGTTAAAATGATAACTCCTTTTACTTCTTCTTTTGTAAGTTTTCTACCATCAATTTCAGAATTTAAAAGCACAGAATATAAACTATCACTTGGGTTTGCTATAGCATCGTCTATTTTAGCATCTATATAATTGTATAAAATATTGGCTTTGTTTGCATCTAAAGCAGAATCGTCGCTTCTAAAAACATGTGTACCCCAAGAAATCCATAAATCTGCTTCAGCATATGGTATGTTTAATAATAAAGTTAAAGCTCTAGATTGTAGAGGTAAAGAAAAATCGCCCACAACTTCTATTGTGTCTTTATTTAAAACTTCATCTACAATACTTTCTATTTGTGCCGTTAATTTATTTTTATAATCTTCTTGCAAAGGTCTTTTAAACCAATCTTCTAAAAGGTTTCTGTAAGATTTATGTTCTGGCGGATCTACCTCAAAAGGAATTTGTCTGGTATCTCTAATATTTACTTCGGATGGAATTACAATTCTACCAGGTTTTGCACCCGATTGAAAAGTTTGCCACTGATGTGCACATTTACGAACATTTTTATGTCCTAAAATTACCATTGCAGGATCGTTTTGATCGTTTATAGAATCGTACCCTTTTTCTTCTCTTTCTTTTTTAAAAGGATCTGGAAATTCACTTATTTTCATAATTCACCAATTTAATTTGATATCGATTAGATCTAGGTTTACGCAAAGATTTCGTATTTGTAGAAGTATCCTATCCTCTTTTTTTGCAATTTACTACACTATTATGTTACTATAATTTATATATTTAGCTTTTCACGTTAAAATAAGGTCTATGGATGCATTTTTTGAAAAAGTTCCTCTAACAGACAGAAAGTCAATATTAGCTTTTCGGTTTTCTGCTAAAAATTTTGATACCCCTTGGCATTTTCATCCACAGCACGAACTTACTTATATAGAAAAAAGCAGTGGAACTAAGTTTATTGGCAACTTTGTTGGCCCTTATGAAGAAGGTGAATTAGTGTTATTGCGCTCTAATTTACCTCATTGTTGGAAAAATGATTCTGATAAGGAAGGAAATTCTTCGTCTATTGTAATTCAATGGAATAAAGGAATTTTTTCAAGAGTACCAGAATTAGAAAGTCTTTTTAAATTGTTAAAAGATGCTAGTAAGGGCGTTATTTTTAAAAAAGATGATGTTATAAAAATACTACCAGAAATAAAAAAAATGATTTTATTAGACGATACAAGTCTCTATTTAAATCTACAAAAGATACTCGTAAACTTATCTAAAATGGAATATAGTTTTATTTCTGAAAGAAGTTTTATAGATGATTTGCCTAACGAATACACTACTAGAATGCGTATTATTCATCAATTTGTAGATAAAAATTATCAAAAAAAAATTTACTTAAAAGATGTTTCTAAACTTATAAATATGTCTGAACAATCATTTTCTCGTTTTTTCAGTAAAATGATGAATAGACCTTTTTTTACTTTTTTGAATGAGTATCGCATTCAAGTTGCCAGTAAATTATTAATCGATACAGATTGGTCTGTTACCGAAATTTGTTTTACCTGTGGTTACGAATCATTGTCTTTTTTTCACAGGCAGTTTTTAAAATTCAACAAAACAACACCTTCTAAGTATAGGCAAAAATTTAAAGCAACACATAAGGCAACTTTATAAAAAGCTTTAAGCATGAGGTAGCAACTTTCTTTGCTTTAAACCATATGTTATCCAATTCTGTCTATTTATAATTACAAAAAACTTTCAAAATAAATAGCTTTGAGTATTGAGGTTTTTTTTGTCAAAAAGCAGTAAAAATTGAGTGACTATTTTTTCTCTTTTAGAATACACGAAATTAAAATCGAATTTAACATTAAAATTTTTCAACATAAATTCTTTATAGAGCTCTGTGTTAAACCCAAAAAATATGCATATTAAATTTTATAATAAAATGTATTTTTGGTGACGTTTCAATTAAAAAATATAATATTAGGTTTGCCTTTTTATCAGACATATTTTTAATAAAACCATTAGAATAATAATAGATGATTAACGATTTATTAGTAAGAAACATATCTAAAAATGTAGCATTTTCTAAAACAGAAATAGAAGAATTCTGTAAATCGTTTTATACGAAGTCTATTAAAAAAAAAGACTTTCTGTTAACTCAAGGTAAAATTTGCAAGTTTGAAGGCTTTGTGTTAGAGGGCTGTTTTAGAATTTTTAATATAGATGTAAAAGGTAAAGAAAACACTTTATATTTTGCAGCTAAAGATTGGTGGCTTATGGATATTGATAGCTTTATGAACCAAACACCTTCTAATTTAAATATTCAAGCCTTAGAAGATAGCACAGTATTATTAATCGATAAACAAGATAAAATGGCCTTATATGACACATTGCCAAAGGTTGAAAAACTTTTTAGAATTATGTCTCAAAAAGCACTTGTTTCATGGCAGAGACGCTTAATAAACAATCATTCATTTACGGCTAAAGAAAGATATAATCACTTTATTGAAAAATACCCCAATATCGCATCCAAAGTAACCGATAAACAAATAGCAGGCTATCTTGGCATTCGTCATGAATTTTTAAGTAAAATTAAAAAACAGAATTTATTTTAATTTTTTCTTGAAGTTGAACTTGTTCAACATTTTTCTCGAATCTGTTTGCAATTTTTGTGGTTCAAGAAAAAATAGAAAAATGAACGCTTTAAAACATTTTAAAATTTATTACTTTGCTAGCTTGTTATTACTATCTAACCTAAGTTATGCACAAATAACAAACGATATTTCTCATGAAGAGGCTTTGAAAGCTGTTTTAGCAGCAAAAGAAAAAGCCGTTGAAAGTGAAGTATTGGTAAATATTGCTGTAGTTGATGCAGGGGCTAACTTAAAAGCTTTTATAAGAATGGATGAATCTTTTCTAGGTAGTATTGATGTGGCTATAAAAAAGGCAAAAACGGCAAGATACTTTAATATTGATACTGGAAAATTAGGAGAATTAACCCAACCAGGAGGCATCATTTATAATATTGAACTTACTAATAACGGACTAGTTACCTTTCCAGGAGGTTTTCCTATTAAAAATAAAGAGGGTAAAATTATTGGTGCTATAGGTGTTAGCGGAGGAACTATAGAACAAGACAGACAAATTGCTATTAGTGGAGCAAAAGCTATAGTAGACTAATTACTTAAATTTAAAATTTATGAATCGAATAAAAAATATCATTCTATTTAGCGTATTAATAATATCTCAAATAACTTTCTCGCAAGTTACAAATGATTTAATGCTTTATAGAAAAGACTTCAAAAACATATCTGGCAAGAATACTGTTTCTGTTACAACTTATAACAAAGACGGTTTTCATTATGTTTACGCAGGTGGAATTGGTAATATAGATGTTTATAGTTTGAGTGAAGATGGCATTCTTACACCTATAAGTAATCATGAACTTCATATGCAAAAAGGGCCTGCAAGAGGAATGGTTGCCGATCATATTAATGGCACAGATTTTCTTTTTGTAGCTAACAAATATGGTAACGTTATTGAAACATTTAAAATATTAAATAACGGATCTTTAAAACGTGTTGCCTTAGTTGAAGATACAGATAAAACACATTTAGGTACTGCAATTACTTTACAAGTAATTCACATGAAAAAAGCATCTTACCTTTTTATTGGTGGTTTAGAAGAAACCCCTGGGTTGAGTAGTTTCAAAATACAAAACGATGGAAAACTTACTCATGTACAGTCTATGAAGGATAATGAAACTATACATACAGACGGAATTATAGGCATGTACTCTCATAAAATAAAAGGAAAAACCTATCTATACACAGGTGGTTTTCAAGACAACGGAATAAGCAGTTTTAGAGTTTATGAAAATGGCAAATTCAAAAATATTAACAACATTAGCGATAATACTACTGATAGATATTTAACAGGTACCTACCCTGTAACTGGGGTAACCTTGAACAACAATAATTATATTATTGTAGGACATAGGCACCATAAATATTACAAAAGAAGTGGATTTATAAAAAGACCTAATTTTGTATACCATGGTGATGGCGTTAGTGTTTTTAAAGTAAATAAAAAAGGGGCTTTAGTTCCTCATTATGTTCTAAAAGACGATAAAACTACAAAGTTACAAGGGCAAACACGTATAGAAGTTGTATCAACAGATCAAAACCAAGCAATACTAGCTGTAGGCACAAGAGATGATGCTAGCATTCAGCTACTTCACCTAAACGCTCAAGGTATTCTTAGTCCAATCAATTATTTAGAAACAGGTTTTTCTATCTATTATGGCTTAAGATCTCATAAAATTAAAGACAAAAACTTTTTAATAGCGGGTTCGTTTAGGTTTGATTTAGGAAAAATTGTTAGTTATACTGTTGCTCCTAAAATAAAAAGAGGTGATAAAGTGTTAAGGCATATCGTAAACTTAAAGTATAAAGCAGAAGCTACCAAAGCTCAAATTGATGAAGCAGTACAAACATTTTTAAATCTTAAAAACAAAATTCCTGATATTGCAAATATTGAATGGGGTATAAACGATAGCACTGAAGGAGCTAGTAAAGGTTTCACACATACTTTTACTTTAACCTTTAATAATGAGCATGGCAGAGAAATTTATCTTTTTCACAAGGCACATTTAAATTTAGTTAAAAAAGTAGGGCCAATTATTGACGATGTTTTTGTGATGGATTATTGGACAACAAATAATTAAAATAAAAAAATGGAAAATTTAAACAACAAAACAGCAATTATAACTGGAGGTGGAAGAGGTTTGGGTAAAGCAACTGCACTTGCTTTTGCCAAAGAAGGAATTCATGTAGCTATTACAGGAAGAACAGAAAGTGTATTAAAAGAAACCGTTACAGAAATAGAAGCTCTTGGCGTAAAAGCTACTTACGCAGTTTTTGATGTTGGTAATTACAAAGAAGTAAAAAGCAATATTACAAATATTAAAAACACCTTGGGGGGTATAGATATTTTAGTAAATAATGCAGGAATTGCTGCTATTGGTTCTTTTAACGATATGCCTGTTGATCAATGGAGCAATATTATTCAAACTAACGTAATGGGGATGTATTATGTAACTAAAGAAGTTTTACCACATTTAATAGATAAAAACGAAGGCGATATTATTAACATCTCATCTACAGCAGGATTAAATGGTAACCCAAATATATCTGCATATTGTGCTTCAAAATTTGCTGTAATAGGGATGTCTGAATCTTTAATGAAAGAAGTACGCAAAAACAATATTAGAGTAAATACACTAACACCAAGTACAATTGAAACAGATATGACAGTTGAATTAGGGATGTTAACCAAAGGCTCTGAAAATGTACTACAGCCAAAAGATTTTGCAGAATTAATAGTCGCTGGCTTAAAACTTCCAAGAAGAGCCATGCTTAAAAACGCTTCTCTATGGTCTACAAATCCTTAATCAACGTGAGTTCGCTTTAAAAACCACTGATTATTGATATATTATAATTTTTAGTCTTTGAAACGAATGTTATTTCGACTAAAATGGAGAAACCTTAAGTTAAATTAAAAATTTCTAAACTACACGTAAGAAATTACAAAAGCACCATAATTTCCGTGGTGCGTGGTAGAGATAAAAATTGGTAATTTCATGTCATGTTGATATAAATATGGAATACCTAAACCATTTTTTTGAAGCTGTGTTTTTTTATCAAAAAAAGCTAATAATCTCTGATTTATTTTTTGAGATTGATGCTCATTTTTGTTGATAAAAAACAAATTAGAAACCATTTTTTTATATTGATATTCTTGCGCTATAGAATATACATAATCATCTGTTATACTATAATTTATATAATATTTTTGAGTTTCAACTTTTACAATACCTAATGTATTATTTACAATTTTACATGAAAATTTTAACGGTGCAAAAAATCGTTTTTGAAACTTTTGAGTATAACATTTATAAGCAGCTTCTTTCATAGACCAAAATAACCAAACTTTTAAAAAAGAGTTTTCTGAATTTAAAATTTGTTTTTGTTCGTAAACTGTAAATTGTTTTGCTAAAAAACCTTTTCGTTGCCAATTGCTTTGACTTTTTGCGAGTTGTAAATCTACAATGTCATTACCAATCATTAAGCACTCATTTTAGTCTGAATAATTTCAACAGTAGCTTTTACAGAAAGCATTTGTTCCATAGAATCATTATCAATCTGTATATCAAATTCATCCTCTACATCTAAAATAATATCTACTAAATTCGCAGAGTTTATTTCTAAATCTTTGATAAAATCTGTATTTTCATTGATGTTTTTAAAACCTTCTTCGTTTTGTACATAAGGTTTTACAATTGTGGTTAATTTTTGTATGATTTCTTGTTTTGTCATTTTATTTAAATTCTATTCAGACCTCACAGGTTTTAAAAAACCTTTGAGGTCTTTTTTATCAAATTTTAGAATATTTTTTAAAGATAACACATGCATTTACATCACCAAAACCAAAACTTGCTTTTGCTAAAATGTTAATGTATGTTTCTACACTTTTTGTTGGAATTTTATGAACAGCAATCAATTTAGAAATCTCTGGATGTACATCTTCACAGTTGATATTTGGAAACACAAATTGTTCTTTAATTTGTAATACAGAAGCTACAGATTCTATGGCTCCAGAAGCTGCTAAACAATGCCCTACTTGCGATTTTAAAGAATTGATAAAAGGAAAATCGTCTCCCTTTCTACGCAGTGCTTTTGTCCAATTTTCAATTTCTAAAGCATCTTTAGAAGTTGCTGTTAAATGCCCGTTAATCACATCAATTTTAGAGGGTTTAATCTTTGCATCAACAACTGCATCTATAATGCATTTTTGCACAGCTTCAGCATTCGGAGCCGTTAAAGTACCTCCATTTCGTTGTCCTCCAGAATTTATATTTCCTCCTAACACCTCAGCATAAATCGTTACATTTCTTTCTAAAGCACTTTCTAAAGATTCTAAAACCAAAGCTCCTGCTCCACTTCCTGGCACAAAGCCAGATGCTGTTGCACTCATTGGTCTAGACCCTTTTTCTGGAGTTTCATTATGCTTGTATGTCATCACTCTCATCGCATCAAAACCACCCCAAGTGTATAAACTACTATCGCTTGAACTGCCTACCAACATTCTTTTGGCTTTGCCAGATTTAATACGTTCAAAACCTAGTAAAATGGCTTCTGTACCTGTTGTACATGCAGATGAATTTGTGGTAACTTGGTTCCCAAAACCTAAAATTCCACCTAAATATGCAGAAATACCACTTGCCATAGTTTGCACTACAGATGTGCTTCCTAAGCGTCTTACTTTTTGATTATCAATTTTGTAAATAGATTCTCTAAACTTCTCTATTCCTGATGTTCCTGTTCCGAAAATTAACCCTGAACTGTAGTCTGTTTTCGAATGTTCATCAACCATAAAACCGGCATCTTTCCAAGCATCTATTGCTGCCATACATCCGTATAAAATGGAAGTTGAATTGAAACCTCGTAATTGTAAAGGTGATAAATATTCAAACTTTTTTTCTTCAGAAACTTCTGGAATTCCACCTATACAACATGAAAAGCCTTTGTCTTTTAATGCTTGATGAAACGTAATTCCTGACTTACCCGTTTTAATGGCTTTAGAAAAAGCAGCTAGTCCTACTCCATTTGGGGCAACTACTCCTAAACCTGTTATAACGACTCTATTTTTTGACACGGACTTTTTCATTTTTGACACAGATTTCACAGATTTCCACGAATTAAAAGGAATCTACTTATAAATATATTCTCTATACAATTCTGATAAAAAAATCAGAATCACTCAAAGGATAACTAGTTACTTTGCGATAACCATTCCTGAAATTTCACCTCTACAAACCAATTCGCCTTTGAAATTTAACATTTCTACTTTGCATTTTAGCTTGTTGAATCTAAAATACATTTTTTCAGAAATTACGGTTACTTTTTCGTTGGGTAAAACTGGGAGATAGAAATCTATTTGGTTTGAAGTCAACCCAATTTGTAAATCTTTCTTTAATAAAATTTCATCTTTTATCAAATAAATACCCAAACAAACTACACCAATTTGTGCCATAGTTTCTGTTAAAATAACACCAGGTGTAATTGGATTATCTTTAAAATGACCTTTATAAAAATAAGCGTCTTTATGAAAAGTATAACTTCCTGTTATTCCATTTTCATTTATTTCTGTCAATTCATCAACAAATAAAAATGGGTTAGAATATGGAAGGTGTTTTATAATTTCTGATTGTTTCATTTTGATAATTTAATAAGATTCTGAAACAAGTTCAGAATGACAATAAATTGTTACCACTCTAACAAAATACGTTGTGCAGAAAATCCTGGACCAAAACTTAGCATAATACCACGTTCTCCTTTTTTCGGATTTCTATCCATAAATCGTTCTAAAACATACAATACAGTTGCACTAGACATGTTTCCATATAAACGTAATACTTCTTTGGTGTCATTTATGTTTTTACCTAAAACTCCAAATAAATCTTCTACAGTTTGTACAATTTTCTTTCCTCCTGGATGAAAAATTAAATGGTCAATATCGCCAATAGTTAAATTGTTTTTTTCTAAAAACGGATGAATAATTGCAGGAAAATGATCTGATATTTTTTGAGGAACTTCCTTATCTAAAATCATTTGTAAACCTGAATTTACCAAGTTAAAACCCATCATATGTGTAGCATTGTAAAAATGATACATGGCTTCGTCTATAATTTTAGGTCCTAAATCTTCATCAAAAGAAGAAAGAATAACGCTTGATGCTCCATCACCAAAAATAGCAGCACTTACAATATTGGTCATGGAATAATCATCTAATTGAAAGGTAGCTGTTGGCGCTTCTACAGCAACCACTGCTGCTCGTTTATTTGGGTTTGCTTTTAAAAAATTCTTAGCATAAATAATTCCAGAAACTCCAGCTGCACAACCCATTTCTGTTACAGGCAAACGCACAATATTTTGCTTCATGCCTAAAGAATTGATGAGATATGCATCTACAGATGGAATCATAATTCCTGTGCAACTTACAGTTATAATGTAATCTAAATCAGTTGGTTTTAAATTTGCTTTTTCTAATGATTTTTGAAGCGATTTTTCTGCTAATTGTGTTACTTCTCTTTGATAAATGTTATTTTTTTCTTCGAAAGATGTTGCCGTAAAAACTTCTTCAGGATTCATAATGGAATAGCGCTTATCTACACCAGCTCCTTCAAACAATTTAATTACTTTTCTTTGAAAACGCGTTTCTTGATTTTGCATCCAGAGTGCTACAAACGGAATAATATCTTTTGTTTCTCTATAATATTTAGGTAGCTGTTTGGCTACTGATGTTATTTTTACACTCATAATACTATGACAGGAATTTCACTAATTTTTACAAATAAAAAAACTCCTTTAATTTTTCTAATTATATCGTTCTTTTTATAAACTTCGAATATTAAACTTTAGATTTTGGGTTCTTTATTATCCAAAGAAAACGGAATGCCCATTTCCAATAAATTTGAGATTCCCTATTTATCTTTAATGATATTCTTCTCAAATCTTGTCTTTTAAAACCTCTTAAAACAGAGGTTAATCCATCTTCAATTATCATTTTATTTTTAATAAAAACAGACAACAACATAAACAGGTAATACGCTAATTTATGTCTGTGTAAATCATTAACCACGATACCAATTCTAGTTTGTTTTAGCGTATTTCCTAAAAAAGAAATGAGTTCTTTTTCTTTAAAGTGATGCAAAAACAAGGTGGCTAATACTACATCAAATTGCTGAGTTTTAAACTCCTCAGAAAAAATATCTTGGGTTTTAAAACGTAATTCATCGAATTCTGACGACAATTCATTAGCATATGCAATGGCTGTTGGGTTGGCATCAACACCTAATAGGTTAAAATTATAATGATGTTTTCTACCAAATTTAGCCACATCTCTTAAAATATCGCCATGGCCACAACCAATATCTACAATAGTAATTTCTTGCGCTTTTGGATAATTTTTTAGAACAGATTTTAACCCCTTTAAGGTTACTTTATTCCCACCTAACCAACGGTTTATATTCTCTAATTTATTTAACGTATCACGTAACAAATCACCTCCAATAGAAAAATCGTCCATAATTTCTTCTTTGTCGGTTCTTTGTTTTGTGCTGATAAAAAATTCCATTAGACCTTGATTGGTTTTCCGTGCGTTTGTTTAATAATTATAGGCAATAAAAAAGGCATTCTACGAATTATTTGTAGCAGCATGTTGGCTATTTTATCATTTCTGAATAACCTTGCAATAAAATGCCCTGCTTTTAAACGCCATTTAAATTGTTTGTTCCACTGTCTAAGATATAGTTTTTCTAGCTCATTTCTTGATGCATTTTCATCATTTAAGTAATTTAGAATGAGTTTTGATGCTATTTGTGCAGATTGTATGGCCATACTCATTCCATTTCCACAAAGTGGGTGAATCATTCCTGCAGAATCGCCACACATTACAATATGATGTTCAATTGGTTTTTTGGTTTCAAATGAAATTTGACTGATAGACAATGGTTTGTTCCAAATTGGAGTTGTATTCTTAAAAATTTCTCTCAAAAATTGATTTTGATAAACTACTGAATTTTGAAAATCATTAATATTCTTATGCTTTTTAAAGGATGAAAAATTGGTAATATAACATAAGTTTATCATGTTGTTTTCTACTTTAGAAACTCCACAATAACCGCCTTTAAAATTATGAAGCGCCACTAAATTTTTAGGGAAATTGCCTTTTACATGAATTTTTACACCCAAATAAGGTGATTTTTTTTGGATAAAATTGCGCTTCATTTGCACATCTAATAAAGATCTTTTGCCAAAAGCACCAATTGCAATTGTAGCTGTAAATGTTTTGTTTTCCTTGGTTTCTATCGAAAAAACAGCATCATTGTAAGCAACATTAATTACAGTATCTTGCAGAAAGGTAACTCCGTTTTTAATGGCTTTTTTATACAATTCGAAATCTAAAGTGTACCTAGAAATTCCGAATCCGCCAAGAGGTAATTTTGCAGAAATCACTTTATTGTTTGTGGTTGATAATTTGAAATTATCAATTTTTACAGCACCAAAATTAAAAGGATCTATCTCTAAAAAAGATAAATAAGGTAAGACTTCGTTAGAAATATACTCGCCACAAACTTTGTGTTTTGGATAGCTATTTTTTTCTATCAATAAAACATTTTTATCAAATTTTGATAAATGAATGGCATTGCATAATCCTGCTAAACCACCACCTATTATTATGACATCAAAATAGCTACTTTTAATCAAATTTTATGTTGTTCCTGTAAATTCTACTGCTATTTTTGCAGATTTAGACAAACTTACGTCGTTTTCTCCAAGATTAAAATCTTTTCTCTTGATTTTAAAGTTAGATTTGATGATAATTTTTTGATCATCTTCTGAAACTTCAAAAGGAATTTGAACTTTTTTCGCAATTCCTTTAATTTTTAGAATTCCAATAAGGTACAAATCACCATTTTTTCTTTTCACAATTCTTGACGATTTAAAATGGATAAATTTATAATTCTTTTCAAAAAAATACTTTCTGTTTAAAATCATTTTATCTCTACTCTTTTTTCCCATAGAGATTGATTTTACTCTAATTTTTAAGTTGATGTAACTATTCTCTAAATCATTAGAATTAAAATTGGTGTACACTTTGGCATCATTAAAATTACCAACAACGTTGATACCGAGTTTTTTTACTGAAAATAAAGCTTGACTAGAATTTTGCTGCCATTCTTGAGAAAAAATAGTACTGGAAAGGCAAAATAGAACGAAATAAAGGGAACGTTTTAACATTGGGGGATTGTTTTAGGTTACCAATTTAGTAAAAATTTATCTTAAAATAAAAATTTCAAATATTTAAAACACTCAATATTAATGTTTTCTAAAAAATTTACTCAACTAATTCTGCCAATTCTTTGCCCACTAAACTACCAATAGCAATGCCCATTCCTCCTAAACGCACACCACAAAAAACAGTATTAGAAACTTGTTTTACAATGGCATTTTTCTGATTTCCTACACCCATAATTCCACTCCATTTGTGTTCAATTTCAAATTTTGTATTGGGTAAAATGGTTTCTTTTAAAATCCGTTCTAATTCGTTTTGAACTATTTTTGTTTGCCCAAACGCTGTAGTTTCTTCTGTTTTAAAATCGAGGTTTCTGCCACCACCAAATAAAATTCTATCGTTTATATTTCTAAAATAATAATACCCTTTATCTAAATGAAAAGTGCCCTTAATCTGTAAATTTTTAATCGGTTTTGTAATTAAAACTTGTGCTCTAGCAGGTTTTACTTTTTCGTTTAATAATTGACTTGCAAAACCATTGGTACAAATAAAAAGTCGTTTGGTTTTAAAGTTGATTTTATCTGTCTTTAAATCTAGTTGATAGTTGTTTTCCTCAAAACTTTTTAAGGTGATATTATTCAGGATTTTAATTCCGTT
>CBFIFR010000055.1:0-16103 GCA_965661915.1 Polaribacter sp. | reverse complement strand
ATATCTCTTTGTAAACCAAGCTCAATATCTTTATTAGTTAATGTAGTTCTATTGATTTCTTTATGACCTCCAGAACCGCTTTTATCTACATTTTCAATTCTTTGAAATTTTTTGCACCTAATGCTCTTTGAACAATTTGTTCTGTTGATAAATTGGTTAGTAGCAGTGAGCCTCTAATACCACCTGCTGTTAAACTTCTACCCCCTGAAAAATAACCATCAGATGAATCTTCAGAATTTTTTCTTGTGGCTAAATAAGATATTAGGGCTACTAAAATTGTAAATCCTAAAAAAGTGATGATTTGCATATTGATTTTATATTTAAAAAGAATGCCTCAAAATTTACATTGAGGCATTTAAAGTTAGAAAGAGTATTTTTTAAAACCCTGTACCAGGTGCTTCAGGACTTGATGCTTGTGCTTTGTGAGGATTCAAAATCATATAAGTGCCCAAAGCAGTTAAGGCAGCATATTTGCCATAATTTCCTATTTTTTTTATTGCTTTTTTACGGGAAATATGTTCTGTTTCTTGTTTTATATTTTTTTGCATAATTTTTGTTTTAAATTCTTGTAATTTATTCTAAAATAATTTTTTTATTTAGCTTTCCAGAATCAGTTGTTAATTGAATAATATAAGCTCCTTGAGCTAAACTTGGAAGAAAGATTTCTTTTAGCCCATTAGCTTCAAAAGAAGTATTTAAAATTTCTTTACCAAGAATTGTAAACAATTTAATATTTACTTTACCTTGATTAAGTCCAACAATTTTTAAATTAGAATTGTTAGCTTTAAAAATACTTACATTGTCTAAACTATTTTGAGAAACACCTAGTGTGTTTGTAGATTTTGTATGTAAATAAAACCTTCCAATTCCGTTTAAAGGATTTTTTAAAGCAACCGTATAGTTTTGATTTATATCATCTAAACGAGTAAATGTATTATTTAATCTATCTTCCAAATAAACATTAATTCCACTAGGTAAGTTTTGAGCATTTACAGTAAATGTAATTTCTTTACCAGCAGTTGCTTTTACACCAATAGGAACAATCAATGTTTCTAGCGCTGTATTTGGTAAAGTTTGACGCATAAAGTTAATACCTATATTAGATGCTACTAATTGTGTAAATACATCTAAAGAATTATTGCCATTATTAGAAGACCCTGTAAATGATCCTATATCAAACCTAGGATCTAAACCTTTCGTTTTATTTTCCAAATAATTAATTTTTGTTGACTTTATATTACGATCATCTTTTATGGATAGCGTTATTGATGTAGCATTATTCTTTAAGAAAGTAACCCCTGTTTGTGCACTTAACATGGCTTCTGTTACATTTATGCTTGTATTTAAAGCAGCTGCATTTACAAAAAATGCTTGTCCAGGATGAATAAAACCAGTAGTTTGTTCTGCATATTCAGTTCCGTTCCATATGTAAACTGCTTCATTTGTATCTGAAAGTGCTGCTTCATTTGCTGACAAAAAATCAGCAATATTTATATAAGAAGGAAAAGGATTTCCAACTAAATTCCATTTGTTAAAGTTACCAGATCCGATTCCTATTTCTGCTTGCGTTATTGTAGTATTTACAGTTTCAGTTGCAAGCCCTCCAATAAAAGCAAATGTGCCTGTAGTATTTCTAAGCATAGAATACCCCATACCACTTGCAAATGTGGTTTCAGCTCCTCCAGCTTGAAAATAATTCCAATCACCATCTAAATCTGTTGTATTGGTATAGGTAGAAATACCTCTATTTGAAGTGTTTTCAGTTCCTGAGGCAATATCATTAGCTGTAACCCAGTCATCATTATAGGTTTCTCCAGCAACAGGAGAAGATACTAAATGCCAATTGGTATCAGGAATTTGTAAATTATATGTAATTTGTCCTGTAACCTCTTTTTTTGTAATTTAATGAGCTGCCAGAATTTGCAACAAAGATTCCTTGATTACTAAAGTCTCCTTCAATTGTTAAATCCTTATTTAAAACTGTAAATGAACCTGTATCTGTAGATAAATCATTAACAACAACGCTTGTTGAAATTGTGGGCTGATCAGTTGTTCCTGTTATTCTTACGTTAGAAGTACTTGTTGGTACAGTTTCTGGAGTCCAATTAGATGCTGTAGCCCAATCTGTAGAGCCTGGAGAGCCATTCCATATATGCGAAATTAATCTAAATTGTTGGTTTGCTCCACTAGAATCTACATCAAAAGTTTGTATTTGTGCGCCTGAATTACCATCTTGAATATCAAATGCTTTAACAGGAGAATTTACAGAACCAAAATTACAAGTGGTAAATGCTATTTGTAAAATATAAGTTCCTGGAGTGTCTCCTTCAGAAACTAAAAATTCTACATTTGCATCTGAAACTGCATATCTTGCTTGTACATCTCCAAACTGTCCACACCAGCCATCCTTGATTCCTATATAAGAACCTGTACCTACATTAGAAATTTTGTATATATTTCCTGATTGATGCGTAAAAGTCCATAATTGATTGTTATCTGAATAATTTGGAGTTGTCATAGATACATCAAAGTCTCCAGATGTTGCTGATACCATTGCTTCTTGATGAACGTCTGAGTAAATTTGGTAAGTACCATTTGGTATTATTTGTGCATAGATACTTGTAGTAAATACTAAAAGAATGCAGGTGTGAAAAAAATTTTTCATGGTTTGTCTTTTTAATTAATAATTATTTTTTTGTTTAAAGTTGTGTTGTTTAGTGATAACTGAACAATATAAATTCCTGCTTTTAGATTATGAGTTGCAATAATTTGTCTTTTTTTAAGCGTATTTTTAAAAGATGCTACTTGTTTTCCTAAAATGGAATAAACAGCAATATTAACTTTAGAAGAATTTCCATTATTATTGATAACTATGCCAGATTGTTTATTGTAGAAGATTGAAATTTGGGTTTCTAAAATATTTTCTACTGTAGAAAGAGTACCAGGTGCTACAAATTCAAATTGTTGGTTTGGGTTTTCTGGACTAACATCAAAGGTTTGTATTTGAGCACCAGAAGCACCATCTTGTATATCAAATGCTCTTACAGGGTTGTTTTCTGAACCGAAATTACAAGTTGTAAAACCGATTTGAATAACATACTTATTTTCTGTAGATGTTGCAGAAATTAAAAATTCTACGTTTTCATCGGTATTTTCAAACCTAGCTTGTACATCACCAAACTGACCACACCAACCGTCTTTTATTCCTAAAGTTTTTCCACTTCCAACATTTAC
Source organism: Polaribacter sp. (assembly GCA_965661915.1). Taxonomy (GTDB): domain Bacteria; phylum Bacteroidota; class Bacteroidia; order Flavobacteriales; family Flavobacteriaceae; genus Polaribacter. Next base: position 12,869 of record CBFIFR010000055.1, on the reverse strand, counting down.
TATTTTATAAATATTATTAGCTTGATGTGTTAACGTCCAAATTTGATTATTATCAGAACTATTATTTGCTGCCATTAAAGCATCTAAATCTCCATCTGTACTCGCTGTCATTACTTCTGAATGCACACTTGAGAAAATTTGATAATTCCCATCAGGAATAATTTGTTCTTGGGCATTGAGTTGTAAATTTATTAACAGCAAAAGAGTAATTGCTATTGTTTTAATAATTGAGTAATTTTTTTTCATGATATAAAAATTTAATTGATTAATAAATTAGTGATTGCATAGCGTGTTGAGGTATGGTTAAACTCACTTGGCTATTGTTAACAATAAGCTTGTATTGTATAGGTTTATCTGTTCTATTCATTACAACAGTGGTTATTTTTCCATCTAAATTTTGAAAGCTAGTACTTTCTAAAGTACTTCTTGTAGAGGTTGTACTAAGTCGTTTTGCTTTTGGTTTTATAAATTTTGAAAAATGACCTATGTAGTAATAAGAAGGTGTGTAAATAAGTTCTTTAGTTCTTAAATCTGCGTGAATAGGTGCAAAGCATAGGTTGTTAACATGATTAGGACCTCCAGTTTCATCTAAAAGAATATTCCAATCTGTCCAGCCAACAGTTCCGCTATTAAAATCATTAATCATTGAGTTTCCATAACGCTCTGCATTAGACCATCTGTAATAATGATTTTCATCAAAAGATTCTTGGCAACCTTCTGTAAATAACAAGTTTTTATCAGGATAAGACTCTTTTATACTTTTTAAATTATCATATTTTGGGTCACCTCCTGTCCAAGTTTCATACCAATGAAACCCAATACCCCAAGCGTATTTTGATGCCTCAGGATCATCAAAAATAGTATTGGCTCTGTGTGAAATTAAATCTCTATTATGATCCCATACCACAATGTTTTTATCTTTAAAACCTGCTTTTTCAAAAGTGGGGCCTAAATAATTTTTTAAGAAGTCTTTTTCTTCTTCTGCTGTATAAATACAAGACTCCCAACGTTGCTTTGCCATAGGTTCATTTTGTATGGTAACTCCCCAAACAGGTATTCCCTCTTTTTCATATTCTTGAATAAATTTTACAAAGTAATTTGCCCAAGGTTGATAGTATTCTTTTAAAAGTTTACCACCTTGTAACATATTTTTATTCGATTTCATAAAAGCAGGAGGGCTCCAAGGACTTGCATAAAAAACCAAATCTTCACCAATAATTTTTTGTGCTTTTTTAATCATCGGAATGCGATATTTTAAATCTCTAGCAATAGAAAAACTTTTTAAATCAGCATCGTTATCTTTTACATACGTATGGCTTTCTGAACTAAAATCACAACTATGAATACTGGTTCTAATAATGTTATAATTAATGCCTGTTTCACCATAATATGCGTTTAATAATTCCTTCTGTTTATTTTCAGGTAATTTTGCAAAAACCTCTGCAGAAGCATCTGTAATTGCACCGCCAATTCCTAAAAAAGATTGGAATTTTTTCTCAGGATTTACCAGTATTGCAATTTCAGTTTCTAAAGGTTGTTTCATTTCAGTAAACACCTTTTTGTCTGTAAGTGAAATTTTCAAATCGGTTTTCTCTGCTGTTGTGTAAATTGTGAGGTTTTTTGATGTAAAATCCTCTTTTTTAACTGATAAGGTTTTTTCTTTTGTGCCAAAACAAGACATAAGAAATACAATACACACAATAAAAATTGTTGTTTTTTTCATAAAAAAGGTTTTTATTTTACCAGACCAAAGTAGCCACAGCGCCTGCTGGTAAGACCATAGAAACTGGTTCTTGAGTTACGTTTATATTAAAAGATTTTTGAATATCTGTATTATTTAAAACAATGACAACAATTTTATCATCTGGAGTTTTAAAAGCTACATTGGGTAAGTCTAATGAGGAGTTACTACCAATTCTTACAGAACCTTGAGGCACAAATTTAGAGGCATGTGCAATAATGTAATATGATGAATTATTGGTAACATTATTACCATCAATAGTTATAGCACCTAAACATTTTGTGCAACCACCATCTGTATAAGGTCTATTATTTGGGTCTGCAGCTAAATTCCATTGTAATACTACTTTACTCCAATTTCTAGATGCGCCTATAATTAATTCTCTAAAATGCCAACGAATATCAGCAGGAAAATCGCCAGGAGCTTCTATCCATTGCTCTGTGAAATACACTCCTTTTTCTGGATGTGCATTATGCACAACACTCATATTGTCTATAGTACCAGCATATAAATGGAATGCAGAACCTGCTACATATTGCTTTGCATTAGCATCATTTAAAATAGAAATCGGATAATTTGGATTATCTAAATTATGATCAAAAAGAATAATTTTAGTATTTATATTTTCAGAAGCAAATAAAGGACCTAAATGATTTACTATAAAATCTTTCTGTTCATTAGCATCCATTAACATGCTTGGGTTGTTAAAAGGGTTTTCAGGTTCATTCTGTATTGTCATTGCATCAATACTAATACCTTCATCTTGCATTGCTTTTATATACTTTGCGAAATAATTTGCGTAAGTAGCATAATATTGTGTTTGTAGTTTTCCTCCAACAGAATTACCATTTGTTTTCATCCAAATAGGTGCTGACCATGGAGTTGCTAATATTTTAATATTTGGGTTTATTGCTAAAATTTCTTTTAAAACAGGAATTAAATTTGCTTTATCAGGAGCAATTGAAAAGTTTGTTAAATTGGTATCTGTTTGACCTGCTGGAACATCACTATATGAAAATACATTTTCATCTAAATCTGATGCACCAATACTTATTCTTAAAAAACTTACACCAATTCCGTTTTCTAAAGAAAATAAATCTTGTAACAATGCACTTTTTGCTGATGAAGACATTGCGTTTATTAAAGATGCGCTTCCTCCTGTTAATGTGTAACCAAAACCATCCATAGTTTGGTAGGTTTCATTTTCTGATACATTAATTGTAAAATTATTGTTATCTGTTTTTGGTAAAATTCCATTTTCTTGTAAAGCAACTAAACTTGTTTTGTCTGGAGTTGTTAAATAGAATGCTACATCTACATTTTCTACCTCTGGTGGAGGAAATGTTGGCAACGTTTTTTCTTCACAAGATTGGCAAAATAAAACTATCGCCGAAAAAATAATGCTAAAAATCATTGTATTTTTAATATTTAAAATCTTCATTCTTTAAAATATTTTATTGTTTTGTAAATTGGTATGTACCTGATGTATAATTGTTATCTAGTACAACTGTAACCTCATAGGATGCATCTTCTGTAATATTTATGATATTAGAACCACCTCCGTTTATTAAATTTCCTTGTAAGTCATTTGGTGTGTCAGAACCAAAATCTAAATCCCAAGGACTTATAAATTTCATATCATAATTAGAAGTTAGATTTGTTGCAATTTTATAGGTATTTGGGTGTTCATAGGTCATGACAAACTCATCTCTATTGTCCCAAATATTCCAATGAAACAGTTTTAAGTTATAATAGGTCCAAGTGAGTTTAGCTGCATTAAAATCGAAATTCAGCTTTAATGCTCTATCTGAAATTACTGTAAACGTATTTGTATTATTTTCTAAAATAAGCACATCACCAGAAACCTTATCTCCATCAGGTGTATTTTTTTCTGCTAAACTTGATGCTACAGCATAACTTTCTCCAGAGCCATCAGCTAAAGAATTTAAAGTGTAATTCGCCGAAGATTGCATAGGGATGTATTCATCTAATTCGAAAATATTACCGTTTTTTGTAAATTCTTTTATCATAGTGCCGTCTTCAAAAAGAAATAAAGAATTTGGAGCTTGGATAGGATTGATAACTGTATTGTCTTTTTCTAAAGTATAGAAATAACCATCAGCATTTAGATTTAGGGTAACTATAAACAAGCCAGCTTCGTTAGATGGAATATCCTCAAAACTAACACCTTGATTGGCAGCCTCATTTTCAAAAATTAATCTATTTTGCGTGCCTACAACTCTCTTCATTAAATAGCCCCAATCTCCATTTGCTCTAAAAACAAAACCACCTGTATTTACAAAATCAATTGAGTTTTGCCAAACTCCATTTCCTTGATAATTAAGAGATTCATCTCCATTCCAACCTCCATTTATAGGACTACCAACTACACTAAAAAAATCTATTTTAAAAAGTTCATACGTATTGGTATCTAAATTTACTTTTATTCTGTATTGTCCATCTTCATCAGCAACAATTGCTTGTCCAGATTTTTCCAAAACCCCATTTTCTCCTCCATATTGTAAACTTGGTAAAGTGTTTTCACTATAAAATTCATATGAATTCCCTGCTTTTAAACTTGTAAAAACTTCGTAAATGTTTGATAAGTTTCCATTAGCGTCGTTTAACCTTTTCAATTGAATTGCATCTGCTAAAACACCATTATCTTCTGTTGCTGTTCCAGATATAAACAAACGATTTGGTATTATTTCATCTTCAAATCTTTTTACTGTTATTGTATTTGAAATAATAGATGACTTACTGAGACTTTCTGCTTTTACAGCCCATTTTATGGTAGCCTCTTCGTTTGCTGGATAACCAGCAAAAGATAATATTTCATCTATTTTTTGGTAAGAAATAGTGGCAGCTAATTCTTTACCTCCATTGCCAGAAGCAAATTCATATAAAGGCTTTGTAAAGTCAGTATCACTAGATTCGTGAATCGAAACTTTGTAGGTTACTCCAAAACCAGCAGATGAGGTTGCTGCTTGCCAACTAAAAGTAATGGTTTCGTTTGGTGTAATTTGATCTAAAACAAAACTTTGATTATTAGCAGGTAATTCTAACTGAGGGTTACTTAACTCCCATAAACCTTCTGGTTGTAAATTAGATTCTTCTTCACAAGAAACTACCAATACAGATAAAGTAATGATTATTAAAAACTTATATGCTATTTTCATGATACTATTTTTATAATGGGTTTTGAACTAAAGCTGGATTTCTATCTAATTCTTGCTGTGGAATTGGCAGTAATTTTTTAGCTTCTGTAATCGGATAATTTACTGGATTACCTGTTCTTAAATCGATTTCATTTAGATTAGTCATTGTTGAAATCAATTGATTATTTCTAACCAAATCATCCCACCTATGGCCCTCTAAAAACAACTCTAATCTCCTTTCTTTTAAAATTGTATTTCTTAAAACTTCTTTTGATGATTTTTGTGCTGGAGTCAAATTAGGTAAGGAAACACGATTTCTAATTCTATTAACTTCTATAACAGCTAAATCTAATTGATTAGATTCGTTTAATGCCTCTGCTTTAAGCAAAACAATATCTCCATAACGCAATAAATATTGTCTGTCTGCGCTTGCAAAGCCATTTGCATTTTTCCATTTGTATCCAAAAGGAATTGATGTTCCAGAAGAGTTTCCCCAATATTCGTCAACCCAATTTACAGACTCAAATAAAATAGATGCATTTTTTCTAATATTATCTCCTTCATCATCAAAAGCTTTTACAACATCTTTAGAAGGTGTTACAAATTTTCTCCAAGCATCACCAGAAATTGAAGGAGGTAATAACAATTGAGGTCCAAAATTACCTTCATTTCCTCCTAAATATTGAACCTCTATAATAGATTCTGCATTATTGTAATTGTTACCATCAAACAATTGATTATAGTCTATTAATCTATAATTAGCATTACTTTGTTCTACTAAATTGATATAATTTAGGACTTTTGAATAATCTGAATTAGATCTTTGCATTTCTACTTTTGCAGCCAAAGCATTTGCTGCCCCAAAAGTTGCTCTTGCTTTGTTAATACTAGCGTCATTGCCATACGTTTCTGGTAAAAAACTAGCGGATAATTCTAAATCTTCAATAATTAGATTGTAAACCTCTTCTGCAGTCGCTCTTGGTACATTTACATCTTCTGCATTTACAGATATTATTGTATTGGTTATTAAAGGAACACCTCCCCAAAGTTTAACCAATGTAAAATAATGGTAAGCCCTTAAAAATAATGCTTCACCTTTTATTTGATTTCTTCTTTCATCTGTTAATGCAGGATCTGTAATTACATCTACTCTTTCTAAAACTAAATTTGCTTTAGAAATAGCATTATATATGTTAGACCAATGTGTAAAAAGTCTTGAATGTGTTGGCGTAATTTCTAATAAATCTATTTGAAATATTTCTGGATTATCTCCTCCTGCATAATTATTATCAGACCTTACGTCTTGAAATAAAATATTATCCCAAACATAATATTCTGATGATTGAAAAGATTCATAAGCGCCAACTAAAGCAGCTTCTATTTGGTTTCTTGTTTCGTAAGCGTTTCCACTTGTTTCTTCTGATATAGGTTTTAAATCTAAAAACTCATCACAAGAAGAAATGAATAGGATTTGAAGTAATACGAGTATTGTAATTTTATATTTTTTCATATTTATCTACTATTTAAAACTTTAAACTTGCTCCAAAAAGGATATTTCTTGTTTGCGGATAGGTTCCAAAATCGATACCTCTAACAGTATTGCTTCCTCCAAAAGCATTTACCTCTGGATCCAAACCAGAATAATTGGTTATGGTAAATAAGTTTTCGCCAGTTGCATATAATCTTATTTCTTGAATATTTAATTTATCTACGATTGGTTTTGGCAACGTATATCCTAGTGTAACTGCTTTAAACCTTAAATACGATGCGTCTTCTATAAACCTTGTAGACACTCTAGAATTATCTGTATTACCAAAACTAGATCTAGGAATGTTTGTGATATCTCCTGGTTGTCTCCATCTGTTTAAGACTGCTGTAGATTGATTTTTAGGATCTGTCATGCCCTCCAATTCTATACGAGTTGCATTTAGCATATCATTTCCATGAGAACCTTCTAGTAAAACAGATAAATTAAATCCTTTGTAAGAAATTGAGTTAGAAATACCGTAAATAAAATCTGCATTTGCATCTCCAATTATAGTTCTGTCTTCTGCAGTTGGTGTAAATGTAGAAGCTCCGTTTTTATCAATATAATACGCATTTCCTGTTTGCGGATCTACACCACCAAAAATATAGCCATATAAAATACCTAGAGGTTGCCCTTCTCTTACCAAACTTGCTTCGCCTCTTCCACCTGCAATACCACCTTGAAACAATTCTTGTCCAACTAAATTGATCACTTCATTTCTATTAAATGAAATATTGAAAGAAGAGTTCCATTTAAAATTTTCTGTATCTATGTTGTTCGTTTGTAAGCTAACTTCTAACCCTTTGTTTTGAAGCTCTCCAATATTTTGAATAGCAACATTAAAACCAGATGAAGTAGGTAAAGGTGCGTTTAGGAGCAAATCTTTGGTGTTTTTGATATAAGCATCAACCGTTAATGCAATTTTATTATTTAAAAAAGATACATCTAAACCAATGTTAGTTTGTGCAGATTCTTCCCATTTTAAAGATAAATTTTCTATAGATGCAGGAAAAGTACCTGGTTGTGCAACACCACCAAATGGATAATTTGCACCACTACCAACTCTACCTAAATACGCATAATTAGCTATTTGGTCATTACCAACTAAACCCCAACCAGCTCTTATTTTTAAATCGTTAACAAAGGTTACGTTTTTAAAAAAATCTTCATTAGAAATTCTCCATCCAGCAGAAAAAGAAGGGAAATAACCCCATCTTTTATCAGGGCCAAATGCACTAGAACCATCTATTCTTAAATTTGCAGTAACTAAATATTTATCATCAAAACTATAATTAATTCTACTGATAAAAGAAGCATTTGCTTTTTCTGATTTGGTTGCAGTTGCTGCAAAAATTTCTGAACCTCCATTTGGAGTTGTTACACTTTCACTTGCAAAATTTCTTGTTTGTATAGAACTATTTTCGAATAAAAACTTTTGCGTTACGGAACCAATTAAAGCTTCTACTTTATGTTTTTTGAAATCTTTGTTGTACCTCAATGTATTCTCGAATATGTAATACTTTGTGCTATTTGTATTACTTATAGACTGCCCTTTTATGGCTCTACCAAAACCCGTTCTTAACGGATCTAAAAAAGAGTCAAAAATTCCGTTATTATGGTCTATACCATAATTTAATCGGTAGGTGAAATCTTTTAAAAATGTAGCTTCGAGATATAAATTTCCTAAAAAACGGTTGCTATTAAACTCTCTTTGTAAACCATCTGTGCTAGCTAACGGGTTTTCCCAGTTTTGAAAAGGATTGCTTGTAAAGCTACCATCATCATTAAAAGTATTAATAATAGATGGTGTGGTCAATGCGCCCAATAAAACACCACCAGCATTTACATTATTATTGTCATTAACATCTACATCTGAATAAGAAATATATGAAATTCTTGAACCTATTTTTAGCCAGTCATTAATTTGCTGATCTAAATTAATTTTAAAACTCGCTCTATCTAACTCTGCACTTCTAACAGCACCAATTTGGTTGGTGTAACCTGCAGAAATATAATAATTAGTACCTTCATTTCTACCAGAAACTGATAATTGGTAATTGCTTGATAATCCATTTTGAAAAATTTCATTTTGCCAGTCTGTTTGTGCAGTTAATGAAGACCAATTTGTAGTTAATCCCATTTCTGTCATTAAATCTCTGTATTGTTCTCCATTTAAAACGGGTAATGTTTTCCAAACTTGAGAAAATCCTAAATAGGTATCAAACGTAATTAAAGGTTTTGCTGTTTTTCCTTTTTTTGTTGTAATTAAAACCACTCCATTTGCCCCTTGTGCTCCATAAATTGAAGTAGATGATGCATCTTTTAAAATGGTAATTGCATCTATGTCTTGTGGGTTAATCGATCTTGTATCACTTGTAGGAACTCCATCAACAACATACAAAGGCTCACTACCCGCATTTATAGAATTTGTTCCTCTAATCCTTACACTAAATCCTTGAGAAGGTTTTCCAGAACTTGATAATACTTTTACACCAGCTGCTTGTCCTTGAATTAAGGAGCCTAACTGACTATTACCTCTAGATTCTAACGTCTCTGCTTTTAGAGTAGAAACACTTCCAGTGATATCTTTTTTTACTTGAGATCCATAACCAACGACTACTATCTCTTCTAATTGTTCTGAACTTTCTTCTAGAACTACATTAATTAAAGTTTTTCCATCTACAGGAATTTCTTTGGTTTTCATACCTAAATAATTAAAAACTAAAATTGCGTTTTCTGGCAGTTTAGTTGTTAGGTTATACAACCCATCAAAATCGGTGGTAACACCATTAGTGGTTCCTTTAATAGAAACAGAAACTCCAAAGAGAGGCGTGTTGGTTTTGTCTGTTACTTTTCCTTTTAAAGTAGTTTGTGCGTTTGTTAATGTGAATGAGAAAAAAATAGACAAAAAGACTAAATATCTGTAATTAAACATTTTAATAATTTTATTTGAGTTTATTAAAGTCATACTGCAAGTTCTATATTAACCCTTAATTATAGTATGTTAACATGCGTCAAATGTAGTAACAATGAAATCTTAAAAAATATTTTGATTTAAAAAAGTAGTGAATTTATGTATATTTAAAATATAATAAATTGATAATAAGTAATTTAATATTATTAGTATATATTAAAAAGTAGTAAATAATGATAAATTGAGTAGTTGTTTTTATCCTAAATTGTTGTAAAATAAACTTATCCTATTTTTTTTACCTCCTCTTCAAAAGTGTTTCTATCATTTTTTGCATTATTTTTTAACTTTACTCTATAATTGTAGATTGTACTAACAGAATAACGCAGAATTTTAGCTATTTGTTCGCTTTGAGTAATGCCCAACCTTATTAAAGCATAAATCCTTAACTCAGTATTTAATAATTTACCTTCTTTAACATTTATTTTTTTATCCTCCTTTAGAAGTTTATTAAATTCGATTATAAAATTTGGATAAATTTCTAAAAAAGATTCGTCAAAGTTTTTATGAAAAAGTTTCATTTCCGTATCTACTACTTGTTTTGATTTAGATAATTTCTTAAGCTCATCAACCTTATTTAAGGTAACATATTTTTTAACTAGTTTTCTGTAAATATCTAGTTTGTTAATATAATCTGAATACAAGTTTAAAAAAGTACCTATGTATTTTTCTTTAATAGTATTTGCTTGAAGAAGTTCTTGGTACAACTCATTAAGGTTATTATTAGAAGTATTTAACTGACCATTTAAGTCTTTTAATTCATAATTAGCTTGGTTAAGCTGCACTCTAGCTAAAGACAATTTTTTATACTGCCTGTAAATAAAAACCAATGTTAATAATAAAAAAACAGCAAGAATACTTATAAAAAGTAAAGATTTAGTTAGCTTTTTATTTTGCAAACTACTTTCTCTTTCATAGGCTTCTGTAATAACAGGAAGTATATTAGAAAGATTGATAAATCGTAATTTAGAGTTGAAGAATTTTGCATCATCTAAAGAAAAATTAATGTACTTATGTGCTTTAAAAATCTTTTTTTCTTCATATAATCTCATTGCTAGTTTGGCTAAAGATGCATTATCTTTTACAGAAGCTTTGATGTCTGAAATTGAAGAGAGAATAAGATATTCTTTTTCTGAACTTCTATTTTTAGCCAATTCATATAATAATGATCGCTCAAATGTAATTAAGGAATAAATTCGAGTTCCACTCTGTTTACCTAATAATCTTTTGTCGTTAATTTGTAATGCTTTTTCTAATTGCCTATCATCTCTAAATTCTTTTTCTTTTAATCGCAGTAACTCATCAGAGTTTTTCGGTAATATTAGGGATAAAGAATCTTGGTAACTTTTATGAAGCCAATAATATTTATCTTTATTCTCTGGAATAGAAGAATAATAGCTTAATTCAGAATAACCTTCTTTTAATGAATAATAATAGCTTGGCAATAGTTTAGTAGATATATCATTTCTATTAATTTCAGTTAAAATATCAAGAGACTCTTTGTATCGACCTGATTCCATTAACAATTTAGCCAATAAAATTTTTGAATCCGTAATAAGTGAAATAGCATTTATTTTTTTTGCAATTTTGAGATTTTCTAAAGTATAATATAGTGCTGCATCAAAGCTATAAAACTCAAGCTCAAAAATTAGTTTTTTTGTAATTTGGAATCTCGTTTTAGCAGCTAAGGATGTATCATTTAAAATATTCTTATAATTATTGATTAGCTTTTCTTTTTTAGAATCAAACTCTAACCTTCTCTCCATTGTTCTTTCTAAGTCAACAATTAATGTATCTAGATTATTTGTGGCATTTAAAAAAGTGGAAAAAAATAAAAAAAAGAGAAAAATTTTTTGCATTTAATAAATTTTGAATATAAAATCTAAATTAATAAAAATAAATTTACTGTATTAGAGGAACTAATTCATTGAAATATTCGTTTAAAACTATAGGTTTTATTTTAAATATGTGCATATCGTTTTTCTTAAATCTAAAAACATTTACGCACACTTTTATGATTATCAAATCTTCAAGTTTGGGATATTTAATACGTTTTTTTTCGAAATCATAACTGCTAGTTTTAAACTAAAAAAGTAATTACTGAAAAATTCAATAGTTTCAAATAGGTTTAGGTAATCCACAATACTATTAAAGAAAATAATATTTTAATAAATAATTGATACCTTTTATCGATTAAATATTAATTTTTAAAGAATAGATTTTATTTTAAAAAATTCTTACATAAAAAAACCTACAAGCTTTATGTTCGTAGGTTCTATGAATAAATAATATTTCGCAGAGAGGAAGGGATTCGAACCCTCGATACAGTTGCCCATATACTACCTTTCCAGGGTAGCTCTTTCGACCACTCAGACACCTCTCTTTTTAATGCTGAACATGATGCAGCACCTTTTAATTATTATTGTTTATTTCACTAAAGATTCTGAATCCAGTTCAGAACTAAAGGTACAATTCAATTAAACCTTCTGGGGTTTCAACTTGAATTTGTTTGTTTTTTCTATCCACTTTTTTGATAAAATCATCTATCATCGGGATAAAAATTTCTTTTCCTTCTCTATCAATTTCAAATAAAGGTTGTGCAGCTTTATCATTAATATGCACTATGCTACCTACTTCACCAAAATTAGCATCAATAACTGTAAAACCAATCACTTCATGAAAATAAAATTTATCTCCTTCTAGTTTTGGCAACAAATCTAAAGGTAAATAAATTCCACATTTCAAAATAGAATCTGCTTCTTCTTCAGAGTACACATCCTCGAACTGAACTCGCAATTGATTGCCTTTATGTAAGGAACTTTTTTCAATAAAAAATGGAACCAGATTTGTGCCAAATTCGACATAAACTGATTCCATATTTTTGTACAACTCAGGCTCGTCTGTATCTAATTTGATTACAACTTGCCCTTTAAAACTATATTTTGTTACGATTTTGCCTAAATAAAAACAGTCTTCTTTACGCATACTCGTATAAAATCTAAAATTTACTCAGTTGCTTTTTCTTGAGCCTCATCAATCGTTTCTGGAGCTGCTTCAACTGCTTCTTCAGTTTCTGCTACTTCTTCAACAACTGGTTTAGCTGCTTCAATTCTTGCTTCGTTTACTGCTTTTTCAGCGGCTAAAGCTTTTGCTTTCGCTTCTGATTCTGCTTTAGATAAACCTGCTGCTTTATCAGCAATTTTAGCTTCTTTAGCCTCTACCCAAGCTGCAAATTTCTCATCAGCTTGTTCTTGAGTTAAAGCTCCTTTACGTACACCACCTGCTAAATGATTCTTTAACATAGCACCTTTGTAAGATAAAATGTTTTTTGCAGTATCAGTTGGTTGTGCACCATTTTGTAACCACTTTACAGCACCATCAACATCTAAATCAATAATTGCAGGGTTAACGTTTGGATTGTAAGTACCAATTTTTTCTAGGTATTTACCATCTCTTTTTGCACGGGCATCA
>CBFIFR010000054.1:0-16395 GCA_965661915.1 Polaribacter sp. | reverse complement strand
ATCAATAGAAAATGGACATGTAAAAGAAATTACTACAGAATTTAAAGAGATGTTAAACACCGAGTTTAACAAGTCTAAAGAAGATAAAACTTCTAAAGTAGAAGAATTTATGAAATCTACTTGGGAGGGCTTTGAACGTCAAGATCAAGAAGCAATGTTAGCTCCTCTAGATACTACTTACCCTTTAGAAAGCCTAAAGAACATAGCAAAAGTAGTTTCAACAGTTCCTGAAGGTGCAAATTTTGTTAGAAAAGCAGAGCGTATTTTACAAGCACGTGCAAAGATGACTTTTGAAACCAATAAATTAGATTGGGGAATGGCAGAAAACTTGGCTTATGGTTCTCTAATGGAAGAAGGTTTTAATGTACGTATTTCAGGACAGGATGTAGAAAGAGGTACTTTTTCTCACAGACATGCTATTTTACGTGATGAAGTTACAGAAGAACGCATCAACTTATTAAACACAAATCCAAACAATAAAGGGCAAATGACAATTTACAATTCGTTATTGTCTGAATATGGTGTTTTAGGTTTCGATTATGGTTATGCCATGGGTAACCCAAACACCCTAACCATATGGGAAGCCCAATTTGGTGATTTTTCTAACGGAGCACAAATTATGTTTGACCAATATATTTCTGCTGCAGAAGATAAATGGAAAGTTCAAAACGGAATTGTTGTTTTATTACCTCATGGATATGAGGGTCAAGGTTCTGAGCATTCATCAGCAAGAATAGAACGTTATTTACAATTGTGTGCCGAAGATAATATGACAATTGCAAATTGTACAACTCCTGCCAACTTTTACCACCTATTACGTCGTCAAATGAAACGGGATTATAGAAAACCGTTAATTGTATTTACGCCAAAAAGTTTACTACGTCATTCTAAAGCAGTAAATACTATCGAAGAATTGGCAACAGGCGAATTTCAAGAAGTTATTGATGACACATTAAATGTTGATGGAGTTACAAAAATGGTGTTCTGTATGGGTAAATTTTACTACGATTTATTAGCAGAAAGAGAAGAATTGCAAAGAGAAGACGTTGCTTTAATTAGAATTGAACAATTGTTCCCATTACATAAAGAAAAAATTCAAAAAATTATTGATAGATACCCTAATATAGAAGAATACATTTGGGCACAAGAAGAACCTAGAAATATGGGGGCTTGGAGTTATATGTTACAACGTTTTGAATTGAAAAATTTAAGTGTACGTTCTCGTAAATATTATGCAGTTCCTGCTGCTGGATCAAGCACACGCTTTAAAAAGCGTCACAAAGCAGTTATTGATAGTGTTTTTAATAGTTAAGATTATAAAATTTCAGAATAAAAATAGAAAACATGAGTGTTTTAGAAATGAAAGTTCCTTCTCCAGGAGAATCAATTACAGAAGTAGAAATTGCAACTTGGTTAGTTGAAGATGGAGATTATGTTGAAAAAGATCAACCCATTGCAGAAGTAGATTCTGATAAAGCAACCCTAGAACTCCCTGCTGAAGAGAGTGGAATTATCACTTTAAAGGCAGAAGAAGGTGATGCTGTAGAAGTAGGAGCTGTAGTTTGTTTGATTGATATGGATGCTGAAAAACCAGAAGGAAGTTCAGAAAGCAATGAGCAATCATCAGAACCAGCTGTTAAGGAAGAACCCGAAGCTAAAAGCGAAGAGTCTAAAAAAGATACCTACGCAACTGGAACTGCTTCTCCTGCTGCTAAAAAGGTTTTATCAGAAAAAGGTATACCTGCATCAGCAGTTAAAGGAACAGGAAAAGATGGTAGAATAACTAAAGACGATGCAGTAAAAGCTGTACCTTCTATGGGAACTCAACCAGCAAATGGTTCTCGTGGAAAAGCGCGTAAAAAAATGTCTATGTTACGCAGAAAAGTAGCTGAACGTTTAGTCTCTGTTAAAAATGAAACTGCAATGTTAACTACATTTAACGAAGTTAATATGCAGCCTATTTTCGATTTAAGATCTCAATATAAAGAAGATTTTAAGTCAAAACACGGTGTTGGTTTAGGATTTATGTCTTTCTTTACATTAGCTGTGGTTAGAGCACTTAAAATGTATCCAGACGTTAATTCAATGATTGATGGAGATTTTCAAATTAAACACGATTTTCAAGATATTTCTATTGCAGTTTCTGGTCCTAAAGGATTGATGGTACCTGTAATTAGAAATGCAGAAAATTTATCTTTTAGAGGTGTAGAAAGCGAAGTTAAACGATTGGCTTTACGTGCAAGAGATGGTAAAATTACTGTGGATGAAATGACTGGTGGAACTTTTACTATTACTAATGGTGGTGTATTTGGCTCTATGTTATCTACACCAATTATCAACCCTCCACAAAGTGGAATTTTAGGAATGCACAACATTGTAAACAGGCCAATGGCTGTTAATGGTGGTATTGTAATTCAACCAATTATGTATGTGGCATTATCTTACGATCATAGAATTGTAGATGGCCGTGAATCTGTAGGTTTTTTAGTAGCTGTTAAAGAAGCTTTAGAAAATCCTGTAGAATTATTGATGGATGGAAATCCAGAAAGAGCATTAGAAATGTAGTAAATAATATGTTGAAATAAATAAAAAATCCTGAGCTTTTGCTTAGGATTTTTTTTGTTGATATATATTTTCTAGACCAATTTCCGCAAAAGAAATAAATCTGATAAAAATCTTTACTTCTAGACTTGAAATATCAATTATAAATTGAACCAACACCTCAATTTTTGCCTAAAAATGTTTCGTTAAATAAAATTCATTTTACTAAAAGATCTATTGAGAATGCTAGTATCATCAACTTGTAACCATTTATCTAGAATAGTAGCATAAACAGATCTAAAGTCCACTGTGTGAATTAAATCTCCATTTGCATCTAAATTCAATAAATCAGGAGCATCATTATAGAACCCTTTTTTGTTTAAGTTTTCACCAATTAAAAAGAGGTTATTAGCAGCTCCATGATCTGTACCACCAGCTGCATTTTGTTGCACTCTTCTACCAAATTCAGAAAAAGTAAGAATTAATGTATCTTTAAATGTGTTGTTTTTCTTTAAATCATTCACAAAAACTTCTATAGATTCGCTATAGGTTTTTAATAATCGATTTTGTTTGTTAGCTTGATTTGCGTGTGTATCAAAACCGCCCATAGAAACATAATATACTTTACTATCTAGGTTAGAATTGATGAATTCAGCAGTAGTTTTTAACTGACCACCAAATGGATTTTTAGGATAATCCAAATCGCTCTTATACGTTTTTGAAGTTTCATAAATATATTTGGCAGATGAGTTTGCTTCAATCATCGTTTTGTATAAATACCCTAAATTATGTTCGCTTAAATGCTCATCTGTTTGATGTTTTAACACTTTACTAAAAAAGGGAGTTCTAGTATTGTTAAATAATAATTTTGCGTTTTTGGTTGCAATTCCATTCATGTGTTCACCTTTCATAATAAGTGATAAGCTATCATCAAGCTCAATAGCATTGTATGGGTTTTTACCATATTTTTCCAAATATCTACCTACCCAACCAGAAGTTAATGTTTCGTTAGCATCGCTTGCTGTGTGCCAAATATCTGTAGATCTAAAATGAGATCTGTTAGGATTTGGATATCCAACATTATTAATGATAGACAAATAACCTTGATCGTATAAATTTTTTAATGGTGCTAAATTTTGATGAAATCCTAAATCATCAGTAATTTTTAAAATCTTGTTTTTAGGAATAGAAAGTTTAGGTCTGCTCTTATAATATACGTCATTTCTGTATGGTATAATGGTGTTTAAACCATCATTACCACCAGATAATTGAATAATGACCAGCTTTTTATGTTTAAAATCGCCTTTTGAAACCTGCTCAAAAGCTTTTACAAAATTTGGTACAAAAAACAAGCTACTTGCCAATGTACTTTGCTTTAAAAAATCTCTTCTTTTCATCGTTATAAGATTAACAAAGTTGATATTCTGGAATAGACATAATTTGCACACAAAAATTTCTATTCGACTTTACTTCTAAATTTTGTAAATAACTATTGGTATCTTCATCTAAAGGAGATAGTATTAGTAATTCAATTAATTGTTTTGCATTTACTTTTCCATAATACTTTTCGAACGTGTTCCAATCTTTTGTGGTTTTAATATACCTACCATACTTTTTGGTGTTTTCATAATATTTATCAAAAGTATCTTCGAAACTTCCTTTTTCCTCTAAATTGATAATTGCATTATTTAACAGTAATGAGGGTATTTTCATCCTAAACATCAGTGTGTTAGAATCTATCCAACTTTTGCCACCTTTCCATCCTGCCACATTTTCTGGATACAATAAAACTTGTCCCATCATTTTTTGTAAATAATTCAATTGTTTAGGTTTATTAAATTTTAAAGGAACAAAGTTATTTAAGCCTACTAACAATTCTATAGGAGATTTTATTTTTACGCCTATATTTTCATCGGCATAAAACCAATTTGCTGTAAAAATATATTGCATTACATTACCAATGTCGTAATCTTTATAAAATACATTGGTAATTTCTTCTAATCGTTTATCATCTATACTAGGATTCACAAAATACTTATAAATTTTAGTACAAATAAATTTAGCACATTGTTTTTGCTCTAAAATAATGTCTATAATGTCATCTCCATCAAAATTTCCTGTTTTTCCTAAAAACGTTTTTTCACCAAAATCATGTCGCCTTTTCCTTAAAAAAAAGTCGCCATTTTTTTTAAAAGAATAACCTGTAAAAGCTCTTGCAGCTTCTTTAATATCTTGTTCTGTATAATTGCCAACACCTAAAGTAAATAACTCCATCAATTCTCTTGCAAAATTCTCATTCGGTTTTGCCTTTATATTTTGATTGTTGTTCAAATATTTACTCATAGAGGGCTCTTTGGCTACTGCCTTTACAAATTCTCTAAAATTACCTAAAGCGTGTTTTCTTAAAGTATTATTATATTGTTGGATAAAGAAAATCTGATTATCTCTACACACAAAAACATTAGCCCAAAAAAGGGTCATTTTTTCTCTTAGTTTTTCATTTGAAGATTTTAATCTATCAATCCAAGTATAATTTAATTCTCTTACTTTTCTTTGTAGTTTGTTCCTAAGTTTTTGTAATTCAGGTTCTGTAAATTCTTGTCTTAATTCTTTGTAAGATTTGTTTTTATATTGAAGTAATTCGCCAAGTTCTAATTCTAAGGGAGTACTTTGTTTTGAATCTCTAAACAAAATAGCAATATTCTCTTTTTTTGATTTATTTTCTAGTTTTTTTAATTCAGAAATATGAATTCCAAAACTTGCTCTCCAATACAAATGTTGAATATGTTTTTGCTTCATAAGTAGTTAGTTTATATTGCTTAGACTCATGTTACAAAGAAAGGTTTAAATTGGGTTAGATTTTGTTTTTTAGATTTATTGCAAAAAAAAACTCCAGCAAGAACTGGAGTTTTCCTCGTTTTAAATATTCAAATTCTAACTAGCTCTTTAAATCTTTAATAATATTTAAAGCTTCTCTAGTTTTTTCTTCAATCTTTGCTAAATCAAAATTACCATCAGCATCTTTTGCCATTAATTTAGATCCCATACCAACACAAGTAACACCAGCAGCAAACCAAGCAGATAAGTTTTCTTTGGTTGGTGCAACACCACCTGTAGGCATAATAGATGTCCATTGTTGTGGACCTTTAATACCTTTTACAAATTGAGGGCCATAAATATCGCCAGGGAAAAGTTTTACAATTTCGCATCCTAATTCTTCGGCTCTTGTAATTTCTGTTAAAGTTCCACATCCAGGAGACCATAAAACTTTTCTTCTATTACATACAATAGCAATATCTTCTCTTAGCACAGGAGTTACAATAAAGTTTGCTCCTAAAGCCATATACATGGAAGCTTGTGCAGCATCTGTTACAGAACCTACACCCATTACCATTCCTGGTAATTCTGCTATTGCATATTTAGTTAACTCACCAAAAACCTCGTGAGCAAAATCGCCACGTGCTGTAAATTCTAAAAGTCTTGCTCCACCATCGTAACAAGCTTTTAAAACTTTTTTACTAACTTCTATATCTTTATGAAAAAACAAAGGAACCATCCCTGTGTCTTTCATAACTTGTGCTACTTCTATTCTTGTAAATTGAGCCATTAATATGTGTAATTGTTTATTTGTGTAAATGTGTAATTGTTGAACCTAATAACTCTATAACATCTAAAATTGTTACACAATTAAACGCTTCAACAATTAAACCCTTTTTTATCTTGCTACTCTACCAGAGGCATCACCTCCCATTAATTTTTCTACTTCTGCAACTGTTGCTAAGTTAGCATCACCTTTAATTGTATGTTTTAAACAAGATGCAGCTACAGCAAAGTCTAATGCATTTTGATCATCTTCTGGGTATTTTAATAATCCGTAGATTAAACCTCCCATAAATGAATCTCCACCACCAACTCTATCTACGATATCTGTAATTTGATATTGACGCGTTTGGTATAATGTTTTACCATCATATAAAACACCTGCCCAAGTATTGTGAGAAGCAGAAATTGAACCTCTTAAAGTTGTAATTACTTTTTTAGCTCTTGGAAATTTTTTCATCATTTGCTCACAAACCGATAAAAATGCTTCTGCTTTTACGTTATGACCTTCTGTTTGTACAGAAATACCAGCGGGTTTAATACCAAAATGCATTTCTGCATCTTCTTCATTTCCTAAAACAATATCACAGTAAGAAGTTAATTCTGTCATTACTTTTTCTCTATGTGCGTCATCACAATATTTCCAAAGTTTAGCTCTATAATTTAAATCTGTTGAGATTGTAATTCCTTTTTCACTTGCTGCTTTTACCGCTTCTAAACAAACATCTGCAGAGCCTTGAGAAATTGCAGGAGTAATCCCTGTCCAATGAAACCATTCTACACCATCAAAAACAGTGTCCCAATCTATCATTCCAGATTCTATTTCTGCAATTGCAGAGTGCGCTCTATCATATACTACTTTAGATCCTCTAGATACTGCTCCTGTTTCTAAAAAATAAATTCCAAGACGATCTCCACCCCAAACAATTTTATCAACACCTACACCTCTTTTACGCATTTCCATCATTGCACATTCCCCAATATCGTTTTTTGGCAAACGTGTTACAAAATCAACATCAACACCATAATTTGCTAAAGAAACGGCTACGTTAGACTCTCCACCACCATAAATGGCATCAAAATTATTTGCTTGTGAAAACCTTAAAAATCCTTGAGGAGCTAATCTTAACATGATTTCTCCAAATGTAACTACTTTACTCATCTTAATACTTATATTATTAATTTACACTTATTAGTTAAACGTTTAACCAAATTGTTAAAATAAAATCAAAACCACTGATTAACATTTAGTTTTGACTATTAAAAATAAGAATGTATATTTGTTTAAACGATTAAGCAAATATATAAAAATTTGGCAAAAAAAAACAGAACTACCATAAAAGATATTGCAAACGTGCTAAATATATCTGCTGCTGCTGTTTCTAAAGCACTCCATAATGATGGTAGAATAAGCGAAAAAACAAAAATAGCAGTAAAACAAGTTGCCAAAAATTTAAATTACCAACCTAATCATTTAGCAAGTGCTTTACGAAGTGGAAGAAGTAATTTAGTTGGTGTTATTGTACCAAAAACTAATAGTAATTTTTTTTCTGCAACGATACATAATATAGAAGAAGTTTTAAATGAAAAAGGGTATAATATTATCATTACACAATCTAACGAGTCTTTTGAAAAAGAATGTAAAAATATAGATGCACTTTTATATACTCAGGTTGATGGAATTATAGCTTCTATGGCAAATGAAACCATAGATTTAGCTCATTATGAGAAAATTAAAGAAGCAGGTATTCCATTAATCACTTTTGATAGAGGTGAAAATGATTTAAATGTAGATTATATTGGTATCAACGATTATAACAGTAGTCATGTAATTGTAGATCATTTAGTGGATCAAGGTTGTAAAAGAATTGCTCATATAGGTGGTTTTAATCATACTAGAATTTACAATAATAGAATTAGAGGCTATGTTGATGCTTTAAAAAAAAATAATTTACCTGTAACCGACGAATTACTAATTGAAAGTAATCTTAGTATTGACGATGGAAGGGTAAAAATGCTTCAATTATTAGCTTTAAAAGATAAACCTGACGCAGTTTATGTTGCTGGTGACTATGCAGCCTTAGGCGCTTTACAAATTTTAAATGAAAAAGGAATTAAGATTCCTAATGAAATTGCTTTAGTTGGTTTTGGTGATGAACCTTTTGCTAAAATGGTAACACCTACTATGACAAGTGTTAACCAACATAGTTATAAAATTGGGAAAATTGCTGCAGAAACTTTTTTGGGTTACATTAATGAAAATAAGGTAAAACAAACGTTAAATAAAATTATTTTAGAGGCGGAGTTGATTGTTAGAGAATCGTCCTTAAAAAGAAAATAAAAAGGATCAATACAACAAGTTGTGGAGTAAACCAAAAAAACCGTTGAAAATCAAAAGATTAACAACGGTTGTTGTACTGAAGATGGGACTTGAACCCATACGAGCATTACTGCTCACTGGATTTTAAGTCCAGCGTGTCTACCAATTCCACCACTTCAGCATTGGTATATAAAATAATAGAGCGAAAGACGGGATTTGAACCCGCGACCCTCACCTTGGCAAGGTGATGCTCTACCCCTGAGCTACTTTCGCAGTCATAATTTTAAGAACTTTACTTACTTTTTTAAAATTTTAAATCCCTAAAACTGTAAGCGGTTGCAAATATAATAAGTTTTATATATCTGGCAAATGCTTTTTGTTTTTTTTAGTGATTTATTTTAAAAGCAGTAAGTGTATTATATTTGTTGTTGGTAATGCGTTTAAAATTGTATTGTTAAGGAGCAGGATTTGGAATATCTTTATGTACTCCTTCAATTTCGGTTAAAATTTCATTTGATAAATCAATATTTATAGAATTAATATTTTCTTTTAATTGACTAATTTTAGTAGCACCGATAATATTACTGGTTACAAATGGTAATTGATTTACAAAAGCTAAAGACATTTCAGATAATGTTAATCCATGTTTTTTTGCTATTGCTTCATATCTTTTAACAGCATCTAAAGAACCATCTCCCATATAACGTGCAATAAACCTCGGAAACAAGGTTCCTCTTGCACCTTCTGGCTTGTTTCCATTTAAATATTTTCCTGACAAGACACCTTGAGCTAAAGGAGAGTATGCTAACAAACCAATATTTTCTCTTAAAGAAACTTCACTCATACCAATTTCATATCCTCTATGAATCATTGAATATGAATTTTGAATTGTTACAGGTCTAGGTAAATTATGTTCTGCTGCAGTTTGTAAATATTTCATAGTTCCCCAAGGAGTTTCATTAGATAATCCAAGGTGTTTAATTTTTCCTGACTTTACAAGTTCATTTAGGCCTTCTAAAATTTCTAAATAATTTTCAACTTCATTATTTATGGCTTTTAGAGGAAAATCTCTAACTCCAAAACAATTTACACCACGATTTGGCCAGTGCAATTGATACAAGTCAATATAGTCGGTTTGTAAACGTTGTAAACTTTTATCAATAGCGTCGAATATGTTTTCTTTGGTTAAACCACCATTTCTAATATGTGCTGTATAATCACCACCACCTGCTATTTTACTTGCTAAAACTACTTTATCTCTATTACCTGTTTTTTTAAACCAAGTACCTATAATTCGTTCTGTATCACCATAAGTTTTAGCATTTGCAGGTACAGGATACAGTTCAGCAGCATCAAAAAAGTTAACACCTTTATCTAAAGCATAACTCATTTGTTCGTGTCCTTCTGCTTCTGTATTTTGATTTCCCCAAGTCATGGTTCCTAAGCAAATTTTAGAAACTTTAAGGTTAGTATTGGGTAATTTAGTATATTTCATCAAATTAAAATTTTAAGAACTGCAAAAATAAGGCTTATTTAAGAGTAAATAAAGCCACAAAAAAAAGTTCTCAAACTTGAGAACTTTTTTTAACATATAATTTAAGAAATCTTACTTTAAAATCGCCTCTATACCAGGTAAAGATTTACCTTCTAACATTTCTAACATTGCTCCACCACCAGTAGAAACATAACTTACTTTATCTGCAAAACCAAACTGTTTAACAGCAGCAACAGAATCTCCACCACCAACTAAAGAAAATGCTCCGTTTTTGGTAGAATTATCAATAGAATGCCCAAGAGCAATAGTACCTTTTGCAAAAGATTCCATTTCAAAAACACCTAAGGGTCCATTCCATAAAATAGTTTTCGATTTGTTAACTACTTCATCAAAAATTGCTAAAGATTTTGGTCCAGCATCTAATCCTTGCCATCCATCAGGAATTTCAGTAACATCTAAAACTTGTGTATTTGCATCATTACTAAAAGCATCAGCAGCAATCACATCAACAGGAATGTGAACTTGAACACCTTTTTCTTTGGCTTGTTTTAAAATATCTAGCGCTAATTCCATTTTATCATCTTCACAGATAGAATCTCCAACAGCACCACCTTGGGCTTTAACAAACGTAAAAGTCATACCACCACCAATAATTAAGTGATCTACTTTGTCTAAAATGTTTTCGATAACTGTAATTTTTGATGATACTTTTGCACCACCTAAGATTGCTAAAACTGGCTTTTCTGAGTTGTTTAAAACCTTATCTATACTTTCAATTTCTCTTGCTAATAAGCTTCCAAAACATTTATTTTCTTCAAAAAATTGAGCAATAATAGTTGTTGATGCGTGTGCTCTGTGTGCAGTACCAAAAGCATCGTTTACATAAATATCTCCTAGTTTCGATAATTGTTCTGCAAAAGCAACATCACCTTTTTTCTCTTCTTCGTAAAAACGTAAATTTTCTAATAAAAGAATTTCTCCGTCTTCTAAATTGGCAACAGCTTCTTCTACTTTTTCACCTATAGAATCATCAACAAATTTTACATTAACGCCAATAATCTCTTTTACTTTAGCAACAATGTGTTGTAAAGAAAACTCTTTTTGTTTCCCTTTTGGACGCCCTAAATGCGACATTAAAACACAGCTTCCTCCATCTTCTAAAATCTTAATAATTGTAGGTTTTGCAGCCTGAATTCTAGTGGCATCAGTAACTTCAAACTTATCATTTAAAGGCACATTAAAATCTACTCGTATAATTGCTTTTTTATTCTTAAAATTAAAATCGTTTAGTGTTTTCATTGTTGAAAGTATTTTTAACAAAAATACTTTTTTATTTATGGTTTATAAAAAACAAAGTATAAAAATTAAGTTAACGATTTCGCTCACTTTTTTACATAACAGCAGACTTGCTTTTTCTAAATAGTTGAATAGCTACCATAATAATTAAGAAACTTGCAGCAATAAATGCTGTATAATCAACTGTATTTTCTTTTGTTTGATTAGCAATACCTATAGCAATTAAAGCCCAAGAACCAACAAGTGCAAAGGCGCTCATGTTTCTCTTAAAAAGCATTATTGTATTAATAATTATAGCGATTATTACCATAATAATTGTCCAGATTTCAGCAGAAATACCAAATCCATTCCAATCAATTTTTACTAAATATGATGACACATTTGCAATACTTGCCACAGTTACCCAACCACTATACATTATAAAAGGGAGGTGTAAGAAAACAAACTTTAGTGAACCTACTTTATGTGTATTTATATTTAGGTTGATGATGATTTTTAATAATGAAATCAATAAAAGAAAAATAAAAAAACAAGACAACCCTGTATAACCATAAACCCAGCTAAACACCCAGCAACAATTGGCAATACAAGAAATAATAAACCAAAATCCTATTTTTACTACAAAACTATCTTCTTTTTCTTTTTTGAAAAGGCTTCTACTTTGATATATGGAGAAGCCTAATAAAAGTAGGTAAATAACTCCCCAAATGGAAAAAGCATAGCCAGCTGGGGTAAAAAGTGATTTTATGTTATCTGAAACACTACCAATAGTTTTACCATCCATAATACCTGTATTCGATAAATAATTGATAAAAACGGTTGACCCAAAAGCGATTCCATTTAAAATTTGAAGTGATTTTTTCATAATTTAAAGCTGATATTTTAGAATATTAAAAATACAAATTCTAAATTTAAAGCTTCTAAAATTATATATTTGCCTATGCTTTTCAATCAAATTGTAGGTCAAGAACATATTAAAAAACATTTAATAAAATCTGCTGAAAATGGCAGAATTCCGCACGCACAATTATTTGTAGGAAAAGAAGGTTGTGGAACCTTACCAATGGCAATTGCTTATGCACAATTTTTGCTGTGTAATTTTTCTGAGGATACTGATACCTGTAATTTAAAATGTGATAAACTGCAACACCCAGATTTGCATTTTACGTTTCCTGTAACAACAAATGATACAGTAAAAAAACACCCAGTTAGTAATTTATTTTTAGAAGATTGGCGCGACTTTATAGAAACCCAACCTTATGGAAGTTTATTCAATTGGTTACAACATATTGGTGTTGAAAATAAGCAAGGACTTATTGGTGTTGATGAAGCAGAAGATGTGGTTAAAAAATTAAAACTAAAAAGTTATGAAGGTGGTTTTAAGGTGATGATTATATGGATGGCAGAAAAAATGAATATTGCTGCTGCTAACAAATTATTAAAATTGATTGAAGAACCACCAGAAAAAACAGTTTTTATCTTAATTACCGAAAATGAAGAGCAAATTATTAATACCATAAAATCTCGATGTCAAGCGTTACATTTTCCTGTTTTGTCCGAACAAGATATTGCAAATACATTAGTTGTAAATCATCAAGTTGATGACAATAAAGCTGCAAATATTGCACATCAAGCAGAGGGGAATTTAAATAAAGCCATACATCTTTTACATAATGATGCAGCTGATTTGGTTTTTGAAGAATGGTTCATTACTTGGATTAGAACCGCATTTAAGGCAAAAGGAAATGCAGCAGTGGTGCAACAATTAATTGCGTGGTCAGAAACGATTGCAAAATCGGGTAGAGAAACGCAAAAACGATTTTTAGAATACTGTTTGCAGTTTTTTAGACAAGCCCTTTTATTGAACTATAAGTCTGATCAGTTGGTTTTTATGGAGTCAAAAACTGGTTTTAACTTGTCTAAATTTGCACCTTTTGTACATTCTGGAAATATCTTAGATATTGAAAAAGAAGTTAGTGAGGCGATGTATCACATAGAAAGGAATGGAAATGCAAAAATTATTTTGTTAGACCTTTCTATGAAATTGACGCGTTTTTTACATAAGAAAGAAGCGAAGGTTTAGTTTTTTCAGTTTGTAGTTAGTGCTCGTTTGAAACGAGTACCGTAAATGTTTGCAGAATTATTTTGATGGCACTCGTTGCAAACGAGCTCCACTGTCAATAAAGAGTACTCTTTATTAACGTAGTATTTTCTTACCCTAAAAATCCTGTCTCATCTATTTCTAAAACAGTGTGATCATCTTGAAAATTTCTTGCGCTAGAATATTTCCAATCTATTGCATTAGTTACAAAACCAAGTTCTATAGGGTTGTTATGAATGTAATTTATCTTTTGTTTGATAACTTTTTCACTCCATAATTCTATAGGATGATTATGATGTTGCCAAAACTGATATTTAGATACATTAGCTTTCTTTTTTCCAGCTCTTTCAAACAACCATAACAATAGTTCTTTTCTACTTTCTTGTGGGTTATTTTGTATAGCTTGCAATAGTTTTTTTGCAGTATGCTTTTTAAAATCTCTTAATAATTCCATCGGTTGTTCATTAGAAGATCTAAACAGTAAATGGATGTGGCTAGGCATAAAACAATAGGCATAGAGTTCCATTCCTTTTTTTGCTCTGCAATAATTGATGCTTTCTGCTAAAACATCAAAATATACTTGTCTTGTAAAAACTTCTATCCAGTTTACTGTAGCAAAACTTACAAAATATAAAGCAGATTTATTATGAAATTTATATTTTCTACTCATAGCTTTTCAAAAATACAAAAAAATAGTTTTGGTAGTGCTCGTTTGTAACGATTACCGTATTTATTCTGGCTAGTGCTCGTTTGTAACGAGTACCGTAAATATTATGCAGAATTACTATGATGTCACTCGTTAGAAACGAGCGCTAGCTATGAAATTTTTCTTACAAATTTCGCAGTATTTAATTCTAGTTCTTGTCACTATTAAATCTTAATAGTGATTATAAATTCGTTAAACGAGCTACATATTTACCAATCACATCAAATTCTAAATTTACAGTATCTCCAACCTGTAATGTTTTAAAAGTAGTGTTTTCCCAAGTATAAGGAATAATGGCAACAGAGAATCCGTTTTTAGTAGAATTTACCACAGTTAAACTTACACCATTTATAGTAATGGAACCTTTTTCAATAGTCACATTATTTTTATCAGAATTATAAGTAAAAGTATATGCTGTACTACCATTTTCATCTTTAATAAAAGTACAGGTTCCTGTTTCATCAACATGGCCTTGCACAATATGTCCATCTAATCTGTCACCCAATTTCATTGCACGTTCTAAATTTACAATATCATCAACTTTTAATTTACCAATATTAGTTTTATCTAAAGTTTCTTTTATTGCAGTAACCGTATATTCATCATTATTTATAGCTACAACTGTTAAACAAACTCCATTATGAGCCACGCTTTGATCTACTTTTAGCTCGTTTGTAATACTGCTTTTAATTGTTAAATGCACATTTTCTTGCTCTTTTACCACATTTGTTACTGTGCCAAGTGTTTCTATGATTCCTGTAAACATATCGTTAAAAATTGGTTACTTTTGTACTTACAAAAATACGGATATTACAAAGGTTATTATGGATAAATCTAATAAAATAGTTGTAGGAATTTCTATAGGAGATTTAAATGGAATTGGGATTGAGGTAATTTTGAAAACCTTTCAAGACAAAAGAATGTTAGATTTTTGCACACCAGTGGTATTTGGTGCTACAAAAACAATTTCTTATCATAAAAAAGCTTTGGAGATTGAAGTGCCTGTGCAAGGAATTAATTCGATAAAACAAATTAATCATTCAAAAATAAATGTATTGAATCTTTGGAAAGAAGATGTAAAAATTGAATTAGGTAAAGCCACAGAAGTTTCTGGTCAATATGCTGCAAAATCATTAGCTTCTGCTATTGAACATTTAAAAGATAATACTATTGATGTATTACTAACAGCACCCATCAACAAAGAAAATATTCAATCAGATGCATTTAACTTTCCTGGACATACAGAATATTTAGAAGCTAATTTAGCAGGTGATAGTTTAATGATATTAATGACAGACGAATTACGAATTGGTTTAATAACGGGTCACATTCCGATATCAAAAGTAGCAGAAACCATCACTCCAGAATTGATTAAGAACAAGGTAGAAACCATGCACACCTCTTTAATTCAAGATTTTGGTATTAGTAAGCCAAAAATAGCAGTTTTAGGATTAAATCCGCATTGTGGAGATCATGGAGTTATAGGTAAAGAAGATGATGAAATTATAAAACCAACCGTAAATGAAATAGCGCAAACAGGTAAGTTGGTTTTTGGCCCTTATGCAGCTGATGGATTTTTTGGTTCTGAAACTTACAAGCAATTTGATGGTGTTTTGGCAACTTATCACGATCAAGGTTTAGCCCCTTTTAAAGCATTGTCTTTTGGTAAAGGTGTTAATTTTACTGCAGGTTTAAGTCATATCAGAACTTCGCCTGATCATGGAACAGGCTATGATATTGCAGGAAAAAATAAAGCTAATCCTTCTTCATTTCAAGAAGCGTTGTTTACTGCACTTCAAGTTTTTAAAGCAAGAAGCGAGTATAAATCATTAACTGAAAAACCACTAGTTGTTAAATAATTACTTTTTTTGATAAAAATATTGCAGAAATACATTTTTTTGTATCTTTGCACGCTCAATTGATGTTTGGTTATGAGAGAATTGAAAGATTACAATATCCAATTTGTAGGATTAAAAGAAGGGAAACACCAGTTTGATTATTCAATTGATAATAAGTTCTTTGAAGCTTTTAGTTATGATGAGTTTAACAGTTCGTCCATAAAAGTTTCGTTAACATTTGTAAAAAAGAGTACATTATTCGAGCTTATTTTTGTGGCTGAAGGTACAGTAGAAGTTCCTTGTGATGTAACAAACGAGTTGTATCATCAAGAAATAGATTCAGAATTACCGTTAGTTGTGAAGTTTGGACCAGAGTATAATGATGATAATGAGGAAATCTTAATTTTACCTCATGAAGCATACGAGTTTAATGTGGCTCAGTTTATTTATGAAATGATTGTTTTAGCAGTTCCGTCTAAAAGAGTGCATCCAAAAGTA
>CBFIFR010000053.1:0-16697 GCA_965661915.1 Polaribacter sp. | reverse complement strand
GCTGTTTTAGTTGATTTAGAAAATGGAAATCATCATCTTATAACTAAATATGATATTATTAGTGCTATCTGAAATTTTAAAGAGTTAAGGGTGCATTTAAGCGAACATTTGTTCTAGATGAACGAAAAAACATCTTTAGAATTAGAATATTTTATTTCTTTGAAGTAGATTTAATAATAGTTAGTTAATTACATACAGGTTAAGAGATGTAATTAAAGATTTAAAAATCGTTTGGCAATCTTGTTGAACGATTTTTTTATGTGCTTATTATTAAACCATTATTTTTAAATAAATACTAGTAACTAGTATTCAATAAATATCTTTAGGATAAAAAAACCATCTCGTATAGAGATGGTCTTAATTCAAATAATTCAAATAATTTACACAATGAAAACAGTTTACTAAATTGCTCTCATTTATTATAGCAACAATATCTGTGCCATAAAATCATTTAAATTTTGGTTTTTATAATATTTTAACATTTAAATTGCGTGTTTGTGTGCTTTGTAAGAAGATCTTACTAAAGCGCCACTTTCTACATACATAAAGCCCATTTCTAATCCAATCGTTTCATATTTCTTAAATTGTTCTGGAGTAATAAATTCTTTTACAGGAAGGTGCTTTTTAGTGGGTTGTAGGTATTGGCCGATAGTAATGATATCACAATTTACGGCACGTAAATCTTTCATAGTTTGTATAACTTCGTCTTCTTTTTCACCTAAACCTAACATTAAACCTGTTTTGGTACGCATTCCATTTTCTTTTAAGTATTTTAAAACACCTAAACTTCTATCGTATTTAGCTTGAATACGAACCTCTCTAGTTAGCCTTCTTACAGTTTCCATATTATGAGAAACCACTTCAGGGTGTACTTCAATTATTCTGTCTATTTGCTTGGTGTTTCCTTGAAAATCTGGAATTAATGTTTCTAAGGTTGTCTTTGGATTTGATCTACGAATTGCTTCTACAGTTTCTGCCCAAATTATCGATCCTCCATCCTTTAAATCATCTCTATCAACAGAGGTAATTACGGCGTGTTTTATACCCATAATTTTTATAGAACGTGCTACTTTTTCAGGTTCATCCCATTCTACGGTTTCTGGTCTTCCTGTTTTTACACCACAAAAACCACAAGAACGTGTACAAATGTTTCCTAAAATCATAAAAGTAGCTGTACCTTCTCCCCAGCATTCGCCCATATTTGGGCAGCTCCCGCTGGTACAAATTGTGTTTAATTTGTACTTATCTACTAAACCTCTTAGTTCTGTATATTTTTTACCCACAGGTAATTTAACACGTAGCCATTTTGGTTTTTTTGGTCTTTCTGGTAACACTGCTGCTTCTATTGCCATCTTTATAACTTTATAATGCAAATTTACGAAGAAAATGATAAAATTAATTTGTTAAAACAGGAAGTATTTTTTGTAATAAGGTTTTTCTATTGAGAATACTTGTTGGGCTTTGTTTGCTTATTTGTTTGTGATTAGGATATAAGTTGTTTATAGGCTTTACCAATAGCTTAAACACTAACTTATTTTAGTTCCGTTTGATTGAATTTAACAGTTTTTTAAATACCTATTTATAGGTATTGTATGACTAGCTATTATAGCTCAACTTTACAGTATAAACTTTAAAATTAAACGCTTATGAAAAAGAGATTACTTACACTCATTTTTACTTTCTATGTTTTATTGTCTTTGGGGCAATCAATATCAGCAGGAAGTGTTGATGAATCATTCAATATATCAGGTACAGGTTTCAGTGCTGGTGTTAAAACCTTGGCGACTCAGACTGATGGTAAAATATTAGTGGGTGGAACTTTTAGTTCTTACAACGGTAGTTCTAATTATAAAATCACACGATTAAATACTGATGGTAGTTTAGATAGCACGTTTCAATATGATACAGAAATTACAGGAGAAGGAATTGTTCAAGTGTATTTAGGTGCTTTAAAAATACTTTCTAATGGTAAAATACTTATTGGTTTTAAAGTACAAACAAATTCAACGAGTATAGAAGCGACAAGTTATGTTTATAGATTAAATACTAATGGATCCATAGATGCCTCATTTAGTACCATAACGTTTAAAGGAGGAACTTATACTAATGTTTGTGATATTAAATTTATTGAAACCTTACCTAATAATAATATAATAATTGGAGGTAGTTTTGCTAAAATTAATGGTACAAATCAATCAAATTTAGCTTCTTTTAGTTCAAGTGGAGCTTTATTAACTTCTTTTGAATATCCAAATTCGACTATTTTCTTTTCTACAGTTAATAGTGTAAAAATTCAATCTAATGGAAAAGTTTTAGTAGGTGGTAGAACTTATATAAATTCTAGTACAGAAACTAGAGGTCTAGTGCGTTTAAATAGTGATGGTTCTATTGATAACAGTTTTAATACAAATGCACCAGATACATTTGTACGATCAATAATGCCTCAAGATGATGGTAAAATTTTAATACAAGACACTAAATTTTATAGGTTAAATTCAAATGGAACTATTGATACAAGTTTTGCTTCTCTCTTAATAAATAACAATATAAGAAGTATGGCTATTCAAAATGATGGAAAAATTATTATTGTTGGAGGATTTACAAATGTTGCAGAACAATCGATTAATAGAATAGCTAGGATAAATTCTGATGGTAGTTTAGATTCTTCATTTGACCCTGGAACAGGAGCTAATGATTTTATTTATGATGTTTCCATTCAGCCTGATGGTAAGATATTAATTGGTGGAAGTTTTACAAGTTTTAATCAAGAGAACTATAAATATGTTGCAAGATTATTTAGTGTAGGAATTACCTATATGCCAGATGATAATTTTGAAAAATACTTTGTAGATAGAGGTTATGACGATATTTTGGATAACTATGTAGAGACGAGTAATTTAGATTCATTTGTTAACTTAACTGTTAGTGAATTAGAAATATCTGACTTAACTGGAATTGAAAGCTTTACTTCTCTTCAAAATTTAGATGTTGAAAAAAACAATTTAACATCACTAGATGTATCAAAATTAACAAACTTAAGAAGTTTAGTTTGTTCTTATAATCAATTAACATCTCTTCTTCTTAATGATAATATTCAATATGTATATGCTAGAGATAATTTACTTACCTCTGTCAACTTTACAGATCTTTTTGAATTAAATACAATTCAAATATATAACAATCAACTTACAGAATTAGACGTAAGCACAAATTTAAAATTGACAGAATTAGAATGTGGTAATAACCCTCTTGAAAATTTAGATGTTTCTAACAACAAGGAATTGGAAAAAGTTTATTGTTATAAATCTAACATAAAATCGTTTGATATTTCTAAAAACACAAAAGTAACTAGTTTTGCGTCTTTTGAAAATCCTGAAATGACTTCATTAAATTTAAAAAATGGGAACAATACAAATTTCACGTTATTTTTAGCAGACAAAAACCCGAAGTTGTATTGTATAAATGTAGATAATATAGAATATGCAACTAATAACTTTACAAGTAAAGATTCTCAAGCTAATTTTAGTCTTAATTGTAACCCAACCCCTTTTATTACCAAATGGAAAACTTTAAACCCTGCATTAAATACAATTACAATACCAACTGAAGGTTCTGGGTATAATTATACTGTAGATTGGGGTGATGGAACTATTGAAAGTAATTTTACAGGAAACGCAACTCATACATATAGTAATGTTGGAGAATATATAGTAAAGATAACAGGAGATTTTCCAAGAATACGATTTCAAAAAGTAGGTAATATACTAAACACCACACTTGTAGAAATAGTACAATGGGGTAGTAATCCTTGGACTACTATGGAAGGAGCCTTTGAAGATTGTGTAGAGTTAAACATTACTGCAACAGATTCGCCAGATTTATCTAATGTAACATCATTAAAATCAATGTTTAAAAATTGTTTGAAATTAGAAGGAAATTCATCTTTAAGCGAATGGGATATTAGCAATATTACAAACTTAGAATCAACTTTCGAAAATTCTAAAATATTTAATAGTAACATAAATACTTGGGATGTGAGCAGTGTAGAAACCATGAAAACGATGTTTAAAGATGCAGACAATTTCAATCAAGATTTAAATAGTTGGTTAACTAGTAATGTTGAAACAATGGAGGAGATGTTTTCGGGAGCCGATAATTTTGATAGCAATATATCTTCTTGGAATGTTGCTAAAGTAACCAATATGAGTGGTATGTTTGGAGGTACTAGTTTTAATCAAGATATCAGTTCTTGGAATGTTGGTAAGGTAACTAATATGAGTGCTATGTTTGGATCAAGTAGCTTTAATCAAGAATTAAATGCTTGGAATGTTAGCAATGTTACTGATATGAGCAACATGTTTGGATCAAGTAACTTTAATAAAGAAATAGATTCTTGGGATGTTAGTAAAGTTATCAACATGCATCATATGTTTGCTAATAGTGTTTTTAACCAAGATTTAAGTTCTTGGGATGTTGGTAATGTTACAAATATGTCGTCAATGTTTCAATCTGCATCCAGCTTTAATCAAGATATTAGTTCTTGGAATGTTAGCAATGTTACTAATATGGATTTTATGTTTTCTTTTGCTAATAATTTTAATCAAAATGTTGGTGCATGGAATGTTAGTAATGTAACAACAATGCAGATCATGTTTTTTACTTTAAGTGATGGTTTATCAATAAAAAACTATGACTTGATTTTGCAAGGTTGGGCAAGTCTACCTAATTTGAAACAAAATGTTAGTTTCGGAGCAGATTCGTCTAAATTTTGTATTGGTGAGGAAGCAAGAAATAAATTAATTAACAATTTTAATTGGTCAATTACTGATAGTGGTAAAGATTGTAATGGATTTATTGTTCTAAACGATACTAATTTTGAACAAGCTTTAATAGATTTGGGTTATGATACAAATGGACTAAATGGATACATTACTAAAGAAGATGCTGAAGCTATTACAACCTTAAATATTTCAAACCCTACAGACAATTCTAATTTACCAAATGTTACCAATAAGATAACCGATATTACAGGAATTGAAACTTTTATTAATTTACAATATTTATATTGTTACTCTAACAGTATAACAAATCTAGATGTAAGTAAACATACTAATTTACGTGCTTTAAATGCCAGTAATAATGTTTTAGAAAGTTTAAATATTGCAAATGGTAATAATGAAAATTTTACATTATTTAGAATAGAAAATAATCCAAATTTAACTTGTATTCAAGTAGATAACCAACAATTCAGTGTAGACAATTGGATTTTTATTGATGAACAAATGGGTTTTAGCGAAGATTGTTCTCAAAATGATGCTATATCTAACTATTATACAACTGTTCCTGACTCTGATTTTGAGAAATTATTAATACATTATAACATAGACGATGTGATTGATGGAAAAATAATTACTAAAAATGCAAGAAACCTAACAGATATAAGTACAAATGTGCATTTTAATGGACAAGATATTAGACCTGTCGATTTAAAAGGTATAGAAGCATTTAAAAAATTAAGAAGTTTTACCTCAAGTAGCTTTCAATTGAAAAGGGCAGATTTTTCAAAAAATATCAACCTAGAAGATCTTTCCTTAGGTGGTACCAAACTAGATAGTATTGATGTAAGCATGCTTACTAAATTAAAAACCTTTAGATGTATAGGTAGTAATTATAATAAATTAAAATATATAAATGTTACAGGTGCAGTTAATTTAGAGATCATTGAAGCTCAAGGAAATGAATTCACTTCTATAGATGTATTAACAAATACAAAACTTACTTGGCTAAATGTTAGTGATAATCAATTAACAGAAATAGACGTTACAAATCTATCAGACTTAGAAACTTTTGCATGTTATGATAATAGAATTAAAACGTTAGACTTAAGCAATAACTCTAGTTTACAATTAATGTATGCCCATAGAAATTATATGGAGTGGATTAACATAAAAGTTGGGAATTCAAATTTTGTGGCTGATTTTAACGCCACATCAAACCCTAATTTAAGATGTGTTCAAATAGATAATCCTACAACTTCAAGAGTGCAGTTTTTTGAATCTAGAGTAGACGATAACGTAACTGTTAGTGATAGTTGTACTTTAGAAACATCAAAAAACTTCATTACAAAATGGGAAACAACTTCGGAAAATGAAGTTATTAGTATACAAAGTGGCTATGCAGAATTCCATAATTTCGATATTGATTGGGGAGATGGTACAACAACAGTAGGTGCTAATGGTACAGCAAATCATGCTTATGCTAATCCAGGAGAATATAATATTTCACTTTCAGGAAATGTTTACGAAATTAGAATGGGAAATAAAACAAACCTTAAAGAAGTAGTGCAATGGGGAACAAATAGATGGAAAAATTTACAATTTGCTTTTGTAGATAGTGAGAATATGCAAATTACAGCTACTGACACTCCAGATTTATCTTTAGCACTAAATCTAAACAATATGTTTAAAGGGTGTACTGCATTAGATTACAATTTTGGTACTTGGAAAATTACTAGCGTAATTCGTATGCCAGATATGCTGAATAACACAGGTTTATCAGAAGAAAATTACGATAAAACATTATTAGGATGGAGTCAATTGCCAACTGTGCCTAGAAATATGCAGTTTGGCGCAGAAGGAGTTTATTATTGTGATAATGAAGCTATAAAAAACGAATTGATAAACGATTATAACTGGTCAATTACTGACGCTGGTAGAGGTTGTGGTTTTCAAACAATAGCTATTCCAGATGCCAATTTTGAGCAAGCACTTATAGATTTAGGTGTAGATACCAATGGTTTAAACGGAAACATTTTACAAAGTGAAGCAGAAGTAGTAGCATCTCTGAATGTGTCTAATAAAAATATTGCAGATTTAACAGGAATTGAGGCATTTACTGCATTGATAACTTTGAATGTAAGTAATAATTCTTTAACCTCTTTAGATGTATCAAATAATCCAATACTAGATGCATTGAATGCAGAAAGAAATAATATAGAAACCATCGCATTTAGTGAAAACTCTAAAATGTATAGTCTAGATTTAGAGGTTAACAATTTAACATCTTTAGATGTAAGTGATTTATCTGATCTGTATGTTTTGTACTGTGGTCTTAATACTTCTTTAAGTACTTTAGATGTATCCAACAATTTAAAGTTAGAATGGTTAGATTGTAATAGTACAAGTTCTTTAGCTACCTTAATTTTAGGAAATAATACAGTATTAAGACATTTGGATATTGACGGACATTTATTAACCTCATTAGATGTTTCTGCAAATACCAATTTACAAACTTTAGAATGTGCTTTTGGTAACCTTTCTTCATTAACGTTAAATAGTAAACTAAAAACTTTAAGTGCTACACAAAACAAATTGTCGAGCTTAAATTCAGTCAATGCAGTAGATTTAGAAACGATAGATGTTGATAGAAATTCACTAACAGCTGTAGATTTTAGTAATAATATCAAATTAAAAGACGTAAAAATCTCAGACAATAGTTTAAATGCGATTGATATAACTGCTAATAGTAATTTAGAAAAACTCTCAATTCAATCAAATAATCTAACTCAATTAGATTTGACTAATAATACAAAGTTAACCTCACTTTATGCATCAGAGAATAATTTGAATACCATCAATTTAGGTACAAATACCATGTTAAGAGTGGTAGATGTTGATGCTAATGATGTATCAGCATTAGATATTACAGGTTTAACCAATTTAAGAATTTTAAAAGCATATCAAAACAGCCTAACTTCTTTAGATACTGAAAATAACGTTTTGTTAGAAGAACTTTGGTTATCAGAAAATAATTTAGAATCGTTAAATGTATCAGCAAACGCAAACCTTTTACATTTTGAAGCAAAAAATAATGCACTTACCTATTTAAATTACAAAAATGGTAATAATACAGCCATTACTAAAGAGTCTGGTAGCACAAAAGTAAATCGTTTGTTTGATGTTTCTAACAACCCAAATTTAAACTGTATTGAGG
This sequence comes from Polaribacter sp., assembly GCA_965661915.1. Classification (GTDB taxonomy): domain Bacteria; phylum Bacteroidota; class Bacteroidia; order Flavobacteriales; family Flavobacteriaceae; genus Polaribacter. The sequence continues at coordinate 8,705 of CBFIFR010000053.1, read as the reverse complement.
TAGATGATATTACTCATGCCAATGAACATTTTACTAAAGATGAAACAGCAAGATTTAAAACAGATTGTACACCTAGACCATTTATTACAAAATGGAGTATAACAAATTTAAATAGTGGTCGAAATAGAGTTGCATTTGATACATCTAATTTATATAATTATGATTTAACTATTGACTGGGGAGATGGAACGATTGAAAATTATAATACATCCAATAGTTTAAGTGGTTTTACTATGGGGCACAATTATTCTTCTTTAGGGGATTTTGAAGTTAAAATTAGTGGAATCTACCCTTATTTAAGACCACAGTTTAATTCAGTATATACGGTATTTGAAATAAAACAATGGGGAAATAATTCTTGGGGAAATGTTGGTGCATCTTTTCAGCAAGCAGCAAATATTACAGCTACAGATATTCCAGATTTAACTAATTTGAAATCTTTATCGTACATGTTTCAATATTATCAAGGTGAAACAATACCAAATATTGATAAATGGGATACTAGTAATATTGAAGATATGTCTTACATGTTTAGAGGAGCAGAAAATTTCAATCAACCTTTAAATAATTGGGATACAAGTAATGTATCAGATATGACTCTTATGTTTGCTGATGCTTTATTATTTAATCAAAATATTAACAACTGGGATGTTAGTAAGGTAACTAAAATGACAAGTATGTTTTTCGGTGCATCAAATTTTAACCAGCCATTAAATGATTGGAATGTTGGTAAAGTAACTAATTTCTTTAATATGTTTAGTAATGCAGTATCTTTTAACCAATCTTTAAATAAATGGGATACAAATATGGCAACAGATATGCGAAGAATGTTTGAACAAGCCAATAGTTTTAATCAAAATATTAACAATTGGAACGTTTCAAATGTAATTTATATGACGTGGATGTTTAATGAGGCAAGTTCGTTTAATCAACCTTTAGATAATTGGGATATATCTGAGGTTTTACAATTTGACTTATTTCTAAATAACACAAATATTTCTCCTGTAAATTATGATAAAACTTTAAAATCTTGGAGTACACTTTCTGTTACTCCTAATGTTTATTTTGGTGCGTTTGGAATAAATTACTGCACATCAGAAACCGAAAGAAACAAATTAATCAATGATTTCAATTGGTCAATTTCAGACGCAGGCAAAGATTGTTCCTCTATAGATTCACCAACAAATGTAAACGGTATGTGGAATGACCCAACAAACTGGACTAGTGGAGAAGTGCCAACTACAACAGATAATGTTGTGATACCTAGTGGAACTACTTTGCAAATTGGTAACGAAATATCAGAAATCAACTCTTTAGAAAACGAAGGTACAATTGTAATTAACCCTACTTATTCCTTAAAATCCATGAGCAATTTAGTCAATAGAGGTACTATTGTTATGGATTCTGATAATGATGATAGTGCTGTGTTATTTATTGAAGGAACTTCAACAGGTAATGTAGTCTACAAAAGAGGTGGCTTAAAAGCTAATAAATGGAGTTTAGTTACACCACCAGTTTCAGGACAAAAAATTAAAGAATTTGCTACAGAAGTAACCAATGATATCCGAAAAAATGAAACAGTAAACCCAATTCGTTATGCAATTGCCTATTATGATGATACAGAAGCATCAGGAAGTAAATGGAAGTATTTTAATGAAAGTGTAAATGTAGAAGAAACATTTACTGCAGGTAATAGTTATGGGGTATCAAGAGCAACAGATGGCGCAGTTACCTTTACAGGAACTTTAACAACCAGTAATACTAACAAAACAATAAAACCAGGCGAATGGAATGCAATAGGTAATCCTTTCACAACGTATTATCCTGCCAATAAAAACGGTAGTAGTAGTTTTTTAAATGATAATTATGATATTTTAGATGATAATTTTAAAGGACTTTACATCTGGGATGCAACTCAAAATAAATATGTAATTGTAAGTGAAATAGATTTGCAAAATCGTTCTTTTCCTCCTGGTCAAGGCTTTTTTGTAAAAGTAAAAACAGGCGAAAATAAAATTGAATTTAAAGAAGCAAAACGAAGTTTAAAACCTATTTCTGGAGAAGTGATTTTTCAAAAAAATGAACAAAAATATATTCAACTTTTTGCTGATAATGGTACTCATAAGGTAGCCACAGATATCAAGTTCTTTAATAATGCTTCATTAGGTTTTGATGTGGGCTTAGATATTGGAAATTTCGATGCTGCTTTTGATATTTATACAAAACTAGTAGATCAATCAAATACCAATAATTATACAATACAGTCAATACCTATGGAAACGGGTACAGATGTAGTTGTGCCTCTTGGTGTAAAAACAGGAAAATCGGAAGTAATTTTTTCCACCCAGTACCAAAACATTGGGCATAATACACAGTTGTTTTTAGAGGATAAAAAAAACAATAACCTTATAAATATTACAAATTCTGATTTTAAGATTGCTTTTGAAGATGCTGAAAATACAAATGATAGATTTTTCTTACACATTACAAATCTAAAAACTCTTGGTTTAGAAAATGATTTGTTAAGTCAGATTAACATATATACGAATAGTAAAACTTTATTTTTAACCGGTGTACAAGAAGAATCGTCACTAAAAATCCTAAACCTTTTAGGGCAAGAAGTTTATAGTAAAACAATATCATCAGATCAAAAAATCGATTTGTTAAAAGTTTGTTCTACTGGAGTATACGCGGTAAGATTAAAATCTAAAAACAGTTTTAAGACTAAAAAAATTATAATAAAATAATATTGATATGAAAAATCGAAATATCGAAAATAAAGAAATTACACGTAAAGAAGCTATAAAAAAAATTGGAAATTGCAGTAAATATGCAATGTTGACAGCTATTGGTACATACATTATTTTGTCTCCTAAAAAAGCACAAGCTTCTAGTGGGCCAGAACCACTAAATGGAAGAGGGTTTTGATAAAAATATAGCAACAACCTTATAACACAAAAACGTTGTTATAAGGTTGTTTTATAACTAAATTTGTAGGAGCTTTAATGTTATCATAAACGCCAATATAATAAAAAGAAAAGGTCAAATAAATTTTAAATCAGTTTTGTTGTAGTTCATTTAACCTTGTATAAAGAGCAAAGCACAAAAGAGAGTCTCAAAATTATCTAAATTTGTAATAGGTTGCAAAACAGGTTTATTTTGATAAAACTCTTAGAAGTTGGTACTAAATCAAAAAGTGTTCAGGTAATGTTATTATGGAATTTTTCTAAAGCAATATTTAGATTGCTGCTTGAGGAAAAATTTAGAAAATAATTTTATAATTCAATAACAATTAAATTACGGAATCACATGATTTATAAAAGGACAAAGACTTTTTATAACAATTTAAAACAGGTTCAAAACTCACCAGAGTTCTATAAAACAGCTAAACAAACGAAGAGTTTAGAAATAGATAGTAAAACTAGTTCAATACAAAAGGCGAGTTAGATGCCCATTTAGATGATAGTAAGCATTAAAAAGCAACAATCTAGATTTACGCAATTGATTTGGAATTAAATCCATTTAAACCAATTTAGGATAAACACAAATTCAAGTTCCTATAGTTAGAGATGCTTATTACAATCTCATGCTTATCAAGAAAAAGAAAGTTCTAGAAGAACTAATCTTAAAATTTAGTATTACAGTTATTTATAAAGTAAAATACTGGGTAAAAATGACTTATACTTGTGTAAGTGACATTGCCTAAATCGATATTTTATGAATTTTATTTTAGAATCAATAATCACAAATTAAAGTAACAATATTCAATAATTTAATAACAAAAAATGGTTGAAAAAGATAAAATAGAGCAGCAGAAAATTATGTGTATATAACTAACTACTTACCTTTATAATTCTATTTAATCTTTGATTTGTAAATGCCACTAAATCTTTAAAAAAGATGATAAAATCCTCTTCGAGTTCTGTTTGTAATTCATTTAAGTCGTTAATAGCCAAATGCATTTGTGATTTTCCTTTGGTTCTATGATTCATTCCGTTTAAAACTTTAGCAATGCCTTCTTTGTATTGATAATTGTATAAAATGTTATACTCAATCATATAAGAAATGAATTGTTGTGATTTTTTTGGTAACTCAGCTGCTTTTTTATCAAATAAATCATAAACAGATTGTGTATAAAGATCTAAAGGAATCTCAGAATAATTAGCCCAATTTTTGGCCAAAAAATAATCGTAAAAAATATCTATAATTACACCATCATAATGTCTGTAACGTTTGTGTAAGCGTCTTTTACTTTTTCTAACAATAGGATGTACATCAGTAAAAGTGTCAATTTCTCTATGTAAGAAAATACCTTGTTGAATTTCTTCAGAAAATTCTTCGTAGTTATTGCCTCTAATATGATCTGCAATAAAATTGCCAATCATAATATTGTTGTTGTTTTCAGATAAATAGAGGTGAGCTAAAAAGTTCATTAGCGTAAATGTAATCAAAAAACCACAATTAATTCTGAAGGTGTTTCAGAATAAATTGTGGTTTTTAAGAATTATCTATGGAAAACTCTACTAAAAGAAATGATTATTGATCTATGCTATTAGCTGTTTAACATTACAGGCATTACCAGCATTGTTACTTTTTCACCTTCATCAGTTCCATCAATAGGAGTTAAAATACCAGCTCTGTTAGGTAGGCTCATTTCAATTAAAACATCATTAGAGTTTAAGTTATTAAGCATTTCACTTAAAAAACGAGAGTTGAATCCAATTTGCATATCATCACCTTGATAATCGCAACTCAAACGCTCATCTGCTTTGTTGGCAAAATCCAAATCTTCTGCAGAAATATTCAATTCTGTACCTGCCATTTTTAAACGAATTTGATGCGTAGTTTTACTAGAGAAAATAGAAACACGTCTTACAGAATTTAAGAAAGACGCTCTATCTACTGTTAATTTATTCGGATTTTCTTTAGGTATAACCGCTTCATAATTTGGATATTTTCCATCAATTAAACGACATACTAAAACCACATTATCAAACGTAAATTTTGCATTTGCATCATTATATTCTATGGTAACTTCGCTTTCAGAACCACCTAAAATACCTTTTAATAAGTTTAAAGGTTTTTTTGGCATAATAAACTCAGCTGTTTGATCTGCAGTAACATCTGTTCTAGAATATTTAACCAATTTATGAGCATCAGTAGCAACAAAAGTTAAACTTTGCGAGCTAAATTGAAAAAACACACCACTCATTACAGGTCGTAAATCGTCATTACCAGCAGCAAAAATAGTTTTAGAAATTGCTGTACCTAAAACATGTGCAGGTACAACAGTTTTGCTTGGGCTTGGTAGAGAAACTGCTTTTGGAAACTCGTCTCCACTAAAATATGCCATGTCATATTTTCCTTGATCAGAACTAATTTCAATGGTGTTTTCTCCTTCTGTTTTAAAGGTTAAAGGTTGATCAGGAAATGTTTTTAAAGTATCTAACAACAAACGTGCAGAAACAGCAATAGCAGCATTGCTATCACTTTCTACATCAACTACAGCACTCATTGTAGTTTCTAAATCTGATGCAGAAACTTTCAATTGATTTTCGGACAATTCAAACAAAAAGTTGTCTAAAATTGGTAAGGTGTTGTTGCTATTTATAACGCCGCCTAAAACCTGTAATTGTTTTAATAACTGCGAACTCGATACAATAAATTTCATTGATTTTTATTTCTAAATTATGCATACAAATATAACTTTAAAATGTGGTTTTGAAAATTAATTTATCAACAGGTTATGAGCATTATGCTAAGAGGTGAAAAGTTTAATTTTTTTTACATCCAAAGATGAGTAATTCACCTAAAAATATGTCAGATAGAACTAGAAATGTATTCGTTATTTATCTTAAAAATAGATTTGTTTTCAATGGATGCAAAGCAGTACTAAAAATCAGTACTTAAAAACCAAAATCAAATTTTAGAAAACGTTATAAAAATGTTAATACGTTCTTTTTTACTGATTAAAAAAGTACATTTGTTCGTTGTCAACTATAAAAAATGAAAAAAAATTTACTTTCAATATCAGTAATTATACTGTTTTCTATATCAAATTTTGCCCAGAAACCTCAAAAATTAAATTCTAATCAAATTTTTGAGAAAGTACAAAAACTTAATTTTTTAGGAACTGCTTTGTACATAGCTGCGCACCCAGATGATGAAAATACACGGTTAATTGCCTATTTGTCAAATAAGGTAAAAGCAAGAACGGGTTATTTGTCTTTAACGAGAGGAGATGGAGGTCAGAATTTAATTGGACCAGAAATCAGAGAATTATTAGGGGTTATAAGAACGCAAGAGTTATTGGCAGCAAGAAGAATTGATGGCGGTGAACAGCTTTTTACAAGAGCCAATGATTTTGGCTACTCTAAACACCCAGAAGAAACACTTAAAATTTGGGATAAAGAAAAGGTGTTGAGTGATGTAGTTTGGGCAATAAGAACCTTTAAGCCAGATGTTATCATCAACAGATTTAACCATAGAACTCCTGGCACAACGCATGGACATCATACCAGTTCTGCAATGTTAAGTGTTGAGGCTTTTGATAAAGTTGTAGATTCAACAGCGTTCAGTAGTCAATTAAAATTTACTGAAGTTTGGCAACCCAAACGTTTATTTTTCAACACTTCGTCTTGGTTTTATAGGGATAAAACACAGTTTGAGCAAGAAGCCAAAGACTTTACAAAATTTGATATTGGTGTCTATTACCCAATAAAGGGCATGTCTAACAACGAGTTGGCGTCAATGGCAAGTAGTCAGCATTTGTGTCAAGGTTTTGGAAGGTTAACCACAAGAGGGACTCAGACTGAATATTTAGAGTTCTTAAAAGGTGAGGCTTTAAAAGATAAAAATGATATTTTTTCTGGAATAAATACAACTTGGAATCGTTTGAAAAATGGTGGTGAAATAGGAGATATTTTGTATGAAGTGGAACAAAATTTCGATTTTGTAAATCCGTCTAAACATATCAATCAATTAATGGAAGCCTATTCTTTAATTCAAAAATTAGAAGATAAACATTGGAAAAACATTAAAGAAAAACAAATTAAAGAAATTATTGAAGCCTGCTTAGGTTTGTATTTAGAGGCTTCTGCAGAAAGTGCAACAGCCATTCCAAATACCAAAATTGGGGTTGATTTTGAAGTGATAAATAGAAGTAACGTTTCTGTTGAGTTAACCTCAATAACTTCTACAATTGATAACAAAGATTATTTTAAAAAAATTGATTTAGTAAACAACAAAAAAATAAACTTTAAGCAAAATATTTCTTTAAAATCTGCCAATTATTCTGCCCCTTATTGGTTAAACGACGAAGCAACCTTAGGAATGTATGCTGTAAACAATCAACAGTTAATTGGAAAACCAGAAACACCAAGAGAGGTTACTGTAAATTTTAATTTGCTAATTAATTATATGCCAATAACGTTTACCAAAAATGTGATTCGAAGATACGCAGAACGCGATAAAGGCGAAATTTACGTACCTTTTGAAATAGTACCTAAAATAACTACGAAATTAAAAAATAAGGTACTTATTTTTTCTGATAGTACTGCTAAAAAGGTAGCTGTAGAAGTTAAAGCAGGTGCTAATTTTATCAACGGGTTTTTAAGTCTTCAACTTCCTGAAGATTGGTTAATATCGCCAAATAAAGTACCTTTTAATATTGCACAGAAAGGAGATAAACAAATTGTTGAGTTTACAGTAACAGCACCAAAAAAACAGTCTGAAGGAGTATTAAATGTGATGGCCACTGTTGACGGACAAAAGTACACCAAAGAAATGATTGAAATTGATTACAATCATATTCCAAAACAAACTGTATTGCAAAGCTCTAAAGCAAAAGTGGTGCGATTAGATATTAAAAAAGAAGGAAATTTAATTGGTTACATAAAAGGTGCTGGAGATGCTATTCCTGAAAGTCTAAGACAAATAGGATATGCAGTAAACATAATTAATCCTGCAGAAATTAATGAGGAAAATCTGCATAAATACGATGCTATTGTTTTAGGAATTAGAGCTTATAATGTGGTTAAAGAATTAAAATTTAAACAAAAATTCTTGTTAGATTATGTTGATAAAGGTGGGAATTTAATAGTACAATACAATACAAACAGAGGAGTTAATGTGGGGGCTCCGTATACTTTAAAGCTATCTAGAGATAGAGTTACAGATGAGCAAGCTGAGGTAATTATTTTAGATGAAGAACATCCGTTGTTGAATTATCCTAATAAAATTACTCAAGAAGATTTTAAAGGTTGGGTGCAAGAACGAGGTTTGTATTTTCCAAATATGTGGAGTGAGCAATACACGCCTTTATTGGCAATGAACGATAAAAATGAAACATCAAAATTAGGGAGTTTATTAATCGCAAAATATGGTAAAGGAAATTATATTTATACAGGATTGAGTTTCTTTAGAGAATTACCTGCAGGAGTTTCTGGTGCTTATAAGTTGTTTGCAAACTTGCTGGCTGCTGGATAAGGAGAGAAGTAATTGATAGTAAAAGTTTAAAAAGTATAAGTTTTTTAAAGTTTTTACTTAAAATTGCATATTGTAATTTGTTGGCAAACAAGTTTAGCCCTGATTGAAACGGCATCCTTTTTTATAGTTTTAAAATGACGTGATTACGAATGAGGAACGAATAAAGTAATCTGTTTGAAGTAATAAGATTGCCTCGTAAACTCGCATTGACTCTCTGA
>CBFIFR010000052.1:0-16972 GCA_965661915.1 Polaribacter sp. | reverse complement strand
AATAAACTTTTAATTAGACCAATCATAGAAAGGGATACAAAAGATTTTACCAACCATTTTTGACTATTAAGCCAAACCTTAAAGGAAGTGTTACAATTTCTCCAAAAATGCCTTTACGTCTTTAATAGCATCAGGTTTTGCGATTATTTTCTTGTTTTTATCTAATACTAAATAGGTTGGTGTTGAATATACTTGGTAAGTTCTGGCAATTTCATTTTCCCATTTGTTTAAACCCAAAACATTGTGCCAGCCTTTTAAATTATTTTTTGTGTAGGTTTCCCAAACCATAGCATCATTTTCTAAAGCAAAAGCAATTACTTTTGTGTTGGGTTTTGTTTTCATATAGGTGTGTAATTGTGGAATTTCTCGTAAACAATGAGAACAACTTGTACTCCAAAAAACCAATATATAATTTTCGGCATCGTTTAATGTTGAAAGTTTTAAATTTCTAGCATTTTCTTGCCAAGAAAAATCTGGAGCAGTTCTACCTACTTCAATGGCAAATAAAGCTAATTTCTCCTTTTTATACTTGACATCTTGCAAAGAAACAGGCAACTTATTATAATGATTTTCAAACAAATAATCAATAATCTCTAGGTTTTTAGTTTCCTCAAACTGTTCTATAATAAACTGAATAATATCTCTTTTATAAGCTACATCATCAATTTTAGAAAGTATGGTTGTTATAGATTTTTTATGCAATTCTAATTGCTCTTTCTCATCTTCTGCATAATTGATATAAAATAAATAATCTAATATTTGATTGGTGAGAAATGATGAATTTATAAGACTTTGGTTAGAAAAATCCAGTCCATCAAAAAAAGTATTGCTCACATTATCTAAGTACGAATTTACAGCCGTAAAAATTTCAGGAGGATTTGTTCTTGCATTTGCTTTTACAAAAGGTGCAATATATTTATTTTCTGTTTTTTTCTCATAAACGGCTTGGACTGAGTCTACCTTTTCAAGAGCTTTTTTATAATCTTTAGTTAAATCTAAAGTAGGTTTTTTTAAAACAGCTATCTGAATAGAGTCTACTTTTTGTTGCGCATTTGAAATGTCTGACACATAATCTGCATACATTTTATTTTCTGATGATGCTGCAAATGCAATAGATTGTTGAGGATATTCTGGATTAAAAATAAAGGTTACATCTTCTTTATTAAAGAAAAAATCTACAAAGCCAGCGCCCTCTAATTTATAGGTAGCTCTGTAAGCACCAGTTTTTGCTGATGAAGGTAGTTGAAACTTGAAACTACTTACGGCTTGTTTTTTTTCGCTAATCGTAATAGAATCTGTTTGTATTGTGGTATTGTTTACAAAAACTTGTTTTGTACTTTCTAATCTATATAAAAGTACCCAATCTGTTTTTATCTCTGGACTCATAGAGCCTTTAATAGTATATTGAGCAAACGAGATTGAAGAAATTAAAAGGAATAGGGCTAGTAACTTTTTAGTCATTTTTTGATAGTTTTTTCTTGCTTTTTCTTTCCAATAAGCATACCAAAAATACCAATTCTGTATTAAAATGAATATATTGTAACGTTAAAATAAGAAATTATGTTCTTTTCTGATAAAATTATATGGATTACTGGGGCTTCTTCTGGAATAGGAAAAGCCTTGGCTGTTGAATTATCCAACCAAAATGCTTCAATAATTCTATCTTCTCGCAAAAAAGAGGATTTACTGTTGGTTAAAAATGCTTGTAAAAATCCTGATGCTATAAAAATCATCACATTAGATTTAGAAAAACATGCAACTTTACAGGCAAAAGCAAATGAAGCTATTGCCGCTTTTGGTAAAGTAGATATTTTAATAAATAATGGAGGTATTAGTCAGCGTTCTTTTGCAAAAGATACTACTATTGAGGTAGACAAACGTATTATGGATATCAATTATTTAGGTACAGTAGCACTAACTAAAGCCATTTTACCCCATTTTATTAAAAATAAAAGTGGCCATTTTGTAACTACGAGTAGTATTGTTGGAAAAATTGGAACTCCTTTACGCTCTAGTTATGCTGCTAGTAAACACGCTTTACATGGTTATTTTGATAGTTTACGTGCAGAAATTTATAACAACAATATTGCTGTAACATTAATTTGTCCTGGTTTTGTAAATACTAATATTTCTAAAAATGCATTAACTGGAAATGGTACTCCACAACAAAAAATGGACGCTGCTACAAAAAACGGAATTCAGCCCAATAGATTTGCTAAATTGATGGTAAAATCAATACAGCAAAGAAAAGAAGAAGTATATATTTCTGGAGCAAAAGAGAAGTTAGGTGTTTATGTAAAACGCTTTTTTCCAAAAATATTTTCTGTTTTAATAAGAAAGATGAGTGTAACCTAGCATTAAAAGAAATTATAGTGTAACCAAACTTTAGTTTAAATTACGTTCTTAAAGTTATTTTTTATACCCAATAAAAACTAGTATTTAATCATTTTAATTATCTCGATGTTTCTATGGCTATAAACTTTTACAAAATAAATTCCTGTAGCTATAGAAGAAACATCTAGTTTAATTTGGTTATTATTAATTATTTTGGTTATTAATTTTTTCCCAGAAAGGTTAAAAACTTCTATTTTATCAACTTTAATATTAATAGCGCTAATACTTAACGTATTTATTACTGGATTTGGGTAAATCCTAAATTTATTTGCTAGTTTGGTTTTATCTAAGGATAAAGTTTGGTTTTCTAAAACCCACTTTGTTTGACCACCAGAAGATGTCAGATATCTAACGTTTCCTGAATCATCATAAGCGTACCTTCCTGTAGTTGTTTGTGGTGTGTGGATATCGTATGTATCAGAACCGTTTGCAACAAATTGAAAAATTCTTGTATTATTTGTGTCTGAAGTTGGCACTGAAGCTGAGGTAGGGTATACATTACCATCGTGAAATCTTACTGCATTCCAATTTGCATCTAAGGATGAAATATTGTAGTAACCAGAAGTTCCGACCAATTTTATCTCAAAAATTTGTGAAGCACTACTTGGTGTTATCTCATCTGCTGTGATTATGTTTGAATTGGCTACAGTCCAATATTTACCTGTTACACTATGTTTTATTTTATACGTACCTTCTAACCCTTCTGGCTCAGGGTCGTCAGAAGCGTTTTCTGGAAGTGCCTCTTCCAAAGTAGCTGCTATTTTCATATCATCGTAATCTGTTAGTATTTCAAGATTACAAGCATTCTCGTTGTAAGAACCCCACTTTGGATATACTTCTCCACCATCAAACGTTCTGTGATAAGCTGTTGTATTTGAATTGGCTAATACTACTTTGTATTGATTAAAACCTGAGTTAGATAATGTTTGTTTTACACCATTAAACCAAAATTCGATATAACCATTATATCTATTGTTTGCTGTATCAAAAGTATCATCAACCTTTACTTTTATAACAATACTTACCCATTTATTTTCCTGAACAGATGTGCTCCATAAAGTAGTTTTTCTTACAGAAATAGATCCAGGTCTATTCCAATTTGGTTCTGCTGGACCATGAGCAATTAAACTTAATACAGCACCATTATACGCCATACTAAAAGGATAATTTTGTTTGTTCGTATTTATATCTCCTTTTTGGTCCGTTTTCCATTGAAAAACTGCAATACCATTATTAAGGTTTGGTGTGCTGTTGATACGCCATCTCCAACCATAATAATAAATACCTCCTTTTTGAGGCACAAAAGAATTACGCGTACCTGTTGTTCTTGCAAATTCTGCTCGTTTACGAGAAGTGGGCTTAGTTATTCTCCAAAATTTCCCAAATTCGGGATCTATTGGTGTAGTAACAAATGGACGATTATTAGGGTCATCTACACATCTAGATCCTGATGGATTTCTATTACCATCTGGATCTAATCTTCTAAAATTTTGGTTTACTGTTAAATCTGGGTCTCCATGCCATAATACTTGAGCACTAATTTGATTTCCTAAAACAAGAACAATAAAGACAGTAAATAGGTAATTAATATTATAATTTTTCATGAAAATTGATTTTTAAAAATGTAAAAAAATAAAAAGAAATTATTCTTCTTTAAAAGATTGAGCATATTCTTTAGGAGTTTTACCAAACTTACTTTTAAATAATTTACTAAAATACTTTTGATCTCTAAAACCTACTTTGGTACTGGTTTGAGTTATATTCATTTTACCTTGCTCTAAAAATCGAGCTGCTCGTTTTAAACGTACGTGTTGTATAAATTGTTTGGGTGTAAAGCCTGTCCAAGCTTTTACTTTTGTAAATAATACAGATCTACTTACGCCTAATTCTTCACTAAAATATAAAATATCAAAATGTTCATTTGCTATATTTTGCTCCACAATTTGAAGTGCTTTCTCATACAACTTTTCATCTAAAGAAGACATTATTAAATCATCTTGATGTTCTATATTATTTGTGGTTAATTTTTCTTTAAGACGTTGTGTTGATTTTAATTGATTTGATATGCGTAATTTGAATTCTTTTATGTTAAAAGGTTTGCTTAAATAATCATCTGCACCATATTCTAAACCTTCTAACTTATACATCAATGCAGATCTGGTAGTTAGCAAAATTACAGGAATATGGCTTGTTCTTATGTCTTCTTTTATTAAAGCGCATAATTCTGTTCCGCTTTTAATAGGCATCACAACATCGCTTACAATAATATCTATGGGTTCTTGTATTGCTTTTTTAAAACCTTCTTTTCCATTTTCAGCTTCATAAACATTATAATCATCAATTAAGAAATTATGCATAAAACTTCTCAACTCTTTATCATCTTCTACTAAAAGTATTGAAGGTTTTTCTTTAGAAGGTAAATGTTTCAAATAATCATCATTTACAGTTATTGTGTTGCTTTCTTCTAATGGTTTATTGTAGGAAGAAGTATTTAAATTATGCGAATTATTTTGTACAATTTCTTTACTGTTTAAGTGTTTTTTGCCTTTTAAAAATGCAACTGAAAACACAGAACCTGAGTTTCCTTTTTCTGTATTACTTTTTAATTTTATGTCTCCTTTATGTAAATCTATAATACTTTTTACGATAGATAATCCAATACCTGTGCCTTTATTGTAGTTTTTCTTTATTTGATTGTTTGAAATTTCAAAAAAACGTTCGAAAATTTTGTCTTTGTATTGTTCTGGTATACCAATGCCATTATCTGTTATACTTACAATTACTTTACTATCGTTTTCTTTAATTTGTATGCTAATTTTACCTCCATTTGATGAATATTTAAAGGCATTTGCTAGTAAATTAAAAAAGACTTGTTCTAGTTTAATACTATCAAAATAGATTAAAATAGTATCTGATGAAGTCTGAAAAGTATACTCGAAATCTTTACTTTTTGCATACTCAGAAAATGAATAGTAAATCTCTTTTACAAAGTCTACGATGTTACTTTCAGATGCCTGTAAAGTCATCAGGTTATTTTCGTACTTTCTAAAATCCATTAACCTATTGATGAGATTTAATAATTGTTCTGTATTATTCTCTATGATTTTTAATCGTTTAAACATTTGGCTACTGCCTCTGTAGTTTTCTAATATTTGTTGTAAAGGGCCAGATATTAATGTTAATGGAGTTCTAAATTCGTGCGATAGGTTTGTAAAAAATTCAAGTTTAGCATTGTTTATTTTTTCAATTTCATCTGCTTTTATTTGTTCTAAATCTAATTGATATTTTAACTTGGTTTTTGATTTTAAAATTGTAAAAAGGTAATACAAACCCGAGCAAATTAACAAAGTATAAAGAGTATAGGCCCAATAACTAAACCAAGGAGCAGGATATACTTTTATATTTAACAATGTAGGGTTTTGATTCATAAATCCATCACTATTAATACCTTTTACCTCAAATGTATAATTGCCTGGTTTTTGTATTGTATAGGCTACGTAATTATTAGATGTTGTAATCCAATTGGAGTCTAAGCCTTTTAAACGATATGTATAACTATTACTGCCTGAGTTTATAAAATTCGGAATTGCAAAGGATAAACTAAAATTTCCTTGATTATAGTTTAGTTCTATTTCTTTTGTATAAGAAATAGACTTTTTAAGAATACTTTTTTGTTCATCAACTAAAACTGAACTATTATTTATTTTAAAATCTGTAATAAGTACTTGAGGTGTGTAGGTGTTTTTTACTAAGTTATTTTCATCAAAATAGGTAACTCCGAAAGGACCCCCAAAATAGTATTGAGATTTACCAACACGTAAACTTGCATCACGATTAAATTGGTTGCTTATTAATCCTTCTTTATTGGTGTAATGTAAGTCTATTTTTTCTTCAACAGAATTGTATTTAAAAAGACCCTGCGTATAGGTACTTATCCAAAATGTTCCTTTTTCGGATGCAACAATACTTCGTATCCCGTTAATTTCTGTGTCTCCTATTTTTAAATCAATAGGTTCTAGTTCATCATTTTTTAATTTAAAAAGGCCATCTTCAAAGGCACCTATCCATAAAAGGCCATTTTTATCTTCAAAGATTGTATTGATTTCAAATTTTACTTTAGATTCTGATGAGTAGATATAATTTTTAATTTTACCATTTTTAGCTATAAGATTTAAACCTCTTAACGTGCCTACCCAAATATTCCCTTTATGATCAACTTTTAATGTTTTTACCTTATTATTTGTAAGACCTAAAGGTTTTGTATTAGAATCGAATAATTTAAACACACTAGTTTTGAAGTTATATTTTATTACTCCTATATAATTAGTACCTAAAAGAATATGGTTATCATCATACTGTTCAATACTTAAAACTCCTACATTTTCTAAAATTTTAAGAAGGTTTTTAGGAAGATGATTTTTTTCTAAAAGTCTAGTTTTTAAATCGTAAACAGCAATACCATTCTCATAAGTACCAATCCAGAGTTTTTCATCTGTTGTTACACAGAGGGCTTTGATATTATCACTTTTAAGTAATTTTGTGTTTTTTGTAGTAATATAGTCTACTTTCCTAGTTGTATTATTTAATATTGTAATACCTCCACCTTCGGTTCCAAAGAAGAGGTAATTTTTATATTTTTTTATGGCACTTACTACTTTAAAACTTAATCCTTCTTTTGATGATTTTTGGGTGATGCCTATAAAGTTATTATTAAAATTATTCCAAACATTTATGCCTCCATAATAAGTTCCTACCCATATTGAACCCATTTCATCTTTAAATATTGTTTTTATGAAATTATCATTTATTGAATTATCATTTGTATCATTATTATAAAGTGCTGTTATTTTTTGTTTATTTTCAGCTATTTGGAGTCCATTGTAAGTCCCTATCCAAAGCAATCCTTTATCATCAAAAAGTAATTTTCTTGCATTTTTGTTTTTATTCTCTAAAATGGTATCATCAAAATAAGAGGAAACTTCTTTTGTTTTAAGGTTATATTCTAAAACACTTTTTGTTTGTGTCCCAAAAAGAATCGTATTGGTTTTACTTTCAATAATATCATTAATATAATATTCTTCTGTTTTTTCAATTGATTTAAATTGGTGTTTTTTTTCTATGCTTTTATCTAGTTGTAGTAGTCCTTTTTTGGTACCTACAAAAATGGCTCCTTGTTTTGTTTCATAAATTGATGTAATCCTTTTTTTTGGAAGAATTTGGTTGAAAGAATCTGTTATTTTACTGTAAATAAAAATACCGTTTGAAGTACCTACCCATAGTTGGTTATTAGACATTTTTTTAATTGTCCAAACCATATTACTTCCTAAAAACCTTCTATTTTCATTAATAAAATAATTTTTAAATTTATTATTTTTAGGATTATATCTATTTAATCCAAAGGAAGTACCTACCCATATAAAACCTTCATTATCTTCTTCAATACAAAGAATACCATTATTACTTATTGAATTCTTGTTCTCTTTTTCATGCCTAAATACTTTAAATTCTTCTCCATTATACCTATTTAAACCATCTTTGGTTCCAATCCAAACTTGCCCTAATTTATCTTGATGAATAGCAACCACTGAATTTTGAGACAATCCATTTGCATCTGTAATATAATTGAATTTATATATATTATTTTGCGCAAAACCAAAATTTGCAAAACATATAAAAAATAAATAAAAAAGAAACTTTAAAGTTTGAAACATTATCCTAAGTTAAGAAAGTGTTTATAAACAAAAAAATCGAGAAATAAACCCTCGATTTTTTTGTTATTTTAATGGTCTCGAGATTATTTTAATTTTAACACTTCACTACCCGCCATTAAAAAGGCTCCAGTCCCAAAATTCTGCCAGCTATCCGCAGATGCTGGTTCTGGTGAAGCTCCAATATTCTGCACCCAACCTACTCTTCCATCTTCATGTTGACAAGCTGCTAAGCCCTTCCATGCTTTTTTTACAGCTGGAGTGTGTTTTTTATCTAATAAACCATTGTTTATTCCCCATGCCAAAGCAAATGTATGGAAGCCACTACCACTTACTTCTCCATGATTGTAAGATTCTGGACTTAACAAACTCGTTCTCCATAACCCATCTTCAGATTGAATTGCAAGTAATTTTGCTGCCATTTCTTTGTATAAATTCACATAAAAATCTCTGTGTTCGTAATCTTTAGGCATATCATCTAACAATAGTGCTAAACCACCAATTACCCATCCATTTCCTCTAGACCAAAATATCTTTTTACCATTTGGCTCTTTGGTATCTTTATCATTTCCTTGCCAAACATAACGCATATCTCTTGCAAATAAGTTTTCCTCTTTATCATACAATTGATTATATGTTTGCATGTAATACTTATGCATTGTATCTAAATACTTTGGTTGCTTTGTATATTTCGCATACAAATTAATTACTGGTGGCGCCATAAAAAGTGCATCACACCACCACCATAAAATAGTTTTCCCTTCTTTACCAGGATTTTTACCAGATTTCCAATTATCATCTTCAAATAAATGTACATCTAAGAATTTTTTGGTAGGTTCTAAATCTACAAAGTTTCTTCTTCTTTCTGCCTTTGATATATATAAGTAACTATAAGAAATAGCAACGTCATCTGCATGATGTAATCGTTTATAAGTTTGCCAATTATTCCAAACTGCCTGATTTTTTAACGCAGCCATATACATCATATTTTTTGTTGTTTTATGCGCTCTAGAAACACCTGTATAGTAGGCTCCGTTTGTCCAGTCTGTAGGATGAATGGCGAAAATAGGATGTGCCTCTTGCCACTCTAAGGCTTTAATCATCGATTTTTTAATTGCTGTATAATCTAAATCAGAAGATTCTTGCGCTATTGTGTTTTGTGATACTGAACAACTAAAAAGCGTTAATACGACCGCTAATAATGTTAAAAGTGATTTTTTCATTTTTATAAATCTATTTTTTTAATTTAAATTTTGCTTCTTTATATTCTTTTGATGATGTTCCAATTTTTAAAGTATAGTCTCCAGCCTCTAAAACCTTTTTCATTGAAATACCTGTAAATTCTAACATTTTAGGTGTAATGGTAAATGATACTGTTTTACTTTCTCCTGGAGCGAATTCAATTTTTTGGAAGCCTTTTAATTCTTTGTCTGGTCTTGTAACAGAACCAATTTCATCTTTAAGATACATTTGGATTACTTCTTTCGCTTTTACTTTACCAGTGTTAGTAACGGTTACACTTGCAGTAATTTCTGTATCAGGAGTAATTTCTGAGCTGGATAATTTAATATCTGAGTATTCAAATTTACCATAACTTAATCCGTGTCCAAAAGGGTAAATAGGTCCTTTTTCTAAGAATAGATATTCTTTTTTATAGTTGATTTCTTTCATACTATAATGATAAGGTAATTGCCCAATAGATCTTGGAATAGTAACAGGTGATTTTCCTGAAGGAGATACATCACCAAAAATTATTTTAGCAGTAGAATGGTCTCCAAATTCACTTAAATCCCAAGTATCTAAAATAGCGTCTGCTTTTTCTGCAATAGTATTTATAGACAACGTTCTTCTATGTTTTAACACTACAATTACTTTTTTACCTAGAGCTTTAATTTTTTCTATCAATTCGTCTTGAGGACCAACAGGGTCTATTGTTGCTCTGTCTCCTAAAGTACTGTTGCTAAAATATGCTTCTTTGGCTGTAAATTTATCGCCACCTAAAAACAACACAACTACATCAGATCTTCTAGCAATGTTTACCAATTTCACAATAGCTCTTGGGTCTCTATCTAATAACTTTGGAGCACCACCTTTCTCATTGGTTAAATTGAATCCTTTTTCTGCTGTAAATTTTACGTTGCTGTTACCAACAGCAGCTTCAAACATTGCTTTAGTATTCTTTTTCAATAAAGGCCCTAAAAGCGCAACTCTTGTAGATTTCTTTTTATTTAAAGGCAAAGTATTTTCTTCATTCTTTAATAAAATGATTGATTCTAAATCAGACTCTTTAGCTAGTTCTAAGGAAGATGCTGCACGCACTCCTTTTTTAGTTTCTTCTAAATCGATATACGGATTGTCAAACAAACCTAAAATGAACTTAGTTCTTAACACTCGTCTTACAGAACGGTCTATTAATTCTTCTAATTCTGGATTTTTTTCTACCATTTTTGGTAAATAAGAATACGAATCTTCAGCATATAAATCGATGTCTATCCCAGCTTCTAAGCCCATTTGAGCAGCAGCTTCTGGTGATTCTGCAACTTTCATAAAGTAAAACAAACGCGCAATATCGTTTGAATCTGATACTACATAGCCTTCAAATCCCCAATCGTCTCTTAAGACACCTGTTAATAGTTCTTTATTTCCATGAGATGCAACTCCGTTTAAATCACCATGAGAAGCCATAATTCCTAAGGTTTTTGCTTCTTTTACAGCCGCCTCAAAAGGAGGATAAATTTCATCAATTAATGTTCTTTCTGATATTTCTATGGCAGCAAAATTAGAACCTCCTAACACTTGTCCATATCCTGCAAAGTGTTTGGCAACAGCACCAATATGCGTTCCTGCACCTAAACCTTCGTAATTACCTTGAACTCCAATAATGGCATTTTTAACCATTTGTGTAGTTAAATAAGTATCTTCTCCAAAAGCTTCGCTCATACGTCCAAAACGTGGATCTCTCACAATATCTGCTTCTGGTGAGTGGCACATGTGCATACCTCTTAAACGTGCTTCTCTACCTACAACATCCCATTGTCTTTGTACCAATTCTGGATTAAAAGATGCTGCAGATGTCATTGGTCGTCCAAAAAGGGTACAACCCTCTGCATCAACTCCATTATAAGATTCAGTAACGAACAAAGCAGGAATACCCCATCTATTATTTTCGATAATATATTTCTGCAATTCGTTATTCATTTTAGCAGCTGCTACAGGATCTATATGTTCTCCTGGATTTTTTATACCTGCAATACCTAGTTTTAGTTTTTTTACAACTCTATCAGATAATTTTAAATTTCCATTTTCATCTGGTTTTGCACCAATATTTGCATGAAAAATTCGCATTTGCGCCACTTTTTCTTCTAAAGACATTAGTGGTAATAAAGCGTCCACTCTTTCATCTATGGATAAAGAAGCGTCTTTGTAATCTTTTTTTGATGCAGTTTCTCCACAAGCATAAAAAAGCGCGATTGATAAAGTTAAGATTAGTAATTTTCTCATTATTTGTTTTTATTTTGAAAATGAAAATGAATCAATTTGTAATTGATTGTTGGTTAATTGTTCTATGATTAAATATATGTTTTCTTTTGATTTTAATTCTTTAAGATTGAAAGAAATTTCTTTAAACTGATTTTCTTGTTTTTTAAGTTCAAATCTTTTAAAGCCAATCAATTCGCCTTTTAAACCATCTTTTAAAATTTTAATAGCGAATTCTCCTCCATCTTTAGCTAGTGCTTTTATGGTTAGTTTTGATTTATTTTCTAAATCTTCTACATTTGAATATGATACATAGCTTTTGTTATCATTTGTTTGGATTGCAAAACCGCTATCAATTTCTATTTTAGAAATCCCTTCTGCTTTAAAATAATCTTCTGATTCAATTTTGCGATTAGCATTGTAATTCGCCACACCAACTCCATCCACTCGAATCGTTGCCATTTCTCCATTCTCTTTGTAATGCACATAGCTTATAAAAGTATCTCTAAAATAGCGATTTCCTGTTTGACTGATATCACAATAGGTATAATACCATTGGTTATTCCATTCAAAAAAAGAACCATGTCTACCCTGTAAAAAACCATTTGGCCAAGTAGGAGCATCATAACCCTTTGCAAAACTTTCTTGTTTTATAACCGAATCTTTGTAATCATAAGGGCCGTATAAATTATCGGACATCGCATAGAAACATCCCCAAGACAAATAATACTTACCATTGTTTTTGTGAACAAAAGGTTTATCGTCTGTTGGTTTTTCTATATTTTTTCCATCTTGGTTGTAGGGTCCTCTTGGGTTATTGATGATAATTTTTCTTGGTTTTTCTGCCAAACTAATCATGTCATAATTTAGTTTTGCGATGTAATATTCCCAAACTCCAAAAATGATATAATGCTCCCCATTTTCTTCGAAAATAGCCATATCGTACTCGTCAGTTGGTGTTAATTCTGAAGTTAATAACGGTTTTCCTAAAGGATCTGTCCAAGGGCCTACAGGTGTATCTCCTACAACAACACCTGTTTGTTGATTGCCTTCGGAAAAATACCAGTAATATTTACCATTTCTATAAGCCACATCTGTAGCCCAACATCTGGTAAAATCTTTACCAATATAGGTGTCTTTTGGATTTAAAACACTTCTTTTTGTCCAGTTGACCAAATCTGGTGAAGACCACACCCACCAATCTTCCATGATAAATTTTTTATTGTTGATGGATTTATCGTGAGAAGCATAAACATATGCAGTGTCTTTAAAAACATGAATATGAGGATCATTTAATCCTTTATTGGGTACAATTGGATTTTGAGCAAAAGATGAAAAATAAAACAATAAAGATATGATTGACAGTATTTTAAAAACCCTATAACTTCTCATATTTATTATTCTATTTTCTAAATGTTTTAATTAATAAAAGTACTTTCAAAAAAACGAAAAGGTATCCTGTACTATAATGGTTTAGTACAAGATACCTCTTTAAAAATTTAGTATTTAACGCTTTACTTTTTTAAAGCTTTTCCAATAACAAAATACATTCTGCTTTCTTCTGGAACATCTCCATCACTATTACCTGCCATAATAATACTTTCTCCTTTTTTGGCTATTCTTTTAAATATTGACATTGTAACTCCCCCAAGATTTACATCATCTCCAGTATCTGTATAATCTTTAGTTAAAAATACTGGTCTTTCTACTCGATCATCATGACCTACATAAATAATCATGTCTTTACCTGCTATGAATTGTAGTTGGTCTCTAGCCCAGTATTTACCATCAGAATTTGGAACTCTAATATATTCTGAACCTACCAAATATCTTGGAATAACAGTATAATTGTATTCTAAATCTGTGTAGGCTTTTTTACCCCAATGCACGTTTTTTCTTAAAGCTGCTTTACCATTTCCTGTATAACTGAACTTGGTAAACAAATCACTTTTATTTACTCTAGCAGGATTGTAAGGTGCTGTTTTAGGCGTATAAATTGGTAGTGGTTCTTCCATATTGGAAGCCACTTTATACGTTTGAGGTAATTCTGTAGACATTCCGTTTGCTACAGCTAAAGGTTTAGATGTAATAGTAATACTGTCTGATTTTAATCCATGAGAAGAGGCTGTAATAGTTACCTCACCTGCTTGTAACATCGCACGAATTGCCACACGATTGATACCCGCTTCTGCATCTAAAAATAAATTATTAGTCGTATTTGGTTTTCCGCTATTGTAACCACCTCTCCAAATTCCAGGTCCAGAAATGGTAAAGTCTACTTTATTTCTTCCTAAAGGATGTCTATTTCCATCTTTATCTACAATTTCAAAATCGATCAAAGCAATATCAGCTCCATTTGCCAACCAACCTTCTGGTCCAACAGTTGATGATAATTTTATCGCAACTGGATCTCCTACCGTTTTTTTGGTTTGAGAGACTAATAATTTATCATTTAAATAACCCTCTACTTTTAGTTCACCCTCTTCAAAATTAACATTAGGAAATTTATACAAATAGCCATTGTCTGCTTTATCATCAGTCCCAATTAATTTATCATTAATGTATAATTTTACTTTAGTACAATTAGAAACTACATACATGGTTTTCTTTGTGCCTTTTTCATAATTCCAATGTCCAATAACGTGAATTTGTGCTTCTGGTCTCCACATTGCTTTTGTAGCATAAAAAGCTTCTTTCTTTAGACGAACAGCATCAACCTCACCACTTGCTCTGGTAACTTCTGTAGGATTTCTACCTCCATGAGGTCCATCTGAAAACACCCAATTAGCACCTCCACTATGATACGATTTTTTACCCATTTTATCCCACCAATCTTCTACTTGACGCACTGCAAATATCTCTGAACCGATTTTATACACATTTCTTGAGATGTTGGGGTGTGTCCAAAAATTATCGTCTGGTGTATATTTATCCCAAACACGTCTTGAGCCCTCGTCTCTTAAATATTCACTCTCAATTAAAGGCAAATGTGCGTATTCTCTTTGCCAACCTTCTGTACCGATTTCAATAGAAATATAGGCTTCTGAATCTTCTTTTACATCTGCTCTTCTATTCCCCATTAATCGTTTTCCATGAGGATCATAGGTTTTTATGATGTCTAGAATTTCTTCGTAATGTGCAGATGTTTCTGCCCAGTTACCACCTTCCCAAATAAATATAGATGGATGGTTTCTGTAATACACAATCATATCTCTAAACGCGGCAATTCTAATATTCCAAGTTTCTCCTTCGTCTTGAGATTCTCCACTAACACCTGGCATTAAGGTTACAAAACCATATTTGTCTCCCATTGCAATTTCTGCTGGAGAACCTGCACAGTGTCCCCAACGTATAAAATTACCTCCTGCTTCATCCATTAAACGATACGTAAATTCTTTTAACCAATCTGGTTGTGCTGCTCCTAAACCTGCCCAACCTGCAGTTGGTTTTTGTCCCCAACCATGTAGTTTTGCGTATTCTCCATTGTTATGAAAACCTGTGTCTTTATCAAACTTAAACGTTCTAATTCCTAAAGGAGTTGCATAACTGTCTACTTCTTTGTTTCCTTCTTTTAAAGTAGTCACTACTTTATACATATATGGTTTTCTGGTGTACCATAAGTTCGGTTTTTTGACCTTATTTTTTGTTGAAAACGTAATGGTTTCTCCTGCTTTTAAAACTGTTGTCTTTCTTTCGCAACTAACTTCTTTGCCATCAGCATCAATTATTTTGGCTTCAAAAGTTATTTTTTTATCTGCTGTTGATTGATTGACAGTTTCTGCAGAAATATGAACGTCTGCTTTCTTTTTTGATATGTTTTCTGCATGAACATAAGTACCTACAGTTTTTAAATTATCATATAAAGGCAATGTAATATGAACAGGATTCATAATGTGTAAAAAAACATTTCTGTAAATTCCACCATGGTTGGGATGCCAATGCTCATGATGCCAAACTAAAGGAAAATTGTCCCTAAAATGTTCTCCTCTACCGTTATTTACTTTTACTGCAATAATATTTTCTTCACCATTAAATTTTAAATGTTTAGAAATATCATATCCAAAAGGAATAAAACCGGTTTTATTGGTTCCTAAATATGTACCATTGATATACACATCTGCAATTTGACGAACCGACTCAAATTCGATATAAATCTTTTTACCTGCATCTGACTTTGGCAGTTTAAAATGTTTTCGATACCAAACTGTTCCTCTAAACTGATTTTTTTCTCCAATATGTTTTCCAATACTTAAATCGTCAAACGTATCTGTATCGTTAAACGTATGTGGCGTACTTATAGTAGACCAATTTGAATCATCATAATTTACCAATTGAGCGTTAGTTGGGTTTGCTTTGGTAAATTTCCAATCTGGATTAAAATTGTATTTTGTTCTGCTTTGTTGCGCATTTAGTTGCAACACAAAACATATAAATGCAAGTACAATTGTTGATTTTTTAATCATTTTTATTATTGAATTTTAAAAAGTTCTTTTGCTTTTTTAGCATTGAATTTATCTACGTTATAAAGAATAATATAATCTATACTAAATCGTTTTGATCTACCTGAGATGGTTAATGTATATTGCTCTCCTTTTTTTAGTCTGTAGACAAACTGGTTATACACATGTCTATCTTTTTCTGCTGTTGATGCCCAATGCCATTCTAATTCTTGTGTTTCATCATTACCATCTTGCAAAATTTTAATGTCTTTTTTTAAATCTTCCGTTTTTAATTGACTTGCAGACTCAAAATCTCCTGAAAGTCTAACAAAAGCATCATTGCACCAATCGCTTTTTACTCCTTCTAGTCTTTTGCTAGACATTAGCATTAATTGAAAATCTCCATCTTTTGGAGCTGTAAATTGATATTGTAAAGGTGAGTTAGGTTTACCTGTAATAGGTTTATTTCCCATAAATTCTAGATAACTGCTATTAGAAGCTCCTTTTACATAATTAGCATCCCCTTTTTTTACAAGTTGCCATTTTTGTAGGGTTGACTCGGTTTTTTCTGCTTCTAGAAAAATGTAATTATCAACATTTACTTGACTTTTTGGAAACTTATTGGATTTACAGCTAATAACTGTCAATAAAAATAATATGACTAGTCTATAATAATATTTCAAAATTCTATTTTTTAATTAAAAACGTAATACTCTTACAAGCAAAAGTAACTACTTAAAATTATTAGAATATCCTGTAGTGTTTGGTATTTTCGTTTAACATATAACTTGTTAAAAAAACCATTCCAACATAAGAAGGTACTGAACTTAGTTGAGATTTTTATGGATTTAAAATTACCTCTTTTTTACTAAAACTAACCAATCTTTTTCAACATCTGATGGTGGATTCCCCAAGTATACTTCTCCATTTCCTTTAATAGAAGTTACAGAGCCA
>CBFIFR010000051.1:0-17703 GCA_965661915.1 Polaribacter sp. | reverse complement strand
TATCCTCTTCAGATTAATGCCTATAATATAATTAATAATTTTATGAAAATTACCAACCATTTTTGGCACCATTACCCAATTATAGATATTGCGAGCTCTTTTGTCCCTTTTTCAAAAAAGATTTCAAAAGGAATTGCTTCTACACCAGGCACCATGTTAAAGGTTCTTTTTCCTGAAATTTCTTTAATTTTAATTGGCGCATTTGCCTTAATAGATACCAAACCTTCTGGTTTTTGAATGGTGATTTCGTTTTCGCTAATATTTGTAACCACTTCATTGGAAGGAGAAACAATTGGTAAAACAAATGCAGTTGGTGCTTTAATTTCTTGTTTTGTACTTACTCTAATTTCAGTTTTCTCCTCAGAGCAATTATAAGCAATATCAAAAGCAGCAGCTGTTTCTGTTACTTCTTCTCTATCTATATTTTTTAATTTTACGTCTGCAACCAACTCAATTGTATCATTTTCATCTTTAGAAGCAACTGTTGCTGGCAAATCGTATAAATTTGTATACCAAATATCATCCTTAAAAACCTCAACTCTTGGAGTTAAACAAATGTCTTTATTAGGTTGTACTTGTTGATTATTTTTTTCAACTAGAGCATATTCTGCCATACTTGCAGCACATAACAGTCCTACTTTATTATGATATAAAACTCCTAAAGCACCACCTGAAGCTTGTCGAAAATCGTATTTATAATGATATTCTGCATCATAAGCACTTACAGTTCCTCGCCAATCGCCTCTTGCAAAAAGATAGACATCTAAATCTTTAAAATGTTTTACACCATCTGCAGTGGTTCTTGGTAAATTAGCATTCGAATTAATTTCTGGTAAATGATCCCAATGATCTAACAATGCCGCTAATGGTTTTGCGTGCGTAAATGTATGGTGCACACATGGTGGAATTCCTGCCTCAATAAAACCAGGACCTCCATGAATTAAACCATCTGCTGTACAACGTTGTAATAATTCCGTATTTTTTACAGCTGCTGTTCCAAATGCTGGATTAATGTTCGCCATCATTCCAAATGCGGGTTGACTTCCATCACAGGTTCTACTTCCCCAATAACTCCATTTGTACATTCTGTTACCCCAACTATTATCCCAAGCTCCATCTGGTAACATAAATTCTAAATGACTATTTAATGATTTTGTTAAGATTTGTAATAATTCTGCATCTTTCTCTTTAATTGCATACATCACCAAACTATTCAACGTTTCCTCTACATTATACCCTAAATCTACACCATGCAATCCTTTTTCGCTTAATTTACTTGAACTTTTCTTACATTCTCCATATAATAAACCTTCGTTTTCAGTAAAATACACTTTTACTTCGCTCGCTAATTTTTTACTCTTTGCTTTAAAATCATCTCTATTTACAACATTTCCTATTAAATTTAATCCATAAACGGCTGTTCCTGGATAATTGATGTTTGTAAAATCTATGGTAAATGTATCGTAAACATATTGACCTGCTTTTTCTAAACGAACTGTCCAAGCTTTTCGAGTTGCTTCATCTAAAACATGACCATGGTAATGCAATGCCTCTGCAAGCGCAATGGCTCCAAAAATTGTAATTCCTTTCCAGGATTTTGGGTTTTTAATTACGGTCCAAGCACCATTTTCTTGAGAAACGTTATTCTCTGCCCAAGTCATTACCAATTTAGCACCTTCTATATATTTTTTATCACCTGTTTTATCTGCCATATATAAAAAAGGATATACAGCATCCATACAACGACCGTGAATATGAGAACAAGAAGGACAACCTAAAGCACCATGTGCCTCTATATTAGACGGATTATTAATCTGAACTTTTAACATCCCATCACTCCAGTCTTTTAACAAACCTGAAATTAAGTTTTTAAATTCTGCAGAATGTTCTGGGTGATTGGTGCAAGCATTTAATATTCCTGACATTGGTAACGATAAACCAACACCTGCTATTGCAGAAAGTTGAAGGAAGTTACGTCTTTTCATTTTGGTTATGATTTAAGTCTTAAACTTATGTAGAAACTGTTTAAAACCTATCCTGTTTTATCCTGTTTATCAAAATAAAAAAACATGACAGAACTATATTGCATAAAAAAAACTCAAAAAAAATCTGAGTTTTTGTTACTTTCTAAAGAAGGTTTTATAGTTAATTTATAATCAATTTATTAAAGTATGTTTTTTGATTTTTATCTATAACCTTAATTAAATACACTCCTGTTTGGAAACTATTGTTGTTCATTACTTCTACACTTTTGTTCACATTTGTTTTTTGATACACCTTTTTACCTAAAACATCGTAAATATTAATTGAGGCGTTATCAATATTGTTTAATTGTATTGTAAAACTGCCACTTGTTGGGTTTGGATATGTTTTTATTGAAGAGATAGTTAACTCATTATCTTCAATACTTAAAGACTGATTGTCAAACTCTGCCTTTTTATATGTAGTATTTGCCCATCTAATTTGAGCTCTACCTCCTTTTACCCTGTAGGCACCATATCTTATCTTAGATTGTGTTGCTCTCTCTGGTTCAGGAACATTCCAATTAAATACCGTTCCTCCAATTACTGCATTGCAATAATGTATTTTTTTTGAAGCATCGTTTGGATCTTGTTTAAATCCAATCTCTAGCTCAAAAGTAGTTTCTTCATCTTTAAGTACATTTTTTAGAAAAACAATTTCTCTACCACTTCCAGATCCTCCACGAAATTTTATGCGCTCTGCATAGATATTAAACGATACTTGATTTCCAGAATTAGCACCTGTGCCATACACTGGTTTTGCTAAATATAAACAAATAGCTGGATCTGGAGAGCCACCACCACCAGTATGTTTTCCTTTTGCCTGTGCAATGTAGCTTCCATCACTTCCTGTTCCTGAAGTGTTACCTGTTTCAAGAATTCTAAAAGTTCCTGTAAATCTAGCAAAACTACCAACACCTGTTTTCTGAGAAGGACTTAAAACCCGTTCTATTCTGGGCTGTAATGTTCCACCAAAATGATTTGAATTGTGTGTAATATTATAAACACCCCAAGTTTTACCATAAACATTACTTTCTGAGTAATCTGAGTAGCAACTTCTATCATCAATACCACCTACATTTACAGCGTTTGGTAAATCTGATGATGTTCTTGTAGCATTTCTGAATTCAGCTGAACAACTAATGTCCGAATTTGTATCTTCATCAGGTGCTGTTGTTTGTGCTTTTATAAAAAGTGAAAAGAATATAAAAGCAAAACATAATAGGATATTTATAGTGTTTTTTTTCATAATATTTTTTTGTGATGAAGTTATCATTTTAGAATTAAAAATTATACTGTTTTAAAAAAATAGCCACTTTATTTTATTATCAGTTTTGTATGATAAACCTTTTTATCATCAGCCAACGCCTTTATTAAATACATCCCTGATGGTAAGTTATTGCTAGACTTAACCTCAATAACACCTGTTTTAGTTGAATTTTGATACACTACTTTACCTAAAATATTATAAATTTGAACTTTAGCATTATTTATATTTTGAAATTGAATAGTAAACTGATTTTTTGCAGGATTTGGATACACTTTAAATTCTAATGGAGTTACATTTACTTCTGAGGTACTTAAAACTTGACTCGCTAACACCGCTTTCCAAACACTTCTTTGGTCTGATGCTTCTGATTCAGTACTATACACATTACCATTTTCGTTGTAATACAAATAACGTCCACTTGTACCTGCTTCGAATCTAAAGGTATCATCGTTTTCATTGTAATGAATAGTCCAAACTTTATCAGAATCAGTTGCTGGGCTTCCTTTTGTAGTACTTACTACTAAATAAGGTCCAGCACCAAAGGCTCCTCCTGTTGCTCTAATAATTCCATTTTGCATATTATCTATATTATACAAAGTTGTATTTGGTACTTTTACAATTTTCCATTTTTTATCATCTTCATTTGCACCATTATGCATTAGAACTGGTTCTGCACTACCACTGCCTGCTCCTAAAAATTTACCTGTTGCTACATTTTGAAGTCTAAAGATATCTCTTGTTAAATCTGATTTATCGACTTTATTAATTTGTATGGTATTTTCTGTTGATGTTACACTTGCACCACCTGTTTTAAAAGCTACAGCCTTAATGGTATAAGACCCTATTGCAGTTGGTGTCCAGTTAAAAGAATAAGGAACTGAAGTGTCTTCATTTACCATAGTATTGTCTACAAAAAATTGAACCTTAGTAATTTCACCTTCATCCGCAGTTGCTGTGGCAAACAATTGTACTGTTTCTCCTTCATCAAACGATTGATTGTTGGATGGTGATGCTAAATTAACTGCAAAAGGAGTTGGTCCTTCTTCGATATTAAGATCTATGATCTGTAAATAGGTTGTTCTAGAATCATCATTATTAGCCGAATTATTTTCTAATAAATAATAATACACTTTTCCTTCGTATATAAATAATTCTCCTTTTTCAAATCTTTTACCAGAAGTTTGCTCGTATACTTTTGTAAATTGATTGGTACCACCTAAAGCTTGTCGTATAAATGGTCTACCACTTCCATTTAATCCAATCATATAAATATTATTTCCTGCTGCATAAATGGTTTCTGCTCCAGAAAAATCTGTTGAAGTGATAAATTCTGTTGCGCCTGCAGGCTTATAGGTATGGTGACTAACAGTTTTATTATTTTCGGTATCTCTAACTTTACCTATAAAATGTATGTCTTCATTATCTGTTACTGTCCAGTCAAAACTACCTACAATATATACTTGATCTTTTTTGGTGGTTGTGACTAAATCTCCAGGTTCATAAATTTTAATTTTATCAGCATCTGCTAAAGGTCTTGAAAAACCTTTCCCTAAATGATCTTTCCATTGTGTTAAACCACTTGGGTCATCTGAATAAGCATAATACATTCCATTTTGATAGAGATACTTATCATTTCTATTTCCTGATCTTCGTTGAAAACCAATTCTAATTTTTCCATTTACATATTTAATATTACCATAAAGTCCCCAGCTAAATTGACTTCCATGGTTTTGAGCGGAAGTATAATTAAAATCATTATAACCTTGCCAATCATTTCCATCATATTTAGCCCATAAAAATTTACCATTTCTAGAAAAACCAAAACGATTCTTCATAAATAAATCGCCTTCATCATTCGTAAAAAATGCAGGGTATGTTAATAGTTTTGTGGTGTTAATATCATTAATTCCTGGAAAAGACAAGTGTTTATAATCATTATCTGAAGGTTCAAATAAATCTAGTGTAAACTCTTCATCTGGTACAGTAGCTGCATTTTTCTTCGTGTAAGAATAACGTAAATAATCATTTGCAAAAGCTGCTATTCTACCATTTCTATGCATGTCATACACCATATGAATTGTACCATCTTTAGGAGAGATCCCTACAGCAATGGTATTGTGTGTATTTCCTATCCACCATCTGTCTAGATATCCTGTGTGTCTATGAGGAAACTCTATGGTAGCCATTGTTCCTGTTTCAGTATTGTAACGTGTTAGCATTACATTTCTATTCATTTTACCTCCTTTATACCATGTTAAGAATACATACTTGCCAAATGTTTTAATACAGTCTCCATGTGGTGTTAATGCTCTACCATACACATAATCAAATCCATTTGGGTTGTTTGTTGTAACATTAAGCCCAACCCTTTTTCCATTCATATACATCACATCATCAGAGATTTTTACCTCTGTTTCTAACGTTACTTGAGCGTTAAAAATAGTTGCGGTAAAAATTACTAGTGCTAAACATAGGTTTTTTAATTCTATTCTCATCATCTTAAAAATTAGTTATTAGTTCTTTATAAACTTTACAAAAATTGGTTTTTCAATATTTAGTTTAATAAAATATATTCCATTTGAAATATTATTTGTGGCTAGTGTTACTTTTCCGTTGTTTACTTTTTCTGAACTAGACTTTACAAGTTTACCTTGTATATTATAAACTTCAACTTCTAGTTTGTTTAAGAAACTTGGCACTAATACATTCAAATCTCCTTTAGTAGGATTTGGATATAATCGAATTTCAGTTTCATCTGTATTATTATCATCTACACTTAATGGTTGACTTGTTGGTGATACTTGCCATTTGCTTCTTGCATCTGTATCTTCTACTGCCTTAGTTATTACTGTTCCGTTTGCATCATGATATAAAAAACGTCCTGAATTACCTGCTTCAAATCGATAAGTATTATCTGCTTGATTGTAATGTGATGTCCATACTTTATCTCCATCTGCAGCTGGTGATGGTTTGGTGGTAGTTACAACCAAAAAAGGACCTGCTGGAAAGGCTCCTCCTGTTGCCCTTATAATTCCACTTTGCATATTATCTATATTTATAAACTCTGTGTTTGGAACTTCTGTCATTTCCCACTGTCTAGAACTGTTTCCTGTAGCATCGTGCATAATTACAGGTTGTGCGCTTGATGAGCCTTCTCCTAAAAATTTACCTGTAGCAACATTTCTAAACCAAAAAATATCATCTGATCCTTCATTTCCTCCTCCTCCATCACTAGTAACGTTTCCAATCTTCATCTTATCAAAATTAAAGCCACCAACTTGACCTACAACTCTAATTTTTTGTACTCCTTTTTGAAGTGTGATTGTTGTTTTTGTAGGTAAAAACCTTGTTAAATTTGGAGTTTTTCTCAGGGTAACTGATTTTAATTGTGTTGCCCCTTTCATTATCTTTAATTTTCTACCTGTATTTGGGGTAGCTGCAAAAATTTCTATTGGATAGGTTCCATCTTCGGGTACATTTATGGTATACTCTGCATAATCATTGGTAGCCCATGAGTTTAGATAAAATACAGAATTACTCCAACGCGTTACATTTACGCTTTTTTTTGTAGTATAATGTTCTGCCTCAATTTCTGCAGGAATTTGGTGTGTTTTCGCTTTTACTGTTATTGTTTTAGATACTTGTGCTGATGTAAAATAATCGTTCCCTGAATCTGAAACAGTTACTGTTGCTGTTCCTGCTCCTAAAAGGTGTCTTACATTATTACTCCATACAATAACTACTTGATTATTTGGTGCAACAAATCTTAATTTTGCATCTGGATTATTGCTTGAGGCTACTAATTTAAAAGCAGGATCTCCTGAAGTAGCTGCTGGAATATCTTGTAAAGTAATGACCTGTTTTCTTTTGGGTACAGTAAGTTCATAACCTACAATTGGTGCTGCATTATACGTTGCATTACCCACTTGTAAGGCATTAATGGTTGTTTTACCTGCACGTTTTACTTGTAATTTACCATTTACAATTACAGCAACATCTGTATCTGTGCTTTCATATGTTACAGGTAGGCCTGAACTTGCAGTTCCATTTAGCGTTTCATCAGGAGTTCCCCAAACATAATTTGTAGTTGATAAACTAAAATCTATCGTTTGATTTGATTTTGATGTATTTGCATTTACAACGAGTGTTTGAGATACATTTGGTGCAGTATCATAATTTCCATTTCCAGCTTGACTTGCAATAATTTCACAAGAACCAACTCCCATAAGTTGCACTTTATTTCCATCTACTATTCTTGCAATGTTTGTATCCGAAGATGTATAAGAAACAGGTAGATTTGAACTTGCAGTAGCATTTAACTCAAAATTAGCATCACCTTCTGTTTTATCTGCCAAAGCATTAAAACTAATAGTTTGCGAAGTGTACTCTTCTTTTTCTAATTGAAACACATAACAATGAATAGGAACTTCTGCACTATTTTTATGTTCACTAAATACAACAGCAATTACACCATCTTTCATTCTAGTGATGCTTTTATTTGCAGTAATTCCAATATTTGTTCTAAAATCTTCACGCCAATCATAAGTTCCTGCAAGAGCACTTGTTACAACAAAATTACCTCCAGAAAGGTTAAATTTATACATCCGTTTGCCATAAAAAATTCCTAAAGACCCCTTATTTCTAGCTTCACTAAATTCTAACTCACCATTTTTTCTAAGATAATTATAAGCATTTGTACCTTTAGGTTTTTGATATAGATATATATCATTTTTAGGTGATATAGCTAACTGTGGACTTCCTGCCCAACCAGCTTTATCTGGTACACTTCTAGGGTCTGCAATTAAAAAAGGCGAATGATCAATAACTGGCAAATTGTAACTTTTACCATCTACAGTGGTGGCTTTATCATTCATGCGTTCTCCTAACTCCATAACATATACACCCTCATTTAAACGAGTAGGTGATTCTGCCCATCTTGGAGAATACACATAATAAAATTTACCATTGATAAACTTAGCAGAACCGTAAGCAAAATTTCGCTCACCTTGAGATACCTGAGAGCCTCTTCCTTGAATAATTTTTACTTCTGGAGACCATGTATTTCCATTATAATACGTCATGATAATATCTCCTCCTACAGCAGCACCTAATCTTCTCTCAAAATACATTTCTCCTTTATCATTATTAAATAAATCTGGATAAGTAACTCCTTTAACCTTTTTACCCGGTATTAAATAATTTTGTTGGGGTAAAAAGTTTGCTGCGATAAACTCACTATCTGAAGCGTAAGCAATATTCTTTTTAGAACGGATATATTTCAAATCGCTATTATGATGGTCGAACATTAAATGCACTGTACCATCTATAGGACTAATCCCTACATTTGTGGTTAAATGGGTGTCTCCTTTGCCACCAACTAATCCCATTTTTGGTGGTAAAGCTACGTGTACCCAGTTGCTTTCTCCAATTTTTTTTCTGGAAATCATTAAAGTTCTATCTGCCCATCCTCCTCTATACCAAGTAAAGAATACATACCCATTAGAAACTTTCATACAATTTCCATGCGGATTTATACTTCTACCATAATGAAATGGTTTTGGATCATCTGCTTTCCAAAAGTACAATGCCTCCTCTGTTACTTTGGAGCTTTCTAAAAGAGTAACTTGAGAATAAATTCTATTTGAAAATATGCTAGTAAAAACTAAAAATACTAGTATAATTTTATAATTTAAAATGCTTTTTTTCATTGTTATATGGTATTGTTTTTGATTTATAGATTTCATCTTTACTTCACAATTAATTTTGATTGATAGATTTTATTGTTATCCAAAACAACCTTTACCAAATATAAACCAGCTGTCATTTTTTTATGCTCATTTATTTGAATGCTATTTTTGGCTGTTGTGGTTTGATAAACTTTACTACCTAAAACATTAAAAATTGTAATATTGAAGATTTTAGAATTTGGCATCTTCAGCGTAAAACTACCTGTTGTAGGATTTGGATATATTTTTATTGATAAGTCCTCTGAAAAAACATCTTGAACACTTAAAGCCTGACTTGTTGGAATTAGTTTCCACAAACTACTCTCATCAGTATCTGGAACATCACGTGCATAAACTTTACCATCTGCATCATAAACCATAAACCTGCCTGATTGACCAGCCTCAAATCGAAAAATATCGTTCGTTTCGTTTGGATGAACTGTCCATATTTTATCAGAATCTTGAGCTGTTGGAGACTTAGTTGTACTTACAACTAAGTAAGCACCAGCAGTAAATGCTGCTCCTGTAGCTCTTAAAATCCCATTAGCTTTGCTATCTATATTGTAGTATTCTGACCCGTCTTTAACTGTTTTGAAAAAATCCCAATGCGTGTTGGTGTCATCTGCAGTTGTATTCATTAAAACTGGCTCTGCACTTGAACTTCCTGCTTGTAAAAATCCATTTGTGGCTACGTTTTGTATTCTGTAACTCTCAAGGGTAATGTCTGAACGATCAATTTCTTTAATTTCTATAGAAACTTCGTTAGAGGAAATTGTTTTTCCATCACTTTGATATGCTTTTACTTTAATCGAATAGTTTCCGATATTGGTTGGCACCCAATTTTGAGTATATGGAGCTGCATCATCTGTAAATAAAACACTATCATTTATTATAAATTCAACCTTTGTAATGGTTTGATCTTCATCTGCTGTAGCATTTGCAAATAACTGAACATTTTCTCCTTCATTAAAAGTTTGATTATTTGTAGGAGTAGCTAAATTGACACTCAATACTCCTGGTTCAGTTGTAATATTTAAATCAATTACTTGTAAATAGGTTGTTCTTACATCATCATTATTATTAGATTTTGATTCTAACAAATAATAATATAATTTACCATCAGCAATATAAACCTTACCTTTAGTAAAACGCTTTCCTGAAGTTTGCTGATAAATTCTCGAAAAAGAATTTGTTCCTCCTGTTGCTTTATCTACAAATGGTCTTCCTGACCCATTTAAGCCAATTACAAAAATGTCGTTTCCAGCTGTATATAAAGCCTCTACACCCGAAAAGTTTGGGTCTATAATAAACTCGCTTGCTCCATTTGGTTTGTAACTATGAATATTTCTAGTAACATTGTTGGCTTTATCTCTTACTTTACTCACAATATGAACATCTCCATTTTGGGTAACAGTCCAATCAAAACCACCAACAATACTTACTTGATTTTTTCCTGTTGCTTGTACATAATCTCCTGGTTCATAAACCAAAGCTTCTTCTGCTTTTACTAAAGGAAAAGTTATGGTTTCTCCTTTATGATTTTTCCATTGAGAAGCTCCTGTTGGATCATCAGAATATGCGTAATATACTCCATTTTGATATTGATATTTGTCTGCACCATTTCTTAACCTTCTTTGAAATCCTGCTCTAATTTTTCCATCGACATATTTTATACTTCCGTATATACTCCAATCGTGAGTTTCTCCTTTAGACTTAGCTCCTAAAGCATTTAAATATTTAAAATCTCCCCATTTTTTTGCAGCTGCATTGTATTTAATAAAAGCTTGAGCACCATCATGAGAAGTACCATCTCTTGCTGTTAAAAATAACTCACCTCCATCATTTAAAAAAAATTGAGGATAGGTAAATCTGTCATATTTTCTTGGGTTTCTTACCCCATCCATAGTGGTGTGTCTATAATCTTTATCTATTGGGTCTTTTACAAACTTATCTAGCGTAAACTCTTCATCTGGTAATTCAGCCGCGTTTTCTACAGAATATGAATATCTAAAATAATCATTTACAGAATGACCTCCATTTGTATAAGCATGCATATCATATACCATATGAACGGTTCCATTAATGGGACTTATTGCTATAGCAATGGTGTTGTGCGTTTCTCCAAGCCACCATCTTCCTCTATACCCTGTATGTTGGTGAGGAAACTCTATGGTTTTCATAGCTCCTGTTTCGGTATTGTAACGTGTTAACATTACATGTCTATCTTCTTTACCACCTCGATACCAAGTCATAAACACATATTGTTTGTATGTCTTTATACAGTCTCCATGAGGTGTTAACGTTCTACCATATATATAATCATAACCTGTAGGAGAATTTGCTGTAGTATTAGCATCACTAACGCTTACTTTTTTTCCATTAAAGTACATTGCCAAGTCTGTTATTTTAACCTCTTTTTCTAAAGTTACTTGGGCTTTTGCTGAAAGTGAAATAAAAAATAAGCCAATTAAGAAAATAGTTTTTTGCATTTTACAAACTTTTATTTAATTGTAAGTCGGAAAGATACTTGTTTTCTTACACAATTGCATCCTGAAGTATCCTGCCTAAATTTAACCCAGATGTATATTATATTAACTCTACTGCTATTTTTTAAACTTCAATACAACTGGCCCAATTAAACCAGATTTTTCCAACTCAGTTTCATGATTTCTTGGACCTGCTGTTGTCCATGTTTTTTTGGCGCCTTTAGGTCTTTTATTATCAAAAATTAGTTGGTTTCTCCATGTATTGGTTACTTTAATTTCTAGGCTATTTTTTCCTTTTTGAATTACTTTAGTTACATCAAACAGAAAAGGAGGTGCCCATTTTACACCAACTTTTTTTCCATTACACCATACTTCTGCAATATTGGCAACTTCACCCAAATCTAAAATAGTGGTTTTACCTGTTTCATTAACTTCAATTGTTTTGGTATAAGTTGTGGTACCTGAATAATGTTGTATAGCATCATTTTCTAATTCAGTTAATGATTTTAGTGAATTAACTTGAATGGATTCGGGTGTATCCCAACCTTTGTCAAAAGATAACTTCCAGTTGTTTTGAAGTGATTGTTCTTTAACAGCAACTGTTATTTTGGTTTGTGGTCCATTCTTATGAAAAACATATTCTCCAGAAGTTGACGCAATTAATTCATCGCCATTAAAAGAAATTTTTGGATAGTCATTAGAATTATGAGTTTTAAACCATCCTGTTTTAGTAGCTAAAATTGTTTCATTTTTTAAAGTAACTTTTGATGCAATTGGTTTTGCTTCACTTTTAGAAAACACAATAATTTTACTTCCATTTGATGGTAAAGAAACAGCAATATTTGTTCTATTATTTTCTGTTTTCCAAACTTTAGCTTCTTGTTGATTTCCAGTAAATGCATCCCAAATTTGTGGAGACATATCATCAACTCTAAAACTCAAAGAAACATCTACAGGAAACTCATCTTTTGAAGCTACAAAATAAATATGTGCATCTTCAGTTTCTCTGTGAATCCAATTGATATTCAAATCTTCTGAGACGATAACATCTTTTGCAATTTTTTCTGCTGCTAAAACTTCAGCAATGGTTTTGCCCCAATATACTTTTCCTTTTCCTACTTGTTTTACACCATTTTTAGTGTTTCCCCATAATTCATTTGAAATGGATTTTAATTCTTCCAAATCATCTTTACCATCCATTAAACTTGGAGAATCTATGGGTTTATTACCCAAAATTACAGCGCCATTTAAAACCAATTCTTTGATTTTTTTTAAGGTTGATAACAACATACTTTCTGAATCTCTTAAAGTAATAATTCTGTAATCTCCTCCTTTATCAACGTGAATTTTTCCGTCTATAATACTTAATTTTTCTTGTAAAATTTCTTCATTTAAATAATCGAATCTGTATCCTTTAGGAAACTCATCTAAATCGAAAGGTGGTCTATCAAAATGATCTCCATAATACCTTAATACATCTGCCACATATTCCCCTTGTTGTAACACATATTGATTTCTAGACAAATACTCAATCCATTCTGGCATATATTTCCACCAAGTTTGTTCACGCACTAATGGAAACCCTATTCGTCCTCCAAAGCTAGAGCCTGGAGCTACATCTGTTTGCGGTGTGTGAGAAAATGTATGAAACACCAAATGATTTACTCCTTTTGCAAAGTTATAATCAATTAAATATTTAACTGAAAAAGGATGCTCATTCCATTTTACACCTACTTGTGTACACGCTTCTGCAGCTAATTTTGGTTTGTTGTATAGGTGTACAGCTGATGCTGCATTAAAAATAGGTTTTGCATATTCGTTTTGTGCTGATGGTGCTTTAGGGTACCAAAACTCTGTCATAGGAATATCACTAACCCCATAATAACGCATTGGATCTATAGGTAAAACTTCTCCTCCTGCTCCTTCTGTATATACATCTGCGCCCATTTCATGTGCAATGGTTGCAAAATGTTTAAAGAAATTATCGATAAAAACATCATCCATTGTTTGGCGTACATCTCTTAAAAATTTTGTGGTTGTTTCTGTGCTTTCAACAATATAACCCATAGTAGCTGGTAAATAGTTTTTCATGCTATAACCTCTTCTATTTTCAAACTCTTTAAATAAATCTTCAGAATTCATTGTCCAAGTTGGTACGTGACTTTCCCAACTATCAATTAACAAACCGTGTAATTTCCCATCACCAATTGGTCCTCCAGGTTTTATCAAATTTCCAATCATTCCCTTTTTTAGATGATTTTCTATGGTAATTTTGTCTAATTTACTAGATTCCCAACCTGTAGCTTCAGGAACAGCTGGCTTGTTTTTTAATCGCATATTGATGTGTCCAAAACGAACGATTGTCCAATTTCCTTCTGGAACATTCCAAGTTAATTTTCCATCAGCAGCTAATTTATCAGTAATATTTAAAATATTTTCTGATTTTATAATCGTATTTTCTGCGTAATTATAATGTACATTTTTTTCTAAACGACGCAATACTTTACCGGCTTTGGCTTCGTGATTGTGTAATTTTGGTTTTGCACTTAAACGAATAAATTCTGGAGCAATTGATTGTTTTCCTTTAAAAGTAAATACAAATTCTTTGGATTTTGTTGCTGGAATTGCCAATGTTAAATGCTTACGTCTGTCGTTCCAATTTCCATCTGGTAAATTTATAGTAGTAATTTCTGTTAATTTGTTATTGATAAGAGCTTCTACTTTAATTGCTACATCCATTTTTGGATATTCTGTGCCTAAAATCATATGACGCAGTTGAGGAAAAACAATAGACCGCAAAGTAATTTCTTTTTCAAACGTAGTTTTTACAAAGGTTTCTTTAGCATCTATTTTAGAAATTCCTTGTTTTCTGTATTTGTCTAATGGTTTGTCTAATTGTGTAGTTCTTCGAGTAACAATCAATTTAGAATTTGGATTAAAAATGGCTGCCCAAGGAACTATACTATTATTTGTTTCTATTTTTAATGGATTAAAAGATTCTAAATTATCTCCTTCAATCGTTGGAAAAGCCAACACTTGTACCTCTTTATAATTATAATCTGGAGTTTGATATAGCGAATCTATTTTTAATATTTCATTAAATTGTTGGTTTCCAGAAATGTGATACACAGTTTCTACCAATTCTCTTTGCGCTTCTTCTACAGGAACCCAAGGCCCACCAGTCATAGACCAACCAGGGCAATTCTGCATTGTAAATTTTAAACCCAATCTTTTACATTCATCTGCTGCATGACGAATCATATCTTCCCATTCTGGGGATAAAATTTTTATTGGTGCTACATTTGGATAAGATCTTCCTGCTTTGTTAAACAAATGAATACCTTGTATGCCTGCAGCTTTTATGGCTTCTAAATCTAAGGTCAACCCTTCTTTACTAATATTATTACCCATTAAGTGAAACCAAGTTTCTGGATGATATTCTTTTGTTGGACTTTTAAAACCAGCACTTAACTCTGTAATACTTGGATTATATTCTTCTTTAGAATTTTTGTTTTCTGATGAATTACAACTTATCAAAAAATAAATTATTGAATAAAAAAATAGTTTGCTGTGCTTCATTTTGAGTGATTTAATAATTTTGTTGAAATATTATTTTTTTATAGATAGCTTAAAATGAATAGTTTAACATTCATCAATTTTTAATAAATTTTACATAAACTGGTTTATCCATATTTAATTTGATAAAATAAACGCCTTTAGAAAGGGTATTAAAATCAAGATTAATAGTTCCGTTTGTTATTTTTTCTATGCTTGATTGTATAATTTTCCCTGAACAGTATATACCTTTATAGCTAACTTTTCTAAAGATTTTGGTACTTGCATTTGCAAACTATCTTTTACTGGATTTGGATAAAACGTAATACTTTGATTTCCTGAAAAATAGTTTGAACTTGGTGCACCTACAATACCAAAACGACTAGCATAAGTAGAATTTGTACCAAAGGATGCATTAGAAAAGCTATTCCCAATAAAAACACTAAACGCAGGATTTTGAGTACCTGATTGATAATTGCTTAACTCAAAATCAAATTTTAGTTGTACTAAAGTTGGTTTTTCAGTAAGGTTGAAATTTCTATATGCGTAAATAGAAGCAGCATCTGTTCTTTCAAATTGTAAAACTCCATTGGTTATGGAAGTTGTTAATTTACTATTTGTGGTTGTTAATCCGTTAAATTGATTTGCATTTGGAACGGTACTAAAATAATCTAAAACTAAAGTTGACAAACTAAAATCTTGATTAAATAATTGTGCTTTTATAGAAATTGAAAAACCTAAAACTAAAAACGTTAATAGTAGCTTTTTTATCATTAAAAATAAATTTACATTTAACCTTTAAAGATAGTTTTTCTTAATAAAAATTTTATCCTGTACAGTCCTGAAATACCTTGACTCCAAATTCTTTATAATTTTTTTATATAGCCTCAATTTATGTCAGTTGCATTAAAAAATAGAATAACCCAAAACAATAGATAAGGATTGAACATCTGTAAACCAAGTTTCTTCACTAAGGTTAGTCAACGTGTTTCTAGTTGGTAAATACCTTAACTCTATACTGAAACGTTCTTTATATTTACAACCAATACCTAATGCAATATTAAAAGAATTATCCACTTCTGTTGAAAATGGAATACGACTTTGCAAGTTTAATTGAGTATTAAAGTTTGTTTCATAAAAAATTAAGGCATTTACAAAAAACTTTACATCTTTTTTCTTTAGATACATATAATGTCTAAGACCGAAATTAACTTCAAGTGATTCTTGACTAATACTTCCATCTTGTGTATCTGCATCAAACTGATGATAGGTGGGCTCTAAAAGTAATGTCCATTTATTGTTATTAAAACCTAAAATAAATTCTGCTTCTAAACCTAATCTAAAAGAAGTTAAATTATTACCGAAATCAAATTGTGTACCATTTGGATTATTCAAAACAAGTGATGAACTTCTTATCCCTGGTCTTATACTTAAATTAAACGTATTTTTATTTTTTTTCTTTTGCTGATAATTTACAAATTCTGCATTGCTACATTCGTTGTATTTTATAAAAAATTTAAGTAAATCCGATTTTCTATAGTCTATGGTTTTCAAACTTTTCATAGAAATACTTTCGCACTGTAAAGCAATCCATAATTGTCGTCTAAACTCATTATTGTTAGCTGTAGTATGCCCATCATTCGTTAAATAACTTTTAAACACCAGTTGCTTAACCTCTGCATTGTCTTTATTAAAAAAATACCTTACTAAACCTTTATCTTCATAAGAATATAAGTTAGCTTTTCCTTCAATTAAAAGTTTTAAAAATAACTTCTCTTTATTAAAAACTGGATTTTTATTATAATCTAGTTCATCAGTTACTTTACCAGACCTATCTATATCAACAGCATGCCTCTCGTACTTGAAAGTATTTAAAGCTCCAAATTCTTTAACCTCATTTATGGTTACTGTTTTTACTTCAGAATCTACATTGTTTTTATATTTAAACTCTGTAGGATTATTTAACCAATCAACATTTTTTATGAGACAGTAAGTCTTTTCATTAGAGTTGTTTATAAAATAGCCCTTGATAAATGTGTTTTGAGAGAAGGCATTTAGTGTAAGAATAATTGCGAAAAATGTAATGAATTTTTTAGCCATTTTTTTTATTTAAAATTGATATACTTTGAAAACATAAAACTTTCTAAAAAACTAAAACATCTAATTTTAATTTTTAAACTAGATACTATAATTACAGAAATAAAATAATAATTTATTGAACGTTAAGTGTTGCTGTTTGCAAATCACTTTCTTGAGATGATGCTCCTACTGAAATCGTAAAAGTTCCTGGCTCTACTACTTTTTTCATTTGTTGGTTTAAGATATTTAATTCATCAAAACCTAATTTAAATGTTACTGTTTTTGTTTCTCCTGGTTGTAACGAAATACGTTCAAAACCTTTTAGCATTTTATTATAACGCCCCACAGAAGCAAAATCGTCTCTTACATACATTTGTACTACTTCATCTCCTGCTCTGTCTCCTGTATTGGTAACCTCTACAGAAATAGTAGTTTCTCCATCTGCACTAATTGTTGCATTTTCAAATTTTGGAGTTCCATATTTAAAAGTGGTATAACTTAAACCAAAACCAAAAGGAAATAAAGGTGATTTATCTGAATTTTTATACAACCCTTTACCTGAACCA
>CBFIFR010000050.1:0-17738 GCA_965661915.1 Polaribacter sp. | reverse complement strand
TTTTCAAGTAGAATCGAGTTATGGGCATATTGCAGACTTACCATCCAAAGAATTGGGTATAGATGTAGAAGGAGATTTTAGTCCTAAATATATAGTATCAACAGATAAGAAACCTGTTGTAAAAAAATTAAAAACCTTAGCAAAGAAAGCAGATGTTGTTTGGCTAGCAAGTGATGAGGATCGTGAAGGAGAAGCTATTGCATGGCATTTAAAAGAACAGTTAGATTTAAAAGATGATACTACAAAACGTATTGTTTTTCATGAAATTACCAAAAAAGCTATTTTAAAAGCTGT
The DNA here is from genome assembly GCA_965661915.1 of Polaribacter sp. GTDB lineage: Bacteria > Bacteroidota > Bacteroidia > Flavobacteriales > Flavobacteriaceae > Polaribacter. The sequence continues at coordinate 17,444 of CBFIFR010000050.1, read as the reverse complement.
CGAAAATCCTAGAGATATCGATTATAATATGGTAAATGCGCAACAAGCACGTAGAGTTTTAGATCGATTGGTTGGTTATGAACTTTCCCCAGTTTTATGGCGAAAAGTAAAAGGAGGTTTGTCTGCAGGTAGAGTACAGTCTGTTGCTGTGAGATTAATTGTAGAAAGAGAACGAAGTATTTTAGAATTTAAAGCACAAACTCATTATAAAGTTGTTGCAGAATTTACCAACAAAGAAGGTAAAAAGTTTAAAGCGACTATCCCAAAGAATTTCGATTCTAAAAAAGCGGCAGAAGATTTCTTAAAGTCTTGTGCAAACGCAGATTTTTCAATTGCTGATTTAACAAAAAAGCCTGCAAAAAAATCGCCAGCTGCACCATTTACCACATCAACATTACAACAAGAAGCTTCACGTAAACTAGGTTTTGCAGTAGGTAGAACCATGCAAGTTGCCCAACGTTTATATGAAGCAGGTTTAATTACCTACATGAGAACAGATAGTGTAAATTTATCTGTAGATGCAAGGAATGAGGCTGAAGAAGAGATTACAAATTATTACGGAAAAGAGTACAGCAAACAACGCGTTTTTAAATCGAAAGCAAAAGGAGCACAAGAAGCGCACGAAGCGATTCGTCCTACAAATATGAAAATGCATTCCATTTCAACAGAATACGATCAAAATAGATTGTATGATTTAATTTGGAAAAGAACGCTAGCATCCCAAATGAGTGATGCACAATTAGAGAGAACTAATGTAAAAATTGAAAACTCGAACAACGATAAAATTTTTACTGCAAATGGAGAGATGATAAAGTTTGATGGTTTCTTAAAAGTGTATTTAGAAGGGACTGATAATGAGGAGGAAGAACAAGCAGGTATGTTGCCGAATTTAAAAGTGAATGATGAATTATCTTATGCTTTTATCAATGCAACTCAACGTTTTACGAGTCCACCTTACAGATTTACAGAAGCATCTCTGGTAAAACAATTGGAAGAATTAGGTATTGGACGCCCATCTACATATGCCCCAACAATATCAACTGTTCAAAGAAGAGGATATATTGAAAAAGGTCAAGATGAAGGTAAAGAAAGAAATTACGAACAATTAATTTTAACAGACGGATCTGTAAAAAGTAAGTCTTTAACCGAAAAAACAGGGGCTAATAAAAATAAATTGGTACCTACAGATATAGGGAATATTGTGAACGATTTCTTAGTGGCAAATTTTTCAAATATTTTAGATTTTGGTTTTACAGCTAGGGTTGAAAATTCTTTTGATGATATTTCTGAAGGTGATGAAAACTGGACTCAAATGATCAAAGAGTTCTATACCAAATTTCATGATAATGTAGAGGATGTTAAAGAAAATGCAGATAGAGAAAGTGGTGAACGTATTCTTGGTAAACACCCACAAAGTGGAAAAACAGTTTTAGTTCGTTTAGGGAAATTTGGGCCAATAGCACAAATTGGTGCTCCAGAAGACGAAGAAAAGCAATTTGCGAGTTTAAATAAAGATCAAAATTTAGGGACAATTACCATGGAAGAAGCATTGGAATTGTTCTTGTTGCCAAAAACTTTGGGAACTTACGAAGGCGAAGAGGTAATTGTATCTAATGGACGCTTTGGACCTTATGTAAAATTTGGTAAAATGTATGTTTCTTTAGATAAAGGTGAAAATCCTATGGAGGTTGATTTACCTAGAGCTGAAGAGTTGATTGAAGCAAAAAAGAAAGCAGATGCTCCTATTTATCATTATGAAGAGCTAGCTGTTCAAAAAGGTGTAGGACGTTTTGGGCCATTTTTAAAATGGAATGGAATGTTTATCAACGTAAATAAAAAGTATGATTTTGATAACCTTTCTGATGATGACATTGTAACTTTAATTGAAGAAAAGAAACAAAAAGAAATTGATAAGGTTATCCATAATTGGGAAGATGTTGGAATTAAGGTAGAAAAAGCAAGATGGGGAAGATTTAATGTGATTAAAGGTAAAATAAAAGTAGAATTACCAAAAACCACCAAAATAGAAAAGCTATCTAAAGAAGAAGCAATAAAAATGATTGAAGCAAAAACACCAAAGAAAAAAACAAGAAAAAGAAAAACCACTAAAAAGAAATAAAGATTTTTGGTATATTGCGTTTCCAAGTAAAAAAAATTGATGAATAAAGATTTCTTATCCCCTGTTAAAGAAACAGCTTTAGCAAACACGTTGCTGAACTCCCCTTATTGTTTGGGGAACAGTATAAGAATTCATACACATCAAGACGGTTTCCCAGCACTAGATAATATTAAGTTAGCTATTTTCGGTGTTCAAGAAGACAGAAACTCAGAGAATAATTTTGGATGTGGAGATCATTTGCATTTCATTAGAAGAAAGCTGTATGAGTTGTTTCCTGGAAAATGGAATTTAGAAATTGCAGATTTAGGTAATGTTTTAAAGGGTGATTCCGTTTCTGATACTTACTTTGCAGTTTCAGAAATTATTACATCACTTGTAAAACAACAAATTATTCCTATTATTATTGGTGGTGGACAAGATTTAACCTACGTAAATTATCGAGCTTACGATACTTTAGAACAAACCATAAATATTACAGCAGTAGACAGTCGTTTTGATTTGGGTAATTTAGATGATGAACTTACGTCTCAATCTTATTTGAGTAAAATTATCATGCAAAAACCAAATAACTTATTCAACTATAGTAATGTTGGTTATCAAACGTATTTTAATGCCCAAGAAGAAATAAAGTTATTTGATTCTCTTTTTTTTGACACATGCAGATTAGGAAAAGCAAAAGAATTAGAAAATATAGAGCCAGCGTTTAGAAATGCAGATATCGTTTCTATAGATTTAGGAGCAGTAAGACAAAGTGAAGCCCCAGCAAATAATAATGCATCTCCCAATGGTTTTTATGGAGAAGAGATTTGCGCAATTGCAAGATATGCAGGGATTAGCGATAAAGTTTCTTCATTTGGTATTTATGAATACAATCACAAATACGATAACAACCATCAAACAGCAAGTTTAGTGGCTCAAATGATTTGGTATTTTATAGAAGGTGTAAACTTTAGAGTAAAAGACTACCCGTTTTCAGGGAAAGAAAATTATCAAAAGTTCACTGTACTTATGGAAGATGACGATTCTCTAGTGTTTTACAAAAGCAATAAAACTGGAAGATGGTGGATGGAGATTAATATTTTATCAGATAATAAATACAAAAGACATGCGTTAATACCATGTACATATAAAGATTATATAGATGCAACAAAGCAAATTATACCAGAAAGGTGGTACAAGGCCATGCAAAAAATGATATAATTTACAAATTTAATAGAAATCAATACGTTAAAATATAATTTCAACATTGTATCTTAGCAAAAAAAATTATAGGTTTACGAACTTTTAGTAAAGACAAGAATATAATATGAAAAAAGCAGCCATATTTGCACTTTTAACAGTCCTTTTTTACAGTTGTGGTTCTAATGATCGAGGAGAATTAGTGGGTGTAAAGTCTAAGAAAAAATGGTTTTCGGAAAAACCTTATGGAATGGCATTAATACCTGGTGGTTCATTTACAATGGGTAAACAAGATCAAGATATTTTAGGTACTTTAAACACACCTACAAAAACTGTTACTGTAAGACCTTATTACATGGATGAAACTGAAATCACAAACAAGGAATATAAAGAATTTGTATTTTGGGTTAGAGACTCCATTGTAAGAACAAAATTAGCAGAACAAGCAGAGTTTGCATCTTTAGGAGCAGATGCAAACGCAGAAGGCAATCGTAGAACTTCAGGTATTCAAAATTATGCCTATAAAGATACTGTAGAAAATACTACGCCTTATCAAAAATATATGTATGAAAACTATTATAGCTTTGATACCATTCAACCATTAAATTGGGATGAAGACTTGATATGGGAAAAAGATGAATATCCAGATGTTGATTATGTAGAAGTGATGGATTCTTTATACATAAGTAGAGAAGAAGCTGTAGACGGTATAAGAACATTTAATACTAAATACTTAAACTATAAATACTCTTGGTTTGACAGAGATAATGCAGCAAGAAAAGGAGGGAATAGAAAAGACTTTGTTGAAACTGAAATTTTAAATATCTATCCAGATACTACAGTTTGGGTTAAAGATTTTAATTATTCATACAATGACCCAATGCATCAAGATTATTTTTATCATCAATCTTATGGAGATTATCCAGTGGTAGGTGTTACTTGGGAACAAGCAAATGCTTTCTGCAATTGGAGAACAAAAAAGAAAAATGATTATTTAAGAGGTAAAAAAGGTGCTAGTTTAGTTCCAGATTTTAGATTGCCTACAGAAGCAGAATGGGAATATGCAGCTAGAGGAGGTTTAGAATTTGCAACATATCCTTGGGGAACAGGAAGTACAACTAGTGATAGAGGTTGCTTCTTAGCAAACTTTAAACCAGTTAGAGGTAATTATGCTGTTGATGGTGCTTTGTATACTGTTGAAGCAAAATCATTTAATGCCAACGATTATGGATTATACAATATGGCTGGTAATGTTTCTGAGTGGACGAACACAGCTTATAATTTATCTTCTTACTATATGGCATCAACAATGAACCCAAATGTAGAAGATCGAAAAAATAAAAGAAAAATAATTAGAGGTGGTTCTTGGAAAGATGTAGCATATTATTTAGAAGTAGGTTCTAGAGATTATGAATATGCGGATACAGCAAGAAGTTATATTGGCTTTAGAACTGTACAAAATTATTTAGGTACAACTAATAAGTAAAGATTTAAGATTAAGAATAAAACAAAAAAAAGGAAAAATGGCACAATCAAGAGGTTACAAAAAAACAATGAATTTCGTTTACGGAATGGGAGCTGCAGTGGTAATTGTAGGAGCATTATTTAAAATACAGCACATATCTATAGGACCAATAACTGGAGGTGTTATGTTAACAATAGGGTTATTGGTGGAAGCTGGGGTATTTGCAATATCTGCCTTTGATGCTCCAGAAGAGGATTTAGACTGGAGTAAAGTATATCCAGAATTAGGAGAAGATGGTTTAATTGCTGAAAGAGAAGAAAAAGTTGGAGCAGAAGGTTTATTATCTCAAAAATTAGATAATCTTTTGCAAGAGGCAAAAATTGACTCTGCTTTAATGGATAGTTTAGGCAGTAGTATGAAAAACTTCCAAAGTGCAGCTGAGGGTTTATCATCTGCATCAGAATCTGTTGCTTCTACAAACAAATATAATGAACAGGTTTCTTTAGCAGCAGCACAAATGGAATCTTTAAATAGTTTGTATAAGGTACAAGTAGAAAATACAACCCAACAAACTTCTTTAAATTCAGAAGTGGTGGAGAATACTCAAAAATTAAAAGAACAAATGGATTCTTTGGCAAAAAACTTATCTTCATTAAATGGAGTTTATGGTAATATGCTCTCAGCAATGTCTAGTAAGTAATTAATAAAATGAAATTGAATAATTAAATAATAATTACTATGGCAGGAGGAAAAATGTCGGCAAGACAAAAGATGATAAACTTGATGTATCTTGTTTTTATTGCAATGTTGGCAATGAATATGAGTAAAGAAGTTTTATCAGCTTTTGGCTTTATGAACGAGAAACTTTCAGAAAATAATATTTCTACAATTGAAAAAAATAATGAAGCTTACGCTAATTTAGCCACAAAGGCATCCGAACAAACAGCTAAGTTTGGCGAATTAAATAAACAAGCTCAGAGTATCAAAAAATACTCAGATGATTTTTATGGATATATAGCTGACTTAAAGACTAAAATGACTTCAGACATCGAAGATAAAAAAGATTATGAGTCAATGGACAAAACTGAATTTTTAGATGTCTACTTCTTTAAAGGAGATGGTTATACTGAAAATGGAAAGAAGTTTTTAGATAAAATTAATAACTATAGGTCTAGTGTAATTAGTGTTTTAGGCGAGGATAGTAAATTTACTCCTATTTTAAGAGATAGGTTTACTACAGATCCAGTAGTAAATAGTAAAACAGGACGTACTGTAGAATGGTTAAAAGCAAGGTTTGAAGGTTTTCCTTTAGTAGCATCATTAACCACTTTAACACAAATGCAAGCAGATGTTAGAAATACGGAAGCAGATATTGTAAACTCGTTGTTAGGAGGTAAATTAGAAGAATCTCTATCACTTAACAATTATAAAGGGATTGTTGCTTTAGATAAAAACGCATATTTTGCTGGTGAAAAAGTGACAGGAAAAATAGTTTTAGGACGTTATGATGCAACTATGGTTCCTGATAATGTGGTTTTAAACGGAAGAGATTACAAAAATATTCAATCTGGTCAGGTAATTATAGATATGCCAGCAGGAAATGTTGGTAGTCATGATATTAAAGGTAAAATTGCTTTTACACAAAATGGCGAAGTGGTAGAAGTACCATTTGAAAGCTCATATTCTGTAATACCAGAACCAAGTAATGCAGTAGTTTCTGCTGATAAGATGAATGTAGTATATAGAGGTTTATCGAATCCAATTTCGGTTTCTTTACCTGGTGTTGGTGATAATAACTTAAATGTTTCTGCTGCTGGAGGTTCACTTTCAGGGAGTAGGGGTAAATATATTTTAAAACCTGGTGCAGGCAAAATAGCAACCATTAACGTAAGCGCAAAATTAAGTAGTGGTAAAACTGTAAATTCTAAAGCAACATTCAGAATTAAAGATATACCACCAGCTGTAGGTCTTGTTCGTAATCAATCTGGTACTGTAAGAATGCCAAAAGCAGGTTTAGCAAATTCACCAATTACTGCAGGTTATGAAGATTTTGATTTCGATTTAAAAGTAAGAGTAACAGGTTTTAAAATTAAAATACCAGGGCAATTAACCATTATTGTAAATGGAGATAGACTAACTGCTGCTGCGAAACAAAAATTAAACAGAGCTAGAAGAGGAGATCAAATTAATATTTACGACATTAAAGCAACAGCGAATGGTGTGCCTATTAAAAAGGTTTTTCCTGTAAATATTGAGCTTACTAATTAAGGATAAAAGATTAAATTATGTATAAGAATTGTTTATTATTATTTCTTTCACTTTTAACTTCTAGTTTAGTTAATGCACAAGCTAATGTGCTAAATGCTAAAACTGCAGAAGATATAGGTAAAAAGAACGAGCAACAAATACTTGCAGACAATGATGGTCCAATCCCTTATGGTTATGTAGATGATAGGGATGTAATGTGGTCTAAAGTTGTTTGGGAATTTGTAGATTTAAATCAAAAAATAAATTTACCATATTATTTTCCAATTGATACCTTAAACATTTCACCAGAAAGAAGGTCCTTGTTTGATACACTTGTAAAAGGAATTAGACAGGGTAAAATTGAAAACGCATATACCGATTCTTTTTTTACTTCTAAAATTACACAAGATGAAATAGAATCTCGTTTGGTAAATGTTCGAGAAGAAAATGGCTATTCAGATACCTACACATTACAAGCACAAGATATAGGAGGTTATATGTTAAAAGGAATGTGGTATTTTGATAAACGTCAAGGGGAAATGAAATACCGATTACTTGCTTTAGCACCAATGGGTAAAGATGTACAAACTTTAGGAGTTGAAGGTGTAGAGGATGAAAGCTTATATGAATTATTTTGGGTGTTTTTTCCATCTGCAAGACAGGTGTTGCATGATGCTAAAGTATTTAATCCAAAAAATGCTTCTCACCCAATTTCTTATGATCATTTATTAAATGCAAGAAGATTTAGTTCTGTAATTGTAAGAGAGGAAAATATTTATGGAAACAGAGCCATCTCAGATTATGTACGTGGTAACTCCTTATTTCAGCTCTTAGAGGCAGATAAGATTAAAGAAGATATTAGAAATAGAGAAATCGATATGTGGAATTATTAGTGAAACTCTAATTTAAAAAATCACAGCGTGATGAATTAAATTAGTAAGTTGAACTAATTCCGTTGAAAAACGGAATCTGAATTCGATAGTTGTACGAAATTAATTTAAAACGTTCCAAAAAATTTTGGAACGTTTTTTATTGAAATAATTTTATGAAATAAAAGCATTTTTACAAAGTGAAAGTAGACTATATTATTGTTGGTTTAGGTTTAGCAGGCTTGGCTTTTGTGGAAGAATTAATAGCTGCAAATAAAAGCTTTTTAGTTTTTGAAGACGATTCTCAAACCTCTTCTTTAGTAGCAGGTGGAGTCTATAATCCTGTTATTTTAAAACGTTTTACACCTGTTTGGAATGCAAAACAGCAATTAGAAATTGCTTTGCCTTTTTATAAAAAACTAGAGAAAAAGTTCAAAACGCAGTTTGATCAAAAATTTACGATTAAAAAAGCCTTTAAATCTGTTGAAGATCAAAATAATTGGTTTGAGGCAACAGATCACCCTTTATTAGTTAATTATTTAGACCCAAAAATAGACAATCAAAAAAAAGAAGGCGTTTTAGGAGAATTTGGTTTTGGTAACGTAAAAAAAGCTGGTAGAGTGGATACTAAAAAATTAGTAGACTTTTACAGACGCTATTTAAAAAATGAATATAAAATACGTTTCGAGCAGTTTGAGCATCAAAAAATAAAATTCAATACGTTTGAATTAACTTACAAAGAAATTACTACAAACAGCATTGTTTTTTGCGAAGGTTTTGGAATGAAACAAAATTTATTCTTTAATTATTTACCTTTAAATGAGGTAAAAGGTGAGTTAATTACCATTCATGCTCCTAATTTACAAATCGATTTTTTATTAAAATCTACCTTGTTTGTTTTGCCTTTAGGAAACAATTATTACAAAGTTGGTGCTACTTTTAATTGGAAAGACAAAACTTCAAATCCATCAAAAGAAGGAAAAGAGGAATTAGTAGAAAAACTGAAAAAAGTAATTCATGTTCCTTATAAAATTATCAATCAAACTGCTGGTGTAAGACCAACTGTAAGAGATAGAAGACCTTTAATTGGTAAACATCCTGCCTATCCAAACTTGGCAATATTAAATGGTTTAGGTACAAGAGGTGTTATGATTGCACCATCAATGGCAAAGCAATTATTTAATCACTTAGAAAAAGGAGAACAGCTAGACCCAACTTCAGATATTAAAAGATTCGAGTAGCTTTAATTTCCAGCTTTATCACTCCCTTCATAACTCACAAACATATTAATCCAAAGAATACGAGATAAACGTAAGTTTACAGGTGCTAAAACAACTAATGCTACTATAACAGCTAAAAAAGATTGCAGTAATTCAAAATTAAAAGCCAATTTAGTAAGTACAAAAACAAAAACAGAAATAGCTACAGTTATTCCATAATTTACATACATAGCTCCATAAAAAAATGAAGGTTCCATCATGTATTTTAAATTACATTCACTGCAATTATCGTGTAATATTGTAATTTTTGTTGGGTTAAAAGTAAACCCATATTTAAAGAAACTTCCTTCATGGCACCTTGGGCATTTTCCTTTTGAAATACTAAATAACTTTGACCCTTTTTTAAACATCCGAACCTTAAAATTTATATACTTTTGCAAAGGTAAATTTTTGCCTATTTAATACAGTAACAATTATTACATTTTATGCTAAACGTACATAATTTAACGGTTTCCTTTATGGGGACTGATTTATTTTCAGGAATCACTTTTAAACTAAATAAAGGAGATAGAATAGGATTGATAGGAAAAAATGGAGCAGGAAAATCTACGTTGTTAAAAGTACTTTCTAAAGATATAGAAAGTAGTGGAGGTACAATGGCATTTGATAAAGATGTACAAATTGGTTTTTTAAGACAAGATATTGATTTTGTTGAAGGAAGAACAATTTTAGAAGAAGCATACCAAGCTTTTGAAGAAATTAAAGAAATTGAATTGAAGTTAGATGATATTAATAATCAACTTACTACAAGAACAGATTATGAAAGTGATTCGTACACGCAATTAATACAAGATTTAACTGATTTTCAAGAACGATATGAACTTTTAGGAGGATACAATTATCAAGGTGATACAGAGAAAATTTTACAAGGTTTAGGCTTTCAGAGAGAAGATTTTGATAAACTAACAGATACTTTTTCTGGAGGATGGAGAATGCGTATTGAACTCGCAAAGTTATTATTACAAAATAATGATATTTTATTGTTAGATGAGCCAACCAACCACTTAGATATCGAATCTATCATTTGGTTAGAGAACTTTTTAAAAGGCTATTCTGGTGCCATTGTCTTGGTTTCTCACGATAAAATGTTTTTAGATAATGTAACCAATAGAACCATCGAAATTTCTTTAGGGCAAATTTACGACTATAAAAAACCATATACGCAGTTTTTAGAATTGCGAGCAGAAATTAAAGAAAAACAACTGCAAGCTCAAAAAAATCAAGAGAAAGAAATTAAACAAAAACAACAACTCATTAATAAGTTTAAGGCAAAAGCCAGTAAGGCATCTATGGCGCAATCGTTAATGAAACAGTTGGATAAAGTAGAGTTGATAGAGGTTGATCAAGATGATAATGCAGCTATGAATGTGCGTTTTGCCATCTCTAAAGAACCTGGTAAAATTATTGTTGAAGCAGAAGATTTATCTAAAAGTTATGGTGATAAACACGTTTTAGAAGGTGTAGATTTACTGATTGAAAGAAATAGTAAAATTGCTTTTGTGGGGCAAAATGGACAAGGAAAATCTACTTTAGCTAAAATGATGGTAGGTGAAATTCCTTTTGAAGGACATTTAAAACTCGGTCATAATGTAGAAGTTGGCTATTTTGCTCAAAATCAATCTGAATATTTACCACCAGAAAAAACAGTGTTAGAAATTATGGAAGATGCTGCCACAGATTCTAACAGAATGCGTGTTAGGGATATGTTGGGCTCTTTCTTGTTTGGTGGAGATGCTGTTGATAAAAAAGCAAAAGTACTTTCTGGTGGAGAACGTAACAGGTTGGCTTTGTGTAAATTATTATTACAACCTTTTAATGTTTTGATAATGGATGAGCCTACAAACCATTTAGATATTGCTTCAAAAACCGTATTAAAAGAAGCTTTAAACAATTTTAACGGAACATTGATAGTGGTTTCTCACGATCGTGAATTTCTGCAAGGATTAACCACTACTGTTTACGGATTTAAAGACAAGGAAATTAAAGAATATTTAGGTGATATTGATTATTTTTTAGAACAACACAAAATGGAAAGTCTGCGAGATGCAGAAAAGAAAACCATAGTTAAAGTTGAAAAAGATACTACAAAAAAAGTAGCACAACAATTATCAAGAGAGCAAGCTGCAGCCTTGAAAAAACTAAACAATAAACTTTCCAATATTGAAACTAAAATTGCTGATTTAGAAGCCGAAATTGAAAAACTCGATGTAGAGTTAGCAAATAATTACGATGAAGTTTCAGCAAGACCCCACTTTTTCGAAAAATACAAAGCTAAAAAAGCAAAAGTAGATTCGCTTATGGAAGATTGGGAACAATTAGAAGGAGAAATTTCTAGGTTTTCTTAATGATTTATTTTGATTAGCAAACTATATAAGAATATGACGTCGTCTTAATCACTTATATTCGAAGTTAGCTAAGTTCGATTTTTTTAAATTGACACTGCCAAGTTTTTTTCTGTGTTTCAAAAATATAACTCCTATTTTTGTGCTTCAATGAATGTAAAACACACTTCTTTTTTTAACCAAGAATTTATTTCTGAAAATCAACAAATTCACTTTCCTGTTTTAGAAAAAAATAATGTTGAGCTTTATATCAAAAGAGAAGATCTAATCCATCCTTTTGTTTCTGGTAATAAATTTAGAAAGTTAAAGTACAATCTTGCAGAGGCTAAGCGTTTACAAAAACACACCTTACTTACTTTTGGGGGTTCATTTTCGAACCATATTGTAGCTACTGCTGTTGCTGGGAATTTAAATAATTTTAAAACTATTGGCGTTATTAGAGGTGAAGAACTAGCAAAAGACCTTGAAAAAACCTTAGCAAATAATGCAACGTTAAGAGTAGCTCATAAAAACAGAATGACTTTTGAATTTATTTCAAGAACAAATTATCGAAATAAATCAAATCCAGATTTCATACATGATTTGCATCAAAAATTTGGCGATTTTTATCTAATTCCTGAAGGAGGAACGAATTATTTTGCAATAAAAGGTTGTCAAGAAATTTTAACGCAACAAGATGCAAAATTCGATTATATTTGTACTGCAGTAGGTACAGGTGGTACCATTGCTGGTTTAATAAATGCATCATTAAACCATCAAAAAATAATAGGTTTCCCAGCTTTAAAAGGTGATTTTTTACAGGATGAAATCAAGAATTTTGTGAATAAAAAAAATTGGAGTTTGCAAACCGATTATCATTTTGGTGGCTATGCAAAATACAATCAAGATTTAATTACTTTTATCAATAATTTTACAAAAGAAACTGCTGTTTTATTAGATCCTATTTATACTGGTAAATTGATTTTTGGTATCTTAGATTTGGTACAAAAAAACCACTTTAAAAAAGGAACCAAAATTTTAGCCATACATACAGGTGGCATTCAAGGAATTGAAGGTTTTAATCAAAAATTAAAAAGAAAAAACGAACCAATAATAATTACAAAATGAAAATAAGGTTTTTATTTATACTCTGCTCAGTTGTTTTTTTTGCAAGTTGTGGTGGTAAAAAAAAGGTAATCAATACAAAAAATCCTGGTGCAGTAATTTTGGAACCAAAACCTGTGGATTTACCTTCTGTAAATGAAAAAGAACTTACTAAAAAACTTAAAAAGAAAAATCCAAGTTTAAGCAAATATACATTAGCTTATATTCGAAAATATGCGCCAATTGCTGTAAAAGAAATGCACGAATATAAAATTCCTGCTAGTATAACTTTAGCGCAAGGTATTTTGGAATCTGGAAATGGTAGAAGCGAATTGGCTTTAAAGTCCAACAATCATTTTGGGATTAAATGCCACACAGGTTGGCAAGGAGAAAGGGTTTATCATGATGATGATCAAAAAGGAGAATGTTTTCGGAAATATTTGTATCCAGAAACTTCTTACAACGATCATTCGTTGTTTTTAACACAAAGAAGACGTTATGCGTTTTTGTTTAATTACAATAGTAAAGATTATAAAAAATGGGCTTATGGTTTGCGAAAAGCGGGGTATGCAACCGATAAAAAATATCCTGCAAAATTGTTAAAACTCATTAAAGAGTACAAATTGTATGAGTTTGATAAGGTGAAAAAAGGAAAATACGCTAAGGAAATTCAAAAACTGAATGATGGTAAATCCTTTAAAAAACCAACAGTTGTAAATAAAGTGAAAGCAAATACTTACAAAGTTCGAAAAGGGGATACTTTATACGCGATTAGTAAAAAATTCGGAATTTCTGTAGACTTGCTAAAAAAACTAAACAGCTTAAAAGATAACACCATTTCTATTGGTCAACAATTATTGGTAAAATAATGTAGTTATTTTATTGAAAACTTCACGTAAACTGATGACGTTATTTTAATTTTTTTAAATGCTACTATTTTTTGTTTTGCTTCACTTGTACTAAATTTTGTAATCGCATAATTATTTTGTTTCATAAAATTTGCATTTACAAAGTTTTGATTACTGTTAGCTAATTCATTAACAATAAGTGGCTTTCCAGTTTGTTCGCCAATTGCAGCTAATAAATAATCTGCTTTTTCTTTAGCTTTTTTTATTGCTTTTATCCTGTTTTTCTTTCTAATTTCAATGATGTTGCTATGTGTAGCTTTGGTGATATTTACATCAGCTATATTAAGTTTTTTAAGTTGTTCAAAAAGTAGTTTAAGTTTAGCTGCGCCTTTTATTTTTAGAGTATAATTGGCAATAGATAATATTTCTTCAGTCCACCAACCTGTTTTTGCTAAAACTGAATTTATATCAGAAATAGACAAATCATCTTCTGGAATTCCAATACTTTTTAAAGTCGATTTTAATCGATTTTCTAAAATGGCAATTGTAAGTTTTTTCCCTTTTTCATTGCGTTCTTTAATACAAATGTCTATATAAATTTCATTGGGTACAATTTCTGTTTTAGAAACTCCTGTAACTTCTATATAAGGTTTTTGTTGTGATGTCTGCGAGAAAATACTTATAGAAATTAATAAAAAGAATACGATACATTTTTTCTTCATGATATGTTTTTAATGTGAATGATATTTCAATAATAAGAACAAGATTAGATTTTAAAAAACAGAAATGAGTAAACCACCCTTTTAAATGTATAAACCACCCTAAAAATTGAGTAAAGTATTCTTTTCTCTCAAAAAAAAACAAAAGATACCAAAATAGGCATTTTTTTGAATGCTTTTTTGTGTGTATGTTTACCATATTAAGTGGCTTTTATGTGTAAAAAAATTTACATCACCTTTATTTTTTGCTTTACTTGTTTATTAAGCACTAAAGCACAACAAAATATCATCATTCAAAGAGGTGTTGATTTTTTGGTTAGAATTACTATCGTCGATGAAAATCATATCAAAATAACAACGGGTATCGAAATTTTTGTGAATGGTAAACGATATTCAACACCCGATATTGCTGGTAGATTTATTATTAAAGGTAGAGTAGATGATGCTATTCAAATAACACATCCAGATTTTGATACTGTTTTTCATACGCTAACTTCTAGCGAAGATATTAAGGTTATTGTAGAAGATTATTCAGTATCACAAAATACAAAGTCTAAATATAGCAGTACATCAAAAAAAGCAACAGATCTCTATGTTCAACATTTAGATTCTGCCAAGTTCTATTTAGAAAAAGACATTGAAAAAAGTTTGTCTTTTATAGAAAAGACCTTAGAAAATAATGAGAGTAAAAGGCGAAAAGCAACAACATATAAAGTGTTGGCAGATATTTATTATTATTGGAAACAATACGATTTGGCAGTTTATAATTACAAATTATCCAATCAAATAAAAGACGAAATTGAAACTAAACTACTTCTGGCTAAAGCTTATTTTTTGTCCGATAATTATATAGAAAGTGAACGTACATATCAAGAGTTATCTCAAGAAAAACTGCAAAATTATCAGAAAATTCAGGTGTTTGAAGGTTTAGGTGATGTGTATTTTGCTGAAAAAAAATGGAATTTGGCTGAAAAAAACTATCAAACAGCTTTAAAAATTGCGAAAGAAGATGCAGTAATTTCCAAAATAACCGATTTAAATTCAAAAATTGCAGATGTTTATGCAGCTCAAGGACAAATAGGCAAAGCAGAAAATTCATTCATAAATGCTATGAATCTTGCCAATAAAGAAAATCCTGAACGCTCCTTGCAAGAAGAAGAAAAAGTTGCAGACTTTTACAATTCTAACCAACGTTATGACGAAGAAATTAAACTCCGTAAAAAGAGTTTAGAGAAAACAAAGTTACAGCTATCCCCTAGAAAAATTAAAAAAGATTCTATAACTATCCAAAAAATTAATTACAAAATTGGGAATGCCTACATACTAAAAGAAGATTACAAAGCTGCAATTCCGTTTTTAGAAAAAAGTAAAAAAGATGCTAGTAAAAATAGAGATATTGTTGTTGCAAAAGATGCCACTAGAAAAATTTCAGAAGCCTTTGCAAGCCTAGGGGAAAATGAAAAAGCATTGAAAAATTATAAAGAATATGTGGCTTTAGTAGATTCTTTATATATCAGAAAAGAGCAAGAAATTCAACAAGTAAAACGTTTTTCTAAGAAAATAGCAGACAATCAAAATAGAATTGCCAGTTTAGAAAAAGACAAGGCATTAACGCAGAGTAAAATTAATTTAGCTTATGTAGATCAACAACTTTCGGAAGAAAGTAACCGCAAACAACGCATTTTAATTTACTCGCTTTTTGGCGGAATTTTGTTGCTTATTCTATTGGCTTATTTTATGTATAGAAACAATAAACAGCAAAAATTAGCCAATAATTTATTAGCATTAAAATCAATGCGTTCTCAAATGAATCCACATTTTATATTTAATGCATTAAACTCTGTAAATAGCTATATTGCTGTAAATGATGAGCGAAATGCAAACCGATATTTAAGTGAATTTTCAGTTTTGATGCGTTCGGTTTTAGAGAATTCTGATGAAGATTTTATCCCCCTAAGCAAAGAAATAGAGTTGTTAGAATTGTATGTAAAGTTAGAGCATAATCGCTTTAAAGATAAGTTCAATTATAAAATTACTATTGATGAAAACATCAATTTAGAACATTTTTCAATTCCGCCAATGTTATTACAACCTTATATAGAAAACGCCATTTGGCACGGATTACGCTATAAAAAAGAGAAAGGAAGTTTAGAAATATCAGTTTGTAAAAAAGATGATGAAACTGTTTCAATTTCTATTATTGATGATGGCATTGGGCGTAAAAAATCGCAGGAATTAAAGACTAAAAATCAACTGAAACAGAAATCAAAAGGCATGAGTACTATTAAAAATAGAATTGCTATTCTAAATGATATGTACAAAGAACGAATTGCTGTAAATGTTTGTGATGCTTTACAAAATGGAGAAGGAACAAAAGTGGAGTTGCTTTTAAAGTGTAAATAGGTTAGCTATTTGAAGTTGGATGCTAGATAAAACTAAAGTTAATTTATATAGTAAAAAGTGGTAATTCAAAAAATCGTAAAAACCTATGAAATCTTTTTTCAAAAATTGAGTAAAAAAATGTGCCAGTAGCGTAACACCAAACACCAAACATCATTCATCTAATACCCAACAAAAATAATAATGAAATTAAAAGCAATCATTGTAGAAGACGAACAAATTAGCAGAGATATTTTACGCAATTACATCACAAAATATTGCCCAAATGTGCAATTATTAGGAGAAGCTGAAAATATTGATGAAGCATATCTATTGATTCAAAAACACGAATTGGATTTGGTGTTTTTAGATGTAGAAATGCCTTTTGGCAATGCTTTTGATTTGTTAGAAAAAGTAGAAAACAGAACCTTTGAAACCGTTTTTGTAACAGCTTACGATCATTATGCCATTGAAGCCTTAAACAACCATGCAAGTTATTATTTGTTAAAACCAATTTCTATAGATGAATTAATTAAAGCTGTTAGTATTGTTACTGAAATTAAAGAAAAGGAGAATGATTTACAACATAAAATAGTAGCAACATCAAATTCAGCAGAAGGTAAAATAACCATTCCACAACAAGATGGTTTTGAAGTTTTAGATATTAAAGATATTGTTTTTTGTAAGGCAGATGATAATTATACAGAAATTCATTTAGCAAATTCTAAAAAATTGGTGAGTAAAACTTTAAAGTATTTTGAAGAGGCATTAAAGGAGTATACGTTTGCAAGAATCCATAAATCATATTTGGTAAATGTAAATGCAATTACAAAATATAAAAAAGGAAAAGGAGGAAGCGTAATGGTTTCTAATGGAAAAGAAATTTTGGTTTCCGCTTCTCAAAAAAGGAATTT
>CBFIFR010000049.1:0-18102 GCA_965661915.1 Polaribacter sp. | reverse complement strand
CTCCTTGTAAACGATGAACGTATACCTTTTGGTCTTTTGCTACTTTAAATTGCTGCCCTGCTATCTCTACGATTGCGTACATACTATTAATTTTGCGTATTTATACTTATTAATGCATTCTAACTTCTTGAAAATGCGGATGCAAATATACATTTTTTTTAAAACTTATCAACATGAACGCTAATAAATTAATCTTATGGCACTTATTGTTAAAATCCTACTATTTTAACTGTTATTTTAACATTTGCTTTATTATTTTTGGTAACTAAAATTGGCTATAATTTTTCTGTTACAAAATAGATAAAGTTGCGTCAAATAAAAAAACACTTTATAAACTAAATAAAAATCAATGAAGAAAAGTATTTTATCTCTTGCTTCTGCTATGCTACTTGCCTTTTCAGCAAATGCACAAAAAGTAGAATTTGAAGAGTATGATTTAAGTAATGGAATGCATGTAATATTGCATCAAGACGATTCTGCACCTGTAGTTGTAACCTCTGTAATGTATCATGTAGGTGCAAAAGACGAACAACCTGATAGAACAGGTATGGCTCATTTCTTTGAACACTTGTTGTTTGAAGGAACTAAAAATATTAAAAAAGGAGAATGGTTTAAAATTGTTTCTTCTAATGGTGGTAGAAACAATGCCAATACCACAGATGACAGAACGTATTATTATGAGATTTTTCCATCAAACAAACTAGAATTAGGTCTTTGGATGGAGTCTGAGCGTTTACTGCACCCAATTATTGGTCAAGATGGGGTTGATACACAAAACGAAGTAGTAAAAGAAGAAAAACGATTACGAGTGGATAATCAACCTTATTCTCGTTTTTTAGAATACGTAAAAGAAAACATCTTTAAAAAGCATCCTTATAAAGGTACTACTATTGGTAAAATGGAACATTTAGATGCAGCTACTTTAGAGGAGTTTATTGCATTTAATAAAAAGTTTTACGTACCAAACAACGCTACTTTAGTAGTTGCTGGAGATATTGATTTCGAGTCAACCAAAAAAATGATTCAAGATTATTTTGGTCCTATTCCAAGAGGAGAAGAAGTAACTAAAAACTTTCCTAAAGAAGACCCAATTACTACTGCAATGACAGCTAAAGGTTATGATCCAAACATTCAAATACCTGCAATTATGGCTGCCTACAGAACACCTTCTATGAAAACTAGAGATTCTAGAGTTTTAGATATGATTTCTACTTATTTAAGTAGTGGAAAAAGTTCTGTATTGTACAAAAAATTAGTAGATGATAAAAAAATGGCATTACAAGCTGGTGCAATTAATGCAAGTCAAGAAGATTATGGAACATATATTTTATACGGTTTACCACAAGGTGAAACCAAATTACAAGATATTATTAATGAAATTGATGCTGAAATTGTAAAAATACAAACAGAATTAATTTCTGAAAAAGCGTATCAAAAATTGCAAAATAAGTTCGAAAATAATTATGTAAACTCTAACTCTAGTGTAGAGGGTATTGCAAGTTCTTTGGCAACTTTTAACGTTTTATACGGAGACACAAATTTAATTAATACAGAAATTGATATTTTTAGATCTATCACCAGAGAAGAAATTAGAGAGGTTGCTAAAAAATATCTAAATCCAAATCAACGATTAATTTTAGAATATTTACCAGAAAAAAAATAACCAAACTTTAATCGAAAGATTTATTTCTTAATCATAAGACACAAAATATGAAAACAAAAATTTTATCATTAATAGCACTTTTTGTAGCCACAATTGCTGTTAATGCACAAATAGATAGAACTAAAATGCCTAAACCAGGACCAGATCCTGAAGTTAAATTAGGCAAACCCGTAAAAATTACTTTAAAAAATGGTTTAAAAGTAATTATTGTAGAAAACCACAAACTACCAAGAGTTTCAACAAGCTTATCTATAGATAATAAACCTTATTATGAAGGTGAAATTGCAGGAGTATCTAGCATGATGGGAAGCCTTTTAGGTAGAGGAACTTCAAACATCACCAAAGATGAATTTAACGAAAAGGTAGATTTTTTAGGAGCCAATGTATCTTTTTATAGTTCTGGTGCTTTTGCGAGTTCTTTAACAAAATATTTTCCTGAAATTTTAGAATTAATGGCAGATGGTGTAAAAAACTCTCAATTTACACAAGAAGAATTTGATAAAGAAAAACAAATAACCTTAGATAACATTAAATCTAACGAAAAAAGTGTTACAGCTGCTGCAAGAAGAGTTGAAAACGTTTTAACGTATGGTAAAAATCATCCTTTTGGAGAATTTACATCTAAAGAAAGTGTAGAAAAAATAACTTTAGATGATGTAAAAAACAACTACAATACGTATTACAAACCTAATCATGCATATTTGGTGATTGAAGGTGATGTAAATCCTAAAAAAGTAAAAAAATTAGTTAAAAAAGTATTTTCAGACTGGCAAAAAGGAGATATCCCTAATTACGAAATGCCAGCTGCTGAAAATGTTGCTACAACAGAAATTAATTTTATAAATATGCCCAATGCTGTACAATCAGAAATTGCGGTTATTAACAATATTGACTTAACCTTAGGAGACAAAGATTACTACGCTGCTTTAATGGCAAACAACATTTTAGGTGGTGGTGGTACAGCACGTTTATTTATGAATTTACGTGAAGACAAAGGATATACTTACGGTTCTTACTCTAGTTTAAGACAAAACAGATATGCAGGTACATTTAGAGCAACTGCAAGTGTTAGAAATGTAGTTACAGATAGTTCTGTTGTAGAAATTTTAAAAGAAATTAATAAAATTAGATACAAAAAAGTAAGTGCAGAAGAGTTAAAAAACTCTAAAGAAGAATATATTGGTGGTTTTGTTATGGATGTACAAAAACCAAGAACTGTAGCAAACTTTGCCTTAAATATAGAACGTTATAATTTACCTGATGATTTTTATGCAAACTATATTAAAAATATAAAAGCAGTTACTTTAGATGATGTGCAAAACGCAGCCATTAAATATTTTAAAGGTAATAAAGCAAGAATTGTAATTACTGGTAAAGCAATTGATGTGCTTAAAAATCTTGAAAAAACAGATTATGTAATTAAGTATTTTGATAAATATGGTAATCCAACAGAAAAACCAGAAATGACTATGCCAATTCCAGAAGGTGTAACTGCAGCCACTGTTGTTGATAAGTATATGGAAGCTATTGGTGGTAAGGATAAAGTTATGGAAGTTAAATCTGTAATGATGACCTCAACTGCCAAAGTGCAAGGTGTTGATGTAACTTCTGTTGATAAAATGGCTTCACCAAATAAAATGTCTAAGGTAATTACAGGGATGGGACGAGTTTTTCAAAAAATCATTTTTGATGGCGAAAAAGGGTATCAAGAAGTGCAAGGCAGAAGAATGGATATGACACCAGATCAACTTAAAGAATTTAAAACAATTACATTACCTTTTACAGACCTTGCTTATAAAACAGGTACATTAGATAGAATTGAACTAGTTGATGGCGTAAATTACTATGTAATAAAAAATGGAACTACAGAGGTTTTTTATGATGTAAAAACAGGCTTAAAAGCTAAAGAAGTTAAATCTGTAAAAACTCCACAAGGTGAAGTACAAGTTCCTCAAACTTTTAGCAATTATAAAGCTGTAAATGGTGTGTTATTTCCATACGCAATAGGTACTAAGATGGGCCCTATGGATTTAAATTTTACCATAACAGAAATTAAAATAAACGAAGGTGTATCTGATGAAGATTTTAAATAAACCTTTTTAAATAAAAGAACATTAAAAGAGTCAAAAATGAAAAGTTTTGGCTCTTTTTTTATTTGTAAATTATTTTTTGGTATTCACCAAATACACTCCCAATAAAATAATAATTCCACCTAATAATTGTACTAACCCAAACTCCTCACCATCAACTAATCCCCAAAAAACAGCTACTAAAGGTATGATATAGGTTACAGATGATGAAAATATAGGAGTAGAAATCTGAACCAGTTTATTGTACATTATTTTAGCCAAACCCGTACCCAAAACCGCTAAAACAGCCACATAGCCTAATGCAATTAACCCGTTTTTATCATAGATATAATTACTAAAAAAACCTGTTGCGAATAAAACAATAATTGCAGGAATAAAAATTATTAAAAAATTACCAGTAACTATAGCTCTTGGTGGTACATCTTGCAAATGTTTCTTTACCATATTTACATTTAAAGCATAGCCTACAGAAGCAATTAAAACAAAAATAGCATACCAATAATTCTGATTTTCGTTTATAGAAACATCACTCAAAATTAAAACAGCACAGCCTATTAAACCTATTAATATGCCATAAAACTGAACTTTTCGAAAAGAAAACCCAAAAAATATTGCCCCAAAAATAAGGGTATTAAAAGGCGTAAAACAGTTTAAAATAGATACTACTGCACTATCAATTTGATTTATAGAAAATGCAAACAAAAAAACAGGAAAAAAGCTAGCAGCAAAAGCCGTAAATGTAATGTATTTCCAATGTTTTCTTTTTATTTTTTTTAGGGATGATGCTGATGTTGTAAACAAAAAAATTCCTGTAAAAATAATACGTAAAGCACCCAATTGAATTGGTGTTAAACCAATTAAAGCCTTTTTCATTAAAATAAAAGAACTTCCCCAAACTAGCGCTAGTAAAATTAAATACAACCATTTTTGTTGTTGATGATTCATTTTTGTTGTATTTATTTCTGTATCAGTTAAATTTTGTGCTAAAATCTTACAATTTTTTAGATTCGCATCTAATTATTGATAAATTTGTAGTATAATTTAATAATCGATTCTAATGAAAACAAAAAAAATAGTATTTGCAATTGCCATAGCTTGTTTTATTGTAACAGGATGTAAAAAAGAAACGCCAAAAGAAGTTAAAAAAGAAAGTGTAGCTCTTGCTATTTCTGGTATGACTTGCGAAATTGGTTGTGCAAAAACCATACAGTCTAAATTATCTAAAAAAGAAGGTGTTTTAGACGCTAAAGTTATTTTTAATGATAGTATTGCCAACATTCAGTTTGATGCAAACACCACTTCTAAAAAAGACTTAATTGCTTTTGTAGATGGTATTGCAGGTGGCGAAATGTATTCTGCTTCTGAAACTGGTAAAAAATCTCATGCGTGCTCTGAAGCTTGCAAAAAAAAATGTGAAATGAAAGCTGATAAAATGGAATGCAAAGAAGATTGTACAATGGCTTGTTGTAAAGACAAAAAAGCGTAGTCACTGCAATTTATAAACTTAAAAAAGCAGGCTTAAAGCCTGCTTTTTTATTTAAATTTAGAAAGTTAAACTAACACCTAAAGAAAAAGTAATTCCTGGGTTTCTTTGACCGTAAAGCCCTATTTTTTCATCATTGTTTACAAAATAACTTTCTCTTACATCTTGTAAGATGTTCTTAACTCTAAAAGTTATTTTTTTCTTAATATTATCATTATTAAATACTTTAGATGCAGAAAAATCTAAATTGTGAAATGGTTCTGTAAATACATCAGGAACAATATCTACACCAACAATTTGTAACGTTGGTCCTTGAACGTTATAATACAATCCAGCTTGAATTTCCTTTTCACTGTCATTAGCTGTTAGTCCAACATTTATCATATATGGAGATTGACCTTGCAGTTCTCTCTCTCTATCGATAACGATATCTGGATTTGATTCTTGTCTGTTATCAAATTCATCTTGGCTCATGGTTTGTTTAGCATTTATAACAGTAGCATTTGTATTAAAGTTTAATGTAAAAGTGTCTGCAGTTAATAAATTCTTTCTTAACTCTAGTTCTACACCCAACACACTTGCATTTTCGTTATTAATAACTGTTAAATCATCTGGAGTATTTTGAGTAACAGCAGCAACTTCAATTGGGTCATCAAAACTTTTAGAAAATACACTTAAGGCAATCATTTCGTTCTTCTCACCAAAATATTCATATCTTAAATCGAAATTATCTATATAAGATGGCTGTATTTCTGGATTACCAACGCGATTCTGATTTACTACAGGGTTAGGAATAACTGAAGCTGAAGCCTCTTGAAAATTTGGTCTTCCAGTTGTTTGATAAAAGGCAAATCTTACATTACTCTTGTCATTAGGAGAAACGATGAGGTTAAGGTTTGGAAAAAAATCTTTTTTATCAATTAACAATTCGTTATCAAACACATTTCCAATAATATCCTCACCTGTATATCTAATTTGAAAGGTTTCATATCTAAACCCTGCAATAGCCTTAATAAAATCTGAAAATTTCCATTCTGTAGAGGCATAAAAGGCACTATTTTTAGATTGACCAGTAAATAAATTAGTCCTCTCAAAACCTCCTGCTATATAAGATCCGTTTGTTTGAGTAAAAAGATCTGGTGATTGTACCCATATATTTTCTTCAGCTAGTAGCGCATTAGCATCTCCCTCTAAAACTTGACTGTTTCCATTAAAAAATATATCAAAACTTTTTCCATTATATTCTCTTTCTTTTTCTATATATGATCCACCAAAATTAAATTTTCCTTTTATTGAGTTTATTTTTACATCAAACTCTAAATCTAACTTAGCTACAAAACCATCTTCTTCTAAATCACGCCAAGCACGTGAAGGTGATGATGTTACATTTGGTCTAATTTGGAAAAATGATCTTTCTTCATCTGTTTCAAAAAGTATAGATCTAAAGTCTTTGTCATATACTTTTGATTTTGATTTAGCCACTCTCCAATGCACCTTTAGAGCATTATCTCCAATGGTATGTTTACCATATATTGGTACTGTCATTAAATTCCTTTCTGTATAAGTTGTAGAAGAACCTACTGCAAAGAATGGGTTTTGATCACCACTAACTGCATAAATATTGCTAGCATTTGACTCTCCATTCTGTAAATTCAAGAAATTAATTCCTATTTTATGTTTATTGCTTTTAAAACTTACTCCTAATAATGTACTTAGAAAATTATTAAGTGTACCTAAATCGCTATTTCTTGATAATTCATTAACAAAACCACCTCCTGCTATATCTCCTGGTTCTATTTGCCATCTATCACGTATAAAATTGTCATAAAAAGTGGTTTGGGCTTTATATCCCAAAGCAGCAATAAATCCAATAGAGGCATCTCCATCCTCTTTAAACTTATAACCATTAGAAGCAGAAAAACCGAAACTGTAGTTCATATCACTTGTTTCAGTTATAGGTGCCATAATTGGATTTAATTTTCTCGTACTTTCAGTTAATACAGCTGCATCTTCTGCAGATGTTAGAGGTAAAAAAAGTGCTTGTGGCAAATCTAAAGATGGGTCAATAGGTAAACTTCTAGCCCCATCATCTTGTCCTCTCCAATCTGAATTACTTTTAATTCCATCTCTAACAAAATCATTGTTAAAATGCATATCAGGATTATAACCTGCACTGAAATTTACATTATATTCTGGGTTGAATGAAAAGTCTTTTAAGTTGATGTCTACTGTACCTCCCGTAAAATCAGCACCAATTTCTGAAGAAGCTGATTTTTTAACAATTATATTTTCAATTAAATTTGTTGGAAAAATATCCATAGGAATAGTATTTCTATCAGGATCTAATCCTGGTAATTCCATACCATTTAATGTAGTTTTTGAATATCTATCACCTAAACCACGAACATAAACATATTTACCTCCTTGAACTGAAATACCAGGAACTCTTTTAATAGCGCCTGCTACATCACTATCTCCTGCCTTTTTGATCGCTTGTATTGATAATCCATCAATTAAACCTATTGATCTTTTTTGTAAATTCAAAATTGAAGCTTCAGAATTCTTTTTGGAAGTTGTTTTAATAACTACAGCCTCTAATTGATTTGATGCTGGTTGAAGTGTTACTTGTACAAAAGTATCTTTATTTGGTTTTACAATTACATCGCTAATTTCTAAAGTAGTATAACCGATAAAAGAGAACACTAAGGTGTAGGTACCAGGTTCTATTTTTGTACGGAATTTACCATCGATATCGGAAGTTGAACCTAAAGTAGTTCCTTTTATTGCCACATTAGCAAAAGGTAATGGCTGGTTGAACTCCCCATCCATAACCACACCTGATATAGATTGGGAAAAAGCATTAATACTTACTAAAAAAAGTAATGCCAGAAAATGTTTCATAATTCTATTTTTAATTGAGCTTTTTAGCTTGGCAAATGTATTATTATTCAGCATTCTAAATGTTAACAAAATGTAAACAAAAAAAGAGCTTTAGTTTACTAAAGCTCTTTTCATTAAAATTTAAGTTATTTAATACTTAATTTTTTATTACTCTTTTTACTTCTCTATTAGAATCTGAAATTACTTCTAAAATATACATACCTTTAGATAATTCTGAAACATCAATAGAGTTTGAATTTTTATTTGCTTTTACTAACTGACCTGTAATATTGTATAATTTTAAAGATTCAACTTTTGCCTGAGTAGAAACATTTAATAAGTTACTAAATGGGTTAGGATAAATTGAAAATTCCGATTTAACAATTTCTGTATCCTCAACACTTAAAACACCTACACCACTTGCAAAATATGCAGTCCAAGAATAAAAATGTTCTTCTGTAGAACCAGAACCAATAGCTTGAGCTGAAAGAATTTCTGCTTCAGCAGATGAGAAAGCTGCACTTTCTGCATCTTTAGCATCATTAATTGTTGCAAGATTGTCTGTAGTGATAAAGTCTATATTAGAAAAAGTAAGACCATTGTTATAAGTATCTGTATCGATTCCTTCTATGTTAGAACCTGCATTAAAGCCTCTGTAAACAATGTTCATATTAGAACCTGTAGCATCTGATTTCCAGTGACCATAAGTATCTTCTTGCTCTGCATTTGCATTACCAATAGCAGTAACACCATCTATAGTATAAGAACCATTAACAACTGGTGTTGAAGTAGATTCAGTTCCATCAATTTCAAAAACGTTATCTCCTTTTTCTCCTAAAACTACTAATGCATTTGTAACTGTACCAGAATACGCTTGATCAATATCAATGGCGTCATCTGATTGGTTATAAACCAATAAGTTATTTACATTTACATTACCACCAAAAAACTCGATTCCGTCATCAGTATTCGAAATAATCTCTATATTTTCTAAAATAGTTCCATTACCAACTCCTCCTAAAGTAAGTCCGTTAATTTCATCTCCATTACCAATTGTAGCACCTCCATGACGTATAGAAACGTACTTTAAAGACCCTGAATTATCATCAGTATCAGTACCTCCATAGTCTGCAAAAGCTTGCCCTGCAGCAATACCTTCAATAGCATCAGTATTATTAGCACCAGCACCAATTTCATTAGTACCTAAAATAATTACACCACCCCATAAACCTCCTGTATTAAGAAGAGCAGTACCACCTGCTTGGTTGAAATAAGTTCCATTAGCTACATCTGAAGCCGTAAGTGGATCTGCAGCAGCTGTGAATATAATTGGCAATTTTGCTGTACCTTCTGCCATTAACATCCCACCTTTAGCTACTACTAGCGCAGAAGCATCAACTGGGTCAGATTTGGCAACAGCTTTAATTACTGTACCTGGATCAATAGTTAAAGTAACCCCATCTGCAACAACAATTTTTCCATCCATAGTAACATCACCAGACCAATTAGTGTCTTCTGTTAGTGTAGTTACTTGACTGAAACCAACAGCGCTTATTAAAAAAGCACTTAAAAGTAAAATTTTTTTCATAATAGTATTTATATAGTTTATAAAATCTGTTGCAAAATTAATTTAGAACTAGCTCTTAATTGTTAACTAGTTGTTAAGCCTGAATTAAAAACTTTACTTTTATGTTAACATAAATTCAGTTGTATTCAACGTAACTTTTTAGTTGTTTTAAACATTATATTAATCTCGCAGTTCCTCTTTCATATTTTAAAATTAAATCAACCTTAACAATACCAAATAAGGATTGAAAAGACAATAATTAATAAATTTTTAAAACTAAATTTTATTAAAAAGTTAATTTAAATCTATCAATTTTGTATTCTTGTATGCAACAATATGAAAGCAAAATTTCATAACATTAAGATAACATTATCAACTTGCTGTGTATTTAACTTTGCTTTTTTAAATTGATGACCATAAAATGGAAGATCCATATATTTTAATGCTAATTGCATTGGCTGTTTTAGCAATTGTAGATTTAGTTGTTGGTGTAAGTAATGATGCTGTAAATTTTTTAAACTCGGCAATTGGCTCTAAAGCTATTTCTGTTAGAAATATTATGATTATTGCCAGTGTTGGTGTATTCTTTGGGGCAGTTTCTTCTAGTGGAATGATGGAAGTAGCTCGTAAAGGTATTTTTAACCCAAGTATGTTTGTGTTTCAAGATGTAATGTACATCTTTATGGCAGTGATGATTACCGACATTTTGTTGTTAGACGTGTTTAACTCTTTAGGGATGCCAACCTCTACCACTGTTTCTATTGTTTTTGAATTGTTAGGCTCTGCTGTAGTAATTGCATTGATAAAAATTACGCAGAATGATACCCAAAGTTTAGCTGCAATTTGGCAATATATTAATTACAGTACTGCATCAAACATTATTTTAGGCATTTTGTTATCGGTTGTTGTTGCTTTTACAGTTGGTGCTATTGTTCAGTATTTTTCGCGTGTAATTTATTCTTTTAATTTTGAAAGCAGACCTGCTTATATCAATTCTTTGTTTGGTGGTTTTGCTATTACTGCAATTACTTATTTTATTATTATCAAAGGTTTAAAAGGTACTCAATTTTATGGCAATTTAAAAGGCTATTTAGATGGAAATACACTAGAAATTATTGGTGTTAGTTTTATAATATGGACCATTGTATCTCATTTAATTACCAAAATATTTAAATTAAATATTTTAGTGCTTATTATTGGTATTGGTACTTTTTCTTTAGCAATGGCGTTTGCTGGTAACGATTTGGTAAACTTTATTGGTGTACCAATTGCTGCATTGAACTCTTATGAGGCTTGGAGTAAAGCTTTTAGTATTTCTGGAACTTCACCTGAATTATTTTCAATGGGTAGCTTAGCAAAAAAAGTACCCTCTAATATTTGGTTATTACTTTTGGCTGGTGCAATAATGGTTGTTACACTATGGACATCTAGCAAGGCACAAAATGTTATAAAAACAGGTATTGATTTATCTAGACAAGGAGAAGGACATGAAAAATTTCAACCTAACAATTTATCTCGAGTTGTGGTTCGTTTTGCGATGTTTTTAAATACTGGTGTAAACTATTTGATTCCTAATAAAACGCAAAATTTTATTAATGAAAAGTTTGAAAAACCCATAGTTAGATTACCAAAAGACAAGACTTTTGAAATGCCTGCCTTTGATTTGGTTAGAGCTTCTGTAAACTTAATTATGGCCAGTGTTTTAATTTCTATTGCAACCTCTATGAAATTACCTTTATCTACAACATATGTAACTTTTATGGTAGCTATGGGTACTTCTTTAGCAGATAGGGCTTGGGGACGTGAAAGTGCAGTATACAGAGTTGCTGGAGTTTTAAATGTGATTGGTGGTTGGTTTTTAACGGCAATTATTGCTTTTGTAGCTGCAGGTATTGTGGCTTTTTTAATTGATTTAAGTATTGCTTTTATTCCTATTTTATTATTATTAGTTGCTTTTTTAATTACCAAAAACTCTATTGCGCATAGAAATAAAACAAAAGAAATAAAGCGAAAAACGCATATTGAACGATCTGAACTAATAACCATTAATGGCGTAATTGAAGAAAGTTCAGACCATATTTCTGGAGTTGCAAGTAGAATAAGTAAACTCTACACCAATGTGGCTAATGACTTGGCAAATCATGATTTAAACAAACTACGAAAAACAGACAAGCACGTAGAAAAATTAAATAATGAAATAGATGATTTAAAGGATAATGTTTTTTATTTTATTAAATCTTTAGACGAAACCTCTGTACAAGCCAGTCGTTTTTATATTATGGTTTTGGGGTATTTGCAAGATGCTGCACAATCTATAAGTTATATATCAAGAGCTAGTTTTAAACACGTAAACAACAATCACAAGAATTTAAAAAAGGGACAATTAAAAGATTTAAAAGTCATTAATAATCAACTTGACTCTATTTTAAACAATGTAAGTAAAACCTTTAAATCGAGATCATTTGATGATTTAAATGCTATTATTATAGAAGAAAGAACTTTGTTAGAGAATGTTTCTGTTTCTGTTCAAAAACAAGTTGAACGTATTAGAACCGATGAAACAAGCCCCAAAAACTCTACCTTATATTTTAGTATTTTATTAGAAACTAAAGATTTAATAAAAGCTTTAATGAATTTATTAGAAGTTTACGAAGAGTTTTACCTCAGCACTAAATAAAGGTTTTTGATTTTAAAACCAAAATCCTAAATTAAATACCCAAAAGTCTTGTTGCCTTCCTGGAGACCAAGTATATTTTAATTCTATTGGGCCAATTAAACTGTTGTAGCTATACCCTAAAGCATATCCAGATTTGATGTCTTTAAATATTTCTATATCCTTAAAAACATTACTGTCTAATCTTGCATAATTGGCAATAAATGTTGCATAATGATTTTCTGCAACAGCATATCTAAATAAAAACTCAGATTTTACAAAAGAATCTCCAGATAATTCCGCAAAATCATACCCATATAAAGAAACAAAAGTATTTATATAGTTTTGGTTGTATCCTCCTAAATAAAAATCGAAAATATTAGATGGTGTACTGTTTATTGTAAACCCTGCTTGGTTAGTAAGTTGAAACGTTAATTTATCGAAAAAAGTAGTGGCAAAACCTAA
Source organism: Polaribacter sp. (assembly GCA_965661915.1). Classification (GTDB taxonomy): domain Bacteria; phylum Bacteroidota; class Bacteroidia; order Flavobacteriales; family Flavobacteriaceae; genus Polaribacter. The sequence goes on along the minus strand of CBFIFR010000049.1, from coordinate 5,301 downwards.
GGTTCCTTGGGTTTGCGCAAAACTATTAAACGTTTCGTTATAACCATTAGCCTTTATATACCATTTAAAATTTAAATCGGCAAAATACCCTTTAGTAACAAAATGCTTTTTATTGTAAGTATCTAGTTTTAAATAGCTAAACACATTAAAATAGTTGCTATTGTCTATAATGGTTACTTCGTTATTTACAGTAATAGTTGGTGTTGAAGCTTTTAAAAATTTGTGCTCTGCCCCTAAACCCAGTGCAAACTTTCTATCAAACGTAGTTTGAAAAAAAAATTGATTGGTAATATCTGTGTATTTTAAATCTATACTATTAATAGCGCTAGATTGAGATGTGATAGGGTTGAACTTTGAATTTGCTCTAAAGTGATCGTATCTTGATTTAAAACCATAACTAATATAAAAACCATTATCTACAAAATAGTTTAAATTGTATCGAAGATTATCGCCCAATACTACATCTAAAGAAAATAAGTCGTTTTTTGTGAATACATGTTTTTGATTGTAATTTACTAATACACCAGATTTGTATAATAAATCATAATGGGCACCAACACTTACAAATGCGTTTTCATCCCCTTCTTTTACAGTAAAGTTTAAATGGTAAGAACTATCCTTTTGGCTAAGTAGTTTATAAGTTATCTTATCATAGTTTTTTGTTGCAGATAAAAGGTTTATTCGGTTGGTTATTTCTGGTCTACTAATACTATCTCCTACTCTAATTTTTAACTTTCCTAACACAAAAGCCCTTGTATAATCTTTAGAACCTTTTAAATTAATTTTAGATATATATCTTTTACTTTTGTTAATATTTATAGGCTTTTTCTTATTTTTAGTTTTTTGCTTATCTGCTAATTCTTTAAATATTTTAGTATATTTTTTTGCCTCAATTTTACCTTTCTCTAAAATTTCATCCTTTTTATCAAAATCTACAACACTATAGTTATAAATATCAGGATGAATGTAAACATCTAATTTCTCTTTTTCTTTTTTACTTTTATCATACATTTGATAGCTCAAAATTTGATTCAAAATTTCGATTGCAGAGGTTAGTTTTTCCTTTTCAAACAATCTACCCTCTACATCAACACCAATTATAATATCCATTCCTTTTTCTTTCATTGTAGAAACCGGAAAGTTATTGGCTATACCACCATCTAAAAGTAATTTATCATCCATATTTACAGGATTAAGTAAGGTAGGAAACGAGCCACTTGCTCTTAACGCAATGGGTAATGAACCTTTTTCTAACAATACTTCACTACCAGTTTCTACATCTGTAGCTATGCAAAAAAACGGTGTAGAGAGTTTCGAAAAATCGTTTATATTTTCGGTCACGTCTAGTAACTCAAATAATAAATTTAAAATATTTTGCCCTTTAGATACTCCTTTTGGCAAACCTACTTTGCCTTTAGAAACAGGTAGGGTAATTTTAGTTTTTTCTAAATATTCTTTTTCAAAAAAAGGTGCAGAACTTCTTGGTAATTTATCTCTTAAAAGATTTACAAAATCGGTTGTTTTTACAATCTCTTCAATTTGATTAGCAGTATAACCAGCAGCATACAAACCACCAACAATGGCGCCCATACTTGTGCCACCAATATAATTTAACTGAATACCTGCTTTGTCTATTTCTTTTAAAACGCCTATATGCGCAAAACCTTTTGCTCCACCACCACTTAACACCAAACCAATTTTGGGTTGCTTTTGTTGCGCAAATACCAATAATGGAAATGCAAGTGATAAAAGAAAGATTTTAGTTTTCATTTTCTTTTTTTGGGTGATAAAATTGATGCACTTTAACAGCTCTGGCATTACCAATAACTTCTTTTAACGCTTCAAAAGATGCTTCTTTAACACGTTTTGCCGATTTAAATTTACGCAATAAAGTGGTAATAGTTTGTTTACCAACGTTAGGAATTTGTTCTAACTCTGATTGTATAGCACTTTTACTTCGTTTATTTCTATGAAATGTAATACCAAATCTGTGGGCTTCGTTTCTTAAAAACTGGGTAATTTTTAGAGTTTCAGATTTTTTATCTAAATATAAAGGAATTGGATCATCTGGATAATAAATTTCTTCCAAACGTTTTGCAATACCAATTATGGCAATTTTACCTCGCAAACCTAAAATTTCTAAACTTTTTACAGCAGATGAAAGTTGCCCTTTACCACCATCAATAATAATTAATTGAGGTAAAGATTCCCCTTCTTCAAGTAAGCGTTTGTATCTTCTATACACTACTTCTTCCATAGATGCAAAATCATCTGGGCCAACAACTGTTTTTATATTATAATGTCTGTATTCTTTTTTGCTTGGTTTACCATCTCTAAACACTACACAAGCTGCAACAGGATTTGTTCCTTGAATGTTAGAGTTGTCAAAACACTCAATATGTCTGGGTTCTTCTCGCAAACGTAAATCTTTTTTCATTTGCGCCATTAAACGTTTTACATGCCTATCTGGATCTACAATTTTTATTTGTTTAAACTGCTCTTGTCTATAGTATTTTGCATTGCGTTCAGAGAGTTCTACAATTCGTTTTTTATCGCCTAATTTAGGGATGGTTACTTTAATATCTTCGCCAATATCAACTTTAAAAGGCACATAAATTTCTGGGGATTGTGAATGGAAACGTTGCCTGATTTCTATAATAAACAACTCTAATAATTCTTTATCAGTTTCGTCTAGTTTTTTCTTAATTTCTGTAGTATGAGATTGAATAATTGATCCATTAGAAATCTTTAGGAAATTTACATATCCGTGAGTTTCATCAGAAATAATACTAAACACATCTACATTACTTATAGCAGGATTTATAATGGTACTTTTTGCTTGGTAACTGCTTAATCTATCTAATTTTTCTTTAATTTTTTGTGCTTTTTCAAACTCCATTTTTGCTGCAAAATTGTGCATCAATTTTGATAAACGATCTACACTTTCTTTAAAATTACCTTTAATAATGTTTCGAATTTCTTTGATAGATTCGTTGTAATGTGCTTCTGTTTCTAATGCTTCACATGCTCCCTTACAATTTTTTAAATGATACTCTAAACAAACTTTATATTTGCCTTCGCTTATTTTTTGGGGACTTAAATCGTAATTACACGTGCGTAAAGCATACACGTCTTTTATGACCTCTAAAAGTACTTTTACAGTTCTAACTGAAGTATAAGGACCATAATATTCTGAGCCATCTTTTATAACTCTACGTGTTAAAAAAATTCGTGGAAAACGTTCTTTTTTTATACATAACCAAGGGTAGGTTTTATCATCTTTTAATAAAACATTATACCGAGGTTTGTACTTTTTAATTAAATTATTTTCTAGTAAAAGTGCATCTGTTTCTGTGTTTACAACAATGTGTTTAAGGTGTGCAATATTTTTAACTAGCACTCTTGTTTTACCACTATCGTGAGTTTTTGTAAAATAAGAACTTACTCTTTTCTTTAAATTTTTAGCTTTACCAACATAAATAATCTTGTCTTCCTTATCAAAATATTGATATACTCCAGGAGCATTGGGTAAGGTTTGTATTTGAAGTTCTAAAGATGCAGACATACCCAAAAATAGTTATTTTTGAATGATAAAATAATCGATTAGCCCATCAAATTCTGTTAAAAGATTTGAGTTGGTATTATCTATAACTTCCCACCCATAAATGGCAGATAGTTGATAAATTTTAGAAATTTCTTCGAAAAATTGGGTTTTTGCTTGTTTTTTTAAATTGGATAAAGCAATGGTTTCTTTAATTTTCTCGATACTTTTTTGATTGATTTTATTCAAATCTTCTTTAGAAAAAGTATTAAACTGACTTTGTTGTAAATCGAAATATTTTACATCTGGAGCAATGGTAACTTCTTCTTTTGGTATTTTATTAATGTAAATTTTCTTAGCTAAAGAATCAATTTGAATTTCTAGTTTCGATAAATCGTAACCAACTTCTACTTTAGCGTTTACAGTAACAATTGCTTGTTTATCAAAAGATACATAGTCGTAAAAATATTTTTTAGAATCTTTAAAATTATAAACTTCAGAGAAATTACTACTTGAAACTACTAATTTACTTAAGTTTTTAATAGAATTTACAACCACTTTTATTTCTTCTTGTGTTTGATGATTATCGTTTTTTTGATACCAAAACTTGGCAATTAAAAAACCGATTAAAAAAACAAGGATGTATCTTGAAATTTTCATAAAATGATGTTAAACGTTCTTTACGAATTGCTATACAAGTTACAAAAAACAAAAAGAAATTGAAAAATATTATTTTTCTGTAGCTGTTGCCTCAACTTCTTTATTATCTTCTTTTGGGAAAGCTTGTTTGCTAAAAATAAAAAGTAAGGCTACACCAATTGAAATATAGGAATCTGCAGGATTAAAAATATATTGAAAAAAAGTAAACGGATCTCCACCCACAAAAGGAATCCATTCTGGTAAATCTCCACTCCAAATAGGAAAATAAAACATATCTACTACCTTCCCAAAAAACAATTTACCATCTGTAGTTTCTGGGAAAAGCGTTGCTACTTTGTTAGTGGGATGATTAAATATGACACCATAAAAAATAGAGTCGATAATATTACCAACAGCACCAGAAAAAATTAATGAAATACCGATAATTACAGCATTATGTACTTTACGTTTTATAGTACCCATTAACCAATAAATAATAGCACCAACAGCTACTATTCTAAATAATGTTAAAAAAAGTTTCCCTGCATTACCCCCAAATTCAATGCCCATTGCCATCCCGTTATTTTCTACAAAATGGATTCTAAACCAGTCAAAAACTTTAACTTCTTCACCTAAAACAAAGTTAGTTTTTATATAGATTTTTATAACTTGATCTAAAATAATGGTGATTAAAATCGTAAGAATTGCAATATTCTTTTTTGACATTTCGCTGTTTTTGAAGCCACAAAAATAAGAATATTATTCAGAATAGATTACTCTTAATTTAAACTCTATATCTATGAGTTTTTTTACCGTTTTTTTTTGTTAAAGTTTTAATAGTACTATTAATCTACTTCTCTTCCTTTACTTGCTTGTAAAAGCTCAAACCAATCTTCTAAATCTAACTTTATAGAAAGCGCTTTATTTGCGTTTAAAATTCGGTTTGTATTGGTTGTACCAATTACTGGAGATATTTTTGCGGGGTGTTTTAAAATCCATGCAAGTAAAAGAACGTCTTCAGAAACTGCGTATTTATTCTTTAATTTTTCTAGTACAGCCTTAATTCTTTTCGATTGCTCATTTTCTGCTCTAAAAACCTTGCCTAATGGACTCCAACACAT
>CBFIFR010000048.1:0-18609 GCA_965661915.1 Polaribacter sp. | reverse complement strand
CCAGCTATAGAAGGAGCTTCAGTAACAGCTCAAATTCTAGGTCACTTAAAAGGTGATAAAGTTATCGTTTTCAAAAAGAAAAGAAGAAAAGGATACAGAAAGAAAAATGGACACAGACAGTATTTAAGCGAGATTCAGATTGAATCTATTGCTGCTACTGGTGCAAAAAAATCAGTAAAAAAAGAAGCTGCTCCTAAAAAAGAAGCTGCTCCAAAAGCTGAAGTACAAGAAGAAGCTACAACAGATTATAGTTCTATGACTGTTGCAGAATTAAAAGCTGCTGCTAAAGAACAAGGTATCACTGGATATACTTCTTTAAAGAAAGCAGAATTAATTGAAGCGCTAACTAAATAAAAATTTCAATTTTAAAACCATAATACAATGGCACATAAAAAAGGAGTAGGAAGTTCGAAGAATGGTAGAGAATCAGAATCGAAACGACTAGGTGTAAAAATATTTGGTGGGCAAGCTGCAATTGCAGGTAATATTATTGTTCGTCAAAGAGGTACAACTCACAATCCAGGTGAAAACGTTTACATGGGTAAAGATCATACTTTACACGCAAAGGTTGATGGTATTGTAGAATTCGAAAAGAAAAGAGATAACAGATCTTATGTTTCTGTAACTCCATTCGAAGCATAAGCAACAAGCTTAATTCATAAAAAAAACTCAAACATTAATTTGTTTGAGTTTTTTTATGGATTTTTTTAAGATATATTAAAATCTTTAGTTAGTTTTATAAGAAATAATCAATTTATGAAACCCCTACTATGAAACTCTTCCTCTTTTTTATCATTTACCTTATCTCTTTTAGTTTTTATGCACAAACCAATCTTAATAAGCAGAAAACTGAGGATTTCATTATAAAATCCCAAAAAGATTCTGCGATTTACTATGTAAACAAGCTAGAAGATGGAGATAACAAAAGTTCCCTAAAAAAAATAATTTTAGAAGATAAGCTGTCTTATTCAGATTATTATACATTTCTATTAAACTTATCAAAAAGAGAAAATATAGATTTTGTAGAGGTTGCAAATTTTATAAATCAAAAAATTAAAGAACCAGAAAACTATAGCACTTTAAATAAAGACTTTTTCAATATAAAATGGACTTTGATTGCGCAACTTAGAGATAAGGCACTTTTAGATTTGGCATCATTAGAACAGGCTAAACTAGAAAGTTATGTAGCAAACTTTAGGAACAAAAATAAAGATTTTTTATGGGCTAATACCAAATTACAAACTCACCCAATTGTAATGTATTTGATTGAAAATAAAACTAAAGAAGGGAAAGCACTTGCACAAAAATGTATAAATATTGCTAGAGACTTAAATGATATTGAATTACAAATTACTTTTTTATACTATTCTTTACCTTTTTTAATTACAGAGAAAAAACTAGATGAATATATAAAAAAGTGTCAAGATATTCTTGAGCTTGAAAAAAAGCTACCTGAGAAAAGTGCGTTTTATTATAGCACAATAACAGACCTTATAAATGCTTGTATTTTTAAAGGGGGTTATGATGAAAAAGTATTGCTGTTAATGGATGAGTTATACAATTCATATTCAAGAATTTATTCCTACGCTTTATACGCACAATTAATAACTGCTAAAAGTAAAAATATTGAATTAAAACAGAAAATACTCTCTAAGTTTAAAGCAGATAATGTTTTAGAGTTGGTTCAGAAATTTGAAGAATTAGGCAAAGACTTAAATTTAAACGATTATTTTGATTTAATCAATAAATCTGCACGAGCATTAGCAGTACATAAATACTATAAAGAGGCTTTAGATTACAAACAAAAGGCTATAGTAATTACAAGAAAAATATACTCTCAAGATTTGTCTGAGTCATTAGCCAGCTACAAAACAGAGCAGGCAGTTAAAATTAAAGAACAAGAAATTACTTTAGAAAAAGAAAAAACTAATTTATATCTGGTTATTGCCTCTCTATGTTTTGCTTTATTTTTAATTTCATTTTTTGTTGTAAGAAAACTTAAAAAACAATCTGCAGAACTTTGTCAAAAAAATACATTGGTAAAAAAATCTTTAGAAGAAAAAGAGTTATTGATTAAAGAAATGCATCATCGTGTTAAAAATAATTTTCAATTAATTACTAGTTTATTAGAATTGCAAACAGAAGAAATTCAAGATGAAAAAGTAATAGAGCTTTTAGAAAAAGGAAAAAGTAGAATAAAATCGATGTCTTTAATCCATCAGAAATTATATGCAAGTCAATCTGATTTAATTAAATTTGATGAATTTATACATTTACTGGTTCAAGAACTCACTTTCTTATACAGGTACCAAGATAATCTAAGTTTAGATATTAATGTTAACGAAATTTATTTTGATGTAGATACAGCAATTCCATTAGCTTTAATTTTAAATGAATTAGTTATCAACTCTTTTAAACATGCTTTTAAAAAGCAGCAAAATAATACACTTTATATTTCTTTATTAAAAACATCATCAAACAATTACGAGTTAATTTTTAAAGATAATGGTTCAGGTTTACCAACTTCTTTTAGTACATCAGAGACTTCTAGTTCTGGGTTAAAATTAGTAGAAAGATTAGTAAAGCAATTACAAGGTAGCTTACAAATTACAAACCAATCTGGGGCAAAATTTCATATTTTATTCAAAGATACCTTGATGAGAAAAGAAATAATTTAATACTATTGAATTAAAAAATATATGAAAAAAATAAAAGTATTAGTTGTAGAAGATGAAATAATTATAGCAGATAATATCTGTAAAACGTTACAAATCTTAGGATATAATGTTTTAGAACCAGCCTTAAATTTTTCTGAGGCTATAGAAATTATAGAACAGCAAAAACCAGACATTGCAATTTTAGACATTCACTTATCAGGTAAAAAAACAGGTATAGATTTGGCTAAAATAATAAACCAAGATTATCAATTTCCATTTATTTTTTTAACAGCAAACGCCGATTTTAATAGTGTAAATGCAGCCAAAGAAGTGGCTCCTTATGCTTATTTAGTGAAGCCTTTTTCTAAAAACGAATTATTTACGTCTATAGAAATTGCCCTACACAACTTCATAAAAAAAGAATTAGAACGTAATGCCAAAGTCAAAAATTTTATTTTTATCAAACAAAAAAATAGTTTTAAAAAAATTCTTTTTGATGACATTTTATTCATAAAAAGCGATCATATTTATGTAGAAATTCATTGTAAAAATGAGCAAAAATTTATACACAGATCAAGCTTAAATGAAATAAAAGAAAAGCTAAATAATTACTTTATAAGAATACAAAGAGGTTACATTGTTAATGGTAATTGTGTTATTAAAGTCAATCAAAACTCACTTCAAATAGCTGATTACACGATTCCTATAGGAAAAAAGTATAAAGAAAATGTGCTGAAAAAATTACAATTATAGTACTTTTTTGATTTTTAGAACATTATAACCACTGTTAAGAACATTTTTTTTAAAAAATTAAACTTTTTATTATAAATTTATGTGAAAGTACAATAATCTATAAATGTAATGTTGGGGGATATTATAATTTAATTTCATTATTGTACTTAATAAGCTACTCATATAAGAGTAGCTTTTTTTGTGATGTTTTGAAACATCTATTTTGTATTTTTACATTCTGTGAATTTACTATATACTATACTCGTTTTCAAAGCTCAAATTCTGTTGCCTGTCATAGCAATTTTCAATAAAAAAATAAAACTTTTTGTTGAGGGTAGAAAAGAGTCCTTTTCTAAAATTTCAGCGCTAAAAAGCGATAATGTAATATGGTTTCACGCTGCTTCTTTAGGCGAATTTGAGCAAGCAAGACCCATTATAGAACAAATCAAAAAGAAATATTCTAAATATAAGGTTTTGGTAACTTTTTTTTCTCCTTCAGGATATGAGGTCAGAAAAAACTACGACCTCGCAGATGTAATTTGTTATTTACCCTTAGATTCTAAATCTAATGCTACAAGATTTGTAAAAGAAGTAAATCCTAAATTTGCTATTTTTATAAAGTATGAATTTTGGCCAAATCTATTAAATGAATTGCATAAAAATAAAGTGCCAACCATTTTAGTTTCTGGTATTTTAAGAGATAAACAGTTGTTTTTTAAATGGTATGGAGGTTTTATGAGAAAATCGTTACGAGCTTTTCATCACTTTTTTGTACAAGATGAAAAGTCTAAAAAACTTCTAAATTCTATCAACTTTACAAATGCCACTATTGCAGGTGATACTCGTTTTGATCGTGTATCAAAAATTTTAGATCAAGACAATACACTTGATTTTATATCTGAATTTAAAGACAAAAAATACACCATTGTTGCAGGAAGTACCTGGCCTGAAGACGAAGCTTTTCTGGTAAATTACATCAATAATAATACAACAGATCATGAAAAATTTATCATTGCACCACATAATATTAAGAGCGATGCCATTCTAGCACTTCAAAAATCTATCAATAAAAAAGTTATAAAATATTCTGATGTCATTTCGAGCCTTTCATCTTCGCTAAAGATAAACTCCGTCGAGAAATCTAAAAATTTATCTAATTACAACGTTTTTATTATAGATACCATTGGTATTTTAACCAAAATATATGCTGCTGCAGATGTTGCCTATGTAGGTGGTGGTTTAAAAACAGGTTTACACAACATTTTAGAACCAGCAACTTTTGGAATTCCTGTAGTGATTGGAAAAAATTACGACAAATTTAAAGAAGCAGTAGATTTAGTTAAGATTGGAGGTTGCCTCTCAATCAAAAATCAAGAAGAACTTACAGCTGCTTTTATCAATTTAAAAAATGATGAAAGTTTTAGAAATTTAACAGGAGTCATCAACAAAAAATACATTCAAGATAATTTGGGTGCAACAACATTAATTATGAACTATTTAAAAACTCAATTGTAATTATGGATTTTATAGTACAACCTTGGGCTTGGTATATAGGTGGCCCATTAATTGCACTTTCATTACTGCTCTATTTTTACTTTGGTAAAAATTTTGGAGCTTCAACAAACTTTGAAACTTTATGCACAATGGCTGGTGCAGGTAAGGTTTCAGACTATTTTAAAAAAGATTGGAAAGAACGTGATTTTGCAATACTATTTGTGGTTGGGTTAATTATTGGTGGCTTTATTTCAGCAAAATTTTTAATACCTGAACAAACTATAGATTTAAATCCCAAAACGGTTCAAGAACTTACAGATTTAGGATTTTCAGAAGTTGGAAATCAATATTTTCCTGATGAAATTTTTAGTGATGAAGTCGTTTTTTCTTTAAAAGGATTTCTAATTCTTTTAGTATCTGGACTTTTAATCGGTTTTGGTACGCGTTATGCAGGTGGTTGTACTTCTGGCCATGCAATTACAGGATTAAGCAGCTTGCAAATGCCTTCTTTACTGGCAGTTATTGGCTTTTTTATTGGCGGAATTATAGCAACTTGGTTCATCATACCAATATTGTTTTAAAACAATATTGGTATGATGCTGAACGTGTTTCAGCATCTTTTAATTATTGGAAATAAATTATAAAAATATCATTTTGAAAAATATTAAATTTTTAATTTTAGGAATTTTCTTTGCGATTGTATTGAGTAAAGTACAAGCCATTTCTTGGTATCGTTTTTATGAAATGTTTAAATTCCAATCGTTTCATATGTATGGAATTATTGGAGGTGCAGTCGTAATTTCAGCAATTATTATGCAATTATTTAAAAGGGGAAAAATAAAAGACATTCATGGTAACAAAATTACACCAACGCCAAAGAAAAAAGGATTTATCAGTACAATTTTTGGTGGCACTTTATTTGGTTTAGGTTGGGGAATTTCAGGAGCTTGTGCAGCACCCGTTTTTGTAATTTTAGGCTTTAAATTTTTACCAGCTTTAATTATTTTATTAGGCGCTTTGTTAGGTGCCTTTTTATATGGTGTAGTCAGTAAAAAATTACCTAATTAATGAGTAGTTTAAAAGACAATTTTGGAAGGCAGATGGAGTATGTGCGATTAGCGGTTACAGACAGGTGTAATTTGCGTTGCCAATATTGTATGCCTGCTCATGGTATTGATATTGTAGCCAGACAAGAGTTATTAACGTTTAAAGAAATGTATCGTTTAATTCGTGTACTTACAGAATTGGGTGTAAATAAAGTACGTTTAACAGGTGGTGAGCCTTTTGTACGTAAAGATTTTGTCGGTTTTTTAGAAATGTTGTCTTATAATGATTTGTTAGATGCCATAAATATCACTACCAATGGTGCTTTAATTTCGCATTATATTGATAGAATTGAAAAACTAAAAAAGGTAAAAAACATCAATTTAAGTATTGATAGTTTACAGAGAGATAAGTTCGCCAAAATTACACGAAGAGATGTATATCCAGAAGTGTATAAAACCCTTGAATTGCTAGAAAAAAGCAACTTAAATTTAAAACTAAATGTTGTAGTGCAATCGGGTTTTAATACAGATGAAATTGTAGATTTTGTAAGGTTAACAAAAAATAAAAATGTAGCAGTTCGTTTTATTGAAGAAATGCCTTTTAACGGAAAAGGACAACGTGAAATGCAAGAAAACTGGACGTTTAAAAAAATCTTAGAAGAGATAAAAACCGAGTTTGATGTACAAGAAATTCAATCAGAAAAATCATCAACATCCAAAAACTATAAAATTGAAAATCATTTAGGAACAGTAGGTATTATCCCTGCATTTACCAGAACTATTTGTAACGATTGCAATAGAATTAGAATTACAAGTACAGGAACTTTTAAAAATTGTTTGTTTGATGATGGGGTTTTTAATCTAAGAGACTTTATAAGAAATGGAGCAAGTAACGATGATTTAAAAGCACTCTTTTTAAGTTTGGTAAAAGAAAAACCAGAAAATGGTTTTATTGCAGAAGCTAACCGTAAAAAAGGAAATGTTTCTGAAAGTATGAGCACAATTGGTGGGTAAAGCAACAAATCTTAATCTTTGCAAAGAAAAAAAACAATACAGTAGCACAACAATCTAAAAAAAAGAAAAATGAAAAAAGAATTTGATGTAAAATTGAATAAGAAACAAATAATTGTTTTGGCCTTCTCTACCACTTTTTTTTACGCACTTGTTTTATACTTTTTCAATATTGAAGACAATTTAAAAAGTTTAGCAATTCAAGCCTTAATCTACGGTGTTTCCATGACGCTTTTTTTTGTGTTTTTATTTCCATGGATGATGAAAAAACTTGTAGGGAAACCTATGGATAAGATTACACCAGAACTTCTTGAAAATGAAAAAGTAGAAAGAGAAATTTTTGCAAACTTATTTAAAGGTTTAGAAGCTGTTGGTGGTAAATTGTTTTTCACCAACCAAAGGTTCGTATTTAAAAGTCATTCTTTAAATATACAAAAAGGCCAAACAAGTATTGAGTTTGCTAAAATTGCATCTGTAAGCAAAAGAAAAACAGCAAAGCTAGTGGATAATGGCATTAGAATAATTACTAAAGAAGGTGCTGAATATGATTTTGTGGTTAATGATAGAGATAATGAACTAAAGAAGATTCAACAAAAATTAACACCATGATTTCAGTACAAGAAGCAAAACACATTATCTTAAATGCAACTCAAGATTTTGGCGTTGAAGAAGCTCCATTTTTAAAATCTGTTGGTAGAATTTTAAAAGAAGATATTGTTGCAGATCGAGATTTTCCACCTTTCAATAGAGTTGCTATGGATGGCATTGCAATTGATTTTAACCAATTTAAAGACGGACAAAGATCGTTTACAATTGAAGGAATTCAACCTGCAGGAAGTAAGCAAATCACTTTAAAAAACACAAAAAATTGTATTGAAGTAATGACAGGTGCTGTGTTACCTAACAATGCAAATGCAGTAATTAGATATGAAGATGTTAGCATAAAAAACGGAATTGCAACAATCAATATTAATGAGGTAAAAGACCTACAAAATATTCACATCAAAGGAAAAGATAAAAAAGCAGGAGCTATTTTAATCACCAAAAATACTATCATTGCTGCATCAGAAATTGGAGTTTTTGCCACAGTTGGTAAATCAACAATTAAAGTAGCTAAACAACCCAAAGTAATCATTATTTCTACAGGTGATGAATTGGTTGGTGTAAACGAAGCTCCAGAAGCGCATCAAATAAGAAGAAGTAATGTTTTTACCTTAGTTTCTTTGTTAGAGCGATTAAAAATTCCATCAGAAACAGCACATATTACAGACGATAAACCGATTTTAAAATCTAAAATTGAAAACTACTTGCAAACCTATGATGTATTGCTTTTTAGTGGAGCAGTAAGCAAAGGTAAATTCGATTTTTTACCAGAAGTTTTCGAAGAGTTGGGTGTAAAAAAACTATTCCATAAAGTAGCCCAAAGGCCAGGAAAACCTTTTTGGTTTGGTCGTAAACCGACTTTACTTACAAGTGATGAGCAAGTAAAGAAATCTGAAAAATTTAACATTAAAAGACAAGCTGTTATTTTTGCTTTTCCAGGAAATCCAATCTCTACTTTTGTAAATTGTTTGGCGTATTTTTGTGCTTGGTATTACAAATCAGTAGGAGTAAATGAACCAGTAGCAACTGCAATTTTAGATGCAGATATTACGTTTAAACCCAATTTAGTGTACTTTTTACAAGTAAAATTAGAAAGTAAATTTGGGCAATTAGTTGCAACTCCTGTTACAGGAAATGGGTCTGGAGATTTAGCAAGTTTGGTAAATGCAGATGCTTTTATACAACTACCTAGCGATAAAATTCAATTTAAAAAGGGCGAAGTTTATCCTGTTTTGAAATACAGAAATTAAGTTTTTTAGTACAAATACTTAACGCGTATTAAAAACCTAGTTGATGAATTAATATTTTAGAAAATGAAGATTTTTAAATTTGGTGGGGCATCTGTAAAAGATGCAGAAAGTGTAAAAAATGTTGCAAACATTATAAAAAACGAAGGTGCAAAAGACACTTTAGTGGTAATTTCTGCAATGGGTAAAATAACCAATGCTTTTGAAGAAGTTATAGATGCCTACTATCATAAAAAAGAAGAATTACCTACCAAATTAAATTTTATCGAAGAATTTCATAAAAATATTATGAGTTCTTTATTTGATGCTGATGATGAGGTTTATAAAGAAATTGATATCCTTTTTGGCGAATTAGGTTGGTTTTTGTCTAGAAACACTTCTAGAAGATACAATTATGTGTACGATCAAATTATTTGTTTTGGCGAATTACTATCCACCAAAATTGTAAGTGCATATTTGGAAAAATTAGGCCAAGACAATGTTTGGTTTGATGTTAGAAATTACATAAAAACCGATAGTAGTTACAGAGATGCAAAAGTAGATTGGGATTTAACACAAGAACTCATCACAAAAAAAGTAGACGCTTCTAAAATAAATATTACACAAGGTTTTATTGCAGCTAATGATACCGAAAACACCACTACTTTAGGTAGAGAAGGCTCAGATTATACAGCAGGTATTTTTGCCTATTGCTTAAATGCAGAAAGTGTTACCATTTGGAAAGATGTTCCTGGAGTTTTAAATGCAGATCCTAGAGTGTTTTCAGAGACAACTTTGTTAGAGCAAATTTCTTACGAAGAAGCCATAGAAATGGCATTTTATGGTGCTTCTGTAATTCATCCAAAAACATTACAACCTTTAGAAAGAAAAGAAATTCCGTTGTTGGTACGTTCATTTGTACATCCAAAAGAAACAGGTACAAAAGTGTCTAAAGGCACAAGATTAGTGCCTTATATTCCTTGCTTTATTGTAAAGAAAAATCAGATTTTGGTATCAATTTCTGCCTTAGATTTTTCGTTTATGGTAGAGAATAATATTAGTTTTATCTTTAAAAAGCTACATGATTATCAACTAAAAGTAAACTTAATTCAAAACTCGGCAATTAGTTTTTCGGTTTGTATTGATAATAAGTTTCATAAGTTTGACGATTTTTACGAAGAGTTAAAAACACAATTTAAAATTGATATACAAAAAGGGGTTGATTTATATACTGTGCGTCATTTTGATGAAAATGCTATAGAAGCCATAGAGGAAAAAGGAATTTCTTTGTTAACACAAGTAAATAAAGAAACATCACAAATCGTTGTGAGTCCTAATTAATTTTCGAGCCTTATTGTATAGCGTAATTTAAGAAAAGCTTTAACGAATTCTTAAAGATTTAAAAATTACGATTTCGTTTTTTTTACTATGTTTGTCTTTCAGTTCTATCGAAAGCTCATGGCATTAGTAACATCTAAAGAAATTGCACAAGTTGTTGGTTTACAAAAACTTGGTTTTATTGGAACAGGTATAGGGTGGTTGCTAATAAGAATTTTGCGCATATCTGCCATAAACAAAATTTACAATAAAAATAAAGCTAAAACCAGTTTAGATTTTTTAAATGGAGTTTTAGACGATTGCAATATTGGTTTTGAAATACCAGAAAAAGATTTAAAACGAATTCCAAAAGACGGTGCTTTTATTACCATTTCTAATCACCCTTTAGGAGGTATTGATGGTGTTTTATTGCTAAAATTATTACTAGAAAAAAGAGCAGATTATAAAATTATTGCCAACTTTTTATTACACAGAGTAGCGCCTTTAAAGCCTTATGTAATGCCTGTAAATCCTTTTGAAAATAGAAAGGATGCAAAATCTAGTGTGGCAGGAATTAAAAGTGCATTAACACATTTAAAAGAAGGCAAGCCTTTAGGTATTTTTCCTGCAGGCGAAGTATCTACCTACCAAGATGGAAAATTAAAAGTAGATAAACCTTGGGAAGAAGGAGCTGTACGTTTGATTAAAAAGGCAAATGTTCCTGTAATTCCGATTTATTTTCACGCTAAAAATAGTCGTTTTTTTTATTTCTTATCTAAAATATCAGATACTTTACGAACAGCAAAATTACCATCTGAAGTAATCTCTCAAGAAGGAAAAGTAATAAAAGTAAGAATAGGAAAACCGATTCCTGTTAAAGATCAAAATGAATTTACAGACATTTCATCTTTTTCTGATTTTATTAGAAAGAAAACCTATATGTTGGCAAATCCTTATGAGAAAAAGAGTGCAATTTTATCTACAGAAAAAATAAGAATAAAGAAACCTGCTAAGAAAATAACGCCACAAAGAAGTGTATTGTCTCTAATAAATGAAGTTGATAGTTTACGAGAAAATAAAGGCAGATTATTGCAGAGTAAAAATTATGAGGTATTTTTTGCGAATGCTAAAGACATTCCTAATTTATTACACGAAATAGGTAGGTTAAGAGAAATTACCTTTAGAGAAGTTGGGGAAGGTACTAATAAAGCTATCGATTTAGACAAGTACGATAAATACTATTACCATATGTTTTTATGGGACAGCCAAACTAAATCTTTGGTGGGTGCCTACAGAATGGGCTTAGGGCAAGAAATTTATAAAAAATATGGTATTAACGGGTTTTATGTACAAACTTTATTTAGAATTGAGCCAGAATTGCATCAAATGATGGAAAACACCATAGAAATGGGACGCGCTTTTATTATTAGGGAATACCAACAAAAACCAATGCCTTTGTTTTTACTTTGGAAAGGAATTGTACATGTTACCTTACGTTATCCAGAGCATAAATATTTAATGGGTGGTGTATCAATTAGCAATCAATTTTCTGATTTTTCAAAATCGTTAATGATTGAGTTTATGAAATCGCATTATTACGATCCTTATATTGCGCAATACATTTATCCGAAAAAAGAATACAAGGTAAAATTAAAAGATGGCGATAAAGATTTTGTATTTGATGCTACCAAAGCAGATATGCAAAAGTTTGATAAAATTATTGATGAAATAGAACCAGGTGCTTTAAGAATTCCTGTTTTAATAAAAAAATACGTAAAACAAAATGCACGTTTGGTAGCCTTTAATGTAGACCCCAAATTTAACAATGCTGTAGATGGTTTAATGTATATTAAAGTAGCAGACATACCAGAAAGTACTGTAAAACCAGTTATGGAAGAATTTCAAGAAGCTTTAGAGAAAAAAGCTGCTGAATTGAATAAAGGGTAGGTTTTTTTATTTTTACAATAGTTTTGTATATTAGAAGTAGCAGAATAAATATGCTGTTATTTTCAGTTTGTAAATATAATAACAGTTAAGCACAAACTTTGAAGTTTGCACTTAACTGCTATTTTTTATATACGTGGTTGAGGTTTGTGTTTATTAATATGCTACAATAGCTAATTCTACTTTATAAGATATATAACTATTATTTTTTGTTTTATATAAAAAATAAATATCTTTAAAATTATAAGGTTGTTTTGCTATTTTTTTCCAACTATTATTTTGAATCCAATTATAATCTATTATTTTTAATTCCTTTAATTTACAATCACTAATTTCAATTTCTTTAATTGAAATTACTTCAAAGGTTAAAGTCGGAACTTTTATTTTTAAGTTATCTCTACCGCTTTCAGGATTATATTTATAAGTTCCATTTTTCTTAGCTTCTTTAACTTTCATTCTATGATATTCGTATTTTTTTCTACCAAATATATTTACATAGTCAAAACTTTTATTTGAAATACCAGGAATAATGTAACTTGGATTATTTTCATCAACTATAAAATAAACATCTTGTTTTTTTGAGAAAATGATAAAACACTATAGAAAAGTGTTAATAAGATTAAATACTTATTGGCATCCATTATTTTTAGAGTTTTCATAATTAATAATAACATTTTTAATTCTTGCTTTTTCTTTATCTGCATAATTCTTGTCTGCATACTGCTTTTCCCAAGCTTTGGTATCTAATAAACCATTCCAAACAATATCTTCGTAAAACTGATCAGAATGTGTTTCTCCAATAGAGGCAACAAATTCCATTGCAGTCCTGTAGTAATTTGCTAAATAATTATGATGAGGATTGTCAGGGTCTTCTTTAAAATTATCAAACAATGTTGGAAGATGAGCTCTTGAATTGTTTTGTTAAATAATTTTAGTTTGGAATTTAAAAAAAGGCTATTCAACTAGTAATAAAAAGTAATTCTTTTTACCACGTTGCAATAACACGTATTTACCAGCAATTAAATCATTATTTGTAATGGTAAAACTATCGTTTACTTTTTCTTTATTTACAGCAATGGCATTTTCTTTTAAAGCTCTTTTAGCATCTCCATTCGATTTTAAAAAGTTGGTTTTTGCAGATAAAGCAGCAATCATATCTAAACCATCAGCAATATCAACTGTAGAAACTGTTGCTTGTGGCACACCATCAAAAACATCTAAAAAAGTTTGTTCGTCCAATGATTTTAAATCGACAGCAGTAGATTTACCAAATAAAATAGTAGAAGCTGTAATGGCCTTATTGTATTCTTCTTTTCCGTGCACTAAAACTGTTACTTCTTGTCCTAAACGTTTTTGTAAAATACGAGAATGAGGTGCTGTATTGTGTTCTGCAACTAAACTATCAATTGTTTCTTTAGTTAAAAATGTAAAGATTTTAATGTACTTTTCTGCATCTTCATCAGAAGTATTTAACCAATACTGATAAAATTTATAAGGTGATGTTCTCTTAGCATCTAACCAAACATTACCACCTTCTGATTTTCCGAATTTAGAACCATCAGATTTTGTAATTAATGGGCAAGTTATGGCATAGCCTTTACCATTACCAATTCTACGAATTAGTTCTGTACCTGTGGTTATATTTCCCCATTGATCAGAACCACCCATTTGAATGGTAGTGGCATTTTCTCTAAACAAATGCAAAAAATCATAACCTTGCACCATTTGGTAGGTAAACTCGGTAAAAGACATTCCTTCTTTAGATGCTTCACCAATTCTATTTTTTACAGAATCTTTTGCCATCATATAATTTACGGTAATGTGTTTGCCCACATCTCTAATAAATTCTAGGAACGAAATATCTTTCATCCAATCGTAATTATTTACTAAAATTGCTGCATTTTCAGCATCTGAAGTAAAGTCTAAAAAATGGCCTAATTGTGCTTTTACACACTCTTGATTATGACGTAGTGTTTTTTCATCTAACAAATTACGTTCAGCAGATTTTCCTGAAGGATCACCAATCATACCAGTTGCACCACCTACCAAAGCAATAGGTTTGTGGCCACATCTTTGGTAATGAGCCAACAGCATAATTGGCACCAAATTACCAATATGTAAAGAATCTGCAGTGGGGTCAAAACCCACATAAGCGCTTCTCATCTCTTCTAAAAGATGTTCTTCTGTTCCTGGCATAGCATCGTGCATCATTCCTCTCCATCGTAATTCTTCAATAAAATTCTTCATTGTAATCAATTTATCAGTTGGCAAATATAAGTTTATCAACCAAAATATGCTAAATTCGTAGTATGATTTTAGTTACTGGAGGTACTGGTTTAGTGGGTTCGCATTTGTTGTATCATTTAAGTTTAAAAAATGATAAAATTAGAGCTATTTACAGAACAAAATCATCTATAGAAAAGGTAAAAAAAGTCTTTTCGTACTACACTTCTGATACTTCTTTTTTTGATAAAATAGAGTGGTTTAAAGCCGATATTACAAAAGTACCTGTTATGATTTTAGCTTTTAAAGGTGTACAACATGTATATCATTGTGCTGCTTTTATTTCTTTTGATGCTAAGGATTATAGAGAAATGCGTAAAGTGAATATTCATGGTACTGCAATTGTTGTAAACCTTGCTATTGATGCTAAAATTGAAAAACTATGTTTTGTAAGTTCTATTGCTGCTGTTGGCGAACCAAAAAACGAACATGAAATGATTACTGAAGATTGCGAATGGAATAAAGAATTAGACAATAGCGGTTATTCAATCACCAAATTTGGTGCAGAAATGGAAGTTTGGAGAGCGAGCCAAGAAGGCATTGATGTTGTAATTGTAAATCCTGGGGTTATTTTAGGAAGCGGTTTTTGGAGTTCTGGTACAGGTAAATTATTCAGTCAAGTTTACAATGGTTTTAAGTATTATACAGAAGGTATTACTGGTTTTGTTGCTGTACAAGATGTGGTAAAACCGATGATACAACTCATGAATTCCCACATTAAAAATGAGCGTTTTATTTTGGTTGCAGAAAACAAATCGTTTAAAGAAATCTTTTTTGCCATTGCAGATGCTTTTGGTAAAAAAAGACCATCAATACAAACAAAACCTTGGCAAACTGCTATTTTTTGGAGAATTGCTTGGCTGATGTCTAAGATAACTGGTAAACCAGCTTTATTGAGTAAATACTCAGCAAAAAGTGCACACACTGTTTCTAAATATTCTTCTAAAAAGATAGAAAAAGAATTGGATTATAGTTTTGAAAAAATTGAAAATTCTATTCAGAATATCTGCAATAGGTATTCTAAATCTTAAGATCTATTGTAGTTTTTGTGAGTAAAGAATCTTTAATCTCTAAAGTTTTCTTTTGTATGGAATCCTTTTTTTTCTTGAGGAGTCTCACTTTTTCTAAAGAGTCTTTTCTTATAGAATCTTTCACTGTTTTTAAGCTATCAAAAATGGCTTTTTGTTTTGCTAAGTTTTCTTTTGCATTTTCTATAATTTCTTGATAATCATCTATAGTAGTCATGTAATACAAATTACTGGTTTGAAAACGAGTACTATCAATTTTAAAACGATCATACACCAAAGGCATGTAGTTTATTTTTTTTTCAAGGTTTTTATTTTTCACAAATTTAGAAGAACTGGCAATAACCAACTCTTGTAATACAAGACTCATAGTATCTTTAGGAATCAAGTCTTTTGGCTTTTCAAAAATGGTATTACTTGTACAAGATACAATGAAAATTAAGAGAAGAAGAAAACGTAATTTTTTCATATTAACGATTAAATGTTAAGCGTTTTCCTTTAATTTTATCATTAAAAACACCATTATTATACATTAAGTTTCCATTTACAAAAGTGTGCGTAATTTGAGATGAAAACGTAGTGCCTTCAAAAGGAGACCAACCACATTTGTATAAAATATTATCTTTAGCCACTGTCCAAGATGCATTAGGATCAATAAGTACTAGATCTGCATAAAAGCCTTCTTTAATAAACCCTCTTTTTTTAATTTGAAATAATTTAGCAGGATTATGACTCATTTTTTCAACCGCTTTTTCTATAGAAATTACCCCTTCTTTTACTTTTTCTAAAATGGCAGTAACTGCATGTTGTACTAAAGGGCCACCACTTGGCGCTTTTGTATACACATTATCTTTTTCTGCTAAAGTATGTGGTGCATGGTCTGTTGCTAAAACATCAATTCTATCATCTAAGAGGGCTTTCCATAAACCTTGCCTATCTTTTTCGGTTTTTACAGCAGGATTCCATTTGATAAACGTACCTTTTTCTTCGTAATCTTTATCATTAAACCATAAATGATGCACGCAAACCTCTGCAGTAATTTGCTTTTCTTCTAAAGGGATATCGTTTCTAAATAATTCTGTTTCTTTTGCAGTGCTAACATGAAAAATATGAATTCTAGCACCCGTTTTTTTCGCTAATTCAATAGCTTTTGAAGAAGAAATATAACAAGCCTCTTCACTTCTAATAATTGGGTGATATTTTAAAGGAATATCATCGCCATATTTTTCTTTAAACTCAGCTGTATTTTTTCTGATAGTAGCTTCATCTTCACAGTGTAAAGAAATAATCATTTTGGTTGATGAAAAAATCTTTTCCAAAACCTCCACATCATCTACCAACATATTTCCTGTAGACGAACCTAAAAACAACTTAATTCCAGCAACCATTTTTGGATCGGTTTTTAATAGTTCATCTAAGTTGGTGTTGGTGCCACCAAACATAAACGAGTAATTAACGTAAGAATCTTTCGCTGCAATTTTAAATTTATCTTCTAATAATTCTTGTGTTGTAGCTTGTGGTACAGTATTCGGCTGCTCTATAAAAGTGGTAATTCCGCCAGCAACTGCAGCTTTACTTTCTGTGGCAATATTGGCTTTGTGGGTTAAACCAGGTTCTCTAAAATGTACTTGATCATCAATAAAACCAGGAATTAAATATTTTCCTTCAGCATCAATAATTTCTAAATTTTCGGCTGCATTAATTTCTGATGAAATTTTTTTGATGATCTCATCTTCTATCAGTACATCACCTTTAAAGGTGCTATTTTCATTAACTATTGTTGCATTTTTTATTAAGTAACTACTCATTTGTGTTTTTATTTTGGTAATCCTTTTAATCTCATTTTTATCACTCCAAATAGCGCTTCAGAAATAATGTTTCCGCTCATTTTTGATGCACCTAAATCTCTATCTGTAAAAATTACAGAAACTTCTTTAATTTTAAATTTATGTTTCCAAGCCTTAAACTTCATTTCAATTTGAAAAGCATAACCTATAAATTTTATTTCATCTAATTGTATGGTTTCCAAAACTTTTCTGTTCCAACACACAAAACCCGCTGTCGTATCAAAAATAGGAATTCTTGTAATAAGTCGCACATATCTAGAGGCAAAGTAAGAAAGTAATAGGCGTTTAATATCCCAATTTACTACATTAACCTGATTGTTTACATACCTTGATCCTACAGAAACGTCTGCACCCTCCTTTTCACAAGCGTTATATAAACGAATTAAATCTTCTGGATTGTGAGAAAAATCTGCATCCATCTCAATGATGTATTCATATTTTTTTGACAAGGCCCATTTAAAACCATGAATATAGGCAGTACCTAAACCATTTTTTTCTTTTCGTTTTTCAATAAATAATCGATTTGGAAATTCAAGCATTAATTGTGCTACAATATCTGCAGTACCATCAGGCGAATTATCATCAACAACAAGAATATGAAACGTTTTTTTTTGATTTAATATAGCTTTAATAATAGCTTCAATATTTTCTTTTTCGTTGTAAGTAGGAATGATTACTAAAGCGTCTGACATAAATTAATTTTCAGTAGAAAGTACGCAAATATACGTTATTTAATCACTAATTTTGTGTGAATCATTTATAAATAAAAGTTAATTGCAAGCTGTTGATAAAATAGTACATACTAATGATTGGGTAACCCTATTGTTCTTGATATTATTTTCGAGTATTGTTGTGTTAAAATTGCTCAATTCAAAAAAAGTAAAAGAAAATTTTTTCGCATTTTTTAGGTTTACTATTCTTGAAAATCAAGATATAGAAGGAACATCTTTTGTTAAAGGCTTTCAGCTTTTAATATTTACATTTTCAGTTTTGGTATTTTCTTTTTTACTATATCAATTTAAACTGTATCAACTACCAGAATCAAAAACAGGTTTATCAGCTTTTTTATCAATAGTAATATATGTACTGATTTATTTTACAGCAAAAAGAATTTTAGAGTATTTGTTATTATGGTTATTTATGATAAAAAGAAGTGTGCAGTTTTTTGTGTACTTAAAGAATACTTATCTGTACAGTGTGTCCTTTTTACTATTTATGGCTTTAATTTTATTTGTGTACGCAAATATAAATAAGCAATACCTATTATTTTTTGCAGCTTTTTTATTTGTTTTACGATACATGTTTTTAATTGCAAGAAATAAAAAGCTGATTTTTAATAAGTTGTTTTATTTTATTTTGTATATTTGCGCCCTTGAAATAGCACCGCTATTTGTAGCTTTTAAATTGATGTTTTAAATACAAAA
>CBFIFR010000047.1:0-19297 GCA_965661915.1 Polaribacter sp. | reverse complement strand
TAATTAGGTATAAACTATATCCTATCTATAAAAGTATATTCCTTATAAGTGCGTGTACGTTTTTAATGAGTCGTATTAGAATACTAATAGCTCATCTATTCTTCTATTTTTAGGATGATATGAATTTTTTAATCTAAAATTATTACTTCGAAATCTTCTTTTAACTTAAATTGGAATAGCCAACTAATCAATCCCAAATTAAAAATGCTCTGTTAGGGATTGAAACGGCATCCTTTTTTTATTTTAATAAACTTCATATTCTTCTATTCATCTCCTATTTATTAATCTTAAACCAAAAAATTAAAAACCAAACAAAAAAAAGATATAGTGTAAAGCCCGACCTTTTTTTGCCTAAACTAAACTTAACTGCTAAAATATCTCTTACTATTGCTGAAAATAACAATAATCCTAAAAAACACCCCAAAAAAAAAGGGAACAGCCTTATAAAAATATAACTATCGTTTTGATGAAACCTGGGGTCATCAAATTGAAAAAAATATAAATATTCTAATTAGATTGATTTTAAAAAGTTAAAATACAGCATTATTCTTAAAATTTAGACAAAAAAATTAAGATATATTCATATATTGTGTTGTTAAAACCAAACAAATTAATCTTAAAACTAAATAAGTATGAAAAAAATGACAAAATTCTGCTTAGCAATTTCTATATTGATGCTAAGTATTTCTTGTGATGTATCCTATTTGGATAAAGAAATTGAGGATGTTACTTGGAATGGTGATGTAAAAATCCCAGCTGGGTTTATCAACTATAACTTATCTGAAATATTTGATGACTTAGGTAGTAGTAATCTTTCCCCTAGCTCAACAGAGGAGTTCAGTTTTAGTTATACAGAAACTTTTTCTGGTGAAAACAATGACTCTTTTAATGTTGTTATTGATGATACTGCTATAGAAAACTCTATTGAAAGCCCAATAACTGCTGATGATTTGGCCCCAATAGGAGCATCTTTTCCGTATACAATAACAGACGAAATTGCTCCTGGAATTCCTAATCCGTTAATTGGAAACTATAATAGAAGTAATCAAAAAATTCATGATCTAGATTTACCTCAAGAACTAACAGAGGTAGAATTTAATGGTGGTTTAATGAGTATTACATTTGCCTCTACTGTAGATGCAAACATTAATCTAACAGTTACCATACCTTCTTTTACTAAAAAAAGTGATCAAACTATCTACACAGAGACTGTAAGTATTAATGGAAGAACTACTGAAACTGTATCAATTGATTTAAGTGATTACAATGCGGATTTGACAAATGATGGAACAGGAACAGGCAAAACAGTTAATAAAGTTGTTATTGATGTTGACGCATCTTTTACATTTATGGCTGGTAATGAGGTAGACGCGAATGATGCTATAACCTATAAAGCTTTACTTACTAATGCAACTTATGATGTTATCTATGGTGATTTTAAGCAAGAATCTTTTAATGTGAGCTCTAACACAATAGATTTAGGTGATTTTTTTGATAATTTTAATGAAGGTGATATTTCTTTTAACAATGTAGAAATGGTCATAAACGTAACTAATGATTATGGTTTTCCTATTAGTATGGATTTATCTTCTGTAAAAGCAGTAAATGCAAATTCTTCAGTAAACCTAGATTATACTGGAACAAGCTCTTTACCAAATACAATAATAATTGATGGGGTTGCAAATTTTGGTGATGATGAAAAAGTTACAAATACAGTATTAAATGATGACAACTCAAATATCTCGAGCTTATTAGAATCTAAACCAACATCGTTAGAATTTGATATTTCTGGAATGGCTAACCCTATTGATGATGGAAACCCGAACAAAAATTTTTATGCAGCAGTTAACAACGGATTTAATGCCGAAGTTGCTATTACTTTTGATAAGGTAAGCTTAGATAAAGAAATTGAATTTAATGGTGCTGAAGATTTAGAAAACTTTGAGTACCTAAAATTGTTAGTTAACGTAGAAAATAAAACTCCTTTAACAGGAGATGTGGTTTTAGAGTTTAAAAACAGTAGCAACCAAATTGTACATACAGAATCAATCAATGCTTTTCAAGCTGCAAATGTAAATCAGGCTGGCGAATCTGATGGTGTTGCAGTTTTATCTGAATTTCAAATAGAATTAGATCAAAATGAAATCAATCAAATTATAGATGCAACCCTAGTTAATGTTAGAGTTACACTTCAATTACCAACAGGTAGAGATTCTGTAATGATTAAAGGTAGCGACGAATTAAGTGTTGCTGTAGGTTTAGAAGCTAGAGCAAATGTAACATCAGACAATTAAAATTATGAAAAAATATATATACTCAATTAGCCTATTATTTTTTGTATTCATCAATAATACTAATGCGCAAGATTACTTATCGTTTTACAATTTAAGGGATTATGTTATGCAAACACAAGACGTTTCTCCCATATATTTACCAAAATACAAAGTCAATTTTGGTACTCCTTTAAATGTAGGTTTCAATCTTAACTCAGAGATTAAAATTAATGATATTTTAGTAGAAAGTGGTAATAACCTAAAAATAGATTTTGAAAACCTAAATGCTGTTGCTGCTGAAGCGAATGCTATAGCTACAGATGTGGTAGCCAATATTTTTATGTTAGGGTTTAAAACCAAAAAAGGTTCTATAACATTATTTGCAAATGCTAAAAATAATTTAGTTTGGCAATTCTCTAAAGAATTTACAAAAGTAGCAGCTACTGGTTTTGGAGAAAGTTTTGCATTAACCGCAGAAAAAATTGGCTTTACAGCTTACAGCGAAATTGGAATTGGTATTACAAGGACCTTTTTAGATGATAAACTTGCTGTTGCTTTACGATTAAAATCTTTAAGTGGAATTGCCCATTCTTCTCTAGAGGATGGCGCACAATTTTCATTAGACATTAACCCTGCAAACTTTTTATGGACCGTAAATACTGCCAATGCAACAATAAATACCTCAGGAGTTTCTGATACTGAAAATATATCTTTTTTTGGAGAAAATGGAGGTT
The DNA here is from genome assembly GCA_965661915.1 of Polaribacter sp. GTDB lineage: Bacteria > Bacteroidota > Bacteroidia > Flavobacteriales > Flavobacteriaceae > Polaribacter. The sequence continues at coordinate 16,290 of CBFIFR010000047.1, read as the reverse complement.
TTGGAATGGATATAGGTTTAGCCTATGAACTAAATGACAAACTTTCTTTCGAATTCTCAATGAATGATATAGGTTCAATAAACTGGCAAGACAATGTAACTAATTATAATTTACAAGATGTTACTAATGGTGTGTACAATGGTTTTGATTTTCAAAACTCTGGAAATGTTGAAACAGAAATAGAGGATGCTTTAAACGATGTTTTAGGGGCAACAGAAACACAAGAAAGTTTTACAACAAAAATAGGATCAAGAACATTTTTTTCTGCAAAATATAAACTATCAGAAAAGAATATACTGCGTGCTACTTATTTTAGCAACAATAACCCTTATATAGATATTAAGCCAAGCTTTGGTTTAGGGTATAACAGATCTTTAAACAAAGCAACTTATGGTATTATTGCTAGTACAGGTGGTAATAATGGTGGTTTTAGACTTGGAGCAAACCTTGCTGTTCAATTAGGATTTTTACAAATTTATACAGCTTTAGAGGATGTTTCTAATATTGGTGGTAAAGTACAAGAAACTAATACTGCTAACTTTAGGTTTGGAATGAACTTCTTATTTGGCTATAAAGGAAAATCTAAATCCATAAAAATAGAAGAAAATGATGACGTTAACCAATTAGAAACTAAGGAATAAATTGGTGCCTAATTTTTTAAATTGATTTTAGAAAAAGAGGATGTACTAATTCCTCTTTTTCTTTTTACGCTTTTTTCTCATTTTAGCAAACATCTCTTTATAAACCTCTACATTTATTGTTGCTTTTTTTTCAGAAATAATTTTAGCAAAATCAAAATTGAGTTTTGCCTCCTGTCGCTTTAACTTGTCATCTTGAAAAGCTCGTTGTAAAATATCTTCAATTAAAAAATCTTCATTTTCAGTTTCTGGATGGTATTCTTGTTTTAATGACAACTCAAATATATTAGCTGTAGTGTTGTACCAAAAAGCATTCCAACCACTTCTTAATTCTTTAATATTATTGAAAGCAGTTTTACCTGTTTGTCGATGAATTAATTTAATAAGAATACGACCTTCTGTTCTGGTCATTTTTTTTATTTGGTCTGTAAATTCACCTTCTATATACTTTTGAATTAACCTCGTATATCGTTTACGTTTAGATTTTGATTCTATTCTTGATAACCTTACTTTTAAAGTATCTAATCTTGTAGCAGCCAATTTTGCATACGGATATGCTTTAAAAACTTTTCTACGAAACCACAAATAATAACGAATATCTTCTCTTGATTTAAAATTCGGTTTGGGTAGTAAAGTAATTTCATTCAGCTTTATGGTAAGTGTATCTCCTGGTTTTACAAAAATATAATCATCGTAATTAGGAGGTATGGAATCTAATTCCTCTGTTTTTTGAGAAAACAAAGAAAGTGAAATTAGCAATACATATATATAGAGTAGATGTTTCAAATTTGAACCGTTAAAAATGAAAACTATTAATTATTTTGTAAAAGTAAATCAACAAAAAGAATACCAAAACTTCTTAACTAATTTTATCAATAAAATCTTGTTCTGAAATTATAGGAATTCCTAATTTTTCTGCTTTTGTTAATTTTGATGGCCCCATATTATCGCCAGCAACAATAAAATTTGTTTTTTTTGAGATGGATGAACTTACTTTTCCTCCATTATCTTCTATAGCTTTTTTAAGTTCGTTTCTGCTCATTTGATGAAAAACACCAGAAACTACAAAAATTTGTCCTTGTAGTTTATCTGTCTGATTTGCCAAACTTTCTTTAGAAACCTCTAATTGAACTCCGTAAGATTTTAATCGATTAATGAGTTGTACATTCCCTAAATCTGACGAAAAATCGATAATGCTTTGTGCAATTCTATCGCCAATTTCATCCACAGCAATTAAAGTTTCAAAATCAGCTTTCATCAAATTATCTATAGACTTAAACTGTTTTGCTAATTTTTTAGCAACAGTTTCTCCCACAAAACGAATCCCTAGTGCAAATAATACTTTTTCAAACGGAATTTCTTTAGATTTTTCAATCCCCTTAATCATATTTTGGGCAGATTTTTCTGCCATACGTTCTAAAGGGATGATTTGCTCAACTTTTAAATCGTACAAATCTGCATAATTTTCAATCAATCCTTCTTTTCGTAATAAATCTACAGTTTCGCCACCTAAACCATCAATATCCATAGCTTTTCTGCTGATAAAATGTTGAATTCTTCCTGTAATTTGAGGCGCACAACCAAATTGATTAGGGCAATAATGTTTTGCATCACCAGCTGTTCTTACCAATTCTGTATTACATTCTGGGCAATGGGTAGCATAGCTTGTTGGTTTGGAGTTTTCTGGACGCTTTGTAAAATCTACAGCAATAATTTTAGGAATAATCTCCCCTCCTTTTTCTACAAAAACAGTATCTCCTTCTCTAATATCTAATTTTTCAATCTGGTCTGCATTGTGCAAAGAAGCTCGTTTTACGGTTGTGCCTGCCAATTGTACAGGTGCTAAATTTGCCACTGGTGTAATGGCGCCAGTTCTACCTACTTGATAGGTAATTTCATTTAAAAGGGTTGATACTTGTTCTGCTTTAAACTTATAGGCAATTGCCCATCTTGGTGCTTTTGAGGTATACCCCAATTCTTCTTGCTGTTGCAAATTATTTACTTTTATGACAACACCATCCGTTTCATAAGGTAAATCGTGTCTTTTAGCATCCCAATAATTTACAAAGTCAAAAACTTCATCAATCGATTTTGCTAAAGTGATGGTTTTTGGCACTTTAAAACCAACTTTTCTTGCATTCTCTAAACTCTGAAAATGGGTTTTGTATTTTCTTTCGGATGTTACTACTTGATACAATAAACAATCTAAAGGGCGTTTTGCAACCTCTGCACTATCTTGTAACTTTAAACTTCCACTTGCTGTATTTCTTGGGTTTCTGTAGGCTTCTTCATCATTTGCCAATCGTTCTTGATTCATTTTTGCAAAGCCTTCTAAAGGTAAAATAATTTCTCCACGCATTTCAAAATCAGTAATAAAATCGCCTTTTAACAATAACGGAATTGAACGAATTGTTTTTACATTATTGGTAACCTCATCACCTTGAAAACCATCACCTCTTGTCACTGCTTTTACAAACCGACCATTTTCATAGGTTAAATTAATGGATGCTCCATCATATTTTAGCTCACAAGTATATGCTGTTTCTGTAGTTCCTAATATTTTTTGAATGCGTTTTTCCCAGTCTAACAAATCTTCTTTAGAGTACGAATTATCTAAAGAATACATTCTATTTTTATGAACTATTGTTTCAAAATTTTTGGTAATGGTACCTCCTACTCTTTGTGTTGGTGAATTTGCATCAAAAAATTCTGGGTTTTCTTGCTCTAACTTTTCAAGTTCTTTGAGTTTTATATCGAATTCAAAATCTGAAATAGTGGTATCATCTAATACATAATAATTATAATTATGTTCATTCAATTCGTTGCGAAGTAATGCTATTCTTTCTTGAAGACTCATATAGACAAACTTGTTTTTGAGTTTTAAAAATTGTATATTTTATGGATAATCAAAAATGATTTAAAAAAATGAAATACACTATAAAAATACATAAAATTTCTACAGTTGATGATCTTGAAAATGCTTGGAATAATGAAGACTATAAAGAACTTTTACGAAGATTTGATTTTGCTAATGATGATGTAAACAATACTAAGGAGTTACGAGAATTACTTTTTATGGCAATTGCAGATAGAGACCCAAGTGAAGCTGCTCGAATTGTGTTAGACTATAAATTGAGTAACGAAATGAACGAACATCAAATAGATTCTGTTTCTTATGAAATGTTGGTGGATAAAATTTCTGAAGAATATCCAAGAATTGGTTTGCACAAAACTCTTTTTATTATTAACCAACTTTTGTACAAGGCTTTCAATGGTAAATTCCCAAACACAAAAGCAACGATTATTGATTTTGAAATTATACCTAAAGCAAACGCAAGTGAAACCATTACAAAAGAAATTGTTCTAAAATGTTTTACCCAAAATTTAGATAGCCATAACGTTATTATACGTTTATTTGAAAAACAGCTGAATGGAGAAGAAGAATTTATCGAAGCTAATGATATTATCTGGGAGATTCAAAAAACCGAAACCTCCTATAGATTAATTACTTCTGATTATTTTATGAGCAGGGAAGAATTTTTAAATCAAGAATTTGATGCTAAAATTGCTTTTTTTGAAGATGATTAAATCTCTTTTATGGATACAAAATATATCGTTTTGATTTTCCATATTTGTTGATAAAGAAATAAACTCCATAAGCCCCAGCACCATCACTGTTGTGCATTTCTATAACGATATTATTATCATCAATTTGGTACGCTTTTGATAAACTAAAATTTGGTTCTGCTAAACCTGAAAAATTAATTTTACTTTCTTCAATTTCTAAATTATCAAAAAAACCATTAATTGACGAAATTATTTCAATGGGAAAATCATAATTTACTCCTTCAAAACTATCTTTTATATAAGAGCTTGTATCCAGAAACTTCTTTTTTTCTATATAAATTTTAATACGAGAATTAGAAAAAGTAATTTTATTTCCATCAATTTGTTTATCTATCTCATTGTAAACAAATGCAAAATCTAAATATTCAGTGATAGATTCTATATCTAAAACAACTTCCTTGGGTGGTTTATCATCAAAAGACTTAATTTTTATTTGATTAGGAATATCTGTTACATTATCTTTCACTTGTTTGAAATCAGAAATAGTTGAAAAATTCTCGAAAAAATCATTGTCAGTAAAAACACCTTGATTTATTTCATAATTTTTATTTTCAAAATTTAATAATGCTCCATAATGCAAAGAATCTTTATATCGATCAATAAAAATTGTATCATTTTTAAAATTAATAATTCCTAAAAATCTACTTTCAGTAAGTAACGCTGTTAATGGAAGTTTTAATTTATTACGAATATCATCATAAACTTTGTTTGCATAATAATTAAAATCTGAATCTACTTCTTCCATACCTTCAAAACTTTTAAGTTCTTTTTGATAAAATTTTTCTGATGGTTTGAAAAAAACTATTTGATTTCCTTTCGAAAAAATAGTATCATGCTTAAACTCTAAAAATAAATCACTTTTTTGGGTTTCTTTTTTACAAGAAACAATAAATAAAATTAGAGAAAAGAAAAACAATTTCTTCATTAACTTTTTAAGTTTTTTTAATTATTTCAATTTGACATCAAAATTAAAATCTGAAATTAAGGGATTATAAGCCTGTAAAAATTATAATAATGTAGATTAAAGTATTCTATTGGTGATTTCGGTTTTAGTAAAACTGCGTTCTTAAACATCAAAAATAAAAGAATAATTACATTTATCTAAAGAATTAGAGTATTAAATGTAACATAGGTTACATAAGGCTTTTACATGACTTTTATCATAATCTAATTTTCTCATAATCTCTAATTTTGAGATGTAAATTATTAATTATGAAAAATTTAGTCATTTTAGGAGCTGGCACATCTGGAACAATGATGGCAAATCATTTAGTATCTAAACTTTCAAAAAAAGAGTGGACAATACATATCGTTGATCAATATAAAACGCATTATTATCAACCTGGTTTTTTATTTCTTCCTTTTGATGCATATACTGAAGATCAAGTCAAAAAAGTTGATAAAAAGTTTATTCCTAAAGGCATAACCTATCATCAAAAAAAAATAGAGAAAATTGATTCTAAAAACAATTTAGTTCAATTAGAAAAAGAAGTGCTTACTTATGATATTTTAATTATTGCAACAGGTTCTAAAATTGCCCCACAAGAGGTTGAAGGTATGTTTAGTACTGAATGGCGAAAAACAATTTTTGATTTTTACACTTTTGAAGGCGCCTTAGCATTGAGGAATAAACTTAGAGAATTTAAAGGCGGAAAATTGGTAGTACATATTACAGAAATGCCCATCAAATGCCCTGTTGCTCCTTTAGAATTTGCTTTTTTAGCTGATGCTTATTTTGACAAAAAAGGAGTAAGAAATAATGTAGAAATTACTTATGTTACACCATTATCAGGAGCATTTACAAAAGAATTTTGCTCAAAATCGTTAGGTTATTTATTAGAGGAAAAAAACATAAAACTTGAAACCGATTTTGCAATTGAACGTGTTGATTTTGAAAATAATAAAATTATAGATTATATAGATAAAGAGATTTCTTATGACTTATTGGTAACTGTACCTACAAACATGGGAGATGAAGTTATTGAAAAATCTGGTTTAGGTGATGATTTAAATTTTGTACCCACACATCCTAATACTTTACAATCACTAGAAAATGAAAATATTTTTGTGATTGGAGATGCAACCAATGTACCTGCATCTAAAGCAGGATCAGTTGCACATTTCCAAGCAGAAACCTTAACCGACAATATTTTACTTTATATAAACAACAAACCTTTAAAGGAGGAATTTGATGGTCATGCAAATTGCTTTATTGAAACTGGAAAAAACAAAGCATTATTAATCGATTTTAATTACGAACAAGAACCAGTTACAGGTACTTTCCCTATAGCAGGTATTGGCCCTCTTAAACTATTAAAAGAAAGTGTATTTAATCATTGGGGGAAATTAGCTTTCAGATGGATTTATTGGAATGTACTACTGAAAGGAATTCCTATTCCATTTGTATCAAGAAATATGAGTACAGCAGGTAAAAATATTAATAATTAAAAAACAGAAATCATGTTAAAAACGATAAAACAAGTAGTACTAAATGTAAACGAAGAAGGATACTTGATGGATTTTTCTCAATGGACAAAAGAAATTGGAGAAGAAATTGCCAAAGAACACGATATTGATATGACTGCCAAACATTGGGATGTTATCAATTATATTCAACAACAAGTTAAAACAAATAAAGCACTATCTATAAGAGGCATCAAGAAAAGTGGAGTAATTAACATCAAAGAATTTTACGCTCTTTTTCCTGGGGGTCCTTTAAAAGTTTCAACCAAAATAGCAGGTGTACCAAAACCAAAAAGTTGTATCTAAAAATTAAAAATTATGCCGAAAAGTAAAGTTAAAAAAATGCTTTTTATTTTATCAAAAGCAACAATAGAAAATGTATACGCAGCATTTATTATGGCAAATGGTGCACGAATGGAAGGGATTGAATCTGAAATATTTTTCACTTTTTTTGGATTGGAAGCTATTCAAAAGAAAAAACTAGAACATTTAAGGGTGGCAACAGTAGGTAATCCTGCAATGCACATACCCACAATGCTGGGTGGCTTACCAGGTATGGAAGCACTTGCTACTAAAATGATGAAAAAAGAAATGGAGAAATTAGACATGCCTCCTGTAGGAGAATTTTTAGAAATCCTTTCTGATTCTGGCTGTAGATTATGGGCTTGTAAATTAGCAGTAGAAATGTTTCATCTAAAAAAAGAAGATTTAATAGATGAAATAGAAGATATTATAACTGTGGGAGATTTTTATGCAAGAGCAGATCAAGAAAACACACATTTATTGTTCATATAAACTAATAAAAGAGGCTGTCTGAAAAGAAAATTTAGTTGTCATTTCGACTTTAATGGAGAAATCTTTTACTATTGATATTCAGTTACATAGATTTTTAGACTAGGCTCAAAATGACATCACTAAAGACTTTTCAGATAGTCTCTTTTACTAATGTAGCTCTTTTGAATTTAACTTTTTGTGCCTCTTAAAACACTAACTCCTTTAGGCAAAGGGTTGCCAGAAGAACGCCTAAAAGAAACTATTTGACCTACATGCCAAATGGCATCTGCAATTGGGCCATTAATTACATTCCAAAATGGGAGTTCAGTTTTACCAAAAAGCAATTTATACTTAGAAACATCTTTACTTGTTTTTAAAATTTTACTCGCTTGTTGAAGGTTTTCTAAAGTTTTTTTGCGTTTTTCTTTAAAGTTCATTTTTGGTTGCTTTCCTCCATTTTCTTTTTTTAATGTTGCATTTAAAATCACTTGCGATAAGCTTAAAATATGATCAATAGTTTCTAATGTTGTTCTGGCTTCTTTATTGGGTTTAAATACCAAATCTTTTTCAGTTAAGCCTTCAGTTGCCCAATAATATCGAAAGCCTAAACCATCAACCATTCTACTTGCTGTTGCTCCTGCAGTAAACTCTTTTGGAGCATCAGGAATTTGATAATAAGGTAGTGTATCTTGTGCATTCATTGTAAAAGCAGTTACTAAAACTATTGTAAAAAGAATGATTTTCATAATTAGAATTTTTGTTTAAAAATAGTAAATTAAAACAATTTACATACTCATTTCTTGTGGAAAGGATAGTTTCAAAAAAAAAGAGAAATCTTTCGACTTCTCTTTTTAAACTTTACTATTTAAGTTCTTACCCTTCGCAACTAGCACATTCTTTCTTTTGTTTGAATTTCTGTGCAGCATTCATACTGTGTTGGTAATACATCGATTTTACACCCAATTGCCAAGCATTTACATATATTTTGTTAACGTCTTTAATTGGCATATCTGGATGCACCATTATATTGATAGATTGTCCTTGATCGATATGATTTTGACGATTTGCTGCTTGATAAACAATTACATTTTGATCAATTTCTGAATAGGTTTTAAACACATCTTTTTCGTGCTCTGTTAAGAAATCTAAATGTTGTACAGAACCATCATTATCTCGAATGCTTCTCCAAACGTCTGGTGTACTTCTACCCTTTTCTTCTAAAACTGCTTCTAAAATTGGATTTTTAATCGTGGTTTTAATTTTAGCTATATCTTTTACATAAACGTTAGACCAAATTGGCTCAATACCTTGAGAAACTTGTCCTAAAATAAATGCAGATGATGTAGTTGGTGCAATTGCATTTAAGGTAGTATTACGTCTACCATATCCTTTTAAAATCGCTGGCTCTCCATATTCTTTAGCCATATCTTCTGATGCTTTGTACGATTTTTCTTTGATAACCTTAAAAATTTCACTGTTTAACGCATACGCTTCTGCACTATCAAAAGGTAACATTTTAGATTGCAATAAAGAATGCCATCCTAAAGCACCTAAACCTAAGGCTCTATTGTCTTTGGCAAAATTATAGGCTTTTTCCATAAATCGGAAGGTAAATTGATCATCTCTATTTTCAGAATCTTTATATACCTCTAATTTGGTAATGAATTCTTCCATTACAGCATCTAAGAAATAGGTCAACGTTTCAACAGCATCAGTATCTTTCCATTTATCATAGTGTAATAAATTGATTGATGATAAACAGCATACAAAAGACCAATCATCATTAGAAGGCAACATAATTTCTGTACACAAGTTACTTGCGTAAATCTCTAAGTTTTTATCCTTGTAAACATCAACTGTACCATTATTTGCATTATCTCTAAACAGAATATAAGGATAGCCAATTTCTCCTCTACATTGTAAAACTTTGGCCCATAGGCTTCTTTTTTCGTTATCACCATCAATCATTTCTTGCATCCATTGGTTACTTACGGTAACACCATGGGTAAGTTCTTGTATTGGATTCCCTTCTGTACCAATTTCTAAAAACTCTTTAATATCTGGATGATCAATTGGTAAATATGGAGAAAAACGACCTCTTCTAACAGAACCTTGACTTACAACATCTACCATTTTTTCGAACAACTGCATAATGTGTACAGAACCCGAAGAAGAACCATTATTTTTTACCTCTGCACCTCTTGGACGTAATTTGCCAAAATAACCAGAGGTACCACCACCTAATTTAGACATCATACCTACTTCTGATTGTGAGAACAAAATATCTCCCATATCATCTGCAACATGCGATCCAAAACAGCTTATTGGCAAACCTCTTCTCTTCCCAAAGTTAGACCAAACAGGAGAAGCCAAAGAATAAAAACCTTCTGCCATATATTTTTCAAACTTGTTTGCAAAACCTGGTTTTTTAAGAATTTTCTCTGCATTTTCTGCAATTTCCCTAATTCTTCCTTCGGGTGTTGCACCTTTGGTTAAATATCCTGACTCTAAAAATTTACGGCTATTTTCGGTTAGCCATTTAATTTCTGGAGTTCCTAAATTTTCAACAATCTCTTTTCTAGAAGAGTTTCTTGCTTCAATTAACTTTTCGTGGTCTGTTTTTGGCTGAGTTCTGTTTGTTGTGTCTAAGTTCATGGTTTAAAATAAATCGTCGCTAGTTATACTTTTTGTTCTTTTACTGTAGTTTATAGATCTTTTTACAAAGAAATCTCCGTGTTTGGTGCCTATAATTTCATCATCAAACCATTCTGTTTCAGAAAGTAAGGCTTCATCAATATCAAATATTTTTGGTACTCCAATACTTTCTAAAGATTTGTTGAATCTGTTTTTTATAAATTCATTGATTACATTTTTAGGTAAAAAGTCTAATTCACCTTCTTCAAAAATCCAATCGATAATTTTACTTTCGGCATAAAATGCTTCATTACACATTTCTTGAATCATTAAGGTATAATCTTCATCAAACCATTCTGGGTTTTCGTTTTTTATAATTTTAATAACATCAATACCAAAGTCTCCATGAATTTGCTCTTCTTTAGAGGTTGCCTCTACCACATTAGAAATTCCTTTTAAGGCATTTTTATACTTGTTAAATGCCATAATAATTAAAAATTGAGAGAATAATGAAACGTGTTCTATAAACAATGAAAACAACAACACTGACTCTGAAAACTGCTGGTTATCTTCACTTTTAGAATTTTGCAATGCCAATTCTAAATAGTTTACACGACGCATCATAACAGGGTTCTTTTTTAAGTTTTGAAACTCATTATTTAACCCTAAAATCTCTAATAAATGAGAATACGCATCATGATGACGTACTTCACTTTCTGCAAATGTAGAACCTACTGAACCAATTTCTGGTTTCGGCATTTTTTTATAAATATCTCCCCAAAAAGATTTAACAGCTACTTCAATTTGAGAAATCGCTAACATGGTATTTTTAATAGCATGTCTTTCTGTATCAGAGAGATTTGTTTTAAAATCTTGTATATCGCTGGTAAAATTAAATTCTGTATGTATCCAATATGAATGTCTAATAGCATCTACATATTCATACAAAGCAGGATATTCATAAGGCTTTAAGTTAACACGTTTTTCAAAAATGTTGGTTTTTCTACTTCTCGCTTGCTCATCTCTATATAAAATGTAAGCTTTAGCTACATCACGAAAAGGACTATCCATTAACTTTACCTCAACAATATCTTGTACTTGCTCAACAGTTGGCATGTATAAAGGCTCATTTAATTTTCGCTCTAATAACGCTCCATTTACTATATTAGAAATGGCCACAGCATCTTTTCGTGTACCATTACTTACGGTTTGCATTGCTTTTTCTATAGCATTTGTAATTTTTTCTAACTCAAAAGGGGCTGTTTGATAATCTCTCTTTATAATGTGCGTTATTTCCACTTTGTTTGATATTAAGTTAATGTTAATTTTACTACCTAACAAAGATTGCAATTTTTGTTTTTAAAAGAAAGTCATACTTATTCACAAATCCCTTGAAGTTTTTAACAATAATGCAGAATTCCTAATTTTAACATTTAAAAATTAAAATTTCAACAATCTGATTATTAGATTTTTATAATTACAAAAACGCTGTATCCTTTATTTTTATTGACATTCTTAAAACCTCTTTTTGTATGACTAAAAAATTCAAAAAAATATGCTTTTTATTCCTGTTCTATTCTTGTGATTTCTATACAAAACATTGAATTCTTAAAATAACATTTCTTTTTTGCCAATTTTATTTGCTTACAAAAAAACTTTATTATTTAGATTTTTTTTACATAACAACAAGTCCTTTAATTTGTTTTGAGCGACTTTTTTTTGATGTATTTTTGTATAAATTTTTATTTCTGATGAAAAACAGGTTTCCTAAAATTGTTCAGCTTGCCATTATTTCGTTATACCTTATTTTTTTGGCTGGTGCCATTGTTAGAATGACAGGTTCTGGAATGGGATGCCCAGATTGGCCAAAGTGTTTTGGGTATTATATTCCACCAACATCAGAAGAACAGATTACTTGGAAACCAAATACCGAGTTTAAAAAAGGTTTTATTATTATTAAAGACGAAGCCTTATTTGTTGCTCAAGAAGATGTAGTTACTTCTACTACTTTTGATGCTAAAAATTGGGCTGAATACACCAAGCATGACTACAATACTTTTAATAAATTTCATACTTGGACAGAATACATTAATAGATTGGTTTCTGTTTTGGCTGGATTTGTATTTTTATTCCTAATTTATGGATCCACAAAATTTTGGAAAGAGAACAAAGCAATTCCCCTACTTTCTTTTGGGGCTTTTGCATTAATGCTATTTGAAGCTTGGCTTGGAAAAACAGTCGTTGACACGAATTTAACCCCAACAATTATCACCATTCATATGGTGGTTGGTTTAATTATTATTGCCATTTTATTACGTATAAAGTTCATCATTTCTAATAAAAAGACTTTTATATACAACTCATTATTCAATAAATTATTAATAGCATCTGTAATTTTCTCATTAATTCAAATTGCCATGGGTACGCAAGTAAGACAATTTATTGATGAACAGGTAAAACTATTTGGTTTTGAAAATAAAAATTACAGTTTAATGAACCCTAATTGGAAGTTTTACTTTCATAGATCTTTTACCATAGCTATTGTGTTGGTAAATTTTGGGATGTTTTACATCAATCAAATGAAAAAATTGGGTTACAAATTAGTCAACTGGATTATGTTTCTTATCTTTTTAGAGACCATTACAGGTATATTAATGTATTATGCTGAAATTCCACTTGGTACACAAGCCATACATTTATTATCTGGTGCCATTTTATTTGGATTACAATTTTACCTTTGGATGCAGAGTAGAAGAACGGTTGGTTGATGGTTTGTGGTTTGTGGTTTGTGGTTTGTGGTTTAAAACTAACTTATTCCATTTTTAAATAAAAATCTTTAGTTAAATTCCTATATTCTTTGGTGTATTGATGACGTTCTTTCTCTATAATTAAATGCTCTTTTACAATTTTTTTTTGATGAAAAGAAAACGCTAATAAACTACGCTTTATTGCAGAAGTGAGATTTCCTTGCACGTGACAAACTCTATTTAAATACAAATTATTTTCTTGAGCCACATTGATGAATTCGATTTCTTCTTTTAATGGAATAACCACTGCAAATATGCCTTCTGAAGATAAAATTTTTACTACTCCTAAAATCAATTCTCTAAAAGATAATGCACTTGTAAAACGTGCCTTATTTCTAGATTCGTTATCCGTTTTAAAATCATCTGTATAAAAAGGAGGGTTAGACACTATCAAATTATAAGTTTCTTCTTCATCAGCAATTTCATCAGCAAAATCTTGAAAAGTACTATGATAACAATACAACCTGTCTCCCCAATCTGAATTTTCAAAATTCTCTACAGTTTGTTCGTAAGCATTTTCATCAACCTCTACAGCATCAATTGTCATTGCTTCTGTACGTTGTGCCAGCATTAAAGCTATAACCCCTGTACCAGAACCAATATCTAAAATGGCATCTGTATCTTCATCAACATTACACCAAGCACCTAAAAGCACACCATCTGTACCCACTTTCATTGCAGTTTTATCTTGTTGAATTGTAAACTCTTTAAATCGAAACGGTTTATTCATTTTTCAAAAATACAACGAAAAAATAGGCTTTTTTAACATACTGTATGGTTTTTGTATTGGTTGTATACTTCTGATAAGCCATGTATACCCTTATTTTTACAAAAAACATTTTCATGAAAAAATTTTACACAATAGCCTTCTCTTTTTTAATAACGTTAGCTTCTTTTTCTCAACAAATGCCTATTAATTTTGAAAATAGCAATCATGTATTTTCAGGATTTAGTGGCGCTAGTTTTGCGCGTGTAAATGACCCTGATAATAGCGCTAACAAAGTTGGGCAATTTAACAATGATGGTAGGGTTGCAGATCAAGGTTTTTACATCGACTTAAATAGAGACATCGATATTACAAATCAAAAAGAAATTACACTTTCTTTTTATGCTTTTGACCCAAATGAACATACAGTTTTAGTAAAATTAGAAAATGGAACCAACCCAGATGTAGAGGTACTACAAACTATTGCTAGCGGAAATGCCACTAACTGGCAAAATCTTACTTTCGATTTTTCGAACGCAAAACAAACTAGCACTGGTAACACCATCAATGCAACTGGTAATTACCGAAAATTGGTGATTTTTATAGATTTAGGCGCTACAACTGCAGGTACCTATTTATTTGATTCAATTTCTGACGGATCAACACCAACAGATCCAAATGCGCTCGACGTTGTTTATGATAATTTAGTGTGGTCTGATGAATTTGATGAAAATGAGTTAAATACAGATAAATGGCATCATCAAACTATAGGAATTGTAAATGGTGGTTGGGCAAATGGCGAAATACAACACTACACAGACAGTAACGAAAACTCTTTTGTTGCAGATGATAATTTACACATCATTGCCAAAAGACAAACCATTACACAAAATGGTGTTTCTAGAGATTTTACTTCTGCAAGGTTAAATGCTAAATTTGCTTTTACTTATGGTAGAATTGATGTTAGAGCAAAAATACCTGAAGGAGAAGGAACTTTCCCTGCAATATGGACATTAGGAAAAAACATTAATGAAACTGGCACCTATTGGGAAACACAGGGTTTTGGAACAACTCCATGGCCAGATTGTGGAGAAATAGATATTATGGAACATGGTTTACATGCTACAAATACCGTTTCAAGTGCACTACACACGCGTTCAAGTTTTGGAGGCACCGTAAATACAAAAACAAAAATGTTAACGGATGTTTCAAATACATATCATGTATTTTCTGTGAATTGGTCTCCAAATCAAATTACTTTTTTAGTTGATGATCAAGTACATTACACCTATAAAAAACCAGCAAATTTCACCGATGTTAATTCTGATGGTGTAAATGATGGTTGGCCTTTTGATGAACCTCAATTTTTACTCATAAATTTTGCAATGGGTGGTATTGCTGGTGCAGTAAGTCCAAATTTTTCAGAAAGTAGCTTTTTGATAGATTATGTTAGAATATACCAAGAATCTACAGCAAGTATAAACGACATCTATAACCGTAAATTTACGGTTTACCCAAATCCATCATCGAACATTATACATGTTAAAACCAATCAACCTATAGAGGCTATAGAAATGTATTCAGTAGTTGGTAAACGAGTTATTACTGAAAAAACTAATATAGAAAATATTGATATTTCTGCTTTAAAATCAGGATTATATTTCATGAAGATTTTTTCTGGTAACAAAGTAGCCACCAAAAAGGTGATTATAAAGAGATAAGATTTTGTAAATTTGTTCTAAATTTTAATTATGATGAAAAAAATTTTATTCAGTTTATTTTTATTATCTATTTTCAGTTGTGCATCTCCTGTAGAGGAGGACGAAACTGAACTAGGTATAATTTCTCCAGACAATGTTGTAAAAATTGAAATTAGCACATCAGAACCTAATGATGAAATCTTTGTGAATTATTATCAATATCAAACTGACGATTACAGTTTATTATCATATGCTTTTAGTTATAACTCGGAAGGTGTAGCAGAACCTATTGTAATTACTTTGAATAATTATAATTTTAGATATATTCAGGGAGAAACATACAGAAAACGATCTGAAAATTTAACTCCTTTACAGTTAAAAATATATTTGAATGATGAAGTTATAGTAGAAGAAACCTCTATAGTTAGCAGTACTAATGCTAATGGATTAATCAGGTTCAATTATGATATTTTAACCCAAGAAAATATTTAATTTTAGAGAGCTATTTTACTACAATTAATAACCTTAATATTAAGGGATAATTACAAATACCTAAGAAGTCCTTAGTATTTATGACCTTGTTTATTGCAGCAAATACTTGTAAAACATAAGCTCATTCAATTCAATCTGGTTTTAAAATTGTTCCGTTTAATAATTTAAAAAAATAGCGTATCTCGAGTATTGTTATCAGCATAAAAAATCGAGAAATGAAATGTTTTTAAATTAGCATTCAAATGCGCAAAGTCAATTCCATTTTTCCATTCAATACTTACAACATCATCAGCTTCTTTTATGATATTGATATCACCTAAAAATGCTTTTAACGTATTTCTTAATCGCATTAATTTAAGTTGATTGGTTACAATATCTCTTTGTAAACCAAGCTCAATATCTTTATTAGTTAATGTAGTTCTATTGATTTCTTTATGACCTCCAGAACC
>CBFIFR010000046.1:0-20279 GCA_965661915.1 Polaribacter sp. | reverse complement strand
CGCCAATTGGTAATAATATCACAGCATATTGGAACGCTTTAATTAACGGAGTTAGTGGAGCAGCACCTATCACACACTTTGATGCTGCCAAGTTCAAAACTCGTTTTGCATGTGAATTAAAGAATTTTACGGTTACCGATTTTATTAATAGAAAGGATGCCCGTAAAATGGATAAATTTACTCAATATGCAATGGTAGCTTCTGATGAAGCTATTGCTGATGCTGACTTAAATTTAGACGAAATTAACAAATTACGTGTTGGCGTAATTTGGGGAGCAGGAATTGGAGGTTTGGAAACATTTCAAGATGAAGCCATTAATTTTGGCGCTGGTGATGGTACTCCAAGATTCAATCCATTTTTTATCCCAAAAATGATTGCAGATATCGCTCCTGGAAATATATCCATTAAAAATGGATTCATGGGGCCAAACTATACCACTGTTTCTGCTTGTGCATCTTCTGCAAATGCTATGATAGATGCACTAAATTATATTCGATTAGGACATTGTGATATTATTGTAACTGGTGGTTCTGAAGCTGCTGTTACTCAAGCTGGTGTTGGTGGTTTTAACGCCATGAAAGCACTATCTGAAAGAAATGATGATTGTGAAACAGCTTCTAGACCATTTGATGCAGAACGTGATGGTTTTGTGTTAGGTGAAGGTGCTGGTGCCATTGTTCTTGAAGAATATGAACACGCAAAAGCAAGAGGTGCAAAAATTTATGCGGAAGTAATTGGAGGAGGAATGTCTTCTGACGCATACCATATGACAGCTCCACATCCTGAAGGAATTGGGGTAATTGCAGTAATGAAAAACTGTTTAGAAAATGCAGGTATCAACCCAGAAGATGTAGATCATATTAACACCCATGGTACTTCTACTCCACTTGGTGATGTTGCAGAATTAAAAGCCATTTCTGAAGTTTTTGGAGAGCATGCAAAAAACATCAACATTAACTCTACAAAATCTATGACTGGGCATTTATTGGGTGCTGCTGGTGCTATCGAGTCTATTGCCTCTATTTTAGCAATGGAAAACAGCATTGTACCACCTACAATAAACCATGTAAATGTTGATGAAAACATCAACCCTGAATTAAATCTTACTCTTAATAAGCCTCAAAAAAGAGCAATTAAAGTGGCAATGAGCAATACATTTGGCTTTGGTGGTCATAATGCTTGTGTTGCTTTCAAGAAGTTGGAGGAGTAAAAAAAATGAAGCTAATTTCTAAAATAGTTATAAAGAGACCTCCTAAAAACAAAGAAGATAGGGCTTTATACTACGAATTAAAAGAGCTTTTAAACTTTACACCAAGAAGCTTAAACAAATATAAAAAGGCATTTACCCATAGATCAGTACAAATATCTGATGAAAAAGGAAATCCTATTAATTATGAACGCTTAGAGTTTTTAGGAGATTCTATCTTAGGAGCTGTAATCGCAGCGTATCTTTATCGAAAAGTACCTTCTGGTTCTGAAGGTTACCTAACCAAAATGCGTTCTAAAATTGTTAGCAGAAATCATTTAAACAATTTAGGAAAAGATTTAGACCTTATTCGTTTTGTAAACAGTAACGTTGATGAAGCAAATGTTGGTGAAAATATTCATGGTAATATTTTTGAAGCGTTAATTGGTGCTATTTACTTAGACAAAGGTTATAAATTTTCTCAAAAATTTATCTTTGAAAATGTAATTCTACCTTATGTTGATATTGAAAAACTAGAAGGTAAAATAACTAGTTATAAAGGTTTGATTATTGAATGGTGCCAAAAACAAAAAAAGAAGTATAAATTCGATACTTATGAAGATACAGGCAACGACTCTGTAAAACATTTTAGTGTTAAAGTAAGTATTGATGGTGAGCAAATTGCAAAAGGTAGGGCAACCTCTAAGAAAAAAGCAGAAGAACTAGCCTCTAAAAGAGTATATTACGCTTTTCAAAATCAAATTTCGATTAGCTAAACACGATAACGTTTTCGTTAAAATAACTTTAAAACTCATAAACAATTAGTAAATTAGCACCATTAAATTCTAAATAATAGCTTATTACTATTTATGCAAATTCACTCATTAGGCTTAAATATATGTGAAGAAGAATTTTCTTTAATAGGAATTCATACCACATTAGAAGATTATAAACTTGCTTATGTGTTGAATAAAAATTTAAGAACACGCTTTTATAAACCTAAAGAAGATTTGAGTTTTGAAAAGATGCAAAAACAAACATCTTTTTCAATATTTAATTATTCAAATATAAAATATGATTTCGAGTGGTTTTTAATAGCAAATAGTTCAAAAAGAGAAAATCAAACAGTATCTAATGAACTTTTATTAACTTCAGAAACTAAAACATATTTAATACCGGAAAAGAAAAAAGTAGATTTTTTTATAAAAATTATAGGAAATGTACACTATAGTTTTGTTGCAGAAACTATACAAAAAATCAAAGCAATAGATCAAGTAATTACATCTTATTCAATAGATAAAAACACCTTAAAATCGAAAGATTTTTTAATATTTTAAAATATGCCACACAATAATAAAACAAAAATAGTTGCAACTTTAGGGCCAGCAATAGATACTAAAGAAAAAATGAAAGAACTTGCTGAAGCTGGTGTAAATGTTTTCAGAATTAATTTCTCTCATGCAAACTACGATGTTGTAAAGAAAAATGTAAATAGAATTAGAGAAATAAATCAAGAAAATGGCTACAATATTGCTATTCTTGGAGATTTACAAGGGCCAAAACTTAGAGTTGGAGTTATGGAAGATGGCGTTGAATTGCAAGATGGTGATACCTTTAAATTTACAACAGATAAATGTGTAGGTACCAAAGAAAAAGCCTTCATGACTTATCAACGCTTTCCTAAAGATGTTAAAGTAGGAGAGCATATTTTAGTTGATGATGGTAAATTACTTTTCGAAGTAGAATCTACCAACAAAGAAAATGAAGTTGTTGTTAAAGTACTCGTTGGTGGGCCTTTAAAATCTAAAAAAGGAGTTAACTTACCTAACACTGCAATTTCTTTACCTGCATTAACTGAAAAAGATATGGATGATGCTGTTTTTGCCATAGAACAACAGGTAGATTGGATCGCCTTATCTTTTGTAAGAACACCAGATGATTTAAGAATGTTAAGAGATTTAATTGCTCAACATTCTGAATACAGAATACCAGTAATTGCAAAAATAGAGAAGCCTGAAGCCGTTAAAAACTTAGACGCTTTAATACCTTATTGTGATGGTTTAATGGTAGCTCGTGGAGATTTAGGTGTAGAAATACCAATGCAAGAAGTCCCATTAATTCAAAAGAAATTAGTAAGAAGAGCTAAAAGAGCAAGAATTCCTGTAATAATTGCTACGCAAATGATGGAAACAATGATTGATAATTCTGTACCAACAAGAGCAGAAGTAAATGATGTTGCGAATTCCATTATGGATGGTGCAGATGCTGTAATGCTTTCTGGAGAAACTTCTGTAGGAAAACATCCTTTACGTGTTATCCAAAAAATGACTGAAATTATTAGAAGCGTAGAAAACTCTAGAATGATTAAAGTGCCTCAAGAAGCACCACATATTAGAACCAATAGATTTATTACAAAATCAATTTGTCATCACGCAGCAATGATGGCTAACGATACTGGTGCAGCAGCAATCTCTACATTAACCAATAGTGGCTATACTGCATTTCAAATTTCATCTTGGAGACCTAGAACTCACGTTTTAGCGTTTTCTACAGAAAAAAGAATTTTAGGAAAATTAAACTTACTTTGGGGAGTTAGAGCTTACTTTTATGACAAAAATTTAACTACAGATGATACTGTAGAAGATATTAATAGTATAGCTAGAGACAAAGGTTTTGTAAAACCAGGTGATTTAATAATTAACTTGGCTTCCATGCCTGCAGAAGCAAAAGGGATGGTAAATACATTACGTGTTTCTGAGATTGAATAGTTAAATAATAATCCGATTTTAAAAAGCGTTTTGATATTTTCAAAACGCTTTTTTTATAGCAAAATAATCGCCTATACTTTATATATTTGGTGATTGTAGTTATATATGCTGCTACCATTGTTATTTATCATCAAAAAAAAATTAATAGATGCCTAGAACTATAAATTTTATAAAAGATAGTTTTTCAAATAAAATTAAATTTAAGAAAATAAGAATTCAAAAAATATTTAACGTTATTTTTGAATGAAAGAGAAAAAACACTACATTTAAGCAGAATAAAATCAAATAATTATGGGAATTAAAAGCTTTCAAGGAAAAAGAGACGAGTCTCAAGGAAAAAAAGAGGAACAAATTTTAGTTTCAGATTATATGACCACAAAGTTAGTTACTTTTAAAGCAGAAGACACTTTAGATCACGTAATTAGCCAGTTGATAAAATATAAAATTTCTGGAGGTCCTGTAACAAATGATAAAAATGAATTGGTTGGTATTATTTCTGAAACAGATTGTATAAAGCATATTTCTGAAAGTAAATATTATAACATGCCTTCTGATACTAATAACACTGTAGGGAAATACATGGTTACAGATGTAGATACTATAGATAAAGATATGAATATTTTTGATGCTGCTTTTAAGTTTATAAGTTCTCGTAGAAGAAGATTTCCTGTAATTGAAAAGGGAAAACTGATAGGACAATTAAGTCAGAAAGATGTTTTAAAAGCTGCCATAAAAGTGAAAGGAAATACTTGGAAATAGTTGTTAAAAAAATCATTTTTAGACACCTTATTTTTAAGGTAACTTTGGCAAATCTGTTGTGAGAATTTTCTTTTAAGGATAACTTTTAATTCTACGATTATGAAACAATTATAGCTTCTATTTTTATACTGAAAACCAAGCAGTTACTAACACTGAAATAAGATGATATAAAAAGTTTTAAAATCCATTGCCTTACCTTAGACCATCAATCTCTTTTAATCAATAAAAAAGTTTCGTTTTCTAACGCCAAATAGCCTTGATCGTAAATATAAAAATAGGTGTTTCCTGTTTTGGTTGTATAGATGGATGTAAAAAAATGGAAATCGAACCCCTTATCAAATAACTTTCTTCTAGATACTTTTGTTTTTCCTGAGATGTTAAGTTTTGATAAGATGTTATAATTTTTTCGAAGTCTATTATTTGTATTTCTAATTAAATTTTTACTCTCTTTATTTACTTTGTTATTGTAAGTATTTCTACAATAGTCCGAACAGAATTTTTTATCAATTCTACCCACAACTTTTTCTGAGCATTCTAAACAACTTCTTTCCTCCAAAATATATAAACTTTATAATACAACTAACTAACTGAATACAAATATATTAAAAATAATTAAACGATTACATTCATTTACAAACGAAAACAAATGTTTAACAACCGCTTATAAATAACGTATCTATACATCTTTGCAGTGTTGAAAATACAGAACTTATTATGGTATTCCATCAACAAAATTAAATTTTAAACCTGCGTTAAATAATACGCACAAAAACTTATCTTATGAATACGTTAAGAAACAAAGTACAATTAATTGGGAATTTAGGAAATGATCCAGAAATCATCAATTTAGAATCTGGCAAAAAATTGGCAAAATTTTCATTGGCAACAAATGAAAGTTATACCAATGCTTCAGGGCAAAAAATTAATAAAGTAGAATGGCATAACCTAGTAGCTTGGGGAAAAACCTGTGACATCATTGAAAAATATGTAACTAAAGGCAAAGAGGTTGCTATTGAAGGTAAATTAACTTCTCGTTCTTATGAAACCAAAGAAGGTGAAAAAAGATATATTACTGAAGTTGTTGTTAATGAGCTTTTGATGTTGGGTGCCAAATAGTTTTTGGAACTTTTTGCTATGAAAAAAACCGATATCAAAACATTAGATATCGGTTTTATTTTTTTATGACTATTAATTAAAACCCAGTTCCAGGATCTTCAGGAGCGGAAGCAGCTTGAGCTTTTTGTGGATTCAAAATCATATAAGTACCCAAAGCAGTTAACGCTGCATATTTACCGTAATTACCTATTTTTTTTAAGGCTTGTTTACGTGTGATTTCTTGTTCTTTATTTTGAGTGTTTTCTATATTTTTTTTCATGATGTTTTGTTTTTATTGATAGAGATTGATTATTCTAAAACGATTTTTTTATTCAATTTTCCGTTTTCGGTTTCCAATTGAACAATATAGACACCTGTAGCTAAATTTGGTAAGGTAATTTCTTTAACTCCTGTTGTATTCAAGTTTGAAGTCATTACTTGTTTTCCTAAAATATTGAATAATTCTACGCGCGCTTCACCTTGTGATAAACCAACAATTCTTAAGGTAGTAGCATTCGATTTATAAATACTTACGCTGTTTAATAACTCTGAATCTGTGCTTAAAGCTCCAGAATTGGTGTGTAAAAAGAAACGACCTTCTGTATTACCAGGACTTAAATTTACTTTGTAATTTGTATTCGCTTCGTCTAATCTTGTAAAAGTATTGTTTAATCTATCTTCTAAATACACTTTGTAACCTACAGGTAGGTTTAAAGCTTCTGCTGAAAAAGTAATTTCTTTATCTGAACTCACTTTTAAACCTAAAGGTACAATCGTTGATTCCATTTCTGATACTGGTAAAGATTGTACTTGATAGTTTTTATCTTGATTCCCTTCTACTAAATGAGAAAATATATCAAAGTTATTTTCTACACCTCCAAAAGTTTCTCCTTCATACCCAACATCATAACCTTTGGTTACATTATTAAGATAATACACTTTCGCAAAACGATCTATTGTTCCATCATTTACTAAAAGTTTCACTTCCGTTCTTGATGATTTCTTAAAAGTATCTGCATTTGTCTGCTGATTTGATTCTGCAAAGTTTACAGTAGCATCTGTATTCGCTTTTTTAACAAAGAATCCTTGACCTGGAGCTAAAATAAAATTATCTGCGAATGCAGTATTTGCAATATAATTACCACCAGTTGTTCCTTGTTCCCAAACCCAAATTTGACTTTGATCTAAATTAGTGTTAGCAGCTAAAAAAGTTTGACTACTCATATATGCAGTGTAAGGCACGCCTAATAAAACAAAATCAGTTGCAGAAGCAGAAACAGCTACACCATTTACATCAGCCGTATTTATAGTTCCTGTAAAAGGCACTGTTCCATCAGCGCTTCTTTTCATTGAGTAACCATGACCTGAAGTTGATGGAATACTACCTGCTGTAGTCAAATATGTCCAACCACTACTATATGTTGCTACTCCTAGATTAGAACCACTACCTGTAGCAATACTATTGTCTGTTGCGTAATCGTTATCAAAAACCTCACCAGCAACTGGAGAACTTACCAAATGCCATCCATCCGCGTTTGCAGGTTTAGAAGTTAAGGTTCTATTATAAGTTACATTACCTGTTGATGTACCTGAAACTATTAAACTAGAACCTGGTTCTAAAGTTAAAGATGCACCAGAATCAACAACTAACTTATTTACAGTTGCGTTTGTGGTTGACCCAATAACTGGGTATGGTGTATTGGCGGTTTCAATTTGAACATTATCTGATGTTACTGGCACTGTTCCATAAGTCCAGTTTGCTGTATTTGCCCAGTCTGCATCATTACCAATCCAAAAATTACGAGCTTGAGGTGTGAAAGTTAAAGTCGAAGTTATGTTATCCATAGCAACTAAATCGTTTAATAACACTGGAGTACCTTTAAATCTAATTCTATACTGTATTTTGTTAAATGGTTGGGTTATTTCTTTATTAAAGGTTAAACTTTCCCAAGTACTTGCAGTTGCAACATTTTGAGCACCTGTATTTAATGTTTCTACAGTAGCGTCTGCTGCATCGAAGGTTCTAACTGTCATTTGAATTTGTAAGTCTGTATTATTAGATAAAGCATCAAATGTTGTACTGAAATCTAAAGGGCTAATAGTTTCACCAAAATCATAAACTTCACTTACTAGTAAATTAGCACTTTGGTTTGTTATGTCTTGATCAAAGGTGATTTGAGCTGCAGAGCCACCTCCGTTTCCTGTTACTGTACTTAAACTTATATCAGGACCTGCCACTGACCAATCATCAGATATTGGAGAAGTTTCAAAATCTTGATTAGGAAAAAAGTTCTCTTCTGTGTCAGCAGCAACTTTAACTAAAGTAACATCATCTATAAAATATGTAGAACTAGCAGTTTGACCAATAACTCTAATATTCATATTAGAAACTTCTAATGCTGTAAATGTATAAGTAAACTCTTCCCAGTCATTTGTAGCTAAAGTAAATGTGGATGAACCCTCTACATTACCATTTGCATTACCATTCTGAAATCTAGTGAATTGTATTTCAGTTCCTGCTGTTCCTTTTACATTAACAGTTAAAAGATAATCACCAGCAATAAGAGGTGCACTATTAGGGTTAGTCTGTGCTCTATCACCTGCATCTGTAGTTACTAATTTTAAAGCACCTAAAGAAGTATTTCCTTCTGTGGCATCATATGTTACTGCAGCCCCATTTTTTGCTGTCCAACCTGAAACATCACTGTCAAAGGTTCCGTTAGTAAATACTTGACTTATTCCAAAAAAAGGAAGAAATAAGAAGATTAAAATAATTATTTTTTTCATAATGTTAGATTTTAGTTTATAATTAATTTTTGAGTTTTTGTTTTATTGTTTACATCAATAAGTTTTAGCAAATACACGCCTGGATTTACTTGAGGCAAGTTTATTTGACTTTTTATACTAGATTCAGATTCAAATACTTTCTTGCCAAGAATACTAAATAATTGAATATTTTTTAAGGTATTTGACGTTTTTATATGAATAATTCCGTTTGTTGGGTTTGGATATACACTTAAGTTTTTAAAGACATTTATGTCATTAAGAGATAGTGTAGAAGTTTCTTTAAATGTAATTGTATCTATTTCTAAATCTCCTGCAGAAGCTTTGTTATCATTATCTACATCTCTAATTATTATTTGAAAATCTTGGGTGTTTCCTGTCCATTCTGCTGTGTTGCTTAAATCAAATTCAAGTGTTTCAAAATCAGTAGAACTTGTATTCATGTTCACGTTTCTTCCTTTATAAGCTGTAAAGTTATCTCCAGCATGTCTAAATTGAAACCTTAACTGATCGTTATCAGCTGAGTTGTTTTTAAATTTTATTTCTATGAATTTATATTTTGTTGCATCAATTGTATTTGCATTGTTGATGATTTTTGCAGCTTTACCAACTGTTGGAGCAATTACAATAGCACCATTATTTATAGATGTTGTAGCATTATTCCCTGACCAGCCTTGAGTATCAGAATCAAAAGTAAAAGAGACAATGGTCTCTTTAGGAATTTCAGTAAAAAATTCAATTTTATCAACCTCGATGGTTTCTCCTGTAGAAGTATGATCTGTACCTCCATTAGAACCATCATCATCTTTAAAGTGTAATTTAATATCATTTTTAGTACCTGACCATTCTCCATTTGTAAGGTCTATATAATACGTTTTAAAATCTGAAAGGCCCTTGCTGATTACAACTGGTTTATAAACTCTACCAGATGCTGCTTTTGGAAAAGAAGCTCTCATAAATGTTGGACTATTTGCACTTGTTCTAAGCGTAACTGCTATTACTTTTTTAGTATCTGCATCTACATTTGCAGCAACTTGTTGTAAAACAGGATTTTTAATTCCTTTAGTTGTAATAGTTATTGAAGTAGCATTAACAGTTAAATCGGATGCTGTAGAAGACCACCCTTCTGCATCATTTGTGAAGTTCCAACTTTGGCTAAAAGTTGCAAAACTTATCATTGTAAATAAAATAAAAGTAATTTTTTTCATAAGATTAGTTTATTGATTGTGTGATTTTAAAAATTTAGTATTGTAGATAGATGAATCATTAAAAATTAGTTTTAAAATATATAAACCCCTAGGTAAGTTAGAGGTATCTATCTTTTTCGTAAATCTGTTTTTGTAAAATGTTTTACCTATAATATCTGTAATAATTAGATTTGTTATTTTTTTCTTAGAATTTATATGTAAAACACCTTGTGATGGGTTTGGAAAAATATTTACTTCATTATTATTAAAATCAACAGTTGAAGTATTTAGAGTTTCGCGCTTAGTAACAAAAAAATCGTCAAAAAAGTAATTCCCTTGCTTTTTGCCACAAATAATTTGATATTCAATTTTACTTGTTCCTACAGGAACTGTATAATTAAAAGAAAACAACGTATAATTGGTGTTTTCTAAATTAAAAACAGAAGATGAATTATAGCTAACCGTATTTGTATTAGAGATTGACTTAATTCTAATTTTAAATTGCTGGTTAGGATTAGAACCTCTAGCAAATACTGAGAAATTGTAAGAGTTTCCGTTAAAACTTGCTACATCAACCTCTTTATTTTTTAAAATAGTTCTATTAAATGTTGCTCCTGCAGTAGTTATATTTATTTTTAACGAGTTACTTTTAGCCCTACTCTCTGATATATTTGCATCTTCTTTAGTGGCATCAGCAGGTGCTTGTACAAATAAACTCCAAGCATTATTATGACCACATTCAATATCTGCATTTTCAATAAACTGTGTTTCTAAACAGTTTGTACCTAACAAAGCATTTCTAACATTTGTTACCCAACTTCTGTCGGATACTTTATAAATAGTTTTATTAGATTGATCACCTGCATCCCAGGCTGTAAAGGCAAAACCGAGTTCGATTGCCTTATCTGCTAAATATTTATGAAAAGCTACTCTAGAACTTTCTTCTGGACCACCAAAAGCACTGTAGGTATTTGAAGAATAATCATATCCATTTGCATTATCTGCTCCAAATTCGCCAAGCAAAATGGGGATATTATTCTCATTAGACCAGTTTTTTACAATATTAAAATGAGTATCTATTTCAGTTTTATCAGCACTTGTTCCCCAAATATAAGTATTGTGTTCTTCATCAGAAGATGCAGTAAATTCTCTTGGCTTGTAATAATGGAAAGTAGCTATTAAATAGTTGTTGCTATTTAAAATATTCTCTGAAATTTGCAGTGGAGCTTCATAAGCATTTTTACTACCTCCAGTAATAATAATATTTCTTTTTGTGTTTTTATCACCCGAATTTCTGATGATTGAAATGATATCTGCATTTAATATATCCATTTGATCAGCAGTCATAAAAAAGTAAGGCTCATTTACAATCTCAAAAATTAAATTTTCCGAAAAGTTTTTAAATCGGTTGGCAATTTGTTTCCAAATCGATCTAAATTTTTGATTATCGGCAGCTCTTTTTGCAGAAGTTGGCGCTGTAAAATATGCAGCCCATTTGTCTTTTGGGCTAAAAGTATATAAAAACTCTTCTTTAAGTTGATGACCATGAACATCTAAAATTGTAACCAAACCTCTGTTCAAAGACCAAGTTATAATTTCTTCAATTCTATCTAAATAGTTAGAATTGATACTATAATCAGCTTCATTGCCAGTATAGTTTTGAGAAGTATTGGCTGTTTTAGAAAAAACTGAAGTATCACCAGAGGTACGATTTCCATAAAAGTCCATAGGAATTCTGACTGTTTTGAACCCTACAGATTTAATATCGTCTAAGTATGTTTTAGTTAATGGTGGTGCCCAATTGCCTTCTTTTGTTGCACTAAAAAGATTTCCAATATTAATACCTCTACCCATTTTAGCAATCATTTGATTCGGGGAAATTTGACCAAATGCTGAAAATAAGGTGGAGAAAAAAAACAATATGAGAAATCTATTAACAATCATTATTATGCTTTTGCTTCTTTTTTAGCTTTTCTTCTTGCTTTCAATTGCTTATTTGTAATTAGATCTTTATACATCTTTGTATAGTATTTTTTGTTTATTGCTTTCTTAGCTTCCTTAGATGCATCTTTTCCTAATTCTTTTAGCGCTGTGATTCTCTTAACATGTAATTTTTTAATTTGTTCTTTTTGCTCGTCAGTTAAAGCTAAGGTTTTATCTCCTGCAATAATTTCATTATTAATCTTTTCTACAATTTCTGTAGCTTTCTTTTCGATTCTTTCTATTGCTTTTTTTGACTGAGATTGAGCACTAAACGTTATCCCTAAAAAGAGAAATAATATAAAAGGTAATTTTTTCATAATTTATATTTTAGATTTAATATTTTTTTCAAAGGTATTTTAATGCTTAGAAGTAGTGGTATAATAATAGTCAGCATAGGTATAATTACTGTTAATTATGGGTTTTTTAGGGTTTTAATCGATAAAAGAGTTTTTAAACCTTTATAATTTTCCTCTAAAATAAGTTCAGGATCACCTCCTTTTATATGTCCTAAAAGATTAAAAGTACCTATATAATTTAAATTCAATAACTCATTTATCATACTTTTCTCTAAATCTCCTTGACCAATGGTAATAATATTTGGACCTTGTTTTTTCATTCCATTCAAACTTACAGACCATAAATATGGCAGTAAAGTTTTGATGTTTTCGCTATAATTTTCTAAAGAATCATGGGCATGATGAAAGTTAAATACCACACCTAAATCTTCTTTGGGTAATGCTTTTATAATTCTAATTTGATTTTCTGGTTTACCAAACCAACCTCCATGATTGTACAAAGCTATTTTACAATTCAACTTTTTGGCTTTCTGAGATAAAAATTGAATCATCTTAATTGAAATTTTTAAAGATTCTTCATCCGTAAGTTTATCAAAATATTTAGGGTAAAACCCTACCCAAATTTGAGTTTTTAAGCCAGCTTTTTCCAAGTTTTCGAAAACAACCTCTGCTTCAGGTCTTAATTTACCAACTTTATCTTTAAATAGATTAACATACAACCAAACTGCTTTAATCTTGATATTATTTTGCTTTGCCAACTGCCATTCTTGCAACATTGTTGGTATATGCTTTGGTCTGTAACCATAAGCATACTGATTATATCTCAAACGTTTTAACATTTCTAAACGTTGTAAAGGCGTTCTTTCTTTAGCATCGAAACCCACAATTGACCAAGGAATAAGATTTTCTTTTTGAAACAGTTGATAACTATTTTTTATAGACTGAGATTTGCAGCTTACAAACAGCAAACCCAACATAAGAAGAATTATTTTCTTTTTATACTTTATTTTAGTTTTCAAAATAAATTAGAAATTTTCTTTAAATACTTTTTCTGTTTGAGAGAATGCAAAAAATATTAGAATTAAAAACCATAACCATTTAGGTTTCATTACTTATATGAATTAGAAGTTTAATTATGATGATTTATGTCTAGATACTATTTTGAAGCATCTAAATAATCAGGAATTCCATCACCATCTGTATCTCCATTTCCTTCTTTGTCATCTGGTAAGCCATCTCCATCTGCATCTCTTTCTAAAATTCTACTTTTGTCTTTTAGCTCATATGGTTTTGTTCTTAATAAAGCCAAACAACCATCACCCTCTCCAAAACTTCTAATATTTCTAGAGAACTTATGCAATAAAGGGGCATATTTTTCTTTTTCGGTAACTGCTAAATTTTGTGTTTCATTGGGGTCTTCTTCATAATCATACAATTCATAGAAATTTTCTCTTCCCTTTTTTACCCATTCAATATATCTGTACTTTCCTTTTATTCGGTAACCGTAACCTAAGCCTCTTTGTCCTCTATAAACTGTAATTGCACCAATTTTTACTTGAGCATTTGTATCTTTTAAAATTGGCACTAAACTCCTCCCTTTTATAGTTCTACCTGTATTTTTATTCTCATTTTTCGGTTGTTCAGGAACTTTTAAACCTGCCAATTCGCATAAAGTGGGATAAATATCTACTGTAGATACCGCTGCAAAAGTTTCTCCTTTTAATTTTGGGTTCCTAGGATCAATAATAATTAAAGGAGATGAAGATGCGACCTCTAAATTGGAGTGTTTATTCCATCTTCCATGTTCACCTAAAAATAAACCATGATCTCCCCAAATTACAATAATGGTATTGTTTGCAACACCTAATTCTTTTAATTTATCAATTACTAAACCTATTTGTGCATCAACAAAAGAAGTACATGCATAATACCCTCGTTTTAGCTTTAATTGGAAATCTTCATTTATTATTCCTGTTTCTGGGTTTCTGTTTTTCTTAACATCTCTTCCCTTTGGCACATGTTTTTTTAAATCATCTCTTCCAATTGGGGCTTTCTGATTCTCAGCAACCTTAAAGTTGGTGTTTTTATATAAATCCCAATATTTTTTTGGAGCAATAAAAGGTTCATGAGGTTTTTTAAAACCAATTGCCATAAAAAATGGAGCTTCTTTTTTTGCTACTTCCTCTAAAAGCTCGATTCCTTTTTCTCTGATAATTCCATCCACATATTTTTCATCTGGCAAATCTTGAAAATCTAAAGCGAGGCCTTTTGCCCTATGGGCTCCTTTTGGTGCTAAATAAGGAATACTCCAAGAAGCAATATCATCTCCATCTTTAGTTGTACCATCTCCTACTGTTCTTGGATCATGAATTTTTCCTGCAGCAGCAGTGGTGTAACCATTATTTTTAAAATATTGAGGCAAAAAGATAACCTCTTTTAATTTTTTCCTGATTGGCTTAAAACCGATAACTTTAGTTTCCTCAGGCATTAAACCAGTAGTTAATGCCGCTCTTGAAGGACCACAAACTGCATATTGCACTTGATGATTTCTAAAAGTTACTCCCAAATTCGCGAGCGCATCAATGTTTGGAGTAATGGCTTCTTTATCTCCATAAGCGCCTATATTATTTCTTAAATCATCAATACAAATTAATAAGATATTAGGTTTTGATGTATCTGTATTTTGGGCGCTTGCAGTTAAGGTATTAAAAAGGACAAGTAAAAGTAATAGGACATTATATTTCATGGTACCAAAATTAGGATTATTTCTAAAAGTAGCGGTTTCAAAATCGTCAATACTAGTATTATTAAAGACAATTGTTAAACCCCATTGGTTGATTATGAAACCTAATAAATTGGTAAAGCAAGTAAATTTGTGATGTACGATTAAAAATACAATATGAAAAAAAATTACATTAATTTCTGCCTTTTTGTTTTAATGCTTTTCATTTCAATTTCATCCATATCTGCACAAATGGATTTAATGAATGCAATTCCTACAAATTTAATTACCCATAGAGCAGAAAGAAGTGGCTCTTGGTTTAATAGTGATACTTGGGATACAGATTCAGTGCCTGGTGAAGGAGCAATTGTTTATATACCACAAAATATTACTGTAGATTATCAAGGAAATTCTGACGCACATATTTTCGCAATTAGAGTTGATGGTGTTTTTAATTGCACACAAACCAATTTAAATGAAACTACGAAACTAGTTTTTGATACTTTTTTTGCAACACATACGTCTTATGTTAAAATTTTAGCAAACAATGCAACTGATGGTAATATTGAAATCGAAATTAAGCCTTTTGATATAGAATCTTATAGAAACGCAGCAAATAATTGGAACTCTGATTTAGAAAATCATTATAGAGATAACAATGTAGTTACCCAAAAAACAAGAACGGGACAGGGAGATGATAGATACAATACAATTGATGAAGCTAATAATGGAGATTTTGAAATTATTGAAAGTGCAGTAACAACTATAAATGACGGTGTTGGAGTTTTAGGAAGATATAATTGGGACCCTAAACAACTTAGTTTAGGCTTAGTTACCATGGGGCAATTAGAAATTATTGGTAAAGAAAAGCTGAATATGGTGCAACTCTCAAACGATGCTTATTCTGGTTCAAATATCATTCAGGTAAAAGAAACTCCAATAGGATGGTTAACTAATGATGATATTATCATCAGCAGTGGAGGTAATGCATCAGCATCAAACAATGGAGAAGATTTAACAAAAATTCAAAATATAAATGGTAACACAATTACTTTAGAGAATAATTTGAATAAAAACCATGAAGGTAAATTATCTAAAGGTTTACATTGCTATGTTGGGAACTTGACGAGAAATATTATGTTTTCATCACCCGCAACAAATACAGTAACACAAAGAGGCCATGTAATGGCTATGCATAATGATACCAATGTTCAAATTAAAAACGCACAGTTTAAACAATTAGGTAGAACAGATAAATCTAAATTATTAGATGATTTTATTTGGGATAAATGGTTAGAACCAAAGGTATATACTTCTAAAATTTCTCCTTTAGGACAAGAAATTGCTGAAATGAGACGTATACCAGCCAATGAACTTACAAATTCTAGAGGTAGATATTCGATTCACTTGCACAAGTTAGGAACTTCATTTGGAGCAAAAATGGCAGAAGTAACTGGAAATGTAGTTTGGGATAATCCTGGTTGGGGAATTACGCATCATGATTCTCATGCTAACGTTTCCGAAAATGTAGTTTATAATGTTACTGGAGCAGGAATTGTATCTGAAACTGGTTCTGAAACTGGAATTTGGGATAAAAATTTGGTAGTAAATATAAAACAAGGTCATAAAACTGACCCTTATACAGCTTCTTTACATCATGATGACTACCTGTTTTCTGGAGAAGGATTAGGGATGAAAGGTAGAGCTGTACTATGCAAGAATAATGTTATTGCTAATGCAATACGTGGAGTTGGTGTTATCAACCTAAACAACTCAATTAATAATTTGGACAGATTAGATGCCAAAGCATTAGCAACTTCTAGAGAAGGTTACGAAGTAGATAATTTCCCATTAAACGTAAATGGATATGCAAAAGAAGGTGATGGAGTATTACCAGTTGAGGCTTCTTTAATCATGGAAAATACTATTGTTATCAACTCAAATATTGGTTTACGTTCTATTGAGAGAGATATGGGTGTAAATCACGAATCACGTTCAATTTTTGACGGTTTTAAAGTTTGGGGTGCAAATACAGGTATCTTAATTAACTACCAAGCAGACTATAGTTTTAAGGATGTATATATTTCTGGAAAGAACCCAAGCACATCAAGAGGAATAGATATGTGGAAGCATTCTCATAATCAAACTTTTGAGAATATTGAACTTGAAGACTTAGAACATGCAGTTCAAGTTTCTAAAGTCGTTCTAGGAACTTCACCAGGTCCTAAAACAAGAAATAATGGTTTTACACCTTGGATATTCATCAACTTAACAACAAAGAATGTTGGTGATTTTTATGAATTAACCAATGATACTTCTAGTGCAGATTACGCCTTTAATTATACTGAACACGCAGACAATACCATTCATTTAAGTACAGAGGATGTTACAACAAGACCAACAACATTCACAATTATAGATGACTCCACTTTATCTATAGATTATACTGAAACTGGTGATGATGCTTTAAAATTTGAAGTAGATGGTATTATAACGGATGATTATGGAAGTTATAATATGGGAATTCAGCAGGCTTTAGCACAGGGAGATTTACGATTTGGGTATCCCAAAAGAATCTATCAATTTGCTTCGCAAGCAAAGTTTGTGGAGTACTTAACCAAAAACGGAGTTTATAAGGATGAAAAAAATAATGATCAATTGTATTTTATGATTGAAGAAAGTTTGCCAAATCGTAGAACTTTTGAGTACACAAAATTCCCTGTTCGTGTTAAAATAATGAATGCTCCAAATACTGGAATTTTTGCAAATCCTTTAGTAGAAAGTGCATCAAAATTAGCGCCTCAATATCAATTGATAAGTCGTTTGGCTACTGTTTCACAAAGTACTACAAAAAACGACATCACTTATAGTGATGGAACACATGGGTCCAAAACGATTACCCTAGGTGCAGAAAAAGCTGTAGATGGCAACAACAATGGAAGAGAAAATGCTCAATATTATCAAAGAAATTTAGTTCCTGTTGGCAGTTATTCTCATACTAAATTTGATATGGAACAATATTATGATTTAGATTTTGGAGAACTAAAAACCATCGATTATTTTGATATTTGGAATACTGTAGAGCTTAATGGTTCTGGTATTGAAACACCATCAAATCATTTTAAAAACTTCTCTGTTTTTATTTCTGACACTCCATTTACAGGTACAACTTTTCAAGAATCTAGAGATCACGCAGATTACGAATATATAAAAGATGAAAATGTCACTTTAAAATTTTCTGGCAATAATTTAGGAGCACTAGGACGTTATATGAGGATTCATTCTTCGCATCCAACAAAACAAAAATTAAAATTTGCAGAAATTGAAGTTATTGGAAAGAGTGTTCAATGTGAGGTATCAGCAAACAACATTATCGAAAATGGTTATGCAGAATGTTTGATTAATAATGGAAGTTGGACAAGCAGTATTTCAAATAGTACAGATAGCGAAGCTTCTTTTTCTGATGAGAATGCAATTGTTTATGGAGGTAATAACGCTTTTAAATTAACAACCTCTAAGACAAATACGCTTTCTACACCTCTTTTAGGAGATATAAAATTAGAAAACACAACATATAATGGAGATTTTAATGGTAAAACCATAAAGATTGAAATTTGGGCAAAATCTGATGATTTGGCTCAAATAGGTTTTCAACTTAAAGTTGATAAAACTGCAGGAGGTTCAGACTACCCAGGTGTTTATCCAACATTAACAAGCGATTATAAAAAATATACATTAACAACAGATATTACAGAGGCAACAACTGGAATTACATTAAGAATATTAATAGGTAAAGAACAAGCAACTTATTTTGTTGATGAAATGAAAGGAACAATTTTATCTACTATAACCTGGAATGGAAATACAGATAATAGTTGGAATACAGCTAGTAATTGGACGCCAGCTGAAGTACCAAATAGTAATAGTAAAGTAATTATTCCATCTGGTTTAACAAACTACCCAACCATATCTTATGAAGCAGATATTAACTCTATTGAAATTGCTTCTGGAGCTACATTGTTAACTCAAAATAACGTTATTACTATTGAAAATAAAGTAAATTTTAAGAGAAATCTACCAACTGATAATTGGTATTTTGTTTCTAGCCCATTAAAAAACGAAACTTATGAAAATGTTATTACAAACAATAACTTTGCAACAGGACAAACTGACCCCACAAATATTGGTTTTGCATTTTATGACAATACAAAATTGAATTCTGGTGAACGTTGGGCGTATCAGAAATCTGATCTTACAGGAACTATAGAAGCTGGTTTAGGAGTTTCTATTAAAATGGCAAATACGAATCAAGAACTTGTCTTTAATGGAGATATTAATACTGAAAGTGTTACAAAAGCGATAACAAATGGTGCTGGAAGTGACTATAATCTTATTGGAAACCCTTTTACTTCTTACTTAAATAGCAGCTCTTTTCTTACTTCAAATACTAACGAATTAGATACAGAAACAATTTGGATTTGGGATCAATCTATTAATGATTATACAACAAAAATCACTTTACAAGATTATAAAATAGCACCAGGCCAGGGGTTTTTCGTAAAAGCCAAAAGCACTCCAGCAACTGGAAATATCATTTTTGATATTGCAGCACAAAATCATCATACAGAAAACACTTTTCAAAAAAATCAGCAAATTAAATTAGAATTAAAAGTAAATAATGGATCTATAAACAAAGAAGCTTTATTCTACTTTTTAGAAGAAGCTACTTCAAGGTTTGATAATGGTTATGATGGTGAACTATTTAGTGATGGTAATAGTAATTTACAAATCTACTCTCAGTTATTAGAAGGAAATCTTGATAAAAAATATCAGATACAATCTTTACCTGTTAATCATATTGATGATGTTACAATAGCAATAGGAGTTGATGCCAAGAGCAACAATACATTGACCTTTTCTGCAGATTTATCAAGCTTTAAGGATGGAACTTTTGTTTATTTAGAGGATAAACAAACAGGAACTTTAAAAGATTTAAGAAATGCCGATTATCAAGTTTCAATTACTAAAGATTTAAATGGGTTTGGAAGATTTTATTTACATTCTTCATCAACTGCTTTAAGTACCAAACACTTTTCTATAAATCCAGAAATATATTTTATCAATACTGACAATACCCTTACCATTAAAGGAGTCCCAAATAACAAGTTTTCATTAGTGCTTTATGATGTGGTAGGCAAAGAAATTATAAGAAAAACCTTTGTAAATGAAAATGAATTAGACTTAGGAATGTTATCAGAAGGGATATATATGGTTCACTTGATAAGTGAAAATTATAAATTGAATATTAAAAGAAAGATTTTGAAATAATCATAAAATCCCCAACTATTGCAAAAATCCCTTGAGTTTCTCTTATACTTGAGGGTTTTTGTTATAAACTTTTTTAGGTAATTTGTTTTTTAGTGGCTTAATAGTCAAAAATGGTTGGTAAAATCTTTTGTATCCCTTTCTATGATTGGTCTAATTAAAAGTTTATTGAA
>CBFIFR010000045.1:0-24131 GCA_965661915.1 Polaribacter sp. | reverse complement strand
ATATAATATAGTCTTTACTTTTACCTGTAGTAAATTCTTGTGCTTCAGAATAATCAACTAATCGATTTGCTTCGTCCCAAATTCTAACTTTCCAAAAATAGGTTTTACCAACTTCTAACTCTTTTCCTTCTAACTCTACATCAGTAGATTTAGAAGATGCTACTCTACCACTATCCCAAACATCACCATTATTAGCATCTATAGTTGCTTTGTTTGATGCTACTAAAATTTGATATGCTCCTTGGAATTTTGCTCCAATAGGAACAGTCCAACCAAATTCTGGTTTTAAATCGAAAACTTTTACTTCTGTACTTGGTTCTCTAATTAACTCAACTGTTAAATCTGTTGGAGCATCTCTGTAATGATTGCTATTCTTTTTGATTAACTCGTCTGTTTTAGCTCTTAAATTTGCTAAAACTTTTCTGTATCTTCTTTTACCAACAAGGTTTTTTATTTCTTGTGGATCTTTTTCTAAGTTATACAGCTCCTCAATAGTTTTGTCATTTACGTATCTGAAGTATTTCCACTTTTTTGTACGAACTCCTTCACTTGGTGGAATTTCGCTAAAGTCCCAAATATGCTCAATTAAAATGGTATCTCTTTCTATAGATTTTTTCTCATTTTTAACCAAAGGCATTAAACTTTTACCTTGCCAAGATTTTGGAGCTTTAACACCTGCCAAATCTGCAATGGTTTGAGTAACATCAATATTCAACACCATATCATCTACATCTTGGTGCTTGTTTACTCTTGGATCAAAAACAATTAAAGGTACTCTAATTGAGTTGTCAAACATTAACCATTTTCCGGCAAACTGGCGTTCTCCTAAAAAGTATCCATTATCACCCATTACAATAATAACTGTGTTTTTATCTTGCCCTTTTTCTTTAAGTTTAGCGCGTATTTTTTTAATTTCTGCATCAACACCGGAAATCATTCTATAATACCCTTTTAAACTGTGTTGGTATTTTTCTGGGGTATCATATCTCCAAGTCCAACGTAATCTATTAAAACCGTCTCTTACTATTTTTGGCTGTGCTTCAAAATATTTATCATCACCTAATTCTGGATCAGGAATAGTAGTATCTTCTAACATTGCATCCATAGTACTTTGCCAGAAATATTGTTTTTCTGCTTTATCGTGTGCATGAGGAGCACTGAAACTTAGCGATAAACAGAAAGGTTTGTCTCCACTTGCATTTTTGTCTAAAAAGTCTAATGCTTTTTGACCAGTATATCTTGTTAAGTGAACTGTATCTTTATCTAATGTTTTGTAATAATACCCTCTTCGGTCTTTGAATCTGTTATTTCTATCGTAAGATTCGTACTCATCAAATTGCTTATCTAGATGATTGTATCGCGTTCCATATTTACCATAAAAACCAGTGTAATATCCATTATCTTTTAACAATCTTGGGTAAGATTCATCCATATACTCGTCTCTAACATTTCCTGTTTGGAAATTGAAATTATGAGCTCTTTCGTACAAACCTGTTAAAAGACTAGTTCTACTTGCCGCACAAATTGGAGTTGTAACAATAGCAGTTTTGAAATAGGTCCCAGATTTTGCGAGGTCGTCCATTGCTGGAGTTTCTACAAATTTATTTCCTGCATAACCAATGGCATCAAAGCGTTGATCATCAGTTAAAATAAAAATGATATTTGGTTTTTCTGAATCTGTTTTTTGTTGTGCGTTTGTTGTATTTAATCCATTTAAAATACAAAGTACGGCTAGTAAAAAACTGTTTTTAAGCATATCTTGTTTTGTTAAAATATTATTGTCTTTGGTATTGTTTTACAAAAAATTATAAGTTGTTAAATGTAAATTTTTAGAAGCAGGATTGTATCCTGTCCTATCCTGAAAATTGCGAGGCAATATAGTAAATACTTTACGGTTGCCAATTGTCTGTTCTAAAAACGGAAATAGGTAATCCTGATTTTGTTTTAAGGTTACTTTCCAAACAAGCTTCAAAGCCATACCTTACAGATATTGGGTTTTTAACTTGATTATTTGATAGAATTATTTGCTTTCCATTTTTATGAAATACTACTTTTGCAGGATAAAATATTTTATCGTCACCCGCTATTGAAAATCCTTTTACATTTTCGGTACTTATAAATTGATCATTATTAAAAAAATTGAATTTTAAATGTACTTCATCATTTTTAATTCTAAACGATTTTAATTCTGCACTTTTAAATGATAACTTCTTTTTATTGTATTGATTTGCTAAAGCCCAATTGGCTAATCTTTTAGCTACTTCTCCTTTTTTAGCAGGATGAATATCATTACAGTCTCCTAAATCTGTGGTTACCACTAAGCCTGTGTTTTTTATTTCTTTAGAAATTTTTAATTGCGCTTCTCTAATTAAGTTCGGTCTGATTGCAGTCCCTTTTTTATATTTGGTATAGTTAAAAGGAGCAATTTGAACTAAATAAAAGGGTAAGTTTTTATCATTCCATTGTGTTCTCCAAGAACCAATTAAATCTTTCATTAAATCAAAATATGGATTTGGGTTTGTTCTATTAGACTCACCCTGATACCAGAGAAAACCTTTAACTTTAAAGTCTTGAAACGGGTTTATCATTGCATTGTATAAAAAAGCAGGTCTTTTTTGTTTATTCAGCTCTTTAGGTAGCACTTTTGCAAATTTTATATCTTGGTATTTCAGTAATTTGTTTTTTGGAATCCAGCTTTCAATTCTAGTACCTCCCCAAGCTGATTCAATAATTCCTATGGGGACATTTAGTTTTTCGAAAAGTAATAAACCAAAAATATATCCGATTGCACTAAATCTCTTTGCAGCTATTTTATCAGATTTTACCCATTTACCTCCTGTTTCAAAATTAGGGTTTATACTTCCTGCTCTTGGATTATTAAATAAACGGATATTATTATTAATTGCTTTTTCTAGATATTTATCAGCGTTTAAAACCTTAGATTTACCCAAGCCATTGATTGGCATATCCATATTAGATTGCCCAGAACAAAACCAAACCTCACCTATTAAAATATTCTTTAAATTGATTGTTGAAGATCCTTTAATTGAAATTGTTTCAGGAGTAAAAGAAGCTTTTTTAGTTTTAATAATCGTTTTCCAATTGCCTTTTTTATCAGTTATTGCTTTAGCTTTACTTCCCCAACTAGTAGCAATTGTAATAGCTGAATTAGGTACATCATTCCCCCAAATAGCGACGTTCTCCTTTTGTTGTAAAACCATATGATCTCCAAAAAGCGAAGGTAGTTTTATTTGAGATTGCAGCGATAGTGTAATAAAAAATATACTAAAAAAACATTTGTTTTGCCATTTCATAATACTAATAGATTAGATTTATATTCCTTTTTCTAAAATACAATAAAACACAAAGTTTCATTATTTTTCTTTATTTAAAATAAATTGTGATATATGCAAGCGTGATATTGTTATCTCTTAAATATAAAGTATTTCTTTTATTTCAATTAACTTAAAGTAATAATTTTGATTTATTTAAGTATGATATAAAATCGTGTGGTTTGTTTTTATTTTATAATATTACGCATCTAAATTATAACTTAATTATTTTATTTAAGTTTTGTGTTTGTAAATCATAAAAAAACCCTTCGTTATAGAACAAAGGGTTTTGAAAATTTATAACTAATTAAAGTTCAAAGATCAATTAGTTTTGTTTATTGTTTGTTTAAATCAATAACAAACTCTTCAAATTTAATATCTCTATTTCTAATTACTAAAGTATCATTAACTGTATGTGTTAAATCGATTGTTGATCGGCTAACAACTTGACCAAAAAAAGTTTGCTCTACAACCTGAACATCTTTATACTGGTATTCTAAATAAATAACATTACGACTTTCACCACCCCACTCATCTCCATCCTCTACGAATGTTCCTGTGCCTGTAACTGTAAAATTATCTCCTGGATCATTGGTTACAATAATATTTCCATCATTACCAATTGCTAAATTTAAATTTATATTATCATCACTTGGAATATCTCCTCTTCTAACACGATTAGTCACTGTATTACTTGTTCTTCCTGCTGTAGACACTAGAGTTACCTCATCATCTATGACAAAATCTGCATGATAAACCGAAGTAGTATCTATATTAATTGTTTCTGTTATACCTGTTGAAGCTGTAAATTCTTCAGAGACCCCCACAATTCGGTCTGCTCCACGACGTAAATACTGTCCATGATATTTATTGATAAATTTAATACCAAAAAGTGAATAATCTTTAGGTGCAGGATTCCAATCTTCATCCCTAATCTTGATAGGATCAGCAACAATTGGAACTCCAGTAAGCAATGAATCTAATTGCTCAATATTTGTGATTTTTAAAGGAACTACGTAGTGTACTTCTCCAAACTCTGCAAATGATAATGGATCATCAAAAAAAGCATCTTGAAGTTGAATACCTATACGCCCATCTGTGGCACCTGCAGGTATTGTTACAGGACTTTGCTGTTCGATAGTGTAATACGAAGGTGGTAATACCTTTACATTAACAGTATCAACACCTAATGCTGCAGCATCTATTAGTTCTGGTGCTAATTCAAAGTGTACTTTTCTGTCTACAGTATTTGAAAATACACCAGACATACGAACTCCAATTTCAAATTTACCATTATTATCATTATCATTGAAACCCAAATCGTAATCTCCTTGAATAATAGTCCTTACGGGTGTTTGAAAAGGGAAATAGACAGCTGTTGTGCCGAAATCAGCAGTTTCAAATTCCTGATTCTCGCAAGCCATAATACCAAAGGCTAAAGCGAATATTATTACTAATTTTATTTTCATTTCTTATATTTTTAATTCTTTAAAATATGTAATTATTCTTACCAACCATTGTTTTGTTCAAGTGCTGGAAATCTTAACGTTTCATTATTTGGAATTGGTAAGTAAGTTGCAAATGGTTGATAATTTCTAACTTCTACAGAAGGAAGTTCTATATAGTTATTTCCATCAAAGAAGTAACCTTTAGCCGCTTCATTTAGTGGTAAGCCCCATCTTCTTAAATCCCAAAATCTGTGGCCTTCAAAACTTAACTCTATACGACGTTCATTTCTAATTAATTCTCGCATATCATTTGCGTTTCCAATAGATGCTAGGTAAGTATCTGGTTGATCTATACCTGCTCTTTGACGTATCGCTGCAATTACATCACGAGGAGATATTCCATTTATTATTTGATCTGGACCTCCAATTTCATTTGCTGCTTCAGCAAAAATAAGTGCTAATTCAGTATATCTAAAATAAACATTGTAATGTATCTGACCTACTGTAGAGCCATCATCATTTAATCTTACATCAGGACGTAATAACTTTTTAAGATAATAGCCTGTTGTGGTTGAAAACTGAGGTATAGAATCCAATCTATCAATTCCACCACCTACACCAGTATTAATAGTTCCGCCTCCAAAAGAAGATCCATTAACAACAACATACTTCTCTAACCTTGGATCTCTATTAGCGTATGGGTTTTGTGGATCGTATCCATTTGCTATAGTTGCAGGAAATCCATTTTGCATAGGGAATGCATCCACAAAGTTTTGAGTTGGATTGATTCTACCATTTCCATTTACAGAAGGAGGAAACATATTTCGTTCTTGACCTGAATTTGGATTTTGCTCTGAACCTCTCCAAATCATTTCACCTCCAGTATAGCCACTGGTAGAAGCATAAAACTCAACTCCATTAGCAGGCAATCCTGACACACCTCCAATAGTATTTAAAACTTCACTTGCTTCTGTTGCTGCTATTCTATAATAGTCTTGATCATTTAAAAATGAAGGACTGGCAGCAAAAAGAGTTAAACGCGCTTTTAATGCTTTAACTATTCTACCAGATATACGTAAATTAATCTGGCTACCATTAACTACTTTATATTTATCAAATTCGTAATCTTGGTAAAATTCATTTACATCAGCTTCATTGTCTGAATAATCTGTTGGCAATAATCTAAGTGCCTCATCAAAATCTGCTATGATAGCTTGTACTGTTTCTTCAAAAGGTAAACGAGGAAGGTTAAAATTTCCATCAGATTCAATAAACTCTGTTATGTAAGGAATTCCTAACAAGTCACCAGACGTTCCTACGCCAGCATGTGCTTGTAATATGTACAAGTGATGTAAACCTCTTAAAGCATGTGCTTCACCTCTTAAACGAAATTCAAACATTTCATTAATTTCTTCATCTGTGTTCCATACAACAGTACCTGCATCAAGAATTTCTAAAAATTTATTTACCCACAAGATATTTTCATAATTATTCCAACGTGAAGTAGGATTAAACTGAGCATTTAACTCACCTAATGCCATACGTTTAAACCCGTTGGTTAATTGATTATTTACAGCATCATCTGTTGCTGCTTCATCATACGCAAACTGATCAACTAAGCGAGAATATCCTTGTAATAAAATTCCTTCTGCTGCTGCTGGGGTTTCACTAACAAAATCGAAGTCTAATCTGTTCTCATCAATAGGACTTAAAAAATCATCATCACAAGAAATAAAACCGGTAAAGAATGATAGTATTAGTATATATTTTATTAAATTTTTCATTTTATATATTTAGGTTTTATATTAATTAAAATGACACTCTCATACCAAAAGTGAATGTTCTAGATAAAGGACCACCACCTATATTTAATAGTCGAATATCTTTATTTTCAGCAATTTCAAGAAGGTTAGTACCTTGTAAGTTAACGCTAAAATCTTTAACACCTACTACGTCACACACCTCATTTGTAAACTCATAAGTTAACTGAGCACGGTTAATTCTAAAAAAGCTATTATCATACAACCAAAACGTTGATGTTCTAAAGTTATTTTGGTTTGTTTGAGCAGATAATCTTGGAAAAGTTGCTGTATTAGCAGTTGCTGGAGTCCAGCGCCCTAGAACTTCTTCAGAGTATTTATCATTTCCATTTGGTGCGTAGTAGTTATTAAAATTACCACTTAACTTGTTTCCTTTAGCTCCATTTTGACCTGTAGCTAATACAAATAAGCTAAGTCCTCTATATTTTAAATTCAAATTAACACCATATGCCCAAGGACTAGCGCCTTGACCAATAGCTATAGTATCATCTTGATCTATGACATTATCTCCATTTTGATCTGCATATCTTAAATCTCCAGGTTGAACTGCACCAAAATTAGGTACTGGGAGATTGCTGTTTAATATTAGATTGCCATCTGCATCTGGTGTAAAATCTGACTCT
This sequence comes from Polaribacter sp., assembly GCA_965661915.1. GTDB lineage: Bacteria > Bacteroidota > Bacteroidia > Flavobacteriales > Flavobacteriaceae > Polaribacter. The sequence goes on along the minus strand of CBFIFR010000045.1, from coordinate 16,908 downwards.
GAATAGAAACCTAAATCTTCGAAACCAAAAATTGAAGATAATTCTAATCCTTGTCTGTTTTGATATTCGAACTCATTAGTCTCAGATCTTTTTGATGCTTCTGTTTGACTATAAAGAAGGTTAGCTCCTACATTGAATGAAAAGTCTTTGATAGTTTTATTGAAGTTTAAACCCATTTCAAAACCAGTATATAAATTGGCATTAAAATTATCTCTTGGTCTAAAAGTTCCATAATATGATGGGTACTGATCTGCTAAAAATACTAATTGTTTATCGCGCTCAGTTCTAAAGTAATTTGCCTCTATCCAAAGTGAATTCATCAAATAAGTCTCAAAACCTAAGTTTAAATCAATACGTTCTTCATAGCCCAAATTAGGATTGGCTCCTTGTGAGATAGATTGTCTTTGATTAGATTGGACTCCATCTGCCCAAGAAAATCCTCCACCATTAGAATAATTCTCATCATATAAGTAGTAGCCTCCTATTCCTCTATCAGATTTAATAATACCTCCTGAAGCTTTTAATTTTAAATAATTTACGAAATCATTATTTTTCAGGAATTCTTCTTCACTTAAAACATAAGCTAATCCAACTGTTGGTGATAATCCTCCTCTATTCCCTTCTGGTAATTTTATAGAGTGCACATAAGCTCCTGAGAAATCTACATATAATTTTTTCTTAAAATCATAGGTCAATTGAAACCCTATATGAGCGTCTTTATCTGTCTGAATTACACCTGCTCTTTTTTCTGAATTAAAATAACCTAAAACTGTAGAATTGATAGAATGGTCTGTGCCAAAAGTTTTTTGATAATTTATTAATCCATACATACCTAAACGAGATACAAATCCATTAGAACTTACATTTTCAGTAAGATCTCTAATATCCTCACCAAAATCTTGTAAATCTACAATTTTATTATCTTGCCAAGTAGGAGCATACGTTCTATATTGATTTGCTAAAGATGTTGTATAACTATCAACAAAATCAAAACTTAGATACGTTTTAGCAGATAACCCTTCAGTTATTGCAGATAAATCAAAGTTTATTGAATTATTGAATTGAGTTGCACGAGTGATATTATCTTGATAACCTCCAGCAATTCCTCTTGCAACAGGTGCATTTACGCCTAATTGTTGGGCAGTACCTAATAAGTTACCATTAAAAACATTAGCACCTGCTATTAATTCTTGCAAAGCAGGATTGTTTGTTGCATCAATACTACTTAATGGTATTAAAGTAGCGTAATCGAAAGGAGTAAATGTAGTTGCTGCATTTAATATATTTGTTCTAGGACCTTTAGTAGAATTTAAAAGAAAAATACCGTCAAGACTACTAGTAATCCAATCGTTTACTTTAAAATCTATATTACCTCTAACATTAAAACGATTAGTTCCTGCATTAATATCATTATTAATATCTACCCAATCTTCATTGAAATTCCAACCTGCGTTAACATAGTATTGCGATTTATCATTACCCCCAGAAAATTCTGTAATAATATTTGTAGTGTTTATTAAAGGGCGAACGTAATCATATAAATCAATATCTGGATATTCTGTTGGAAATAAACCGCTTCTTGTATTTTGAATTTGTTCTTCAGAAAAACCAACTAAAGCTGGGTCTTGTCCGTCGTTTGCAAATGCTTCATTACGAAGTTCCATAAAAGTTGCAGCATCTAAATAATTTGGTAAAGCTATGGGTACTCTAACACCAGAAAGCACATTTACATTTACTTCTTTTTTGTTAATCTTTCCACGTTTGGTATTAATAACGATAACACCATCTCTTCCTTGACTACCATAAAGAGCTACAGCATTTGCATCTCTAAGTACAGTTATTTGCTCAACTTCCTCCATGTTTAGTAAATTTGGATCACGCCCAAAAACACCATCAATAACAAAAAGTGCATTACCTATACCTCTAATGTTTGAAGACCCTCTAACACCTACTGTTAAACCATTAATATAATTTCTAACAAACTGTGTATTGTCGTAAGTTAAACGATCTTTTGGAGTTATTGAAGATACTGCACCGACAATATCACGTCGATTTTTAGTAGCAACTCCCATCATTATCTCATCATCTTCTGTAGCAAGAAAAGGAGATTTTTTTAAAATAATATTACCAGGTATATCTGATATATTATAATGCTTTGATTCGTATCCCTTTTTTTGTATAACTACAGTTTCATCACTTAGTAAAGTGATTTTAAATTCTCCCTTAACGTTGGTAGATGTTTGCATTCCTTTTGGACCATAAACATTTACGTTATTAAGAGGATTACCTTGTTCATCTGCTATTGTCGCTGAAACTTCTACACCTTTGGTTTGAGCGTTTACTGAACCACAAAAGCATAGCAAAGCGAAGGACACGAGTGCAAACAACCTGTATATTTTATTTATTTTCATTTTTTTCCTTTAGTATTTAATATTATTCATAAAAAAAATTAACAGAGGCTACCATCCTGGATTTTGAGGAAAACCTTCATAAAATTGTGTTTGATTTACTTGGAATGGCAACCAATAATGTTTAGGATATTCGCAAACTCTCTCTATTATTACATTTTCTTCAAAGAATGTCCAATCTTTATCAAATCTTAATTCTGTTTTCTTTCTATATTTCTCTTCGTGAGCAACCCCCCATCTACGTATATCCATCCATCTATGAGCTTCGTATGATAACTCTACAGATCTTTCTCTTCTTAATTCATCCATAAATTTATTCTTATTTGCTACGATATCAGGATGAACGTTAGGAAGACCAGCTCTTGTTCTCATTTTATTAACAACTTGCTCTGGTGTCATTGCAAAAGAACTAGAACTTGCAGTTGCACCATTGGCTGCATGTAATGCCTCAGCATACATTAAATATACATCCGTTAATCTCATGTGCATTCTCATCCCTGTAAATCGTCTAATAATATTATTACCTATACCAACATGATACTCACCGTTAATTTCTGGGTAAAACTTTTTAAACAAATACCCTGTGAAAGAATGTCCTTGTCTTCGATGAGCGCCAGTTCTTCCTGATCCATCATCTACAAACAATTCTAAAGATCTATTCTTAGCAGGTACGCTTGCTCTTGTACTAAGTACATCTCGGTCTGTAAAAATCCACTCATAGAAACGAGGGTCACGATTGTCAAATGGTCTAAGTGGATTATAAGTTGGTGGTCCATACACACCGCTTAAATCATCCTCGATAGATAATCCGTTAGCCATTCCAAAGTTATTATGTATAAAATTATGTGTAGCACTTGTACATTGCGTTCCAGTACGTGCAATATCTCTAGGAATACCCGTACTTGAAAAACTGATAGTGTTTCCAGTATTTGAGGCAGCAGCAGCAGCAAAAATAAACTCTTTTGCTTCTGGTGTAAGTCCAGGAAAGCTATTTCTAGGTGCTTCCCATAAAACTTTCTTATAGTCCTCCATATTTTGTGCAAATGAATAGACTGAACCATCTAACTTAAGCACTTCTGCAAAAGCTTCAGCAGCCATTGTTGCTAATTCAGTATCGTAATCATAGGTATTAATGCCTGGTTGATTGTTATATTTCATTAAAGGACTTGCTGCTAACAATAAATTTTTACCTTGAAAAGCATATGCAGCACCTTTTGTTACTCTACCTGCATTGTTTCCTAAAGTTCTCTGCCCATAAGGTTCGTTGTCCCAATCTAAAGGGAGTAACTCAGCGGCTTTTTTATAGTCTTCATTAGCAGCTAAGGCAACTTCTCTATAGGTTTCAGGACGAGGTATTGTTATTTCTCCAACAAAAACTTCTGTAATGTATGGGAAACGTCCCCAAAATTTCATAATCTCATTATGAAAAAATGCTCTAAAAAAATATGCTTGACCAAGAACTACATTTTTCTCTTCTTGACTAAGACCAACCATTAAATCTTCATTCTGTATTACAATATTCGCTTTACGAATACCTAGCATACTTGCATTCCAAACTTTTGGTTGAGCTCTTTGATTTGGGTTGTTAGTGTCTCCTATTGGTTGATTACCACCTATTCTAGTTCTTCTACCTATATATGATAAACTATTGTTTACCCAATTATCTAACTCACCAAAGTCTAACTTAGTACTAAACTTAAATGTCTGGAAATTATAAGCATCATCTCCCATAAGGTAATCTTGAAAAGACCACCCTTGAGCTCCATAAGAAACTACTAAAGCATACATTTCCTCAACAAAACCCTGAGTACTATTGAAAGTTGAAAAAACCTCCTCTTCTGTTAATAAAGATTCTGGAGCTCTATTTAAATATTCTTCACAGGAAGATATAGATAGTAAACCCAAAAACAAAATTATTTTTATTTTAAAATTTTTCATGATTCTTTTATTAAAAATTTAAATTAAACCCAAAATTAAATCTAACTAAAGTAGGGTAATCCCCTCTAAACCTAGAATCTTGAGTTGCACTACTGTTAAATTCTCTATCATCTGGTAAATCTGTCCATAAGAATAAATTATTACCATTTGCAAATAATCTTAGTGAACCTACACCTAATTTTTCACAAGTTTTCTTTGGCACATTGTAACCAAGTACAATACTTCGTAATCTTGTAAGTGAGCCCGTAAAGAAGCTTCTTCTAGGATCTGAAGCACCTTGTGTATTGATAAAAGCAGGTTGTGTTCTAGTTCCTGAAGGGTTATCTTTTGTCCAATACCCTAGCTCGTGTGCGAAAAATGTATCCGTTGAATTACTAAACGTTCTACTTGTATAGGTTCTATTCGCATTTTGCGTACCATAAAACTGAACACTCATGTTCCATGCCTTGTACCTTGCTCCTATTGTAGCAGCCCAAGTTCTTTGTGGTTGCGTAGGGTAACCAAAAGGAACGTTATCAAATGTACCATTATAAGCACCATCTCCATCAAAATCATTTAGATTATAGTAACCTGTTCTCACAGATTCCTGACCATTAACTCTTGGTGTTGAACTATAAATATCATCCCAACTTTCAAGTATACCATCTGGTATTGCTGATCTTGGCTGACGAATTGTATAGCCTTGATCTTTTTGATAAAATGGTGCAAGTGCTGGATCATCTCTCTCGACTACTAAATCTTTTGCTTGCGTAAAGTTGAAATTACCATTAAGGTTTAATCCATTTTCAAAAGTATGATTAATTTTAAGTACAAGTTCATATCCTTTTAACTGAGTTCTACCTTTATTAAATGATGGAGGTGTTGCCCCAAACCAATCTGGTACCGCTCTTTGTGAACCTTGTATTAATATATTGCTTCTTTCCTCTTCAAAATAATCAAATTCTCCACTAATTAGGTTATTAAACAACCCAAATTCTAGCCCTATGTTAGACTTTAATGCTGTTTCCCATTGTAAATTTTCGTTTCCAACATTTTGTTGTCTAAAAAACGTGTAAGGTGATCTTGAATTACTTTGTCCATTACCTGACTGTATAAATGCACCACCACCTGATTCCCAGGATTGTTGGTAATCGAATCTAGGACCTCCTTTGTCACTACCGATTTGTCCATAAGAACCTCTAACTTTTAGCTTATTTACCCAATCTACTTCACTCATAAAAGATTCTTTTGAGATAGTCCAACCAAGTGCTGCTGCAGGAAAAAGATCAAAACGAAATCCAGGTCCGTATTTTTCTGAACCATTATAAGCACCACTAATATCTAGAAAATATCTACCATCATAATCATAAGTTATTCTACTTACCCAATCTTCACGATACACTGGAAACATGCTACCAGTAGCTCTCTGTTGTCTTCTTACTAGCATTAATGCAGTGAAGTTATGTTTTTCAGCAAAAGTATTGTTATAATTTAATGAAAAATCATACAATAAATTACGACGAATACTTCCATTAGATATATTATCTGTACCCAATCTCCAAGGAGTTGGTACAAAGCTAAAATCGTTAACGCCATCTGGAGATTCGATTATTTCTTCGAAAAACTCATTAAAGATACGATAGGTTACGTTTTCTTGACCAGCGCCTCCAGGATCGTTCAAACTCTGTGACCTACTTGATTGATTATCAAAGGAAAAACGCCCTTTAAATCTTAATCCTTTTGTAATAAAATCTAAGTTTTGTTTTAGTATAAAGTCAGTATTTACCTGAAACACTGTGTTGGTTGAATAACCTGTGTTGGTTAATGTTACGACAGGGTTTGTATTTGCAAAAATATCACGAAAATCCCTACCAAATGCACCATCAGGAAATATAGGTATATATGAATTAGGAGCTAATTCATAAATACTATTAGTTACCAAATTTAAATTACCAGGTGATTGCTGAATACCTACAAAACCTCCTAGATTTACAGACAACTCTGTAGTTTTAGTAATATTAAAATCAATATTACTACGGAAGTTAAATCTATCATAACTAAACTGACCTTCGTAGCCTTTGCCATTATCATATCTTGCCCCATCAAAAATATCGGACACTCCTTGATATGCCAAACTACCAAAATACTTAGCATTATCTCCTCCTCCACGTACAGATAAATTTACACGATGATCTAGTGCTGCATTCTTTGTAACAGCATCTTTCCAATTTACATTAGGATATGTGAATGTATCAAATTCATCTCTAGGATTTCTATATAAGTTACGTATAAACTCTGGACGATATAAATCCCAAGCACCCTCATTAGTTGCGAGCTCTCTCAAGATTGATGAATTTGCTTCTCCAATAGCATCAAACGCGTCTAGCTTTTCTGGTAACTTAGAAATCATTTTCATTGTTGAATTCACCGTCAATGATAACTGAGCTTTTCCTTTTTTACCTCTTTTAGTAGTAACTAAGATTACACCATCTGCACCTTGCACCCCGTAAACTGCTGTAGCCGAAGCATCTTTAAGTACAGAGATGTTTTCGATATCGTTAAAATCTATATTATTAATATCTCTTGGAACACCATCTACTAATATTAAGGGTTGACCATCGCCATTCCAAGAGGCTTGACCACGAATAAAAATTTGCATATCATTTCTTCCAGGAACACCACTACCTTGTATAGCAACTACACCAGGCAAATTTCCTTGCAAAGCTTCTTCAACATTGGTTGTACCCATGTTTAACTCTTGCAATTCATCACCCTTTATTTGAGTAATTGCACCAACAACACTTTCTTTCTTTTGAGTTCCATAACCAACGATTACAATTTCTTCTAAACTTTCTGACTCTTCGCTTAAAGTTACATTGATTACTTTTCTACCTTTTACTGGTATTTCCAGTGTTTTGAAACCTAAATAAGAAAATACTAATGTTTTTTCTCCAGATTTTAAAGTAATGGCATAATTACCATCGAAATCAGAACTCAATCCATTTGTAGTCCCTTTTTGTAAAATACTAACCCCTGGTAAAAGATTCCCATCTTTATCGGAAACGCTACCAGTTACCTTTTCTTGAGCTAATAAATTAAAATTTGTAAAACCCAATATTACAAGAACCAGAATAAGCCTTAGTTCTAATAGAGGGTTTCTTTTTTTAAAAGTTTTTTTCATTTTTAAATTCAATTTAAAATAAATTATTTCGGTGATTACCTGGTTTGTTAAAATACTCTTAACAAAACTATAAACAATATTACAAATTACACAAGCTTTGCGTATCCTGTACTATACTGAAATATATGTTATTCTAACCTATTTATATTAAATTTTGATTAAAAACGCCTCTTTACAAAAAGCTTTTAAGGTTGTATATTTACACCATATTAATTATTTTATTTTTATTAACACCAATGATTCAATACCTTACATCAGACTTTTTGTTGCAAAACGATTTTGCAAAAAAACTCTATAATAATTTTGCAAAGAAATTACCAATTATAGATTATCACAATCATTTAAATCCTCAACAAATTGCAAAAAACACACAATTTGAAAATATTACTCAAGTTTGGCTCTATGGAGATCATTACAAATGGAGAGCAATGCGTGCGTTTGGGATTGATGAAAAATACATTACTGGAAATGCTACAGATAAAGAAAAATTCTTAAAATGGGCAGAGGTTGTACCTTATACTATAAAAAACCCGCTATTTCATTGGACTACCTTAGAGTTAAAAGCATACTTTGATATCGATGAAATTTTGACCCCTGAAAACGCTGAAGAAATCTACGAAAAGACATCAAAAATCTTACAACAAAAATCACATTCTGCAAACGGACTGTTGCAAATGCAAAATGTAGAAAGTTTATGTACTACTGATGACCCTGCTGATTCTTTAGAATATCATATTGCGATTCAAAAAGATGCATCAAAAGTAAAAACGTTTCCAACATTTAGGCCTGACAAATCTTTTGCTGTTGAAGATGCAGCTACATATAATGAGTACTTATCAAAACTGGAAGAGGTTTCAAATGTAGCTATTCATAATTATGACGATTTATTAAAGGCGCTTGAAAGTAGAATCAATTTCTTTAATGACAATGGAGGAAGACTTTCTGATCATGGCTTTGAGCAATTATCATTTTTTGAAAATGATATTTATAATATTGATACACTTTTTACTAAAGTAAAAGACAATCAGACCTTAACAGCTGAAGAAGTTGATTTCTTTAAATTTAAAACCGTTATTGAGTTGTGTAAAATGTATCACAAGGTTGGCTGGACACAGCAGTTTCATCTTGGTGCCATTAGAAATAATAATAAAAGATTATTAAACGAGTTGGGGCCAGATACTGGTTTTGATTCTATAGGCGATTTATCTCAAGCAAAAGCCTTAAGTGGTGTTTTAAACAGATTAGACATTACGAATCAATTGACAAAAACCATTGTTTATAATTTAAATCCTGCAGATAGTGAAGTGTTTGCTTCTATGGTTGGTAATTTTAATGATGGAACTATAAAAGGAAAAATGCAATATGGTGCTGCTTGGTGGTTTTTAGATCAAAAGGATGGAATGGAAAAACAAATAAACACTTTATCTAATTTAGGACTATTGTCTTGTTTTGTGGGGATGTTAACGGATTCTCGAAGTTTTTTATCGTTTCCAAGACACGAATATTTTAGACGTATATTATGTAATATCATTGGAAATGATGTTGAAAATGGTGAATTACCAGCTGATGAAGCATTTTTAGGAAAAATTGTCAGTGACATTTGCTATAATAATGCAAAAAACTACTTTAACTTTAAATAATAAAAAAATATGGATATTATTAAATGGGGAATTATTGGTTGTGGTGATGTTGCAGAAGTAAAAAGTGGTCCTGCTTTTCAAAAAGTAACCAATTCTGAGTTGGTGGCTGTAATGCGAAGAAATACAGAAAAAGCCGAAGACTTTGCTAAAAGACATCATGTTCCTTTTTTTTATGATTCTGTTGATGACATTATTAATCATAAAGGAATCAATGCATTGTATATTGCTACTCCACCATCTACACATTTAGAAATTGCGAAACAATGTTTAGCTGCTGGTAAATTTGTGTATTTGGAAAAACCTATGACCATAAATGCTGATGAAGCAAAAACACTTGAAAACTTTGTAAATAATAATCATAAAGTTGTTGTTGCGCATTATAGAAGAAACTTGCCTGCTTTTCAAAAAGTAAAAGAATTGTTGGATGCCAATAGTATTGGAAAAGTATTATTTGCTGATATTACAATTTTGCAATCAAAAACTAACAATGTAATTGCAAAAACAGATGATAATTGGCGATTAAGACCAGAAACTTCTGGAGGTGGCTATTTTCACGATATTGGACCTCATCAAATAGATTTAATGCTTCATTATTTTGGGAATATTAAGAATGCTGAAGGGTTTTCAAGCTCAACTCAAAATAACAACGTTGCAGATATTGTAAATGGAATTATTGAATTCGAAAACGGAGTGCAATTTAGAGGACTTTGGAATTTTGTTGCCTCAGAAAAAGACGTTAAAGACGAATGCAAAATTTATGGAGAAAAAGGTACAATTACCTTTTCTTTTTATGGTGAAGAAGTGTTTTTAAAAACTACTGATAAAGAGGAAGTTTTTTCTTTTGATAATCCTGCTCACGTGCAACAACCTTTAATAGAACAAACCGTCAATTATTTTTTAGGTAAAGTTAAAAATCCTTGTACTATAAAAGATGGTGTTGAAGTCATGAAAATACTAGATACTTTTACAACCTAGAATCACTTGATTTTAGGTTGTTTTTCTTTTGATGTAAATATTGTAAATTAACCCAGAAAGAATGAGTAAAATTCCCAATAATGTCCAGCCATTATAAATATCACCAAACCAAAACGTACCAATAATAATTGTAAAGATTACTTCTAAATATTTTATAGGAGCAACTAAATTAGTTTCTTCTGCTTGGAAAGCTTTGGTCATATACAATTGCCCAAAATACCCAAAAACACCTGTACTTATAAATAGAATCCATTCTATTAATGTAGGTTGTTCCCAATATTTTAAACACATTAACCCCCCAAAAAGAAAAGCCATAATCATAAAATAATTGATAATTACTAATGGATGTTCTGTATTTCCTATTTTACGAATCACTACAAAAATAATTCCCAAGAAAATTGCAGATAAAATCACAAAAAATAAACCTATAGCTTTTACGTCTATCCCAAAACCTTTTATAATTAAGACACCTACAAAAGCCATTAAAAATAAGAACCATTGTATGGGTTTAATTTTTTCTTTTAAAAATATAAGTGCAAAAATAGCTGCAAAAATTGGTGCTGTATACCGTAAAGAAACTGCGGTACCAATACTTAAATAATTTAACGACTGAAAAAAACAAGTTAATGAAATAACACCCGTAATTCCTCTAATAAGTAACCATTTTTTATTGGTTCCAAAAAATGGAACTTTTGCTTTAAGTACTAAAGGAATTGTAAAAAGTAAGGATCCAAAAGCCCTAAAAAAAACAACTTGATATACATTAAATGTACTTAAATATTTTACTACAGATCCCATTAAAGAAAATGCAATCGCACTAAAAATCATGTATAAAATTGCTTTATTTTGTGTCATAAAATTGACGTAAAGATATTGTAATAGATAGTTTTATTACCCTTAAATACAAATTAAATTTTGTGTTAGATCAAATCAAAAGCTCTAGGCAACCATAGCGTTAAATCTGGGAAATATGTAATTAACAATAATACACCTATCATCACCAAAAATAGTGGTAATAGCGGTCTAATTACTTGCTGTATTTTTAAATCGGCAACACTACATCCAACAAAGAGTACAGAACCTACAGGTGGTGTACATAAACCTATACATAAATTCATAATCATGATAATTCCAAAATGAATAGGATTCATCCCTAATTCTGTTACAATAGGTAAGAAAATTGGTGTAAAGATTAATACTGCTGGTGTCATATCCATAAACACCCCAACAAATAATAAAATCAAATTAATAATGATTAAAATTACGATTGGATTATCACTAATAGAGAGCAATGTATTGCTGATTTCCTGTGGAATATTCTCGTAACTCATTACCCAAGACATGGCAATAGAAGTAGACACCAATAATAATACAATTGCCGATGTTTTAATCGTTTCCAATAAAATAGGAGAAATATCTTTAAATGTGATTTCTTTATAAACAAAACCTAAAACTAGCGTATAAATAACTGCAATTGCTGATGCTTCTGTGGCTGTAAAAATTCCTGCTACAATTCCACCAATTACAACAACCAACAACATTAAACTTGGAAAAGCATCTACAAATCTTTTAAAAAATTCTTTAAAACCAACCAATTTATCTGTTGGGTACTTTTTAATGATAGAGTAAATTAAAGCCACAATCATCAACGCCAAACCAATTAACAATCCAGGTACATACCCTGCAATAAATAAGGCTGCAATTGAAACACCACCACTTGCTAATGAGTATACAATTAACACGTTACTTGGAGGTATGATTAATCCTGTTGTTGCACTGGTAATATTTACGGCTGCACTAAACGATTTATCATAACCATCTTTTTCCATCATTGGATTCATAAAACCTCCAATTGCTGAGGCTGCTGCTACTGCAGAACCAGAAATAGCTCCAAATAACATACAAGAAATAATATTTACAAAAGCCAAACCTCCAGGCAATGGACCAACTATAGCTTTGGCAAAATTTATGAGTCGGACTGCGATTCCTCCTCTATTCATAATTTGTCCTGCCAAAATAAAAAACGGTATTGCAGACAATGTAAAACTATCTAATGAGGTTGCCATCCTTTGTGCTAATGTAGTAACACTAGGTAAAAAAGGCATTGCACTTAATAAGGTAAATAAAGCAGCTAAGCCAATTGCAAATGCAATAGGAACTCTTAAGGATAAGAAAATTAAAAAGCTAACTACTAAAATAAGGACTTCTACTAAATTCATAACTTATGCTTTATTTAATTTTCTTAAGTTGACTAGTGTATCTATACTATAATAACATATTAAAATACCCGAAATTGGAACTACTATATAGATGAATCCTAATGGAATTTCTAAGGTAGCTGATGTTTGTCCGAATTGAAAACTTAGTTGAACTAATCTAAAACCTCCAATAATCATGACTGTAAATGCAAAAAATGCTATTGATATAAATACAATTCCGTTAAATAACCCTTGTTTTCTTTTAACAACTTCTTCTGGAATTAAATCAATTGCCAAATGTAAATTTTTACCAGCTGCGTAGGCTGCTCCTAACAAACCCACCCAGATTAGTGAAAAACTAGAAACTTCGTCTGTGATGGTACTTGGTGCTCTTAAAATAAATCTAGAAAAGACTTGCCAAACTACGCTAACAAGCATTATTACTAAAACTAAAAGCACTAATTTTTCTAAAATATTATCTATTTTTGCTCTCATTATTGTTGATTTTTTATAGCAGTAATTAAGGTTTTCATTTCTTCATTACCATCAAACATATCTAAAATTCCTTTGGTTTGTTCTTCAAAAGGTTTTTTATCTGGATACACTACTTGTACACCTGCTTTTTTAACTGCTGCCAAAGACTCTTTTTCTGAATCTGCCCATAGTTTTCTTTGGGCAATGGTACTTACTTTTACAGCACTTTTAACCCATTTTTTTTCTTCATCATTTAAACGACTCCAACTATCTGTACCAATTAATAAAACATCGGGTACTGCTGTATGCTCATCTAACGAATAAAATTTACAAACTTCATAGTGCTTAGACGTATAAAAACTAGGTGGGTTATTTTCTGCGCCATCAACAACGCCTTGTTGTAATGCTGTATACAATTCACCCCAAGAAATTGGTGTTGGAGAACCTCCCAAATCGTTTACCATAGCTACTGCCATATTACTTTTTTGGACTCTAATTTTTTTCCCTTTTAAATCTGAAGGTGATTTTATAGGCGCATCTTTCATATAAAAACTTCTACTTCCTGCATCGTAAAATGTTAAACCTCGAAGTCTAAATTTTTCTCCTTTTAACAGTAAGCTTTCTCCAATTTCACTATCAAAAACACTAAAGGTATGTGCTTTGTCTCTAAACATATAAGGCACACTAAATACTTTGTATTCTGGAATAAAATTTTCTAAAACAGCTGCAGATACTTTAGTAATGTCTAAACTACCAATTTGCAAGAGTTCTAAACATTCTCTCTCACCACCTAATTGGCTACTTGGGTAAATATTTAACAATAATTTACCTTTAGATTGTTTTTTAAGTTCTTCACCTAAAATTACCATTGCTTTATGCACTGGGTGTTGGGTATCTAAAGAGTGACCTAATCGTAAAGTTTTTACATCATTTTTAGAATGACAACCAAAAATGAATAATGAAAGCGTTAAAAAATATGTGAATTGAAAAAAGTGAGGTTTCTTCATTTTTATAGGTTGATTTAGTTTTTAGTCACAATTAACGGACTATTTATTTTTTTAGAAAAATCTGTTAAATAATTTTCCCACTCTTTTTGTGTGCTGAATTGCTTGCTTTTTACCCATCCAAAACCACTGTAAAAAATTACTTTTCCGTCAATAACATTTAGATGTAAAAAGTGATTGCTCTCATCTTTTCTAGAAGTAACATATTTCTCTGAACCTGAAAAATAGGGTTTGGAGGTAACAATTCCTGTTCCTACCTCAGAATCATCTAAAGTTTCCCAATGGCTTACCCAATAGTTGGCATCATCTTGGTTTGTAACTCCTTTTTTATTGTGCAAAGTTAAGCCTGAAGCAATAGTTTCTGTTCCTTTTACATCAATTTCAAAACGGGTTAAATTCTGCCCATAATCTAAAGAAATGTGTTTGGTTTCGTCAATTTGTTTTCCATTAGCATCCCAAGTTGCATAAGTTAATTCAAAACTTGTTCTTAATGGTCCAGTTGTGATAGTTTTATAAGAAGTGAAATTTCTAGAGAAATAATACGAAGTATCTACTTTAACAGCAGTACCACCAATTCCACGACTTACACCCACGTGAAAATTGTCTAATCCTTCACCATGATCTTTATGATAAGCTCCTTTTTTAGCATCGTTTCTTTTATACCAAGTATTTATAATTGGATATTCTACACGTTTTAACCAAGCATCTATTCCACTTGATAAAGTACCTCCTTTTACACCATCTTCTACCATTTTTTGAGCTACTGGTCCAAAAGTTCTGAAGGCAACTCTGTTGTTTTCCCAAGTATAATCATCTGTTCTTTCGGGCACAAAACGCGAGTAACAATAATTAATTACTGTGTCTTTTTTTTCGTTTGCAAAAGTCAAATAATACTTTTTTGATGAATTTGCTTTAATCTTTGGTTGAAATAATAAAATATCATTTTTTCCATCTAAATCTTTATCAACTAACTGATAAATTAACCTTTCTTTCGTTTCTAAGTCTGTAACTGAAAAATCTTCTAGTGGGATTTTAGAAATATCAATTTCTACAGTTTCAAATTCTCTAGCGATATTTAAATTATTCTTAATTAAAAAAGTTTCACCCCAAGCATCTTTTTCTTTATCACAAGAATTTAAAAAAGATAGTGTTAAAAAAAGATAGATTATTTTTTTCATTTCGTATGGTGTTTAGACCTTTCAGGTTTTAAAAACCTGAAAGGTCTGAGTTTTTAATACTTATTCTTCATTAGAAGGTTTCCCAATAGTTGCTAAGATTCCTCCATCAACATATAAAATATGTCCATTTACAAAATCGCTTGCTTTTGAGGATAAGAAAACTGCTGCTCCTGCCAAATCATCTGGGTTTCCCCATTTTTTTGCAGGCGTTCTATTTACTATAAAATCGTTAAATGGATGACCTTCTACTCGAATTGGAGCCGTTTGCGAAGTTGCAAAATATCCAGGTCCAATTCCGTTAACTTGTACTCCAAAACGTGCCCATTCTGTAGCCATATTTTTGGTTAGCATCACCAAACCACCTTTTGCTGCTGCATAAGCTCCTACAGTATTTCTACCCAATTCGCTCATCATAGAACAAATATTGATGATTTTACCAGCTTTACGCTCCATCATTCCTTTAATAACGTGTTTTGAAACGATAAAAGGGCTTACCAAATCAATATCTATCACTTGCTTAAAATCTGCTACTTCCATTTCTGCAAGTGGCGTTCTTTTTATGATACCTGCGTTATTCACTAAAATATCAATGTTGCCAACTTCGGTTTCAATTTTTTTAATGCTTTCAATAACCTGAGTTTCATCAGCAACATTAAATTTATAACCTACAGCATTAATTCCTGCTTCTTTGTACAAAGCCACTGCTTTGTCTATTTTTTCTTGTGATGAATTTCCGTTCACAACAATTGTGGCTCCCGCTTTTCCTAGTCCCATAGCCATAGACATTCCTAAGCCGTGAGTAGAACCTGTTACTAAAGCTACTTTTCCTGTAATATCAAATAATGTTTGAGACATAGTTTTATTTTAAATCTGTAATTTTTGCAACATCCATATCATTATAGTCTAAGTTTTCACCTGCCATACCCCAAATAAATGTATAGTTAGAAGTACCAGAACCAGAATGAATAGACCAAGGTGGAGAAATTACTGCTTCGTGATTTTGCATCCAAATATGACGTGTTTCTTGAGGTTGTCCCATAAAATGACAAACTGCTTGCTCATCCATAATGTCCATATAATAATAGATTTCCATTCTTCTATCGTGAACGTGAGCAGGCATTGTATTCCAAACAGAACCTGTTTTTAATTCTGTCATTCCCATTTGTAATTGGCACGTGGTTACGATTCCGCCAATAATCATTTGGTTAACTGTTCTATGATTTGCAGTTTCTAAACTACCTAACTCAATTTTATTAGCTTCTGCTTTGGTAACTTGTTTTGTAGGATGTGAAGTATGCGCAGGTGCAGAATTCATATAAAATTTTGCAGGATTATTTGCATCATCACTTTTAAAAACTACATCCTTTACACCTTTACCAAGATATAAGGCATCTTTGTGTAACATTTTAAATTCTTCGCCATCTGCAATGATAGTACCTGTTCCACCAGCATTAATGATTCCCATTTCTCTTCTTTCTAAAAAGTAGTCAGATTTTAAAGGGTCAATCGTTTCTAAGGTTAATGATTCTGATGTTGGCATTGCACCACCAGCCATATATCTATCATAATGTGTATATACTAACTTTATATTGCCCTCTTGCATTAAATCAGGCACTAAGAATTCATCTCTTAATTCTTGTGTATCGTATTTTTTTACTGCTTTCGGGCTCGAAGCATATCTTGTTTCAAAAGTTGTTGCCATAGTTTTTGTTTTTTATTTTTGATTTATACCTCACAGGTTTTAAAAACCTGTGAGGTCTTTATTTTATTATAATGAACGTCTAATTCCTAGTTCTAAGCCTCTTAATTCAGCCAAACCACGTAAACGTCCTATTCCTGAATACCCAGGATTGGTTTTCTTTTTTAAATCGTCTAACATTTTATGTCCATGATCTGGTCTAAAAGGCATTCTTAGATCTTGTCTTCCTGCTGC